>JAHLLK010000180.1 GCA_020444165.1 Deltaproteobacteria bacterium | reverse complement strand
AAACTCAGACTATATTTCCTGCACGAATCAACACCGGCATTTACCGGATGAACCTATTATATTTGACTACCTCTGCTGGTGTGGGCCTTCTAAATGGACGTTTATAATCAAGATAATTTTGTCTGGAGATGTTTCGTTTTGCTATTTGTATAATTCCCGGATTATTTTTTATTACTTCATTGATTGGACCATCATCGCCATAGTTGAAATAAACAGACAAGGCATCTCGTACTATTGGGTTTTCTTTTTCCACTCCTCCGTCTATTAGCAGCTTGATATCCATCTCAAGCTTGCTAAGATCTTTATTGTCTACGTAACTCATCATTGCACCTAGATGCTGAAGTAGCCAATCACAACTGCTACAGCACCAATGATAAAAATAAACCCAACCACGGTATCTTGCGTTTTCTTGCAATCGTTACAGAAGCATTTACCATTATGTATGTCACCATCTATGCCAAGCTTTACATTGAAGTTCCTACCAGTATGGAATGATGAACAGCACACTCCACGCTGATCTTTGTGCCAAATCAATTTGCCCGTGTAAGATATCCAGGCTTGCGGATGATTTGGCCATAAGTTAATTGGATTTCCGTCTTCTTCATCAATATAGATATTGATAAAGTATTTTGTTTTCCAATTGCCGTTCTCATCATGTCCGGACTCACTGCTTTCAGGAACAAGTGAAGGGATTGAGTCCTCGCTGCCAACCTTAATAATTCTCAGCTCTTTTGTTCTGCCAAACTCAAGACCTTCTCGGACTTCAATTTTTCTGGGGTCTGGCATGTCGCCATCAGTTAGCATGGGGTTATTCTTTGGATCGAATGGATCGTGGTAATCGTCGCTCATTGCAAAGCCTCTTTAAGGTGAGTGGTGGTAAAGTCTTATCGCTGTAGACCTTGAAACATGTTGACCGGGGCCCGAAGGCTCCGGTCATGCTGCTGATCGAGGCTAGGCGGCATCATCAGTGCTGGGTTTGGATGGTATCCCGACTCCTTTGCTTCTGCTCGGCTTCTTAGTGCTAGTACGTAGGACTCGGTTGGGGCTGGATTTGGGCCTATCGTTAATGGCCTTACCAACCTGCTTGTCTAGGCCTGCCTTCCTGCCGCGTTTAATATGCCAACAGTAAAGCTCTTGAAATTCAAGGACTTCATGATCCATAAGTTGATTTATTGAGCAAATATTGGTTCTGATAACTTTCGCACTTGAAGCTGTTGGAATATATTCTCCGGCAACTTGATCATTAGTACGTTTTTCCATTTTATCAGCATGCATTCTTTTTATTTTCATGCTTTTTTTTGCCATTTCTAAATCTAATACCGAATTTGATATTATTTTTTTTGCCTTTTTTATCATTTTACATTTTTTTGTTCTGATTTTATCTGGTGTTTCATTTAAAACAGCTGCCAACTCGCCTATTATTCCGTTCTGGCCGTGATTTTTATCAGTATTAAAGATTAGATGTTCAGCGATATACGCGTAATCATCGCCAATTCCTGCATTTTTTTTAAAAGCATCCACTAGGTCTATTGCTATTTCAAGAACTTCATTTTCTAATAATTGTTCTTCTGGGAGTTTGTTGAACTGAGAATGGCTTTTTTCTAGAAAATATCCTGCACTATTGAGCCTAGCATAATTATATTCTCTATAACGAATTGCAAGACCATCATCTTCGTGTTCTATTGTTTCGATTATGTAATCATGTGCTTGGTTTGCAATGAGGGCCCTGCGCAAGCGTTCTTCTTCAAAAAAATCTGCTTCTCTCCTCTTGAAATTAATGTTTATTGCATGTGTCTCTAAAACAGAAAAGAAACCGGCATGCTCGCCTTTCAACTCTTGGTAATATTGCGTAACTATTTCTTGGTAGACTTTATCCCAGTGGCTCTTCCAATCCTCGTTATCTTTTAGATGTGAGTACTTGTTGATGCGCTGCTTGAGCATATGATCAAGTAATTTAAGAAAGTTATATTCGTCTATTGCCATTTTGGGCACACCTCCGGCAGCGCACGCAGTGAGTGGTTATCGTGGTGGGCCAGGACTAAGGCTTGATTCTAATGGACCGGGAGTGCATCATGTACCCGGGCCTTGAGGGTGTCACACTCTTTAGGCTGGTTAGGACGACCAATTTACAGCTTGCCCATGGGAGTGCCTTCCTGGCCTATACCTATGGCTACTCTTTGAAGAGCAACACATGGCAACTACCTTTATAATCGATTCATCTGCCTAAAACGGTTTAGAAACGGTTTTTTATGAAGGAAGGTATTTACATAGATTTACGCAGAGGGTACTTGGGGTGCTTCGTTCCATCTCAAAATGCAGATTTTGCATTGAATTTTGACACCGACAAAAGACGGTTTTATTTATCAATAATTGCCTTGATTGCCATTTCTAATAAGAAAAATGAGCATTGCACCTCGAATAACGGCATTGATTTGATAGAACATGCCGGCACATTATTTTCATTATCAGTCGCCCTGTCTGGTAGCAACGCATCTCAAAATAACGAACATGTTATAAAGCGCATTCTACAAGCCTGGGGCAGCAATCGCTTTAACACTTTATATGGCGATAAAAACGAATACAAATACTTTTCATATTCCAAACCAAAGAAAAGATACACAGAGGCACCCCACGAACATGATGATCTATGCTGGCGTAAGCTTGTCAAAAGGCCGCCAAGCATAAACAGCACTAGCATTTTATTTGACATTCAAGCAATTGGTTTGGAATGGGAAGATGTTTTTATCAAATATGATTCATATGAATACATGCCAAACAGAATTCATCATATTGATGAATGGGAAGTATATATCCTCGATTTGGGTGTTCATGAAATCGAGAACAGACCATTGCACAAAGACGATACTTTCAAAGAGGAGACCAAAAGAAATGAACGCATTAATGAAATGGTACTTGGCGCTATTGATTGTTTTTTACAAGAGATAGACGAATATGAGATCGCGGTAAAAGATGAAATAGAGGAGTGGGTGAAAATATCAGGCAGTGGCAATACCGAATTCCAACACAAGGTTTTATCAATTGTCGATAATAAATGTTCAGGATGGTTATACAATAAAGATTCAGGCAGAGATTTCGTAATAAATGGGTTGCCTCACAAAGTGAGAGAAATAGCAAAAACAAGAACCGTTACAGGTATCGCTCTAATAGATGTTGACGATTTGACTCAAATAAATAATAAATATGGTTCCAGTATAGGTGACTCTATTTTACAAATATTTCCACTATTAATTTACATAGTATTCGCCACAACTTATTGCGGACGATGTGGAGATGACACTTTTTTTGCTTTACTTGCCGACCATGAGGGATATGAGCTCCACGAAAGATCAAAAAAATTTCTAAACTTAATTAATACCTTCAACTGGGAGCGATTGGCTACAGGCCTGCATGTGACATGCAGCATAGGTTTAGGACCTTTAAAGAGCAACGAAAAGGCTATAAACGCTGTACAACGAGCCGATATTGGCATGAGTATCGCAAAAAAACGTGGAAAAAATAAAGTTAGAGAAGGCCCACCTAACTTGCCAAAAATCAAGAAAAAGGAAGAGGAAACTTATAAAGGTAATTGGTCGTAAATGCTGTTTTTGTCTAAAAAATGGCTCCCCATAGCGGGGAGCACCCAATTCGTTAATACGTCCATCAAGCTGCTGGCAAGACTCGCATCTCCTTTGACCCATCCTTTCGCGGTACAACAGGCTCCACCTTGTCACCCATCCCTAGGGCACCGTCCTCTTGGCAAATCAGGCAACCGCCAGTTTCGCAGACAGACTTGGTAATAGTCGCCTTGAGCCCATCATAGTGGACCCCGAACACCTCTTGGGCGGTTTCTCCCCAGATATATGACAGCATTTGCTGATAGGCCAGTCCCGCAATCACGTGGTCCAAGCTCATGACCAAGGGGATCCCTTCCGGCAGCCCTTTGAGATAGCCTTGGCGAGCTTCTCGATCTCTCTCATCAGGAGGGAGGTACTCCTGCCATAGGTCATTAAACACTCCCGCGCAACTCAGGCACACGTGCCTGCCAGGGATCACTGAATATGCCTGCCCGCCCAGAAAGGCCATCTTGCCACCCTCGTGCAGCACCGTTGCCCCCGTGTCTATATACGCGATGAGATTCGCGAGGGCTAAGCTGTTGATCGAAAACCGGGCACCCGAATCAACAGCTCCGAATATGATATCGGCCTGGGCAAACACGGACTGGGCCTTCCCGCTATAAAAACTGTCTTTTATCGCGATGACTTCCGCCTCGGGGCTGATCTCGGCAGCGTAATCCTTAAAGAAGTCAACCTTGAAACGTCCCACATCCTTTTGAGTGGCCCCGGCGAGCCGGTTCAAGTTGGACTCTTCAATAGTATCGGGGTCACACAAGATTATTCGGACCACGCCATCCCTGATCAGATTATCTGCCACAGGGCTGCCTAAGCCAGACACGCCGACAATACCTATGGTCAAGTTTTTAAGCATGGTTACAGCTTCGCGGCCATAGGCTTTCACCGTCCTGGAAAGCTGTTTGGGGACCCTGGGTGCTGCGTCCTCTTGAACACCAGTTGGGATGAAAAGCCGAAGAGCATTTTCACCCACCACAACAATCTTACTTGTTGGCACCACATCACCACGTTTGCGGTCAAAATACCAGGAGTCCAGTTCAGAAAAGTCGCTGCTGAAGACCATGGAGGCGTGGATTATCCCCTCGATCTTTTCAGCAACGTGTTTCATGAGAATGGGTTCCTCGCGGCGATCAACCGGGCTGTACCTTCCTCCGTAGCCAGGCGGATGGACATGGGCTTGGAGGATATGCCGCTGCGTCTCCACAGCGCAGTTGCCAACTTTGCTGATGAACTCTTTCTTGACCTTGAGATGCACGGCTGAACGGCTCTCATAGTCATCTTCGCTCGGGCTCATTATCTCGTTAGGAAGCAGTTTGGTTTGGTCGTCACCCTGGCTGGCTTCGCAAAGGACATAGACGATTCGCTCCCGGCCGTCCCAGGCCAAGGCTTCCACAACCCTGTTAAACACCTTTTTTGAGAAGGTGATGGAAAGCTCACCCATGCTCACACCTTACCTTTCTCTTGGCCCAGGAAGTTGTAGACGGACTCCATCAAATCGATAAAAGTATCGCCATGGAGCATGTCCGGGCTGGGATTGAATGAAGTCAAGTGGAAGCTGATCCGCGCATAACCCAAATCAGACTCATCGTTCCAGGCAGCATGTTCCTTAATATGCTGAAAGACGGCTCCATCTCGACGACTGAGATATTGATCAGAATAGAAATTGTAACCATCTGCGTGCGACAAGTTGGGATAGGGCACCTTAGTGAGCAGCTTGGTTTCGCGTTTCCAGTAGACAGGGGGCAAGGGCATGCGCTCAACGCGAAACCATCTATAAGCCACATCATCGAAGTTTATAGGGCCTAAGGCTCTTTGCAGCATTGCGATGTTAGCCATGAACCATCGAGCCATCAAATACATGGTCACCTCCCCAAGCAAAGATAAGCGGCGCCGAAGCGCCGCCATAGACAGGTTTTTGTTTAGACTCCGGCAGTCCCGGCAATATGGGAGGTGAAGATGTTACCATCCTTGACGTAGATACGGTTGTCCTTGGGGTGGATGCGAGTCATGCCACCTTCCATCTCGGACACCAGATCTCGAGAGCTGGTGTCCTTACCCGCAGCCCTCAGGATCTGCCTGGCAGTTGCGTTCTCGGGGACTGCCACGCGGCGGCCGTCCACTTCGATCATGTGCTCACGCACCTGGTCCATAAAACTCATGAGGTTTTCCTTTCATCTGTGATTAGAAATTGGGCGGTATGGGACGCCCCTTGGGAGGATCATTTCTTGGCGGAATGCATCCGCCGCCATGGTTGCCATCGCCATTGCCGTAGTTGTTCGGCCTGTAGTTCTGACGCCTAGGAGGGCGGTTATGCCTTGCGTTGACAATGGCCCGTAAAATCACCGGCACGGCAAATACCAGGACAACCACCAAAAGGATCAGCCCGACCAGCGAAAGGATCGTAGCCAGGCCCCCTGGTATTAGGGCCAATAAGATCAGCCCAGCGCCCAAAGCTAGGACCATGTCACCGCGACCGAACTCCCCGTTGAAAATGCCAAAGAATATGGCAACCACCACAATGGCCATTGCTGCAAGCCCGGTTTCCATACTCACCGGCACCAACGAACCCGCATGGGCGGGTCTCGGCAACGACAACAGCCCAAGGGCCACGAAAAAAAGAGCCCGGAGATGCATGTTCCCTCCTTTCTAGAAACTGGTTTTTGTATCGTTTAGAACGTGCCCCGGGCCGGCCGCCGGCTCTTGAGCGCTGGACCTTTCCTTCTTGCCGCCCCTACCCTTTGCAGCGCCAGAACTGCCCGATTCGCGGGCATTTGCCAGCAAATGTTTCATGAGTGCGGCTTTAGCCATGTTCAGCCCTTTTTTGAGCTCAACGTTAGCAGCGACACAGGCATCGTCTTCCAAAACGGCATCGATCCAGTCAACAGCCTCGGCGATGCGCGCGGCTTGGTTGACCTGTTTCTTTTTGGCCATGTAGCGTCCTCCATTACTTACTAGGCCTGCTCTTGCAGACTCGGTTTTTGGCTATCGCTGCCCACGATGACTAATCGTTGCTCCTGGTGAAACATCACTTGAACAGTGCGACAGTCCACCTTGGACCTGGGCAGTGTTGACCAGGACCCCACTGAGCATGGCGTCCTAACAAATCGCCGGACCGATGTACTCCAGATCGCCAGTGGAGAGCCAAAGCGAGCCAAGATGCTCACTGCTGGTCTTGACCGTCCCGGACTGGCCGCCTGCAAGGATGCAGAGATAGGTCATGCCCTCAATTTGCCGGGCATTGTTTTGGCTAAGAGGTCCCCAGGTATCGCAGATGGGTCCTATATCAATGGATAGGCCGGTCTCTTCGTACACTTCGCGGCGCAAGGCTTGCTCCAGGCTCTCGCCAGGCTCAACTTTGCCGCCGGGAAACTCGAGAGCTCCATCGTGCCGGACCATGAGAAGCGCCTGATTGCCGCCAGGCTTGCGCACCGTATCGCTTTCCCGCGCACGGCGCAGAATCATGGCTTTTACTACTTTGGTCACAGACATGCGTATCCCTCCTGGCAAAAAAGGACTCGTTATCTACTACTCGCCAGGGAGGACAATTCATTCCGTTTTTGGATTAGATTGTGTTGAAAAAAGCCAAATGAAAGGCAATATGAGTAGCGATATATACTAGATATACTTGATCATTTCTCTATCTCTATCTTTTTGCTGATAGCCTGGCCGGTTCTGCCAGCCCTCGATCTGGCTCCAGAGACGATTTAGGGCTTTTCCAAAGCGTTTGGAGAACACCCAGCCCTCTCTGTAACCGTGGGCGGCATTGAACCTGGACACATGGTCTATAAGCCCAAGCCTTCTGGCTTTACTCCTGACCGTTTCCAGGCTTCTGGCGCTAAATCGGTATTCCGAACAAAGCATGTCCAAAGACGGCAGGAACTGGCCGGGGGCGTGCTTCAGTTCAACAAATATGGCAATGAAAATCCGTTGGTGATTTCTGTTGCCCGGAAAGAGCAGCCTGGCGATATCATCAAGTTCATAAACCTTGGAGATCTTGCTCCAACTTACTTCAATCTTTGTACTTGGCATTTTTCATAAATTACCCCTACCTTTTGCATGCAAATGTAGCCTTTCTCGCATTTTGAGATTAGGAAGACCTGTTAAAATAAAATCGTACTGGATTTTGGATCTTGCCCGGAGATGAGCGAAAACCAAAAACCATGCGATTCCGTGAAAAGTATGTGCAGGACAGTTGATTGGAGGTATTTAAGGCAGCAAAAGTGCCGCCATATATAGAGTCATAATTTAAACGATAGGAGGGTAAATACCTTTACATTTATAAGCCTTTTCTTTTTGATGTATTTGCTTTGTTTTGTCGCCGGTAAAATCATTTTTAAGCTATTTTCTTGTGATTTTTTCGCATCGCAATTCGCTCTTTGGCTATCTCTAGGGCCATACCTCTTAGATTGGTGCCCAAGGTAGATTCAACGAAGTAGATGGCCTCAAGTGCAGAGATATAGGCATCTGAAAGGCGCTGGAAGCGCCACCGCACTCCCTGCCGGGTCATTCTGAAGGCTTTGTCGATCTTGGTTCCGTAGTTACCCCGAAGGACCATGCTCTTGTAGCCACCTTGCTTTAACTCGACCCATAGGTCCTTGTCAGCCACCAGCTTCTTGAGTTTTTCCAAAAAATCCTTGTCCTTAGTCGTAAGCTTCATCTTGATATTGTTTCTCTACCCATAGGTCAGCCTTGTTGGCCTGGATAAGTTTCACCTCCTGGTCGTGTTCCATGAAAATGAGAGTGATAAAGCGCCAGGCGCGATCCTGGCGATCGTCATGATGCACAGGTTCAAATGTGGAGAACAGCTTTTTAGCCCAACCTAGTTGACCTGTGATGTGCTGCCTGCATCCTTGAAGGTTGAATTTCTCCTTGGTGTTCCAGTGGAAATCTTCTGGGACATCTGAGTACAGGCCGATAAGTTCATCCAAATCTCCACTAAGGCCAGGCAACTGATCGAGGTCAGGCACCTCTGTGGGAATAAAAACATCTGAGCGATTTTCAGCCATCTGCATAATTCGTTTTTCACGCTGCCGTTGCCGTCTCTCTCGGTGAGCGGCCATAGCTTCCCTAAAGTAATTGGCGTCAAATAAACGCTCATCAAACAGGAAGTTGGATGGAACGAGCTTGCCGCATTTTGAGCAGGTGTAGTGCTGTGGCCTTCGGATCGGCCTTGCCTGACAACAGTTGCTGTGTTGGAACTCGCTGGTGGGGTCAAACTCATGAGAGCAGTCATTACACTGAGCAATGCTTTCCCTCACCATAACCAGGCCGCCTCCGCACTGCGGACAGCTGTGTTGACTCAAGATGACTTGGTAATAGAATCTGCGGGCATCCTCCTTGATGATCTGCACTCGTTCTTGGACTTGTCCGATAGCGGGTATCAGTGGATTGCTTTCCGAATCACAACCCTCGCCACCCGCTTGAATCGTCATTTTGGATCTACCGGCTTTATTTGGATTACCCCTAATGAGTGGCCCTTGTTTCCACCTGCCCAGGCCTGGGTTATCGAGTAATTGCTGTACCAGTATTCTTCAATGTAAGGGAATCCCTGCCCCCCAGTTCCTTCGAAAGAAATGGTTAAAATCAAAATGCAATATGTGCCAGTAGACAGATTGTGAAATCTGAATATTCCATCAGTTTCAGTCCACGTATACTGAACTGGCTCCAGATAGCGCAAATTGGTGAGCTGGTACTCAAGGGTTGTATTGTTCACTTTATAAAGCAGCACAGGTTCGCCTGAAGGAATATTGCCAGTAACATGCCCCCAGATATTGAATGTAGGTACAGTCGTTTGATCTAAATCATAATTTTGTTCATGGCAACTTGCCAGAGATAGCATTATCACCAAAAATATATTAATTGCTCTCATAAGCTTTAGATGGGGCCTGAGATTTATATTTTTTTTGGTTGTCACCAAATTTTTTCGAAAAATTTATAAATGAACACAGCTTCATCCTAAGGAGGTGATACTTTATGCAATTCAAAAGAAAAAGAGGGAAACCTTACAAATGTAATTTCTGTGGTAGTTATAAAACAATACGCAAAGGGACTCGTCGGTCCGGCGGCATCCTTAAGCGTAGGTTACTCTGCAAGGATTGCGGCAAGAGATTCTCAGTTGCGTTACCAGAGGCGACGGAGGATGAGTTCAGTGGATAATTATATGAGCTTGTACGGCGTCGAACCTGTCAGTAACTCTGGACCCGATACAGTGTTGAGAGCCTTGGATAGGGCCAGATGTTTGAGAGTTTTTATTTCGCACCGCACAAAAATGCTGAAAACCTTGAAAGCTAGTAAACGGACTTCTCAGCATGAGATTGAAAAGCTTGAATATGAAATCGACCAAGCGCGTAGGGAACTACATGGACAAGAACAGGTGGCCATGACTTTTGATTTGGTGAGATAACTAACACTAGTATATGCAGGTTTAGTTAGATGCAATTTGATCGGAGTTAACGATTTAACCGACTCCTTTAACTGAGCAGATGGACCGTTTTATTTAAGGAGCATTTGCACAGTAAATTTAGCAAGAATGCGTCTACCCTCTTGGAGTTTTTGGAAGCCTCGGACATCATGAATAAAAAAACAATCTTTGAGTCCCAGAGAGATCGTAAACTTTTAACCGTCCAGCGGATTATTGACCATGGACTATTTCTGCTCAGGTGTTATTGGTTATGACACGGAGGCAAAATCGTATCAAGCATTGCGGTAATTGTTCCCGCAAGCCCATCTGTCACGTCATTTCAACCAAAGGCATACTCGCTGCCCTCAGCTCGCGCAGTAGTTCGGTCTTCCAGTTTTCTTTATCGTCCATAGAAATATAAACAATTCCATCAAAGTCCGAGGGTGTCTCCAAACCAGGAGTCTTTAGAGCACAGACACGATGCTGGCCAAGGTGAGAAAGAAAGTACCCAAGCTCAAGGATGACATTCTGTCTAGCCCGTGGTGCCATAGCGCCATCATGCAGACCTCCAACATCATCATCTGTCATTAACACAATTGCAAAAGTGACAAGTTCCGCCTCTTCAATGAATTTTGTCAGTAAGTGTCGGCCCATATTCGGCTGTTCGTGAAGAACAATTCCCTCAAGGCCGACCTCTCCCAAGAGTGAAACAACAGCATCCCTGGCCACTTCGTTTTGCCCGTGAACTATGAACACCCGATTGGGATTTCGAGCATTGTAATTCCTGTCTTCAACATCTATCTCTGGCTCAACTGTAGACCCATCGCTTCCCCAAGATTCCTTGGATTCTTCAAAGGGATTGGGTGGAGGAGCAACAGATCTCATGATGTAAGCAGAGAATAAATAATTTTCAGCTGTAGTCGCACCGGGATTCTCGATTGCGTATTTGATGATTGCATTGGCCCGGTTCCGAATGCTGCCAATTGCCCGATCAGCGCGTAAATCGCTTATTCCAACTTCCAGTAGGAACTCGTCAATATCTGTATGACTCCAACTTGCAATGGTTCTCATGGCCTGAATCAGGTCGCCTCTGGTGGGCACAGTGAGCTGCCTGTTTTGGAATCTTGCAATAAGGGAGGGCTCGAACACAAAACCAGCTTTGCCAAGAATTGGGAAAAGGTCTCTCCCTTTGAAAGCCCAATGATTACGGTTGAACTCAAATTGCGAGATATCGAGATCTTCACGCAATTTCCAAAGGGAATCATTGATGAGAGTAAAAGAGCTGGCAAGAGGGGCAAAGGTAAGTTGGATTTTCGCGGCATCCAACGAAATATCCGTAATTTTAGCCACATGAGCTACTTCTTGACCGCGTCCTTCCTGCATTAAGATACAGGGCCAGGATTTGATACAATCCATTGATTCATTCGAAAGGCTCATTAATTGGCCGGAAATATTGTCATTTGTATACTCAAGAAAGCGGTTTTTTTCGATCTCAAGCCCTAATGGGACTTCATCTGTTACTTGGTAAGATACGAGAAGGCTGTACATGAGCACTAAATCCTATTTTGAGTTAGCAGCCACCCAGAAATTAATTCTTCAACGGCTCCAGGGTCAACTGCGGATTTTTGTGCAGGGTCAAAATTAATTCGTAGGTCTCGATGTAAATTCGCCCCAAGAGGGGCCTGTAAGTATCAAAAGGAATGGCCGCGCACAAATTCAACTCGTGCTAGGCAAGCTTAATTACTAGCCGGCCCACCAGACTTAAAATAGTAGCCGTATTGTCAAGATCAGTCCCAAATATTAAAGGGAGCCTTTACTGTAATAACTGGCCACGCACCCATGGTAACCGCCTGAAACCGATGACCCGTTTTCATTGACAGGGGTGTGTGGCTCCCGAGTCCAGCTCGGAGGAGCAACCGGCCTCTTTCCAAAGCACGTCATCGATGTTCTTGAAGGTCTGCTCGAACATGTTTCGTTAAGCCTCTATTTCCACTGGAACGGTGATGCCCAATTCAGTGGCGACCGGAGTGTAGATGTCCATTGTTTCTTCTGGTGTAGTGATAGAAACTATTAGCGCATATCGGGTTTTTCGGGTTGCTTTGCCCAAATGCGGCCTCAAACGCCACCATCCCATCGCGGGGTAAACAGCCAAGAGGTTGGAGCCAGCCAAATCAGCCGCCGTGCCATCCCAAATATCTGAATGTAAGGAGCCCTTGTGCCTGGCATTGGAACCGATTTTCCAGTGGTACCTCGGGCTTTCGGTCTCAGGTTTTTCTTCGTCTTCCTCTCGGGCGGCCTTGTTGATGCGTTTCATAAATTCATCCTGAGACTCGCCGGGCGAATTCAAATCAAAGCGCAGCACGTGCGATGCATAGCGATAGCGATCCCGCCAACCGATCTCACCAGGACCTGGCTCGATAAAGTAAGACAGGGTGATCCTCATTTGTACTTCGGTCTCTGGAGGCAACCCCAACAAAACCGCTTTCGGCCAGGGGAGTTCATAGAGATGCATGTCCTTGGTCTGGTAACCGCTGCCCTTTTCCTTCGGCTTTTTGTCAAAGGGTTGCAGCTTCGCCTGAGAAATCAGGGTCAAGGAATTGCGCGCACTATATAGGGCTTGTTCAAGATCAGGCACGCCATATCCGCATATGCGAAGCATTTGCGCGTGGGAGGTTTTGGAAGCATCGGACAGGAACTGCCTCTTCAGCGCATCCGTCCAACTGGCAGAATGAACCATAAGTGCCCGGATGGTTTCCGGCCATATGTTGGGATATTCGTATTGAATCTGGGCGGCAAACCAAGCGGCTTGCGCGGTAGCCGCGCTGGTTGCATGGAAAGGGTGAAAATGGCTTTCCGAAGGCTTCCACCATGTTGACAATAAGGAGAGGTCTTCGCAAGTAAGCGCAGGCCCTGATCCGTCATAAATCGCGTTGCCGCCCTCCATGACAATTTCCGGTTTGATAGGCCATTTGTCTTCCCACACAGAAGACGAGGTACTGAATGGCGAAAGTTCTCCCTGGGACGCAAGTGGCTCATAACCGTCAAGCGAAGCATCATGGATATCCGCCAAATCAGTGTATGCGCCCACCGTCAGAGCGTTCCAGGCTTGCGCCGGGTCATGGACCGAATCTGTTACCTGGGCGTTGGGGTAGGATTCACTGGTAGGCGCATCAGTCAGGTTGCCAGCGCTAACAATAAGTAGCCTTTGGGTATTATCTTCCGCACCAGAAGCCAGTTGGTCAACAGCGCCGGACCAGGAGCTTGGCCTCCCCCTATCCCTGGTATCGTCCACCGTGACCGGCATGGCCAAGATGCGTTTTGTATCAGGTGACTGGATTTCCGCGCGGCTGATTCCTTGAGCCGTGACATAGCCCCAAAGATTTGGCTCATTCTGCTCCGGGGGTTGGGGGAGTATCTTTACCGATTCCAGCCTGTGCCTGAGAGTAACCCGGTCACCGTTTTCAAGGCAGCCTTGTAAATCGCCGTAAGCCGCCAATCCGGCCATAAGCGTGCCATGACAATCATGATCGTGGGTTCCCCAGGCCGGATCACAGGTCAGGCAGTCTTCATCATCAAGGACAGGTGCGATTAGCGGGTGACCGTTGTTGACGCCGGTATCCAGGATGCAGACCGCCACATCGGATTCTTCGTCAACTCTGGTTCGGGCCAACAGGTCCTCAACCCAATCAGCTTGGTCCCGGTTCTCCATTTCGGTCCAGAAACCGGCGGTTACTTTTGCTCGCCTATATTCGGCAATGTCATCGGAATAAGTAGTCAGAAGCGCCAACTGGCTATTATTAGCCAGAACCACTTTGACTGCGCGCTCGGGGAATTTGACCACGCCCTCTTTTACTTGGATTTGAAACCGCTGTAACAGCGCTTCAAAATTGCCAATCACATCATCAGAGTCGCTACTAAGCCATACTTCACACCAATCGGGATCATCTGCCGGTGGGGATATACCTGGGTCCTGCCAAAATGATTCCACCAGCAGAGCCTTTCGGATATCGCCGATACTGTTGACAAGAGGGGCATTTCGGGGATCGCCTTTCGGGGTCTCCTCTTCCGCATACTGCTGAATTTTCTCAAAGAAATGTCCCTTTTTCTCGTGGGCCACATAAACCGTGGCACAAGTGATGTCCTGATCCTCAATCTCGCCCGTGGCCTCGTTCAAAACAGGTTTGATTATCGTGCGAACATTCAAAAGGCGAATTTTCTTTGATCGTAAGTCTTCTAGGCTTTTGGTGACCAAATCTGCATTGGGATCACTTATAAATTCAAGGTAAACCCCATTACGATCTACATGCATGGCGGCGCGGTCTTGTTCAGATTCTTTCAGAGCCTGGTCAAGTTTTCTTCTGATGTACGCGCTATGGCTCGCACGATCTCTATTTGGAATTATCTGCCGATTTCCCCTTTTGGGAATACTGGTAAATTCTTCTTGGTTGGAGGGACCCTCCAACATGATGTGGTGAAACCGTTCGGTTGGCATACCATTTCCCCCCTTACTCCCTGTATGCAGCGCGTCGCTCCTTTATCAGTTGCCTGAAGGATTCATACGTTGTCCGGCTTTTATTGTTGAGAATGGCTAGCTTGATGGCGTCGCGACAGGCATGATCTATTTCCGAATGGCTTAGCCCCTTACTTTCCGCAGCAGCTTTTTCTAAAGGGAACCGTTTGGTCCGGAAGGTTCCAAGCAAATTAGCAATGAGCTTTTCGCAGCCCTTTTGATCCGGCAAGTCATAGTACAGCACATCATCAAACCTCCTGAACAAAGCCCTGTCAAGAAGGCGGAGATTGTTGGTGGCCGCGACAATCAGGTTGTCGGAAGTTTCGCTTTCGATAAATTGCAGAAATGAGTTTAGCACCCGCCGCATTTCGCCAACATCATTTCCCAGGTCACGTTCTCCTCCGATAGCATCAAATTCGTCAAAAAGGTACACTCCTCTGTGTTGGCTAATAAAATCGAAAATCTGGCGCAGCTTGGCGCTAGTCTCGCCCATGAACTTAGTGACCAGGCGATCCATTTGGATAATTTGCAGGGGCTGCTTAAGCTCGGAGGCCAGCACTTGAGCAGTCATGGTTTTGCCGGTTCCGGGTAAGCCGGAAAGTAAAATTTTACGACGATGAGATAAACCATGCTTCTTCAACTTGGCCTGCTGCTTAAATTCCAAGATGATTCGATCAATACGGTCTTTCAGTTCTTCTTTCACTACCAGGGAATGGAAGGACCGGTCAGGGTTTTCCGACAGAATGAGACCGGACAGCTCTTTGGGTAGTGACAAAACATTGCGACTGGAGCGTTTCTCCCTTGCCCGGTCCACCATTTGGCGCAACTCATGCGCCAAAGAGCTGTGGCCCTGTCGCGCCTCATGTGCTGCCACCTGAAGGGCAATCGTGTAGAATCGCTCTGGTTCCTCGCTGAAATGGCACCGGATCAGTGATTTTACCTGTTCCGCTGTCGCCATTGCTCAATCTCCCACTGGTAAAATATCATCTTACCCTAAAAATTGGCTTAACCTTGCTCGCTGTCTCGAACCCAGCAGTCAATTTCATCTTTTTTAAATTTCCATAGCCGGCCAACTTTATGGGCAGGCATCTCTTTGGCATTGATCCATTTATAAACGGTATCGCGCTTAATTCCGAGATAGACAGCGATCTCGTTAACTGACAACCATCTGTCTTCCATCAAGATAGTCTCACCCATGATGGTCAAGGACTCCTGTAAGTGGCCCAATCATTCGCCAACTGACTTATCCTGACTAATCATGACATATACCAATAAAACAGCACAAACAATAATATAGCCAAGGGGAAATGTTTATATTTGCTTAAATATCGATGACATGGCTTATCTTCTGCCTAGGCTTGCAGCCCATTCACTTCATCCGAGATTAGGAACATTATGTCAGATCGGTGAGTCTGAAGGCTGAAATTTGGGCCTTTCCATAGCAAGCCCTTTGTGAGGCTGAGATTTGGCCTGTTCCAAGAGCATTACGGTAGGGGGGGAACTCGCAGTCTCGTGGATACGTAGATTTGTTTTAGGGTGGTTTAGTACATCAAACCGCCCACCCCTTTGGGATGGGTGCCAGGTGTGCTAAGCACCATTAACTAGCTGATTTGTTGCCACATTAAACTGTATATATCCTACCTACACATGCCCGTCTCTCCAGAGAGCATCCTATAAACCACCTGCGCCGGAAGGCATCCCGATATCTCCCTGGTGTTCCCATACCGGCCCTTATTGATCGTTCTGGCGCCGATGAGGCCATAGAGATCCAAGTAACCCAAAAGCTCAGAAAAGCGCCGCTGAGTAAGCGGGTTGGACTCCTGGACTGAGCAAAGCTCCTGATAAAATCTGTACGCCCCGCCAGTGTTGAGACTGCCCTTGGTCTTATTCAGGCCATGGTAGCAGGCCTCCAGAGCCAGGCGCTGATGCAAGGCAAGCACTCTGATCATGGACTCTGTTTTGTCGATTTCCAAAGCGTCCTTGGCTCGGTCAACACATTTTTCATCCAGCTCTGTTCCGGCCTCCTGGGCGATCCTGGCTGATTTTGCTAAAAGCTGGACCGCCTTTCGGGCATCGCCATTGTCTCTTGCCGCGAATGCTGCAATCTTCCCTACGGCCGGTTCATCTACCAAGGCAGGGTCGAGCGCCTTTGCTACCCTGAGCTTTAAAATTTCAATCAGGTCCCTTGCATTGTAGGGCTCAAAGACCATCTCCGCCTTTTTAAGTACGCTCATCAGCCTGGGATCCAGATCCCTGTCCCAGTCAAGGCGGTTAGTGAGCATTATAAGAACCAGCCGGCATGGGACCTTGCGCGGCAAGGTCTTGGCCAGGAAGGTGAGGAAATCGTCTGGCGAGGGTTTGATGTTGTTGATCTCATCTATGAGAAGCACCATGAAGCCTCGGCGCTTTGCCAGAATATCGGTGATGGATTGAGCCATTAGGTCAATCGGGATACCACGCCTATAACGCTTTACCTGTCCATCCAGAGAGATAGCAGTTTCATTTAAAGCTGAAAAAGTGGTTTTGGGCATGGTGAGATCAATATAGGAAAAATCAAAAGAGACTCCCTTTCTCTGCGCAACATTTTTGAAGCGGGAGAGCACGTGGATCAATGAAACGGTCTTACCTGAGCCAGTGGGACCGTAGATCAAAGCTGAGGCTGGATGATCTCCGCTAAGAATGGGCGCAAGATGGTTGATCACTCGCTTGAGCTGGTCTTGCCTTATGTTTTGGTTGAAAATCTCGCTTAGAACTTCAATGCGCTCCTCCTCTGATAGATTTTCATCATCTAAAAACAATGGATTGATAATAATTGGCTTACTATTTTGGTTTGAATGAACGCTCTCAATTAGAAGTTCTGTGTTGTCTGCAACATCCTTTTGGTCAGTTTCCAAGCATATCACCTCTGCACATGATGAAGTTGTTGCAGAAGAAATGGAGCTTGCAGTTTAAATAATTTTCTTACCACACTGCAGTGGGCACCCAATTCCTAGTAATTTTTCGGCGGGGAGATTTCCTGTCGAACATGGTTTTTTTATTTTGGTTGTTTGATTTCAAATAGGTTTCTTGTCGATCTGGTCTAACATAAGGTTCATCCGGTAAATGCCGGTGTTGATTCGTGCAGGAAATATAGTCTGAGT
>JAHLLK010000092.1 GCA_020444165.1 Deltaproteobacteria bacterium | reverse complement strand
GAGAGAGAGAGAGAGAGAGAGAGAGAGAGAGAGAGAGAGAGAGAGAGAGAGAGAGCAATTACCATGCCAAGCGACATGTTCGGCTTGCTCCCCTCACCGGAAACAGCGGAGGCCTGGTTCAGACCACCTTCTGGGTCAATCTGAGCTTCATACCGGCCCGTACGTGAGGTCGGAATTACACAGCATACCCATGGCGGCAATGTGCAATATGCGGGGACAGGCCACATCGCCAGCTACCAACTTTACTTCAAGGCTCTACGCCAAATTTGATTTTCGCGGACTTATTCCCTGCCGCAAAAATGAAAGATTCTGGATTTCACCTTTCGATTTTTTCAAATGCCCAACGGCAAACAAAGTTTACTGAGAAAACAGCCACCAAAAAATCGCTGTTTTCCATGTCAAATGGTTCCCTCTGTTTGTCTGCTAGGCTACCTATTGCCACACCGCCCGCGGAAAAGCAATCACAATTAACCGTCGCCCCACAAAATCTTGCTGTGATTTGTTGTCCCTGATTATCTTTCTGTATTTATTACTTAATTTAAATTGTTGAAACTTACCCCTCACCACAAATTTCAGAGTTTACCCCGGTTGTTGTGACTGAATATTGATCCCAGTGATTTACTGGCCTATTCTTTTGGTCTGGGAAGTTATGCTGTTTCCAGGGCTTTTTCCATTTCAGAGATCCGTTGATCTTTCCTCGTGGCTCAGGCTTCGTCCACGCACATAATTGTTCAATTGTGGCGCAAGTATTGCTTTTTTTTGCAAACACGGCCATTAGGTGCCAACCAGGGCTTGGCTGGTCCCAAGGGAATCCACCCCGCCCTGCCTTGGTACAAAAACCCCAGAGAATGCTCTCCTTTCGGCGGAACGAACTCTACCCTCGCGGGGATCGCGGGAACCGAGATAAGAATGGGAGAGAAGCGCCCCGAGGCTCGGCTGAGGGTCTGTACACCTCACCGACAAAGCACCCCGCGAGGAGCGCCAAAGGAAAACGGGCACATCTTGGTCCCCTTGGGTCGACTGAACGAGCAGAATATCCGTATCTCAGCTTCAAAAACGTCCCCAGCCTGGTTTTTGGGTGGCAGTCTTGCTATGATGCGGGCCTCCAGATGAAGGCCAACCGGGTTCGTAGGGCCGAGCAATACCTGGCTGAAGTTGCGCACAAGCGAGTGAGTTGTCCGCCCCCAGGCCTATTGCCCCTGGCCCAGGGCGCAGAAACGCGCTGGCGGAGCCTTGTTGTCCGCCGCAAATATGGGAGTCCTAGGCACCTGATAATACTGAACCAACTGCGACCGTTCCGGTCTCGCGGTTTGCATGAAGTGATGCTCAGAATCGTTTCGGGTGAGAGTGCTGAGTCATGAAATTTCAGGCGCCAGAAATCCATCCTTGTTTGCCCACCTATGCGACCCGCCAGGGGCGCCAAGCGTTTGCAAGTAAAATTTACTTGGGTCCATCTGGCTTGAAACAAGCATTTTTTTTGAAAACCGGTCAAATTATTGTCCGCGGTATTATTGCTCTTGGTTTCGTCCTCTGCGGCCTGACGGCCGTCCCCACCAACCTGGCCTTGGCCTCCACCGCCGCGGACCCCACGGCTGGCATCCCCCTGCCCGATTACGCTAAAAAGGAAAGCTGGGTGGCCCTGCCGGATGATCCCGACAAACACGAAGTAGATGTCCTGTGGTTCTATCCTACGGTGGTGGAAGGGGGAGACATGTTGATGGATTTCACTGATCCCCAGCTGCGCAAAGCCGCCCAGGACACCATTGACCATCAAGCCAGTGTGTTCACGGATAGCGCCAACCTGTACGCGCCATTTTACCGCCAACTCAACAAAAACGGCTTCAAGCTGGAACTGGCTAAAGTCAACGAGTTACTCGCCTATGGGCAAGACGACATGTGGCGGGCTATCAAGTATTATTTGGATCATTACAACCATGGCAAACCCTTCATTATCGCCGCCCATAGCCAAGGCTCCAGCAACCTGCTCGATATCCTGAAAAAGCATTGGGGTGCGACCGGTAAGGAAGATAAACTCGTTGCCGTCTATCTCATCGGCTGGTCGATTACGCCGGAGGACCTCGCGGCAAATCCCCGCCTCCGTATGTGTCAATCCGCGGCTGACACCAATTGCTTCATCTCCTACAACTCCTTAAAGGATAGCCTGCAGGACCAGTCGATCCAGATCACCAAAGGGACCTGGGTGACCAACCCTCTCTCTTGGGAGAGCAGCACGACCGACGGCGAAGTCGTCCCGGCCAGCCAAAACCTAGGCGCGGTTTTCTTTCCCGCGGGCCAGGCACCCCAAACCTTTCCCCACTTCACCTCAGCCCAGATCAAGGACTCCGGCCTGGTTTGCGTGGTCGCCGACGAGCACGTACTCAGCTCCTCAGCCATGCCGCCGGGAATTTACCACCGCGACGATTACTCGCTGTTTTACGAGAACCTGAAAGCCAATGCCAAAATCCGTATCGAGGCCTTCCTGCTCCAAAGTCTGCGGGGCCAAGAGTTGGGCGTGCCGGTGAAACTGCCGCCTTTCTACCCGGAAAAGGACGTACCCAGGGCACCTGATTATGCCAGCGAAACCAGCTGGGTCAAACTACCGGATTTCTATAGCCACAAACAACAACCCGTGGATGTTTTTTGAGTGTATCCCACCATCCTGTCCGATGACCAAACTTATTTGATGGACCCGGAAAACCCGGAGTTGCGAAAGAAGGCCGCGTGGACCTTGGTGGAGCAGGCAAGCATTTTTGACGGCCTGGCCAACGTCTATGCCCCCTACTATCGGCAAAACAATGTCAAGATCAATCCCATCATGCGTACTGACGCCAAACCAATTTTCAATCTCGGCCAGCAGGATTTGATTCGCGCCTTCGACTTCTTCCTGAAAAACCTCAACCAAGGCAAACGGCCCAAAATCCTGGCCGCGCACAGCCAGGGCTCGGTCCGCATGGTGGAGCTTTCCAAGGCTGGTGAGCTGCTGACCGGTTCCCCGGAGTCGCTCAAGAAATTGGTTGCCGCCTATACCGTTGGTTATTCAATCACCCCAGACGACTTGAAAACCAATCCCCTGCTGAAAATCTGCCATAATGCCGACGATACCGGTTGTTTCATCGCCTACAACACAATTTCCGCCGCACCTGGCAAGGAAAAACAAGGACCTACCATCCTTCCCGGAACCTACGTGGACAATCCGCTCACCTGGCATACGGATGAGAGCTTTGCCCCTCGCAACATGAATATCGGAGCTGCATTTTTCCATCACGACAACCCCTCCCAGCCCGTCCGTTATCCGCATTTCTGCGCTGCTCAGAAAGTGGGTAACGCCTTGGTCATCACGGACATCTCCCACCCGGAAGAGTTGCCGGCTACTAGCAAAACCTTTCCCGAAGGCGTCTACCACATGTATGATTACGCCATTTTTTACGAAAACCTTAAGACCAACGTCAATGATAGAATCGCGGCTTTTGTGCAACAACAAAAGCGGGATAATCCTGCCTCGGAATAAATTGGCTTACCAGCCAAGCATGGTTTCGCTGAAAGTCCATAGCCGTTTGGCGCTCTCCGGCTTGATGGCGTAAGGCATGAGCCCGCCCATCCAGAGGGAGTCGCCCATGGCCGTTTCTACACCCAGGAACTCGGCCAAACGGGCTACATCGCAGTTCTCGCAATATATCATGCTGTTGAAAAATAACTGATAGGCGCGGTAGGGATCACCCCAAACAAGCCTCGGCTTGTTTGGGGACCCCGGGGATGGCCCGCCAAATTGTAAGCTTAAAAAAACTTGCAATTTGGCGGGCTTGGCAAATCCACGCTTTTGCCAATACTCCAAGTTGCACGGTGCAGGACGCACCGTGCAACGCTCTCAATTTTGGTTGAATAAGGCAATGGAGGGACCCTTTCAACATCCTGCTAGCGCCTGAGCGGAAATTATCTCTGGGCGGGCCACCGGCCACTTTTAACCAATAACAATTGACCAGAGAGACAACCACGGCAATTACCGACCGGCCTTGGCTGAAACATACGACATCTGTTATGGAACGAAATAAAGTTTTTCGAAGTCTCCTCGCATATGTTTGATTATACGATCCCGCGCACTACGGACATGCGCTTTTTGCCACTTCAGCAATTCTGCCAGATCCCGTTTTTCAATGGCTTGCAGGATCAATTGATGTTCTTGGGCGCTGCTGGCGCAAGCACTGGAATCCTGGCAACTCCAGCTGATGACGATCAATTTTTCGTAACAATTGCGCAGGGAGTCGATGATGAATTTATTTACGGTGCTGATTTGAGTTATGTGCACATGGAAGTTCATGGCCAGCACCAGGGCTTCGGCGGGTCTTTTTTGCGCAATAATCTGATTGACTTGATCCAGAATGGCAGCCAACTCGGCCACATCGTGGTCGCATACTTTGGCGATCAGCTTTTCGGCAATCGCCATCTCTATCATCTCCCGGTAATCATAAAGGTCATGCACATGTTGCAGACTGAATTGTTTTACAAAAAATCCTCTGCCTTGTTCGTGTCGAGTTAGCAGGTCCTCCTGCTCCAATCTGATCAAGGCTTCGCGGATGGGGGTACGGCTCAAACCCAGCTCGTTGGCAAGACGAATTTCATTGATGCTTTGTTGGGGATGCAATTTGTTTTGGATGATTTTCTTCTTTATCTCCGCATAGGCGCGCGAGGCTGCTAGCTTAGGATTAACAGTCATGGTCAATACCAGTTCTCCTGGGAAAGCCGCCCTTGGGATGGGTGTATCCGGGACTCTGATTTTCTAGCGGGGATGAATGTCCGCTCACCCAGCAGGCCTTGCCGCGTTGGCCTCCTCAGGTGGCGCCCAACCGGCCTCCAAGACCCTCCCCGGTTCTTCTCTTAGCCAAGTTTGGCCCTGTACACAAACATTTTCACCCCAGGCTCCCGTCAGGAAAATGGCCCCTGGGTCAGGCGTTGCTTCCCACCGGGCAACCGTTTTTATTATACCTGATGTATGCAAACTACAAGCTATAGTATGCCAAACATGAATACCTGCCCGCGCCATAAGCTGGCCCCGGCCACGCGCCGGCTGGGGGCGCCCCCCTCCCCCAAGGTCATCTTCTCTAATTTATTCAAAATATCAATTAAGTTACCCATAGACTCCCCTGGCGACAAAGGCCTTGACACCAAGTATTCATCCAACCTATGCTCGTATACATTCTGAATACAGGAGCCAACCCCCAGCCCCCCCAGCCCCCCCAGCCCCCCCAGCCCCGGCGCAGGCCTGAAAGAAGTCTCGAGCCAGCTGGCGGAGATGGGACAGGGGCCAGGACGATGGTCTTTGGCTCGGGCTGAGAGCCAACCCGGAGTAGAAGTGATGGAACCCTGGAAGCCTTGGCACGAATTGCTGGCTGAACTCAAGTCACAGGAGGAAAGGGCCCTCCAGGGCGGCGGACCCTCGAAACAGCAGGCTCAGCTCAACCAGGGCAAACTGCTCTGCCGCGGGCGGGTCGAGGCCTTGCTTGATGCAGGCTCCTTCCATGAAATCAACGCTTTGGCGGAAACCCAGACCTTCGAATTCAACATGCAGCAAAAGAAGATCCTGGGTGACGGGGTGGTCACGGGGTTCGGCGCCATCGAGGGTCGCAAAGTTTTGGTTTATGCCCAGGACGTAACCGTATTCGGGGGCTCGGCCGGCAGGGCCCACGGCGAAAAGATCAACTTGCTCTTGCGACTGGCTCGCCAGGTGGGGGCGCCGGTCATCGGCCTCTATGAATCAGCCGGAGGCCGGCTGCAGGATGGCATGCAAAACGAGTCGGGCTATGGGCAGATGTTCTTTGAAAATACCCAATGCTCCGGCGTGGTACCCCAGATTGCGGCTGTCATGGGCGCTTGCACCGGCGGGGGGGTTTACTCTCCCGCCCTGATGGATTTCATCGTCCAGGTCAAAAATACCGCTCCCATGTTTATCACCGGCCCGGGAGTCATCAAGGAAGTCACTGGCGAGGAGATAAGCTTCGAGGATCTCGGCGGTACGGCCGTACACGCCAACCGCTCCGGCGTGACTCATTTGGTGGCCAGGGACGATCTCCATTGCTGCCGGCTAATCCGCCAACTCCTTTCCTATCTGCCGGCTAACAACCGTCAGGCACCACCCCTGGTAGCGTGCTCCGATGACCCCGAAAGAAGCAACGACGTATTGACCCAGATAGTCCCTGCCGATCCCGCCAATACCTACGACATGCGCCTGGTAATCCGCGAGATCGTGGATCGGGAAAGCTTCTTCGAAATCCAGCCCACTTTTGCCAAAAACATGCTCGTAGGTTTCGCCAGGCTTCAAGGGCAAAGCGTGGGCGTGGTGGCCAACCAGCCTAGGTATCTGGGCGGAGTTATTGATGTGGACGGCGCCAATAAAGCTGCCCGTTTCATCCGGTTCTGCGATTGCTTCACCATTCCCCTGCTGATCCTGGCCGATGTGCCGGGCTACATGCCCGGCTCGGATCAAGAGAAAAAAGGCATCATCAGGCACGGCGCCAAGATGCTCTATGCCTTTTCCGAAGCCACGGTTCCCAAGGTGACCGTGGTGTTGCGCAAGTATTACGGGGGGGCCATACCGGCCATGTGCTGCCATGAAACCGGAGCCGATTTTTTGTTCGCGTGGCCCACCGCCGAGTTCGCCATGATCGGCGCCAAAGCCGCGGTGCCAATTCTCTATAGGAAAGAGATCGCCCAGGCCGCTGACCCGGAAAAATTGCGCCAGGAAAAGGCCGTGGAATACAAGGAGACCATTATGTCGCCTTATTATGCGGCCTCCAAACAATACATCGACGGGGTCATCCATCCGAGGGACACCCGCCGCTGGCTCAACTGGAGCTTCGATCTTTTACGGGCCAGGGAGCCCAGCCCCCGCCCTTGGAAGAAGCACGGGAACATACCTCTATGAGTCGTGCCAGAGGCCAAGGCGAACCGGTGAATCACCAGCACAAATAGGGGATCGACACCTATGGGCGTGGAAAAGATTTTCATTCTGCCGGGGGGGTACTTGGAAATAGACCACTCCATCTTCGTCTCGGCGGTCGGTATTGGTCAGAAGATAACCGCCCCGGTCTATTCCGTCCTTCTCCTGGGCAGTGAGGGGCCGATCCTGATCGACACCGGGCTCAACCCCACGGGGATCACCGATCCGGCCGCGGCCTGGGGACCCCGCGCCCGTTTGGTGCCGCCCCGCATGGGACCCCAGGATGACGTTCGCCAGAGGCTGGCCGAGTTGGGCCTTACGGTGACGGACATCAAGCTGGTCATCCTGACCCACATGCATTGGGACCACACCGGCGCTTTACGCTTTTTCCGTCACTGCCCCATCGTGGTGCAGCGGGAAGAGCACCGCTTCGCCTTCAACCCCGACCCGTTCCTGGCGGCGCCTTACATGGCCAACCACTTGGATGCCGGCCTGCACTATGAGTTCGTCGATAACGACTGCCCGCTGCTTCCCGGCATTTCCCTGATCACCACCCCGGGGCACACCCCGGGACACCAGTCGGTGGTGGTGACCACCGAGGCGGGGGAAAGGCACATCTTCACCGGCGATGCCGCTCCCTTGCAGGAAAACCTGCTCACCAAAACTCCCCTTGGCAACACCTACTGTGCCAGGCAATGCGTGCAAAGCATTTACCGGCTGGACAACCTGGCCCATTTGCTGGACGCACGCGTGTACCCCTCCCATGACCTGGGGGTTTACCAGGGCCTGAGTCTCAGCCCGCAGCCTCTATGAGTAGGCACTCAAAGGACAGGCCATATGCAAGGATCATCGCAAGTAGAACTACTCAGCAGAATAGAAGCGCACCAAAAGCGCGAAGCCATCATCGACGCGGAGGGCAGGTTCACTTATGACCATTTGTGGCAAGCCTCCGGCGGGTTGGCCACCGCCCTGTTGCAGGGAGAGCCCGATTTGGCCGAGCAAAGGGTGGCTCTCCTAGCCCCGCCTGGTTTCCGCTATACCGCATGTTTGTTGGGCATCTGGCGGGCCGGCGGAGTGGCGGCGCCTCTGGCGGTAAGTCATCCCCGGCCCGAGTTGGAATACGTGATCGACGACAGCCAGGCCTCCTGCCTGCTGACCACCCCCGAGTTCGCCGAAAAGCTGCGGCCCATCGCCCGAGAGCGCAGCCTGCCCCTGCTGATGGTGGATCTCTCCCAATTGGCGCCCTCGGGTCCCCTGCCCCACCTCACCCCGGCACGGCGGGCCATGCTGGTCTACACCAGCGGCACCACCGGCAAACCCAAGGGGGCGGTGTTCACCCACCGCACCATCCACTATCAAATGACCGGCTTGCTCACGGGCTGGGGTTGGGGTCAGGAGGACCACATCCTGCATGTGCTGCCCCTGCACCACTCCCACGGCATCATCATCATCCTGCTGTGCGCCCTGTGGAGCGGAGCGGTCTGCGAAATGTTGCCCGGCTTCGAGGCCGAGGCGGTCTGGCAACGCCTGGGAAGCGGCGAACTCACCTTGTTCATGGCCGTGCCCACCGTCTATACCCGGCTGATCGCCGCCTGGGAGGCGGCCTCCCCCGCGAGGCGAGCCCGGTTTTCGGAGGGGGCCGCCAAGTTGCGCCTCATGGTTTCGGGCTCCGCCGCCCTGCCGGTGCGGGTGCTGAACAAGTGGCAAGAGATCACCGGCCAGATCCTGTTGGAGCGCTATGGCACCACCGAGACCGGCATCGTGCTTTCCAACCCCCTGCAGGGCCCCCGCCTGCCCGGCACGGTTGGGCTGCCCCTGCGGGCTGACGAAGTTCGGGTGGTGGACGCCAAGGGGGACACGGCGCCCGAGGGGACCCCGGGTGAACTCCTGGTACGCAGTCCGTCCCTGTTTTTGGAGTATTGGCAAAGACCCCAGGCCACGGCCGAGGCCTTTGTGGATGGTTGGTACCGCACCGGCGACGTGGTGGTGGTGGAAAAGGGAGTCTACCGCGTCATGGGACGCAGTTCCGTGGACATCATCAAGACCGGTGGCTTCAAGGTCTCCGCCCTGGAAGTGGAGGAGACCCTCCGGGAGCATCCCGCCGTGCAGGACTGCGCCGTGGTGGGCGTCCCGGACGAGGAATGGGGCCAGCGCGTGGCCGCCGCGGTGGTGCTCCGTCCCGGTGCCTCCCTGGATTTGGAAGGCCTGCGCGCCTGGGCCAAGGAACTCCTGGCGCCCTACAAGGTGCCCAGCCGGTTGCATTTGGTGAAACATTTGCCCCGCAACCCCATGGGCAAGGTGACCAAGCAGCAGGTGGCAGTCATGTTCGCGCCCCCGGCGTCCCCCGGAGGGGAAGGTTGAAGGCTGTCCAGCGCAAAAAAAGAACAGGCATGGGACGTTGGGGGGACAGCCCCCCTTGGATTGATTTTCTTTAACAACGGTCTAGCAGGGAGGGTTGCAATGACCAAAATCACGCTCAAACGGATGCTCACGGTCTTATCGGTCCTGGCCTTCTGGGGGCTGGGCGTCACGGCGGCCTTGGCCGGGCCCATCGTGCTCAAGTGCGGCTGGACCACCTCGGACAGCCCCACCGACCCCTATGCCCTTACCGCCAATCTGTTCAAGAAAAACCTGGGAAAGGTCGCTCCGGGCCAATTTGACGTGCAACTTTTCCCCAACCGGCAGTTGGGCGACGAGAAGGAGATGGTCGAGGGGCTCACTTTCGGCACCATGAACGCCGCGGTCATCACCAACGCGGTCATCGCCCAAATCGAGCCGGCCTTCCAAATCAACGACATGCCCTTCTTGTACCCCAACAAGCAGGTGGCCCTGAAGGTGCTCGACGGGCCCGTGGGCAACACCTTGCTGCAAAAGCTGCAAGGCAAAAAGATCCTCGGCCTCGGCTTCGCCGACAGCGGTTTCCGGCAGATGATCAACAATGTGCGCCCCATCTACTCCCCCGACGATGTCAAGGGCATCAAATGGCGGGTCATGCAGAACCCGGTCTTCGTGCTCATGTTCGAATGCTTGGGGGGTAACGCCATCCCCATGGCTTGGGGCGAGGTGTTCACTGCTGTCCAGCAAGGCACCATCGACGGCCTGGAGATTCCCATCCCGGTCATCTACGGCAACGGCTACAACGAGGTCTGCAAGTACCTCTCCCTCACCCAGCACACCTACACCACGCTGGGCCTCTTGATGTCCCAGAAGTTCTTCGACAAGCTCACCCCCGCCCAGCAAGCGGCAGTGAAGGAAGCTGCCCGGATCACCATCGCGGAGCAGCGCGTGACCAATGCGGCCAACATTGAGAAGCAGTTGGCCAGCCTGGGCGAAAAGGGCATGAAGATAAACAAGATCAAAGGCATGGCCGAATTCCGGGCCAAGGTCAAGCCGGTGTATGACAAGTTCCGCTCCAGCATAGGTTCCGAGCTGATGGACATGGCCTTGCAGGAATCCAAATGACCTCAAACCTTTTGCGGGTCCGGCGCCGGGGGGGCGCCGGCCCTCACACGGGAGTTATACCCGGGGGCGCACGGCGCGGGCAGCCCTGAGGCCGCCAGTCCGCACTGCCCTCCCGCCCGAGAGCCGCGGGACGCATTGAAGGGTTAGGCAATGTCTGTTTTACGCAAACTCCTGGATGGCCTGAGTTCGCTCTTGTGGCGCGTCACCGGCTGGGCGGTGGTGACCCTGGCCGTGGTGGTGGTGGGGAGTCTCCTAATCTCCGTGTTCTTCCGCTACGGGGTAGGCCAAGCCCTTTCCTGGCCAGAGGAAATATGCATGATCGCCTTTGCGTGGCTTACCCTTCTTTCGGGCAGCCTGGGGGTGCGCGAGAATTACCATGTGCGCCTCACCCTGCTGGTGGATCGCCTGCCCGACCTGGCGGCCGACCTGCTGGCCGGGGTGACCACCGCGGCCGTGGCCTTTTTCGGCTTGGTCCTGGTTTACTCCGGTTATGACTTGGTGACCCGCACCGCGGAAAACCTCACCGCCACCTTGCGCCTGCCCGTGGACTGGATCAACTGGTCGGCCCCGGTCTGCGGCGGCCTGATCTTCATCCACGCCGTGGCCAACCTGGTGACCATTGCGACCCGGGGGGGGCGCTCATGAGCGAAGCCGCCTGGGTCCTGACCGTGGGCTTTTTGGCCTTGCTGATGTTGGGCATGCCCCTGGTCTTTGCCTTGGGGTTGTCCTCCCTGGGGGCCCTGTGGCTGTCGGACATCGACTTGGTGGTGATCTCCCAACGGGTGATTGCCGGCACGCAGTCATTCCCCCTGCTGGCCGTTCCCGGCTTCATCCTGGCCGGCGATCTGATGACCAACGGCGGTCTTTCGACCCGCTTGATCCAGGTGGCGGAACCCTTGGTTCGCCACGTCAGGGGAGGGTTGGGCATGGTGTCGGTGCTCGCCTCCATGTTCTTCGCCTGCATCTCCGGCTCCGCTCCGGCCACCACCGCCACCGTGGGTTCCATAATGATCCCGGAGATGACCAAACGGGGTTACAGCAAGCGTTTTGCCGCCTCCCTGGCGGTGTGTGTGGGCCCCATAGGCCAGATCATCCCGCCTTCCATCCCCTTCATCGTCTGGGGGGTGATCGCCGAAACCTCCATCACCCGCCTGTTTCTGGCCGGGGTGATCCCCGGCTTGTTCTGCGTGGCGGGTTACATGGCCATGTGCTATTTCCTGGCCCGCAAGTACAAGATCCCGGCCCTGCCGCGCGCCACCCTGCTCGACTTCCTCAGGTCCGTAAACCGCGGCAAGTGGGCTCTGTTCGCCCCCATTTTGATCCTGGGGGGCATCTATGGAGGGATATTCACCCCCACCGAGGCGTCCATGGTGGCCATCGCCTACGGGCTGGTGGTGGGGCTGTTCATCTACCGGGGCCTGAAGTTCAAAGATCTGGGGCCCTTGATCCTGAAGTCCATGCGAACCACCTCCATCGTGATGTTCATCATCGCCGTGGCCAGCCTGTTCGGTTGGCTGCTGGCCTACGAGCAGGTGCCCGACAAGATCGTGGCCAGCCTGCTGAGCATTTCCGACAACAAATATCTCCTCCTGCTGCTGCTAAACGTCGTGCTCATAATCCTCGGGGCCTTCATGGACAACCTGGCGGCCATGATCATCCTGGGAGGCCTGTTGATCAAACTGGGGCTGACCCTGGGCATAGATCCGATCCAACTGGGCGCCATTGTCGTAGTCAACTTCGCCGTGGGCATGGAAACTCCTCCCTTTGGTTACTCGCTGTTCATTGGCTCGGCCATCAGCGGGCTCAGCATCGAGGAAATCAGCAAGGGCATGTTCCCCTTTTTCCTGGTGGACGTGGCCATGCTGGCCTTGGTCACCTATGCCCCCTGGGCCACCTTGTGGCTGGGCAAGCTGATCCTGGGGTAACGCCGGAAGGTGAACGCGGCCTCCTCCCTTTTTCGGTTCGGGGCAGCCCGGAGAAAGGATTGCGTGGCAACATGTCGCTCAAGACCGGCAAAGAATACCTGGACTCCATCGAAGCGCTGGGGCTGAAAGCCCACATACTGGGCCATAGAACCAACCAGTTGAGCGAACACGGGTTGGTTTCTCCTTCGCGTCGGGCCGTGGCCTTCACCTACGACGCGGCCCATGATCCCCAGACCCGGGACCTGTTTTGCGTGGAATCATCGCTGTGCCACGAGGTGATAAACCGCTTCAGCCACCTGCATCAGAGCGCCGCGGACCTGGTGAACAAGGTGAAGATGCAGCGCCATTGCGGGTTGGGCACGGCCTGCTGCTTCCAGCGCTGTGTGGGACTGGACGCGGCCAACGCCATCTTTAGCACCACCTACGATTGCGACGCCAAGTATGGCGCCGACTATCACCAGCGCTTCCGGGACTACTGGCGCTGGGTGCAGCAGCACGATCTGGTGGTGGACGGGGCCATGACCGACCCCAAGGGCGACCGGGGCAAGCGGCCCAAGGACCAGCGGGATCCTGATCTGTTCCTGCGGGTCAAGGAGCGCCGTCCCGGCGGCATCGTCATCTCCGGAGCCAAACTGCACCAGACCGGCATGCTCAATTCCCATGAGATCCTGGTGATGCCCACGCTCACCATGCGGGCCGGCGAAGAGGCCTGGGCCGTGTGCTGCGCGGTGCCCACCGACGCCAAGGGAGTGCGTTACATCTATGGCCGGCAGGCCAGCGATACCCGCAAGCTGGAGCGGAACCCACGGGACGTGGGCAACCCCCATTTCGGCGGCCAGGAGGTTATGACCGTATTCGAGGATGTGTTCGTGCCCACCGCGCGGGTGTTCCTGGACGGCGAAGTGGATTTTTCCGGGGTGCTGGTGGAGCGCTTCGCTTCCTACCACCGCCAAAGCTATGGCGGCTGCAAGGTGGGGGTGGGCGACGCCCTGATCGGGGCCACCGCCCTCATCGCCCAGATGAACGGCGTGGCCGGAGCCAGCCACATCAAGGACAAGGTCGTGGAGATAATCCACCTCAACGAGACGATCTATGCCTGCGGCCTCGCCTGTTCGGCCGAAGGCCGGCCCACCCCCGCGGGCAACTACCTGGTCAACCTGTTGCTGGCCAACGTGTGTAAGCTCAACGTGACCCGCTTCCCCTACGAATTGGCCCGCCTGGCCACCGACCTTGCCGGGGGCTTGCTGGGCACCATGCCCGCGGCCGCCGATCTCGACGATCCCGAGACAGGCCCCTACCTCAAGAAATATCTGGCGGCCAACCCGGATTACCGGGCGGTGGATCGCATGAAGGTGCTGCGCCTGATCGAAAACCTGGTGGCCGGCGCCGGAGCGGTGGGCTATCTCATCGAATCGATGCACGGAGCTGGGCCGCCTACGGCCCAACGCATCATGATCAGCCGTCAGGCGGAACTGGAGCGAAAGATCGCCAAGGTCAAGCTCATGCTGGATATCGCCTAAGCGCAACCTGAGTGGACACCTGGTCAAGCGGCTATCGTTACGGCCGCATACTGAACCTGGGTCGGGCAGCCCAGCGCTGAGCGCCTTTGGCCGCGGTAGCAGAAAACCTCGATATGTTCCAATGGGTCCCGTTCGGCCTGGCGGCGGGTCTGGTGGCCCCCCTGGCGGACCAGCTCTGTTTTGAGGGTCAAGAATCGCCGTCAGATACCGCCAGCCCTCCCCGGGTGGGGACGTAAGCGAGATCCGCCTCAAGCGCGCCACCCGGTTCTGGCCGAGGCAAAAGCCCTGCTCCTTCCGCTCGGCCGGCACCCGGGGGCTGCCGTACCCGCCCCGGCTGGCCCGGTGGATGCCCTTGACCGCCACCGCCAGCCGGTGGGAGCGGCTTCGGCGAGAAGTCCCCGCCAAATAAAAAAGGAGGCTGCCTCACAGCAGCCTCCCTAACCTTATTTATATGGTGCCGGAGGAGAGACTCGAACTCTCAAGGCCACAAGGACCGGGGGATTTTGAGTCCCCTGCGTCTGCCAGTTCCGCCACTCCGGCGCGACGCCTAATATAGAGCGCCAGCCGGGGAAGGTCAAGAGCCACCGGTGAATTCTCTTGCTGCCCGCCTGAATTCCAGGTTATAAACAACCCCTACCCCTGGGTAGCTGCTCCAAGGCGAAAAAACGAGGCCGTTGCAGCAGAGCTCCGAATCGCAATGGCCGCTCAAGACCAAGGACGGCCCGCCAGGTTGTGAGCCTGAAAAAGCTCGCAACTTGAGAGGCTTGGCAAAACCACGGGGGCCCCGACAAAATTTGCTTGCCGCAGTGGAGTGGCGCTTTGGCCAAGCCGACATTGCACGGGGCAGGACGCTTCGGGCAATGATCTTAAAACAGGAGGCTTTTTGGAACCCTCCGGGGCCCAGACCATCTTCTCGTCCCGGCAGATGGCCGAGATGATCGACCACTTGGCGCGGGAAATCGCTTGCCGGCAGCGGGAGCGCACGCCAGGGGAGGTCTTCTCCCTGTTGGGGGTGCGCCGGGGCGGGGAGCACCTGGCCCGGCGGATGGCCACCCGGCTGGGCGAGCTGACCGGCACGACGCCCCGGCTGGGCTTCATCGACATCAGTTTGTACCGCGACGATTGGACCAGGGTGGGACGGCGGCCCCGGGTGGGCAAGACCGAGCTGGATTTCCCGGTGGAGGACCATCAGGTAATCCTGGTGGACGACGTGCTCTACACCGGCCGCACCGTGCGGGCCGCCCTGGACGCGCTCACCGATTTCGGCCGGCCCCGCCGCATCGAGCTGGCCGTCCTGATAGATCGCGGCGGCCGGGAGCTGCCCATCCAGCCCGACTACGTGGGCGCCACCGTGGCGGCCCGTCCCCAGGAGGTGGTGGACGTTTGGTTCCAGGAGACCGGGGAAGGCCGGGACGAGGTCGTTTTCCGCACTCGCTAATGGCCCGGAAACCCTAGCAAGCCCAGGTGCCTGAGGGCTCATTCACGCCCCTAAAAAGGGTGACACACGGCTTGACATACCCTTCGGGCGGGGATACAAGGGTATATTGTGAATAAAAAGGCAAATTCCTCTCGAAAATAGAGGGCCAGCGCTTCACACAATAAGCAAAGAGGATAACCCATGTCAGCAGGCAGCAATGTCACGGGGGCTGTGATGGTGGTCGGCGGCGGGATCGCCGGCATGCAATCCGCCCTGGACTTGGCCAACAGCGGCTATTACGTCTATCTTGTGGAAAAGAATTCGGCCATTGGTGGGGTCATGTCCCAGTTGGACAAGACCTTCCCCACCAATGACTGTGCCATGTGAATTATCTCCCCTAAACTGGTCGAGGTCGGCCGGCACATAAATATCGAGCTTTTGACTCTGACGGAAGTTATGGACATCCAAGGCGAGGAAGGTGACTTCACGGTCAACCTGGTCACCCACCCGCGATATGTTGACATGGAAAAGTGCATCGCCTGCGGCGCCTGCGCGGAGAAGTGCCCCAAAAAGGTGCCCAGCGAGTACAACGAAGGCCTGGACAAGCGTAAGTCCGCGCATGTGCGTTACGCCCAGGCCGTGCCCCTGAAGTACGCCTTGGATCCCAACAACTGCATTTATCTCACCAAGGGCAAGTGCAAGGCGTGTGAGAAGATTTGCCCCACCGGCGCCATCAAGTTCGATGACACCGAGACGACCCGGGAGGTCCAGGTGGGCAGCGTGATCGTGTCCGCGGGTTTCAAGCCCTTCGACCCCACGCCCTACCTGCAATATTCCTACGCCAACTTCAAGAACGTGGTCACCGCCTTGGAGTTCGAGCGCATCCTGGCCGCCTCCGGTCCCTGGATGGGCCATCTGGTGCGCCCCGGCGATGAAAAGGAACCCAAGAAGATCGCCTGGTTGCAGTGCGTGGGCAGCCGCGACATCAACACCTGCGACAACCCCTACTGCTCCGCGGTGTGCTGCATGTACGCCATCAAGGAAGCGGTCATCGCCAAGGAGCACGCCAAGGGCGGATTGGACGCCTCCATCTTCTTTATGGATATGCGGACCTTTGGCAAGGACTTCGAGAAGTACTACGACCACGCCAAGGAAGAAGGCGTCCGCTTCATCCGCAGCCGCATCCACTCCATCAATGAGCTGGCCGACGGCAGCCTGCGGCTCGACTACGTGACCGAGAGCGGCGAGCCCCAGACCGAGGACTACGACCTGGTGGTCCTGAGCCACGGTCTGGAAGTCTCCCCCGAGGCCGCCGAGCTGTGCCAGCGCCTGGGCGTGGACCTGGATTCCACCCGCTACGTCAAGAGCTCCAGCTTCGCCCCGGTGGCCACCAGCCGCCCCGGCGTGTACGTCTGCGGCGCCCTGGCCGGCCCCAAGGACATTCCCTTGTCCGTGGTGGAAGCCTCGGCGGCGGCCTGCGCCGCGGCGGGCAAGCTTTCCGCGGCCCGCGGCAGCCTGGTGAAGCACCAGGAGGTGCCGGCCCAGATCAACGTGCAGGGTGAGCCCCCCCGGGTGGGCGTGTTCGTCTGCTCCTGCGGCATCAACATCGCCGGGGTGGTGGACGTCAACGCCGTGGTCGAATACGCCAAGACCCTGCCCTACGTGACTTACGTGAAGAACAACATGTTCTCCTGCTCCCAGGACACCCAGGACATGATGGCCGAGGTCATCCGCGAGCAGGGCCTGACCCGGGTGGTGGTGGCGGCCTGCACCCCCCGCACCCACGAGCCCCTGTTCCAGGAGACCCTGGTGGCGGCGGGTCTGAACCGTTACCTCTTCGATATGGCCAACATCCGCAACCAGGACTCCTGGGTGCACGCCGGCGATCCCGCGGCCGCCACGGAAAAGGCCAAGGACCTGGTCCGCATGGCCGTGGCCAAGGCCGCCCTGTTGCAGCCCCTGAACGAGGTCCAGCTGGGGGTCAATCCCGCGGCCCTGGTCATCGGCGGCGGCATCAGCGGCATGAACGCGGCGCTCGAACTGGCGGGCCAGGGCTTCGAGACCCACCTGGTGGAGCGGGAGCTCTTGTTGGGCGGCAACGCCCGGCAGCTGCGGACCACGGCCCAGGGCGAGGACGTGCAGGCCTACCTGGACGAGTTGGTGGCCAAGGTCTCGGCCGCGCCCAACATCAAGACCCACTTGGGATGCAACATCGCCGACGTGCAGGGCTTCGTGGGCAACTTCGAAACCACCCTGGAGACCAGCGGCGCCTCGGAAACCATGGAGCACGGGGTGGCCATCATCGCCACCGGCGCGGCCGAGTACAAGCCCAACGAGTACGCCTACGGCAGCCATCCCAAGGTGATGACCCACCTGGAGATCGACGACGGGCTCATCTCCGGCGAGCTGGACCCCAAGAAGGTGAACTCGCTGGTCATGATCCAGTGCGTGGGCTCCCGCGAGCCGGAGCGCCCCTACTGCTCCAAGGTCTGCTGCACCCACTCGGTGGAGA
>JAHLLK010000091.1 GCA_020444165.1 Deltaproteobacteria bacterium | reverse complement strand
GGAGCGCGGGGTGCGGCCGATGGGGCTCTGGTCGATGTCGATGACCTTGTCCAGGCGGTCCAGGCCCTTGATCTGGTCCACCGCCCCGGCCCGCTCCTTGCTCCGGTAGAGCCGCTGGGCCAGGCTCCGGTACAGGGTGTCCAGCACCAGGGTGGACTTGCCCGAGCCGCTGACCCCGGTGACGCAGGTGAGGAGCCCCAGGGGGAAGCGGGCCGCCACCTCCTTCAGGTTGTGCTCCCGGCAGCCCGTGAGCTCCACCCAATACTTGGAGGGCTGGCGCCGCTTTTCCGGCAGGGGGATGGACTTCACCCCGGAGAGATACTGCCCGGTGAGGCTGGCCCGGCACTTCAGCAGCTCGGCCGGGGTGCCGCTGAACACCACCTCCCCGCCGTGGCGGCCGGCCCCGGGCCCCATGTCGATGACGTGGTCGGCCTGGCGGATGGTGTCCTCGTCGTGCTCCACCACCAAGACGGTGTTGCCCAGGTCGCGCATGTGGCCCAGGGTGTTCAGCAGGCGCTGGTTGTCCCTCTGGTGCAGGCCGATGCTGGGTTCGTCCAAGACGTACAAGACCCCCACCAGGGCCGAGCCGATCTGGGTGGCCAGGCGGATGCGCTGGCCTTCGCCGCCGGACAGCGTGGCCGAGGTGCGCTCCAGGGTGAGGTAGTCCAGCCCCACGTCGGCCATGAAGCCCAGGCGCTGGCGGATCTCCTTCAGCACCTTGTCCGCGATGTGGGCCTCCCGCTGGCCCAGGGTGAGCCGGTCCAAAAAGGCCAGGGCCTCGCGCACCGGCAGGCGGGTGAAGTCGTAGATGTTTTTCTCGCCCACCCAGACGGCCAGGGAGGTGTCCTTCAGCCGGGACCCGCCGCAGGAGGGGCAGGGCTGGCTGTTCATGTAGCGCTCCATCTCGTCGCGGACCATCTGGCTGCTGGTCTCGCGGTAGCGGCGCTCCAGGTGGTTGACGATGCCCTCCCAGGCCCGGCGGAACTCGTGGGCCCGGCCCTCCTTTTCCAGGCGGAACTCGATGGGCTCCTTGTCGCCATAGAGGATCTTCTGGCGGATCTCCTGGTCCAGCTCCTTCCAGGCGGTGTAGAGGTCAAAGCCCCAGTGCCGCCCCAGGGCCTCCAGGGTCTGGAAGCGGTAGGGCGAGTTGCCGCCCTCCCAGGGGGCCAGGGCCCCCTCCCGGAGGGAGAGGGAGGCGTCGGGCACCACCAGGTCCGGGTCGAAGAACACCCGCACCCCCAGGCCGTCGCAGGCCGGGCAGGCGCCCTGGGGTGAGTTGAAGGAGAACATCTGGGGGGTCAGCTCGGGCAGGCTGATGCCGCAGACGTCGCAGGCCAGCCGCTCGTTGTACAGCTCCTCCCGGTCCGGGGCGCCGTCCGCGCCGTGCAGCCAGGCCACCAAGAGGCCGTCGCCCATGCGGAGCCCCAGCTCCACGCTGTCGGTGAGCCGCCGGGCCACCCCCTCCTTCATCACCAGGCGGTCGATCACCACCTCGATATCGTGCTTCTTGTTCTTCACCAGCTCGGGCGGCTCGGCCAGTTCCACCAGGTTGCCGTCCACCCGGGCCCGCACGAAGCCCTCCTTCAAAAGCTTGGCCAGGGCCGCCTTGTGCTCGCCCTTGCGGCGGATCACCACCGGGGCCAACAGGGTCAGCCGGGTGCGCTCCGGCAGGGCCAGGAGCTGGTCCACGATCTCCTGGGGCGAGCGGGAGCGGATCTCCCGGCCGCACTGGGGGCAGTGGGGCGTGCCGGCCCGGGCGTAGAGCAGCCGCAAATAGTCGTAGATCTCGGTGACCGTGGCCACGGTGGAGCGGGGGTTCTTGCTGGTGGTCTTCTGCTCGATGGCGATGGCCGGGCTGAGCCCCTCGATGGACTCCACGTCAGGCTTGTCCATGCGCTCCAAAAACTGGCGGGCATAGGCGGACAGGGACTCCACGTAGCGGCGCTGGCCCTCGGCGTAGATGGTGTCAAAGGCCAGCGTGCTCTTGCCGCTGCCCGACAGCCCGGTCACCACCACCAGGCGGTCCCGGGGGATCACCACGTCGATGTTCTTCAGGTTGTGCTGCTTGGCCCCCCGGATGGTGATCTCGTTCAGCATGCGGGGCCTTCCTCCCCCGGGCCCCGCTCCTCGGCAAAGGCCGCGCCCAGTTTGGCCGCCCAGAGGATGGCCTCCACCAGGCTGGCCGGGTTGGCCCGCCCGGTGTAGGCCAGGTCATAGGCCGTGCCGTGGTCCACCGAGGTGCGCACCACCGGCAGCCCCAGGGTAATGTTCACCCCGTCCTCGAAGTGCAACAGCTTCAGGGGAATGAGCCCCTGGTCGTGGTACATGGCCAACACGCAGTCGAACTCGCCCTTGACCGCCCGCCAGAACAGGGTGTCCGGCGGGTGCGGCCCCGTGGCCTCCAGGCCCAGCTCCCGCATGCGGGCGATGGCCGGGGTGATGATGCGGGGCTCCTCGTCGCCGAAAATCCCCCCCTCCCCGGCGTGGGGGTTCAGGGCGGCCACGGCGAGCCGCGGCCGCGGCAGGCGGAAATAGTGCTCCAGCCAATAGCAGGTGGTGGTGGCGGTCTCCACCAGGGACTCCGGGCTGAGCCGCCGGGGCACTTCGGCCAGGGCGCAGTGGATGGTGCCCAGCACCACCTTGAGCCGCGCCCCGGCCAGCATCATCACCGGCCGGGCCGTCTGGGTCAGGCGGGCCAGGAGCGTGGTGTGGCCGCTGTCCGGATAGCCCCCGGCCTGCAGCGCTTCCTTGGATATGGGCGCGGTGGCCATGGCCAAGACCTGGCCGCCCCGGCAAAGCTCCAGGGCCCGCTCCACCTGGGCCCCGGCCAGCCGCCCGCTGGCCGGGCTGGGCCCGCCGGCCGGGATGTCCTCAATGGGGCCGGTCTCCAAGATCTCCAGAGGGGGCAGGGTGAGCCCGGCCGCCCGGGCAGCCCGGGCCAGGAAGCGCTCCTGGCCCACCACCACCAAACGGGCCGTGGCCCGCACCCGGGGGTCCCAGGCGGCCTTGACCACCACCTCCGGGCCCACCCCGGCCGGATCGCCCAGGGTCACCGCGATTTTGGGCAGCATGCGTTACTCCATCGGAAAGGGCCTCCCAAAAAGGGAAGCCCCTCACCGGTTGATTTTTTTTATTAGGAATTGTAACGCCCGTCCCGGGTCGGGTCAAACCGGGTCCCCTGGGAGGGTGTCGGAGAAATGGGAAGGTGGGGGGAAACCCCTTTTTGTGAACAAAAGGGGGTTTCCCCCCACGCCCCCCTTCCCCCCAAAAACTTCATGGTTTTGGCTGGGTTGGGCCCTGGGCATCTGCGATCAGGGATCACCGTGGAACTTGGGGGATTGGCAAAAAACAAATAATTTCTGATTTTTCAGGGGACATTTTGTCACTTGGAGAGCGATGCACGGTGCGTCCTGCACCGTGCATCGGCCTCCACTTGGGCCGGCCCAGCCAGATGTTCGCCGGCAAGGCGACGGACGAGCGACAACCGAGCGCAGCCGGTGGGCATCTGGTCAAGCCGGAGGAAGCGTTTTCTCGAGCCGCTTCCCTGGGCCACGCGCTTCCAGAGCGTTTAGAACAGGCTGCAGGGAACACCTGATATCTCTCCGCGGGTCCCGGACGGCCCGCATCGCGCATGGAAAAGGTGGGGGGTTATGCCAAGCGAAGATTATCGCATCCAATTTCATGAGCCCATGGTGGGGGCCAATCACCCCTGCCGGCCCGACACCCTGAACCGGCTGGCCCTGGTGGAGGCCGGGCCCGACGGCCACGGCCGGCGGCGCTTCCTGGCGGCCCAAGACGCGCCGCCGGTCACCGGCCCGGACGAGGGGGTGCTCTACACCCGCCGCCGGCAGGGGGCCCTGGAGCTTTATTTCCGGCGGGAGGCCGAGGGCCCGGAAGTCTGCCTCAGCCGGCCCCCGGCCGCCCCGTCCCCCGGGAGGCTGGTGGGCCTGGCCCCGGTCTGGGCCGGGCCGGACCGCCTGGAGGTGTCGCCGGGGAGCCTGGCTGGCCAGGGGAGTTGGCGCACCCTGCGGCAACCTCTGGCCGTGGATCTGCCGCCCATGGCCGGAGAGCCCGGGGAGGGGCCGGCCTGGTGGGCGGTGTACCTTTGCCCGCCCGGGGCGGGGGGCTCCCCGGCCGGCCATGCCTGGGCCGAGGCCGTGGGGGACACCCCGCCCCGCCGGGACCCGGTTTCCGGGCTCTGGACCCGGCCGGACCGGCCCGGAGCCCCCTGCCTGGGCCTGGTGCTGCGGCGGGCCGACGGCTTGCTGCCGGAGTTCCTCCTGGCCGGCGGCTTTTGGGGCCTGGCCCGGCCCCTGCCGCTCACCGGCCCCGCCCGGGTGCCGCCGCCGCCGTTGGGGCCCTTGTGGGCCGAGCTGGCCACCCCGGCCGGGGCCTGGCGGGTGCTGGTCCGCCCCGGGGCCGCCCACCCCTGGGGCGAGGCCCCGGCGGGCGCCCGCTTCCAGGGCTTCGGGCCTCCCCGGGGTTTGGCGGGATGACCGGAAGGGCCGGATACTAACCCTCTGGTGGCGGGGCCCGGCCCGTGCTAGGCTGGGAAAATCCTCGGAAAGAAGCCGGGGCTGCCAAGGAGGTGGGCCATGAGCTGGCGGGAGATTTACCGAGCGCGCAAAACCACGGCCGGGCGGGCGCTCCGCCTGGTGCGGCGGGGAGCCCGGGTCTTCGTGGGCTCGGCCTGCGCCGAGCCCCGGGCCCTGGTGCAGGCCCTGATGCAGCGGGCCGACGATCTGCACGACGTGGAGATCCTCCACTTCATCACCCTGTCCGAGCCCACCTACACCGAGAAGCGCTTTGACCGCCGCTTCCGGCACAACGCCTTCTTCATCGGCCCCAGCACCCGCGAGGCGGTGAACCGGGGCCGGGCCGACTACACCCCGGCCTTCATGCACGAGATTCCGGACCTGTTCCGGCGCCGCGACGTGGAGCTGGACGTGGCGCTCATCCAGGTGAGCCCGCCCGACGAGCACGGCTGGGTGTCCCTGGGCATCGGGGTGGACGTGGCCCGGGCCGCGGCCGAAACGGCCAAGAAGGTCATCGCCCAGGTGAACCACTTCATGCCCCGCACCATGGGCAACACCTTCCTGCCGGTGTCCCGCTTCGACGCCTTTGTGGAGGAGGACGAGCCCCTGGCCGAATTCCTGTACCCGCCGCTGGACGAGGTGGGGGCGCGCATCGCCGGGCACGTGGCCAAGCTCATCAACGACGGCGACACCCTGCACATCGGCTACGGCCACATCCCCTACGGGGTCCTGGGCCACCTGGGCGACAAACGGGACCTGGGGCTGCACACCGAGGTGGTGGCCGACGCCATGATCGACCTGTTGGATAACGGGGTGATCACCGGCGACCGCAAGAACCATTACCCCCACCGGGTGGTGGCCTCGTTCTGCATCGGCAGCCGCCGCATGTACGACTACGTGGACTTGAACCCCAACTTCCTGTTCCTGCCCAGCGAGGTGGTGTACAACCCCCTGGACATCGCCCGGAACCACAACATGGTCTCCGTGGGCAGCGCCCAGGAGGTGGACCTCTCGGGCCAGGTCTCCAGCGAATCCCTGGGCTACAGCTTCTACTCCGGCCTGGGAGGGCGCCTGGACTTCATGCGCGGCGCGGCCATGAGCCGGGGCGGACGCTCCATCATGGTGCTGCCCAGCACCAACCGGGCCGGGGACAAGAGCCGCATCGTGCACCATCTGGGGGAAGGCGCCGGCGTGGTGGCCACCCGGGGCGATTTGCATTACGTGGTCACCGAGTACGGCATCGCCTACCTGAAGGGCCGCACCGTGCGGGAGCGGGCCTTGGCCCTGATCAACATCGCCCATCCCCACTTCCGCCAGGAGCTCCTGGACCAGGCCAAGGCCGAGGCCTACGTGTACCCGGACCAGATCCTCTTGACCGCCGAACAGGACCTTTACCCCGAGTGGGCCGAGACCACCGCGGTCTTGGGCAACGGGGCCCAGGTGAGCCTCCGGCCCATCAAGCCCACCGACGAGATCCTGATGCAGGAGTTCTTCTATTCCCATTCCGACGCGACCATCTACAACCGCTACTTCCGGCCGGTGCGCGCCCTGCCCCACGTCACGGCCCAGGGCCTGGTGAACCTGGACTATGACAAGGACATGGCCCTGGTGGCCACCACCGGTCCCCAGGGACGGGAGAAGATCGTGGGCATGGGGCGCTACGCCCTGGGCGATCCCACCGGCCTGGCCGAGGTGGCTTATACGGTGCACGACGACTGGCAGGGCACCGGGCTGGGCACCGTGTTGCAGGACCACCTCACGGCCTATGCCAAGAAGAAGGGCGTGCCCGGGTTCTGGGCCGTGTCCTTCGGCTCCAACAAGGCCATGCTCAAGGTGTTCGGCAAGCTGGGGCCCTATACCAAGGAGGTCATCGAGCCGGACGTGTGGCGGGTGGAGCACTGGTTCGCGCGGGACGGGGGCCAACCGGCCGCGGAATAGAGGGGCCTGGCGCGGGGACCCGCGCCGGGCTCAAGCCGGGTCCCCGGGCTCCGGCCCGGCCGGCAGATGAAGCACGAAGCGGCTGCCCCGGCCCGGCTGGCTGATCACCTCGATGTGCCCGTTGTGGCTCTCCACGATGGACTTGACTCCGGCCAGGCCCAGGCCGAAGCCGGACCGCTTGGCGGGCTGGTTCTGGCTGCGGAAAAAGGGGCGGAAGAGCTGGGGCAGATCCTCGGGGCTGATGCCCGGTCCCTGGTCCGCCACCTCCAGGCGGCAGCCGGCGCCCTCCGGGGCCAGGCAGACCCGCACCCGGCCCCCGGCCGGGGAAAAGGCCAGGGCGTTGTCCAACAGATTGCCCAGGGCCTGCTCCAGGCGCACCGGGTCCAAGGTCAGGCAGAGGCCCCCGGGCGGCAGTTCCAGGTTGATCGCCACCCCGGCTTCCTCGGCCCGGGCGGCAAAGGATTCGGCGAGACGGACCACCAGGGCGGCCAAGTCATGGGGCTGGCGGTCCAAGGCCAGCCCGCCCCGGTTCTGGCGCGAGGACTCCAGGAAATCCAGCACCAATTTTTGCAGGCGGCCGGCTTCCCGGGAGATGATCTCCAGGTAGGTGCGGTGCTGCTCCGGGTTCAGTTCGCCGCCTTTGGCCAACAGGCGGCCGGCAAAGCCCTTGATGCTGACCAGGGGGGTCTTCATGTCGTGCACCAGCATGGAGAGCATGGCCGAACGCTCCTGCTCCAGGGCCTTGTTCAGGCTGATGTCCTGGAACACGGCCACCGCCCCCAACAGCACCCCGTCCCCGCCCAGCACCGGGGCCAGGGTGTAGCTCAGGGGACGCTGCCTCCCGTCGGGCTGCAAGAGGCTGGCTTCCAGGGGGCCCACGGCCCGGCCGGCCTCCACGCTCTGCTTGAGCGGGCAGTCGGCCTGGCAGAGATCGGCGTGGAGCACGTCACGGCAGGAGTGGCCCAGGGCCTCCAGCTCGCGCCAACCGGTCAGCTCCTCGGCGGTGCGGTTCATCTCCACCACCCGGAGCTGGTGGTCCAGGGACAGGACCCCCACGGCCAGGCCGTCCAACAGGGTGCGCCGCCGCACCCCGGCCTCCATCAGCTCCAGCTCGGCGTTCTGCAGGGCCAGGCTTTCCCGCCGCCGGCGCACCACTTCCCGGAGCACCATGGGCAGCATCTCCAAATAGCCGCCCTGCCAGTCCTTGACCAGGTAATCGGCCACTCCGCCCTTCAGGTACTCCACGGCCAGCCGCTCCGAGCCCTGGCCGGTGAGGGCCACCAGGGGCGGGCAGGCCTGGTGGCGCTGCAGCTCGCGGCAAAGCTCCTGGCCCGAGAGCCCGGGCAACCCGTGATCCACCACGATGACGTCCGCGGTCAGGATGGCCTCCGCGGGCAGGGCCAGGACCTCCTCGGCCGTGCAAAAGGTATTGATCTCGTGAGGGAATTGTCCCCGGAGGGCGCGGCCGAAGCTCACTTGGTCGTGGGGGTTGTCCTCCACCAGCAGGATGTTCAGGATCTCGGCGGGGGCTGCGGCGAACATGGGCATGAAACCGATATCCTCACTCCCGGAGGGAGGCCTCGCGGCCCCCGGGCGCGGCGAGCGGCGGCCCGCCCTGTCGGTGTTAGAGTTTTGATACCCGGGAGGGACCATGCAGGGGGTACTAAGCAGTGGACAAGGAGACCCGGGTGGGGTTTTATGTGGAAGGAATTTTAACATCTATTCCCGTCAGGCGGCGACAAATTAACCTCTGCCCGCCAGGAGCCGTCGCCGGGGGGTGGGAGGGTTTCTCTTGCCCCCCGGCTGGGTTACCCCGCCCGCAAGGCGGTGTTATGCGGAGAGCGCCATGGCCCAGGAGTTGGAATACAAAGAGAGCTGGTTGGCCAAGCTGACCGGCCGGTTGGCTCCGGAACTTCTGGCCCAGGCCGAGGTGGGGCATTATCTGCGGGTCTGCCCCTATCCCCCGGAGGAAATAATCGGGGCGTTTCAGGGAGCCAAGATCATCAACCGGGACATCCCCACCGTGGCCATAGGGAGCTGCTTTGCCCAGCAACTTAGTGGTTGGCTCCGGGAAAAGGGCTACCACCTGCTGCCCCACCCTTGGGGGGTTATCTACAATCCCCTCTCCTTCGCCCAGATCGTGCGCCAATCCTTCCAACCCGAGACCTGGCGGCCGCGGGAACTCTGGTGGCGGCTGGGCGGGAAATATTATGATCCCTTCCGGAAAGCCGATGATCACCGCGGGTCCTATCCTCTGGGGGACACCCCGGAACAAGCCCGCGAGGCCCTGGCAGCCTACGCCGCGACCAGCCGCCGCCTGCTTTCCGCGGCCCGTCTGGTGGTGCTCACCTTGGGGCTGACCGAATTGTGGTGGAACCGGGAGGACCGCGCGGCTTTTTTCGGGGTGCCGTTCCGGGAGGTCCATGACCCCGGCCGCCATGAATTCCACAACTTGAGCTACCGGGAAGTGGTGGAGTGCCTGTTGTACTCCATCGACACCCTGCGTCGTCACAACCCGCGGGTAAGATTCCTGTTCTCGGTTTCGCCGGTGCCCCTGAGCCTCACCTACCGCGGCCACCTGGGTCCCTACGTGGCCACTCAGTTCAGCAAGTCCGTGCTGCACGCCGCGGTGTTGGAAGTGCAAACTGCCCGGCCGGAGATCTACTACATGCCCAGCTACGAGATCGTGCGCAACGACCCGCGGGAGCACTACACGTCCGACGGCCGGCACATCAGACCGGAAACCGTGGACTTCATCATGAAGAGCTTCGAGCGGCTGTACGTGGAGGACCCGCCGCCGGCGGATGGCCGGGAGGCCGCCGGAGATAGCCAGGCCGGTCCTCCTCCCCCGGGGGTCCGCCAAGGGTGAATTTCCGCGGTTTCCCGCCAGCCGAGGTCCTCCGCGGCAACCGCGCCCTACTCCGCCCGCCCCGGGCCCGGGGTCCGGCCTACTCCGCGTCCTCCCGCGGGAGGGGCGGCACCGGCAGGGTGAAGTAAAAAGTACTGCCCGTTCCCGGCGTGGACTCGGCCCAGACCCGGCCGCCCAGCTTCTGCACCCCTTTTTGCACCAGGGCCAGGCCCAGGCCGGTGCCCTCGAACTCCTCCCGGGGGTGGAGCCGCTTGAATACCTGGAATAGCTGGTCGTGGTAGCGGGCCTCGAAGCCCACCCCGTTGTCCCGCACGAACACCTCCACCCAGCCCATCCCGGCCAGGCGCCAGCCCACCTCCACCCTTTTGGGGGAGGATTGGTTGAATTTCAGGGCGTTGGACAAGAGGTTCAGCATGATCTGCTGCACCAGGGACAGTTCGGCCTTCACCTCGGGCCAGGCCGGGGGCAGGACCACCTCCACCTCCGGCGGGGGGTCCAGGAGCTGCAAGGCCTGCTCCACGGCCTCGGAGAGGTGAGAGCGGGCCGGGCCCCGGCCGGTCTCCCCAAAGCGGGACAACTCCAGGAGGTCGTTGACCAGCTTCTCGCCCTCCCGGGCAGCCCCGCGGAGGCTCCGCAGATAGCTTTCCTGCTCCGGGGGCAGCTTGCCGGCCAGATCCTCGGCCAGAAAGCTGGCGTAGTTGCTGATGGCCCGGAGCGGGGCCTTCAGGTCGTGGGAGCAGGCATAGGCGAACTGGGAAAGCTCCTGGTTGGCCTGCTCCAAAACCTGGGCGTCCCGGCGGAGCTGGGTGATATCCTCCACCGCGGCGATGAAGTATTGGGGCCGGCCCAGGCCGTCCCGCACCACCGCGCCGTGCAACAGGCCCCACACCACCCTGCCGTCTTTTCTGAGGTAGCGCTTTTCCAGGCTGTAGGAGTCCGCCTCGCCCCGGAGCAGGCGCTCCATCTGGGTCAGGTCCGCGGCCAGATCATCCGGGTGGGTCACCTGCCGGAAGTTCATCTGGGCCAATTCCTTGGCCCCGAAGCCAAAGAACTCCTGGGCGCTGTGGTTCACCCGCAGGAAATGGCCGTCCAGATCCACCTGGCAGATGGCCACCGTGGCCTCCTCGAAGATGGCCCGGAACCGGGCTTCGCTGTCGGCCAGGGCCGCTTCGGCCCGTTTGCGGGCGGTAATGTCCAGGTTCCAACCCACCCAGGAGGTGATCTCACCAATCTGATTACGCACCGGCCGGCCCACGGCCAGGATGGTGTGGCTCCGGCCGTCCCGGCCCCGGAAATGGTGTTCCTGCTCCCAGTCGCAACCGCTGGCCACGCACTCCAGCCATTTCCGGGTGGTGGCCGCGGCCTCGTCCGGGGGCAAGGCCTGGGTCCAGCCGAATTGGATGGCTTCCTCCAGGGTCTGCCCCACCAATTCCAGGAAGGACTGGCTGACGTAGGTGCAATGCCCCTGGGCGTCGGTGCGCCACAGGCCGTAGGGCACGGTCTCCCCCATGATCTGGTAGAGGTTGCGGCTCTCTTCCAGATCTCGTTCCTTTTCCTTCAGTTCGGTGATGTCCCGCCAGCACACCACCCCGCCGGTGACCCGGCCGTGGCGGTCGCGGACGGGCCCGGCGTCACAGATCAGGGGCACCTTGCGGCCGTCCGCCGCCTGGATGACCCACTCCTCGTTGCGGACCACCTCACCCTGGAGGACCGCGCGGGTCAAGGGCAGCTCGTCCCCCCGGGCAGGGGTCACACCGTCGGCCCGGAAGAGGCCCGCGGAAAGGCCATGCTCCCGGTACCCCCGGCGGTTCACCTCGGCCACGTCGAACCCGGCCAGCTCCAGGCCCCAGCGGCTGGAGCGCAGAAGGCGCACCTCCGGACCGGCGGCGATGGTCAGCCCCACCGGCGCGTGCTCCATGAGGGCGTCCAGGATTTCCTTGCTCTCCGTGGCCTCGGCCCGGGCGGCCAGGTGGTGCAGGGCCAGGGAGGCCAGGGAGGCCAGGTGGGTCAGGGCGGCTTCGTCGTCCGGGGTGAAGTCGCCGCCCTCGGCCCGGTCGGTGACCGCCAGGAAGCCCCGGTGTCCCTCGCCCTCCTCCAACAGCGCCGCGGCCAGGAGCCCCCGCAGGGCCGCGGCGCCGGGCCGGCTTCTGGGCCAAAGGGGCAAGTCGCCGAGCTCCCAGTCGGTGAGCCGGAGTGAGCCCCGGCCCTCCAACAGGTTTTGGCACAGCTCCGGAGCGGGCATATCCGCCGGCTGATCCGGGGAGTTGCCGGGCGGGGCGCCTGGGCCGGCCCCGGCGCGCCAGACCAGGGCCCCCGTGCCCTCGCGGCGGGCCAGGAAGGCCTCGCGGGCCCCGGTGATCGCCCGGGCCGTGGCCGCGATGCTTTGCTCCAGCTCCGGTATCCCGGGTTGCTCCATGGCCGCGGCGGAGAAATCCAAGAGGGCGCGCAGGCGGCCCAGGCTGGCCTCCTTGGAGCGGAAGGCGGAGCGGAGCGCGGCCTGGGACTCCCGGAGTTCTTCCTGGGAGGCCTGGAGCATCTGGTTCTGGCGGCGCAGCTCCTCGGCGTCGCGGCGGGCCTGGGTGACGTCCTGCAAATGCAGGAGCAGGCCGCCGGGCTCTTCCGCTTCCGCGGGCTGCGGGGTGAGGGTGGCCTCGAAATAGCGGTCATCCACCATCAGGACCAGGCTCCCCGGCCCGGCCGGGGTCAGGGCTTCGGCCAAGCGGGCCTCCAGACCGGTGAGCCCGGCCAGGCTGGGGTTGGCGGACAGGTGGCGCCCGGCGCTCTCGCCGGTGAGGTCCAGCATCTCGGCGGCGGCCGGGGTGTAGGCCCGCACCTTGCACTCCCGGTCCAGGAGCACCAAGGGCAGGCCGGTGCGTCGCAACCAGTCTTCCAGGGTCAGGACTTGCGCGCTCAATCCGATTATTCCTTGTGAACAAGGGGCAGTTGTTTGGAGCAATCCTGCAAGCATATACCTTAAGATAACGCGGGCCGGCTTGCCAAGCGTCGAAATTAAGGGGCTGCCGCCCGGCCGCGCCTTTCAATTACCCGAATCCCTTGTCTCCTTTTTGGCTTTGGCGTAGTTTGGGAACTGGCGGCAACCTTCCGGAGCCTCAGCCAGCCGAAGGCTGGTTGAGGTCTTCCCAGGGGGTTCCGCCCCTGGCCTGGCCACCCTCGTTGGAGGTCCCGAGAAGTGAAACCACCCAAGGCTGTGCTGCCTGTCTTGCTTATCCTGATCCTGGCTGGTGTGGGGGCCGGCGTTTACTTCAAGTTCTACGCCGGCCCGCCCGCCTCCCGGGACGCGGTGCTGTTGTTCGGCAACGTGGACATCCGCGAGGTGCGGTTGGCTTTCCAGGCCAACGGCCGCATCGCCGAGATCCGCGTGCAGGAAGGCGACCAGGTCAAGGCGGGCCAGTTGGTGGCCGTGCTGGACCCGGTGCGCTACCAGGCCGCCCTGGCCCAGAGCGAGGCCGCGGTGGCGGGCCAGGAGCAGGTCCTGGCCCGGCTCCTGGCCGGCAGCCGGCCCGAGGAGATCGCCCGGGCCCGGGCGCAGTTGGCCGAGGCCCAGGCCAACCTCCGGGACGTGGAGAAGTACTTCCAGCGCCGTCAGACCCTGGTGCAGACCAAGGCCATCTCCCAGCAGGACTTCGACAACACCAAAGCCCGCTATCTGGCGGCCAAGGCCCGGGTGGACGCGGCGGACCAGACCCTGACCCTGGCCATCAAAGGCCCCCGCCAGGAGGACATCGACGCGGCCCGGGCCCAGCTCGCCGCGGCCGAGGCCGCCCAGCGCCTGGCCGCCCGGGAGCTGGCCGACACCGAGCTTTACGCCCCTTCGGACGGAGTGATCCAGGACCGCATCATGGAGCCCGGGGACATGGCCTCGCCCCAGAGCCCGGCCCTGACCCTGGCCCTGACCAACCCGGTGTGGGTGCGGGCCTTTGTGGAGGAGCCCGATCTGGGCCGGGTGGCCCCGGGCATGCGGGCCGAGATCCTCACTGACAGCTTTCCGGACCATCCCTACCGGGCCTGGGTGGGCTACATCTCGCCCTCGGCCGAGTTCACCCCCAAGCAGGTGGAGACCAGGGAGCTCCGCACCAAGCTGGTGTACCGGGTGCGCATCCACGCCTGCAACCCCCAGGGCCAGCTCCGCCTGGGCATGCCGGTGACCGTGCGGATCCCCCTGGACCAGCCCGGGAACGGCGGCGCGGCCGGCGCCACCCCCTGCCCGGAGTCATGAGCCCCATCCCTCAACCGCCCCCGGACCAGCCCGCGGCTGCCCCCCCGGGCGGCCCGGCGGACCAGCCGGACCAGCCGGACCAGCCGGTTCTGGCCGTGGACCAGGTGCAGAAGACCTTCACCACCGGCGGCCGGGTGGTGACCGCCCTGGACGGGGTGAGCCTCACCGCTTGGCCCGGCCGGGTCACCGGGCTGATCGGCCCGGACGGCGCGGGCAAGACCACCCTCATGCGATTGGTGGCCGGGCTCCTGCCCGCTGACGAGGGCGCCCTTTCCGTGCTGGGCCGGGACGTGGGCCATGAGCCCCAGGCGGTGCAATCCACCCTGGGCTATATGCCCCAGCGCTTCGGCCTGTACGAGGACCTGAAGGTGCAGGAGAACCTGGACCTCTACGCCGACCTCCAGGGCCTGGCCCCGGCCGAGCGGCCGCCCCGTTACGAGGAGCTCTTGCACATGACCGGCCTGGGCCCTTTCACCGGCCGCTTGGCCGGCGACCTCTCCGGCGGCATGAAGCAGAAGCTGGGCCTGGCCTGCACCCTGGTGGCCGAAAAGCAGCTCCTCCTCCTGGACGAGCCCACGGTGGGGGTGGACCCCCTGTCCCGCCGGGAGCTGTGGGCCATCGTCTACCGCCTGGTGCGGGAAAAGGGCCTGGCCGTACTCCTTAGCACCGCCTATCTGGACGAGGCCGAGCGCTGCCAGGAGGTGATCCTCTTGCACCGCGGCCGGGTGCTGGGCCAGGGCGCGCCCGGCGACTTCAGCCGCGAGGCCCAGGGCCGGAGCTTCCTGGTCTCCGCCCCGGGCATCCCCCGCCGGGCCTTGCAGCGCCGGCTCGCCGCGGCCCCGGGCATTCTGGACGCCCTGATCCACAGCCAGGGGGCCCGGGTGGTGCTGGCCCGGGAGGCCCGGCCCGACCCCGCGGCCTGGCTGCCGGGGGCCACGGGGGTGGCGGTGACCGAGAGCCCGCCCCGCTTCGAGGACAGCTTCGTGATCCGGCTCAAGGAGGAGAAGGCCGGGGCCGCGGAGCCCGGGACCCCGGCCGCCCCGGCCGCTCCGGTCGCGCCGGTCGCCATGGACCCGCCGGAACCCGCGACCGCGCCGGCCGGCGGAACCCCGGAGGAGGTCATCGTGGTGGCAGACGTGGTGCGGCGCTTTGGCTCCTTCACCGCAGTCAAGGGCATCAGCTTCCGGGTGTACCAGGGGGAGGTGTTCGGGCTGTTGGGGGCCAACGGCGCCGGCAAATCCACCACCTTCCGCATGCTCTGCGGCCTGTTGCCGGCCAGCGGCGGCTCGCTGTCGGTGGCCGGCCGCGATCTCCGCACCGCCGCGGCCCAGGCCCGGGCCCGCATCGGCTACATGGCCCAGCGCTTCTCCCTCTACGCCAACCTCTCCGTGCGGGAAAACCTGGACTTTTTCAGCCGGGCCTACGGCCTCAAAGGCGCGCGGCAGAAGGAGCGCCTGGCCTGGGCCCTGGCCGAATTCGGCCTGGCCGAGGTGGCCGGGGCCATGAGCGGCAACCTGCCCCTGGGCTACAAGCAGCGCCTGGCCCTGGCCGCCGCCCTGATGCACGAGCCGCGCATCCTGTTCCTGGACGAGCCCACCTCCGGGGTGGACCCCCTGGCCCGGCGGGATTTCTGGCGGCGCATCAACCACCTGGCCGAGAGCGGGGTTACCGTGCTGATCACCACCCATTTCCTGGAGGAGGCCGAGTACTGCGACCGCCTGGTGATCATGGACCAGGGGGAGATCCTGGACCGGGGCACCCCGGCCGAGGTGAAGGAGCGCACCGGCCAGGCCAACATGGAGGACGCCTTCATCAGCCTCATCGAATCCCGGGCGCAGGCCCGGGCCCAGGGAGCGGCGGCATGAGCCGGGGCGGGCGGCGGCTGTGGGGCATGATCCGCAAGGAGATCCTGCAGATCGTGCGCGACCCCTCCAGCCTGGCCATTGCCTTTGCCCTGCCGGCGGTCCTCTTGTTCATCTTCGGCTACGGGGTGTCCCTGGACGCCAACCACGTGCCCCTGGCCCTGGTGTTGGAGGACAACTCCGCCCCGGCCCTGGACCTGGCCGCCTCCTTTGAGCACTCGCCCTATTTCCGGCCCCAGCGCTATGCCGACCTGCCCACGGCCGAGGCGGACCTGTTGGCCGGCAAGGTGCAGGGCATCTTCTGGCTGAGGAACAACTTCGCCCGCCGGGTCTGGACCGGGGGCGGCGCGCCGATCTCGCTCTCCCTGAACGGGGTGGACGCCAACACCGCCCGGCTGGTGCAGGGCTACGTGGAGGGGCTGTGGCAGGCCTGGCTGCAACGCTACGCCCAATCCCTGGGCCGGCGGCCCCAGCAGGCCGCCCAGCTGGAGCACCGCATCTGGTTCAACGCCGAGGTGCGGAGCACCAACTTCCTGGTGCCCGGGCTCATCGCGGTGATCATGACCCTGATCGGCGCGCTCCTCACCTCCATGGTGGTGGCCCGGGAATGGGAACGGGGCACCATGGAGGCCCTGTTGGTGACCCCGGTGACCGTGCGGGAGATCCTCCTGGGCAAGCTGATCCCCTACTTCATCCTGGGCCTGGGCGGGCTCTTGCTCTCGGTGGCCATGGCCGTGTGGGTCTTCGAGGTGCCGCTCCGGGGCTCCCTGGCGGCCTTGATGAGCACCTCGGCCCTGTTCCTCCTGGTGGCGCTCGGCATGGGGCTGTTGATCTCCACCCTGGCCCGCAACCAGTTCGTGGCCGGGCAGGCGGCCATCGTGGCCACCTTCCTGCCGGCCTTCATCCTCTCGGGCTTCATCTTCGACATCAACAGCATGCCCGCCGTGGTGCAGGCCATCACCCACGTCATCGCCGCCCGCTATTACGTGGCCATCCTGCACACCGTGTTCCTGGCCGGCGACGTGTGGCCGGTGATCCTGGTGAACAGCGGGGCCCTGGCGGTCATGGGGGTGGTGTTTCTCTTGCTGGTGCGGCTCAAGACCAAAAAGCGGCTGGATTGACCGGCGGGTTCAACCGGGGAATGGGTTTATGATCGCGCGCATCCTGGCCCTGATGAAGAAGGAATTCCTGGCCCTCTTGAAGGACAAGAAGGGCCGCATGATTCTGATCCTGCCGCCCATCCTGCAGCTCATGGTCTTTGGCTACGCCGCCACCTACGACCTCAAGGACGTGCCCTACGCCATCTACAACCAGGACCCGGGCCGGGCCTCCCGCGACCTGTTGGAGCGCTTCCAGTTCTCGCCCAACTTCAAGCTGGCCGGCCGCCTGAACCGCCTGGAGGACGCCAAGGACTTGATCAACCGGGGCGAGGTGCTGATGGTGGTCTCCCTGGGCTCCCGCTTCAGCGCGGACCTCCTCTTGGGCCGGCCGGCCGCGGTGCAGGTCATCCTGGACGGCCGCAACTCCAACACGGCCATGACCGCCCTGGGCTACGCCCGCCAAATCATCAACCAATTCAACCAGGACTGGTCCGACCGCCAGGGCATCCCCCCGCCGCTGGCCGTGCTCACCAGCCGGGCCTGGTTCAACCCCAACCTGGAGTCGCGCTGGTTCATCGTGCCGGGGCTGGTGGGGTTGTTGACCCTGGTGGTGACCCTGGTGGTCACCGCGCTCTCCGTGGCCCGGGAGCGGGAGGAGGGCACCTTTGACCAGCTCCTGGTCACCCCGCTCAGGCCGGTGGAGATGCTGTTGGGCAAGGCCTTGCCCGGCCTGATCATCGGTCTGGTGGAGGCGAGCTTCATCGGCGCCATGGCCGTGGTGTGGTTCAAGGTGCCGTTCCTGGGCCATATCGGCACCTTCTACCTGGGGCTCTTCTTCTTCATCCTCTCGGCCATCGGGGTGGGCCTGATGATCTCCTCCCTGGCCGCCACCCAGCAGCAGGGCCTGTTGGGCGCCTTCCTCTTCCTGGTGCCGGCGGTGATCCTCTCGGGCTACGCCACCCCCATCGCCAACATGCCGGAACTCGTGCAGCGCCTGACCCTGCTGAACCCCCTGCGCTACTTCCTGGTGGTGGTGCGGGGCATCTACCTGGAAGGCGCCACCCTGGAAGTGCTGTGGCCGCAGTTCTGGCCCATGGGCCTCATCGGCCTGGTGGCCCTGATCTTCGCGGGCTGGCTGTTCCGGCATCGGATGTACTGAGTCTTTCGGAGAAGGGGGAAGATGTGGGGGGAAGGACCCTTTTTTGAAAAAAAGGGTCCTTCCCCCCAC
>JAHLLK010000090.1 GCA_020444165.1 Deltaproteobacteria bacterium | reverse complement strand
ATGGCCCGCCGAATAACAAACCTGAAAGGTTTGTTATTCGTGAGGCTTGGCAAAACCACGCTTTTGCCAAGCCGATCGTTGCACAAGGCATGGAGCCTTGTGCAACAGTCTCTAATTGGGACACGGATGGCCCGCCAAAGGAACACGGATACGCATGAAACACGTGGATGAGTATCGCGACCCGGCCCTGGCCCGGGAGCTGGCCCAGCGCCTCCGGGAGGAATCCTCCCGGCCGGTCCGCTTCATGGAGCTGTGCGGCACCCACACCATGGCCATCGCCCGCCACGGCATCACCGGCCTCCTGCCCCCCACCGTGGAATTGATCAGCGGCCCGGGCTGCCCGGTCTGCGTCACCTCCGGCGGCGAGATCGACCGCATGGTGGAGCTGGCCCGCCGGCCCGAGGTGGTGGTGGCCACCTTCGGGGACATGGTGCGGGTGCCGGGCACCGTGGGCTCCCTGGCCCTGGAACGGGCCCGGGGCGCGGCGGTGGAGGTGGTGTACTCCCCCCTGGACGCCGTGGATCTGGCCGCGGGCCGCCCGGACCGCCAGGTGGTGTTCCTGGGCATCGGCTTCGAGACCACCGCGCCCACCGTGGCCGCCGCGGGCCTCACCGCCCGCCAGCGGGGCCTGGCCAATTTCTCCTTCCTCTCGGCCCACAAGCTCCTGCCCCCGGCGCTGGCCGCCCTCCTCACCGGCCCGGAGCTGGGCATCGACGGCTTCCTCTGCCCCGGCCACGTCACCACGGTCATCGGCTCCCAGGTCTACGAGCCCGCGGCCCGGGACTTTGGCAAGGCCTGCGTGGTCTCGGGCTTCGAGCCGGTGGACATCCTGGCCTCGCTCCTCATGCTGGTCCGCCAGGTGGAAGCCGGCCGGCCCCGGGTGGAGATCCAGTACGGCCGGGCCGTGCACCCCCAGGGCAACCCCGCCGCGGTGGCCCTGATGAACCAGCTTTTCCGCCCGGCCGACGCCCCCTGGCGCGGCCTGGGAGTGATCCCGGCCAGCGGCCTGGTGTTGGCCGAGGAGTTCGCCGATCTGGACGCGGCCCGGCGCTTCGACCTGCCCCTGGTGGAAAAGGGCGAGCCGGCCGGCTGCCGTTGCGGCGAGGTGCTCCGGGGCCTCATCCGGCCGCCGGAGTGCCGCCTGTTCGCCAAGGTCTGCGATCCGGGCCAGCCCGTGGGCCCCTGCATGGTCTCCAGCGAAGGCACCTGCGCGGCCTGGTACAAATACCGGCGGGAGGAATAGTCGATGCGCGCCACCACCGTATTGTTGGACCACGGGGCCGGCGGCCGGGCCAGCCGCGAGCTGACCGAGGAAATCTTCGCCAAGCACCTCGCCAACCCCTTCCTGGCCCCCATGGACGACGCCGCGGTGTTGCCCGCCTCGCCCCTGGACCTGGCTGTCTCCACCGACACCTTCGTGGTCACCCCCCTGTTCTTCCCCGGCGGCGACATCGGCAGCCTGGCCGTGCACGGCACAGTCAACGACGTGGCCATGCAGGCCGCCCAGCCCCGCTACCTCACCTGCGGCTTCGTGCTGGAAGAAGGCCTGGCCCTGGAGCTGCTGGAGCGGGCCGTGGCCTCCCTGGCGGCCGCCGCGAAAGCCGTGGGCGTGTCCGTGGTGGCCGGCGACACCAAAGTCGTGGGCCGCGGCCAGGCCGACGGCCTGTTCATCAACACCACCGGCATCGGCGTCATCCCCCCCGGCCGCCGGGTCGGCGCCAGCCTGGCCCAAGCCGGTGACGCCATCCTGGTCTCCGGCACCATGGGCGACCACGGCATGACCATCATGGCCGCCCGCGCCGGCCTGGGCCTCACCAGCCCGCTGGTGAGCGACTCCGCCCCCCTCACCGGCCTGGTGGAAGCCCTCTACGCCGCCGGCGTCACCCCCCACGTGCTCCGTGACCCCACCCGCGGCGGCCTGGCCACCGCTTTGAAGGAAATCGCCCTGGCCAGTGAGGCCGGCCTGGAACTGACCGAAGCCGCCATCCCCCTCTCCCCCGCGGTCATCGGCGCGGCCGAACTCCTGGGCCTGGAACCCCTCTACCTGGCCAACGAAGGCAAACTCATCGCCATCGTGCCCGGCGACCAGGCCGAAACCGCCCGCCAAACCCTGCAAAACCACCCCCTGGGCCAAAAAGCCCAAATCATCGGCCAAGTCCAGAGCGCACGCCCCGGCCGCGTCTGGCTCAACACCGCCGTGGGCGGCCAACGCCCCCTGGAAATGCTCACCGGCGAGCCTTTACCGAGGATTTGTTGAGGAGGAGGGGGAAGAAGAAGGTGGGGGAAACCCCTTCCTGTTGAAGGTTTTCGGGCGTGGCGTGGCCCCGAAAAAGGCGGCGGGTTTTCCGATTTGCCGACCGCCGGCGGCCGTCAGGTGGCGGGAAAAAGACGGGTAACCAGGTCCGCGGCAGGGAAAAGGCGGGGTTGTTTTGCGCGCTGGGCCAACCCTGGGCCCCGGGCCCCGGAGTTTTCGCCGGCGGCCGAGCCGGTTCAGAACAGGGTGGGAGAGTCGTCCTCCCCGGCCAGGCCCACCAGGCGGGGAGAGCGGGGATCGTGGCGGGCCTGGTTGGCCCGGGCCGCGGCCTCGCTCCGGGTGGCGTAGCAGTACACGCAGTGGTGCAGGCAGGTGTCCGGCGAGCCCAGGTCGCGGCTGGGCAGGCAGCGGCACTGGCTCCGCTGCCCCGGGTCGCGCCGGGGGGGGAAGGAGAGCCCCCAGGCCGCGGCCAGCCAGGCCGGGCTGATACAGGCCCCGGGGCGGAGGCCCGCCGGGGAGAGATCGTGCTCCGGGGCGCAGGCGGTCAACTCCATCCCGGCCTCCCGGGCCAGGCGGACCATCCCGGCCAGCATCTCCCACACCTCGTCCCGGGCCAGGGGGTTTTGCTCAAAGCCCCAACCCGCCGCCTCCAGGGGGGCCAGACGGCGCAGGGTCTTGCGGTAGAAGCACACCAGGCTGAGCTTCACCCGCCGGGTGGAGCCGGCCAGCTCGCCGCACAGCCGGCCAAAGGTGGCCACATGCCAGGCGGGGTCGGTGTGGCGGGAGATGAGGATGGGGTCGTAGCGCCATACCACCCGCTCCGGCCCGCTCAGGCGGGCCCAGGCCCGGAAGGTGGCCAGGCGCTGGGCCAGGGGCGGCACCGCGGGCTCCAGCGCCGCGGGGTAGTCGTTCACGGTGTACAAGAGGCTGGGGCGCACTCCCCGTGCGAGCAGCTCCGGCAGGTGGGGCAACAGGGGCGCCGGGTTCTTGCTCCAGAGGATCAGGGCTTCCAGAGCCGGGGGACGCAGGTCCAGGCGGGCCACCTGGCGGGGGTTGTAGGGATTGGGGGTGAGGCAGTAGCCGGCGGCCAGGCGCTCCAGCAGCCAGGGGGTGTAAAAGGCCGGCACGTCGGTGCGGCGGCTGGCGCTAATGAGCATGGGGCCAGGGCCGGCCAAGCCGGGCGGCCAGCCGCCAGACAGACTCGGTTTGTAAAGTTATTTTCATATGTTGAATTCTTGTTCCAATTAGGTAATATTTCAGTTATCCTGCCCAGTCTAGCGTAACCGGTGGCGTCTGGCGCCCTTGTGGGGTAGCCGGACGCCCACCTTTTCGTCGGGAGAAACCGGGTGAGGCCTCTGCCAACCTGTTTACCGACGGCGCCTGCCCCTGCCAGCGACCTTGGAGCCTGCCCCATCAAACATCTGTGACGGGAGAGAGAAGCATGAAGAAGTGGGCGATTTGTTTGGCAATTGCCGGATTTATCCTGGCCTCGCTGGTTGGCGACGGGCTGGCCGCGGATAAGGCGACCGCCACCCAGTTGAAGGAAAAGGCCACTGCGGCCGCCAAGATGCTGGCGGAAAAAGGCCAGGCCGGCCTGGCCGAGATCAATGACGCCAAGAGTTCCTGGGCCCAGGAGCCGTACGTTTTCGTCTACGACCTCAAGGGAAACGTGGTGGCGCATCCCAACCCCAAGCTGGTGGGGAAGAACTTCCTGGCCCTGAAGGACGTCAAGGGCAACATGTTCCCCGCCGAGTTCCAGGCCATCGGCCTGGGTCAGCCGGGCCACGGCTGGGTGGAGTACTGGTGGCCCAAGCTGGGCGAGAAGGCCCCTTCCCAAAAGGTCACCTACGTGGCGCGGGTCCCTGGCCAGGACCTTATCGTGTGCGTGGGTGAGTACGACATCTCCAAGGAACAAGCCCTGCAGGAAGCCGGCGACTAAACGCGATTCCCCCCAGGCCTTCCCGGCTGGCCACGCGTCCCGCCGGGAAGGCTCGGGACAGTCCCTTGGGCGGGCGGTATTCGCCGGCCGCCACGCCTGCCCGCCGTCACCCAAAAGCACCCCGCCCCCCAACTACCTTGCCGCCGGCTAAATTCCCTGCTCCCAGGGGGCCCGCGCCAACGGCCCGCTTCGCCGGGCCCGGCTCCCCAAGGCCGCCAGGGGGACCGGCTCAATTTGAGAGCATTGCACGGGGCGTCCTGCCCCATGCAATGTCGGCTTGGCAAAAACGTGACTCCACCCCAGCAAGCAGAGCTTGCCGGGGGCCCGGGTTTTGCCAAGCCTCACAAATTGCAAGCTTTTTGAAGCTTGCAATTTGGCGGGCCATCCTTGGCCCGCAGCGGCCATTGCCTGCCGTAATCATGTTTCACAGCCAGTTTTGATACAATATCAACATGATTTATGTGTTTCACCATGCAATGGCCTCAATTTAGGGGAAATTTAGTCGCCTATTCATGAATAAATAGTCGCTTTCAGAAATTTGGTTCTAATGTAGCTACATTTCAGCTATGATACAGCACTCTAACGCGGTTTGAGGCGCCGGACGCCCTGGTCCAGGACCCCGGCCGCGCCCCTTTCTCCCGGGGAGGCCGGGTTGGTGGCCCGGCTTCCGGTCCCCCGGCGGAGCGGGCCCCCTCCGGCGGTCTCGAAACCTGCCCTTCAACACCAAAGCCATGGGAGCGAGAAGCATGAAGAAATGGGCGATCTGCTTGGCGGCAGCGGCACTGATCCTGAGCTGGCAGACGGGTAGCGGCTGGGCGGCGGCCAAGGCCACCGCCACCCAGTTGAAGGAAAAGGCTCAAGCCGCGGCCCAGATGCTAGCGGAAAAGGGCCCGACCGGCCTGGCCGAGATCAATGATCCCCAGAGCACCTGGGCCCAGGAGCCGTACGTTTTCGTGTACGACCTGCAGGGCAACGCGGTCGCCCATCCCAACTCGAAACTGGTCGGGAAGAACTTCCTGGGTTTGAAAGACGTCAAGGGCAATATGTTCCCCGCTGAGTTCCAGGCCATCGCCATCGGCCAGCCGGGCCATGGCTGGGTGGAATATTGGTGGCCCAAGATCGGCGAGAAGATCCCTTCCCAGAAGGTCACCTACATCATGCGGGTGCCGGGTCAGGACCTCCTGGTGGGCGCGGGTGAATACGATATCTCCAAGGCGCAGGCCAGCCAGGAGGCCGGGGATTAGCCGGCCGGGGCTTGGCGGCCTTCCCGGCCGGGGCTCCCGGGCCCGGCCGGGAAGGCGGAACCGTCCCTGAGGGGGCAAGCGCCCGACAAGTAATGATTGATTACTATTCCGGAAAGCATATTTTCATTAAAGAAATATCATTCCGAAAATATTAATTGGCTGCTATAGTGGGGCAATCGTGAACGCTCCGGAGCGTCGGCCGGCAGCCTGCCACGCTTGCCAGCCTGGGCTCCGGGCACGGTTCCAAGGGGGATGCGGTTTGCCCCGTGGCGGAGGAGCCCGGCTCCCTCGCCACCGCCCCCCCCGGCTGAGCCGGGTGGGAATTGTTTTTTTCCAAATTTATTTTTGGAGGCTCCCGGCCGACCCGGGCCGTCCCGGCTCGTGGCCAGCCCCCGCCGTGGCCGGACTCGGTTGAGGCGGCTCGCGCGGCGGGGAGCCGGGGTCGGTCCCCGGCTCGCCGGTCCTCCTGCGTCAGAGCCATGCCGCCCCCCTGGTGAAATGGTTTCCCGCCGGCCTCGCCGGCAGGAAGATCACGTACCCAGTGCAACAGGAGGTTCTCATGAAAAAAGGCGTTGTGTGGCTCGCCCTGGTCGGACTCATGCTCACCCTGGTCGCGGTTCCCTGTCTGGCCGCCGACAAGGCCACTCCCAGCCAAATAAAGGAGAAGGCCCAGGCCGCGGCCAAGATGCTCTCGGAAAAAGGCCCGGCCGGCCTGGCCGAGATCAGCGATCCCAATAGCCGGTGGGCCCAGGAGCCCTATGTGTTCGTGCACGATCTCAAGGGCAACATGATGGCCCATCCCAAAGCCAGCCTGGTCGGCAAGAACTTTTTGGCCCTGAAGGACGTGAAGGGCAACATGTTCTGCGCCGAGTTCCAGGCCATCGCCACCGGCCAGCCCGGTCACGGCTGGGTGGAGTACTGGTGGCCCAAGCTGGGCGAGAAGTCTCCCTCCCAAAAGGTCACCTACATCATCCGCGTGCCTGGCCAGGATCTCCTGGTGGGGGTGGGCGAGTATGACATCTCCAAAGACCAGGCCCTGAAGGAGGCCGGCGACTAGCAGGATGTTGAAAAAGTCCCTCCATGGCCTTTTTCAACCAAACTTGACAAAAGCGTGGTTTTGTCAAGTTTTCCAAATTGCTTGCTTTTTCAAAGCCGCGCAATTTGGCGCGCCATCCCCGGGGTCCCCAAACAAGCTGTAGCTTGTTTGGGGTGGTCCCTGGCGCGCCTAACAGGCTGTTTTTCAACAGCCTGCTAGACGGCAAAGCCCCTGCCTTCCCCGGCCGGCTCCCGGCCGGGGAAGGCAACTTGTCTAATAAATATTTTTTTCCGGGGAAATGACCCGGCCGTAACTGTTAGATTTGAGTAGAGGGTCCGGGGGGACTCCGGCAGCTTTGCGGAGCCGACCTTATCAGGAGATCACAGGAGGCCTGCCCGGGCGACGACGCCCCTCCTACCAAATGTCGTGGGTCTCCGGCCAAACCAAGGCCGGAGGCATGGTGACTTTCGGGAACAAGAGGAGGTAAGCAGCATGAAAAAATTGGCGATCTGGCTGACCGCGGGACTCCTGGCCCTCTACCTGGGCGCCCTGCCCCAAATGGCTTCGGCCCAGGCCACGGCCAAAGAGGTGAAGGCCAAAACCGAGGCCGCGGCCAAGATGCTGGCCGAAAAGGGCCAGGCCGGTCTGGCCGAAATCAACGACCCCAACAGCCAATGGGCCAAGGAACCCTACGCTTTTGTGCAGGACCTGCAATGCAAAATGTTGGCCCATCCCAACCCCAAGCTGGTGGGGAAGAATTTCATGGCGGTGAAGGACGTGAAGGGCAACATGTTCGCGGCTGAATTCCAAGCCATTGCCACCGGGCAGCCGGGACATGGTTGGGTGGAGTATTGGTGGCCCAAGCTGGGTGAGAAGGCCCCCTCCCAAAAGGTGACCTACGTCATGCGAGTTCCCGGGCAGGATTTCTTCGTGGCGGTGGGCGAGTATGGCATATCCAAGGAGCAGGCCTTAAAGGAGGCGGGGGACTGATCCGCCGCCGCCGTGTGGCCGAGTGAACTCCGGCCGGGCCGTTTCCCCCGGGGAAAGGGACCCGGACCGGAGGCCGCCCCCACCCCGGCTGGATAAGATTTGACCTGCGCGGTGCACGTCGGCAAGGACGACACCGAGGGGATGTTTGCGGCCGCCGGGCCGCCTGCACCAAGATATTGGCTGGTTGACCAGGAGATGCGCGGATGCTGAAAAATGCCTCTATCAGGGCCAAGATATACACCTTGCTGTTTTTCGCGGCAGCGGCCGCCGCGGTTCTGGGGGGTATCACCCTATATTCCCTGCGGTCGTTCGAGACCTTCTATGCCCAGTCCGCCTGGGCCAACCGGGTCTTGCAGGATGTGGGGCAATTGCGCGCGCAACAAGCCCAACTGGCCCGCAATATGGATGAGAACGACGCCCAGGACGCCGAGGATACCCTGGCCGATCTGAGCGAGACCCTGACGGCCAACCAGGGCGAGAGCCAGACTTTTCAGGACCTTTCCCAGGCCGTGTCGGCCTACAAAAACAATTTCGGTCAGTTGAAGGAGCTGAGCCTGGGGCTGAAGAAGCAGATGACCGCGCAGCACCAAAAAGCCGTGGCGCTCCTCACGGAGATCCGCGAAAAGGTGCTGAATGGGGTGGAGGAGAAGAAGACCGAGGCCTTTTACGAAGGCCGCCAGTTCGACGACCCCAACCTCATCTCGCTATCCGACCTGAGCAAAAACCTCTTGGAGGAGGTGGAGCGCTTCCAGCTCAACCTGGCCCTCCTCTTGGTATTCCACGACCAGGAGACCTACCGCAAGGATCAGAAGGTCACGGCCGAGGGCCTGACCAAGGACCTGAAGAACCTGGGCGCCATCCTGGGCGGCGTGAAGTACGAAAACCTCGCCGCCGCGGGCAAGGCGGTGATCCAGCCCATCACCGAGATGATCACCACGGGCCAAGCCCTGGCCGCGTCCTGGCAGAAGAGCCAGAAAGTCATGGGCGAGATGGACGCGCTGAGCCGGCGCTTGCAGGAGCTGGCCCGGACCTTCCTGGCCGAGATGGAAGCGGCCAACACGGCCTCCAAGGACGCCACCTTCCTGGCCTCGGTGGTGGTGGCCATCCTGGCCGTGGCCGGCATCCTGGCCTTGGGCCTGTTGATCGCCGCCTCCATCACCCGGGTGCTCAAGAAGGGCGTGTCCCTGGCCCAGGCCATCGAGAAGGGCGACTTGTCTCAGCGCATGCAGGTGGAAGGCCAGGGAGAGGTGGCCCAGCTGGCCGCCTCCCTGGACGCCATGGCCAGGAGTTTGCAGACCAAGGCCGAACTGGCCCAGGCCATCGCGGCCGGCGACCTTTCCCGCGAGGCCGTCCTGGCCTCGGACCGGGACACCCTGGGCCTGGCCCTGCAAGAGATGCTGGCCGCCTTGAACGACCTGGTGGGCGAGGCCCGGGACACGGCGGATCAAGTGGCCACCTCCTCCTCCCAGATCACCGATTCCGGCCAGGCCCTGTCCCAGGGTGCGGCCGAGCAGGCGGCCAGCCTGGAGGAAATCACCAGTTCCATGGTGCAAATTGGCTCCCAGACCACTTCCAATGCCGATTCCGCTTCCCAGGCCAACCACCTCTCCGACGCGGCCAGCGAGGCGGCCCGCCAGGGCAACCAGCAAATGGGCGGCATGATCGAGGCCATGGGCGAGATCAGCGAATCCTCCCGGAGCATCGCCAAGATCATCAAGGTCATCGATGACATCGCTTTCCAGACCAACCTCCTGGCCCTGAACGCGGCGGTGGAGGCGGCCCGGGCCGGCCACCACGGCAAGGGTTTCGCGGTGGTGGCCGAGGAGGTGCGGAACCTGGCCAGCCGCAGCGCCAAGGCGGCCCAGGAGACCTCCGAACTCATCGAGGGCTCGGTGAAAAAGGTGGCCCGGGGCACCGAGATCGCGGGCCGAACCGCGGCCAGCCTGAACGAGATCACCGAGGCGGTGCTCAAGGTCTCCGACCTGGTGGCCGAGATCGCCGCCGCCTCCCGGGAGCAGGCCGAGGGCATCTCCCAGATCAACATCGGGCTGTCCCAGGTGGACCAGGTGACCCAGCAGAACTCGGCCAACGCCGAGGAGACCGCGGCTGCCGCGGCTGAGCTGGCCGGCCAGGCCGACCGCCTGCGCCAGATGCTGGCCCGTTTCCGCCTGAGCCACGAAGCCGGCCGGCGCGCCCAGGCCTCGGCCAACCGCTCCGCCGCCGCCCTGCCGGCCGCCTCAGAGCCCGCGGAAGAGGCGAGCCTGGCCGGTTTGGAAGAATTGACGTCCGACCGGGTGGTGCGTCCCCAAGACATCATCAAGCTGGACGACGACGAGTTCGGCAGGTTCTAAGCTCCCGCCCCGGTGGAGGGCTGGCAGGCACCACGCCCTTCGCCGGGGCGGGAGCTGACCCCGGCGGCCCCCGGTGGCCGGGGCCGCCGCCGGCGGGCTTGGTCCCTTCCGGCCCCGCCAAGGGCCGGCGGGTCAAAGGACCGGGCCTGGTCCCCTCCCCGCCCCTCCCCGCCAGCGGGGAGCTTTCCCCGCTCCGCCCGCTTTTTCTGGAAATCCCCCCGGCCGCCGGGGCCACCCCGGGTTTGAGCCGGCCGCGAAGCGCTTTTCCGGCAAAGTTCGCCCGGCACTGGCCTTGGCTTCGTTCTTGGTATAAATTTGCCTGGCAAATGCTGCCCCAGGTTACCAAAATTGCTTGGTCGGGATTACTGCCGTTTTTTCAGCTTGTTGGAGGTTGACTGGGCATGGCCGACAACCTAGCCCAACTCAAAGTGCTTCTGGTGGACGACTCCGCCACGGCCCGGCAGTACCTGCACCACATGATGGAATCCCTGGGTCACCTGCCCCTGTCCGCCTCCTCGGGACCCGAGGCGCTGGGGATTCTGGAGCGTCAGGCCCGGGAAGTGGACCTGATCCTCTGCGACCTGGTCATGCCGGGCATGGACGGCCTGACCCTCCTGGCCAAGGTGCGGGAACAACTGCCCGACACCCCTTTCATCATCGTCACCTCCCACAGCACCCTGGACAGCGCCATCGGGGCGTTGCGCTCCGGGGCCGACGACTATCTGCCCAAGCCCTTTGACCGGGAGATGGTGGCCCGCCGCATCGCCGCGGTGCGGGCGGAGCATCTTTTGAAACGCAGCCGGCAGGAGCAGGCCCGCCTGGAGGCGGCCATGGCCACGGCCGGGGCCACGGCCCACGAGATCAATCAGCCGCTGACCGCCATCTTGGCCGCGGCCCAGCTCTTGGAGCGCCACCACCTGCCCTCCGAGCAGCAGAAGCTGACCAGCCTGATCGCCCAGGAATCCCTGCGTCTGGGGGGGATCGTGCACCGTTTGGTGAACATCACCGAGTTCAAAACCCGCGACTATCTGCGAAACACCAAGATCCTGGATTTGGAAGCTTCCACCCGGCGCAACTGAGGCGGCCCCACCCCGCTCACCTTAGTGAATTGCTTGCACATCCCCGACGATAAGCGCATTATGAAAACGCGAGAACGGCGCCAAGCCGCCTCGCGGTGGGCCAGACTCCGCCCTCCCAGCCGCCTTGGCCGCCCCGGCAGAGCCGGGCTGCTTCCCCCGGGGCCGGACTGACCATAGGGCTGTTGGCCTGCCCGGAGTTCCGGTCCGGTGGGGAGGCCCCCCGCCGGCGCCATCTCACCCGAGCCCGGCCGCCGGGCGCGGCGTGTCGCCTTTGGTTCCACGTCCCGCCGGCCGACCGGCCAGCTTCCGGAGGATGCGCCCTCGCATGAGCGCCACGGATAAATCAGCCGAACCGGCCGTCCCTTCCGTCCCGACCCTGACGCGGGAACTCGCCGCCGTGTTGGCAGCGGTGCAGGCCAACCTCAACCAAGAGGGCTACGCCCCGGGCGAGGCGGTGCGCGAGGCTTCCGGCCTGACCAGACAGCTCCTCCTGCGGCGCCTGCAAGCCCTGGAGGCGGCCGGGCAGGTGTACCTGGAAAAAGATGGCCCGGGCTCCCAGTTGAAGGTATTCCCCACGGCCGGGCTGTTGGCCGACCTGGGGGAGTCCCCGCCCCCGGCCCCGGAGCCGCCCCAGGAAGAACGCGACGCCACCTGGCAGGCCTTGGAGCTTTTGGACCGCCTGGCCGCCCTGCTGTTCCGGCAGCTTTCCCCCCTGGCCCCGGGCCTGGGCGCGGAAGAGGTGCAGGACAGCCTGCGGCGGGCGCTGTCCGCCTTGAACCTGGAGAGCGAGGCCGTGGCCCAGGCGGTTTGCGAACCCGCGGAGTCCGGCCAGCCCCCGGCCCTGACCCCGGCCGAGGCGGTCTTGGAGGAGCGGCTGGATCTGACCCGCAACCCCGCCTACGGGCACCGGGTCTGGTACCACCGCACCCGGGATTTCAGCCGGGCCTGGGACCGCCAGCGCCGTTACCGCCTGGGCGTCCTCTCCAGCTATTTCGAGGACTTTCAGCCCATCTGGGAACATCCCCAGTGGGCCTACTTCAACCAGGGCCGCCGGGAAGCCGACTCCCGGGGGGCGGATTACAACCAGTGGATCAGCGCCCAGTTCGCGGACGCCGCCAACCGGGGTCGGGGCGATGTGGCGCCCCTGGACCTGGCCGGGGAACGCGCGGCCACCGCCTACCTGGCGCGCCTGGAGTCCCACGGCTCCAGCGCCCGGGGCAAGTACCTGGGCCCGGCGCCCTATACCCTCCTGGATTTCGACCCTGCCGACCCCCGGCACCGCACCCACGCCCAAGCCGTGTTGCAGCGTCTGGAGGAGTTGGCCCGCTCGGTCTACGGCGAAGATCCCTCGGCCCCCGGGCGCCTGGCCCTGGAGGCGGTGCGGCGGGGCCGGCTGCCGGCCCGGGCCTTGGAGCTGCGCCCCGGCTGGCTCGGCGGCCGGAGCAGCAAGTCCGGGGAGGTCGAGGCTGCGCCCACCAAGCTGCCGGTGATCATCTAGCCGCGGCCGGGCGCGCCGGCCTACGGGGGCGTCTGGGGCGCGAAGTCCGCTAAAAAGCCGTGTCGCCGGTTGCCCGGCGAGTGGAACTCCCGCCGCGCCCACCAAGCTGCCGGTGGTCATCTAGCCGCGGCGGTCGCCCCTCTTTCGGCGGCCGCCCGCTTTTCCGGTGGCCCATCCACCTGGGCCCGTTGCCGGTCTTGACAGTTTCGTGGCTTTCCGGTACTACAGGCCAGTGATGCGCCGGGGGTCTCCTCCGGCCGCGGAGAGGTGTCCGAGTTGGCCGAAGGAGCACGACTGGAAATCGTGTGTACTCCCAAAAGGGGTACCGAGGGTTCGAATCCCTCCCTCTCCGCCATCCCCCAAAAGCAGCCGGGGTGAACCAGCTTCCCAGGAAGCCGGTTCACCCCTTTTTTTGTCCGCGCGGGCCGCGCTGTTGGGCCGCGGCGTGGCCGGCGGCCCCGGCCGGGCTCAGTAGGTGGGCGGCAGTTGGTTGTAGGCCCCCATGTACACGTCCCCGGTGGTCACCACCAAACCCAGCCAATAAGCCTTCAGGAAATCCATGGACCAAGCCGCCGCCAGATTGTCCACCACGTAGTAGCGGTGATAGGCCTTCCGCGCGGCAGGGTCGGTGAGGATGTCCACGGCCAGGGAAGCCAGGCCCTGGCGGTTGTAACCCTCCAAGCCATAGGTCGTCCCGAAGTCGTACTCCAGCTCCCAGCTCCCGTCCGGGCGGGAGGCGTCCAGCCGGTGGGTGGCCAGGCCGGTCAGCTCCCACGACTCCGGGTCATAGGTGAAAATCTGGAATCCCGGGTTGTTGCCGAACTCGGGGCTCACCGCCGGGGTGATGTGCTGGAAGGAGGTGGGCCCCCCGCCGTCCGGGGCATAGGTCAGGTTGAAAGTGTCCATGTGGGTGTGGCCGCCGAACGCGGCGGCCAGCGTGTCCGGGTAGCGGGCCAGGAGGTCCAGGTAGGCCCTGGTGTAGGCGTCATCCCAGAAGGGCCGCACCGTGGCCAGGGTTTCCGGGGTGTTGCCCTGGTCGTGGGCCGCGTTGTGGGCGCTGACCCCGGGGGGGATGTGGGAGACGAGCCAGACCTTGTCCCCCTGGGAGGCGGCGTCGGCCAGCTCGTTCTCCAGCCAGGCCAGCTCGTCGGCCTGGGGGGAAAACCCGCTCTCCGCGCCCCGGGGGTCCACGTACTGGCTGGAAAAATAGATGCTGTTCAGGCCCAGCACCCGCAGCGAGCCGGCGCCCCCCAGGTCCTGGCTGTAATAGCCCCCGTGGGCGAAGCTGGCCGCGAGGCCCGGGGCCGCGGCGGGGTCGGTCAGGAAGTAGTCGGTGATGATCTTGGCCGTGTCGGCCAGGAACTGACCCTCCGGGGTCACCATGTAGTCCCCGGCGTAGGCGTCGTTGTTGCCCAGGCTGAAGTACACCGGCGTGTCCGGGAAGGCCCCGGCCACCTCCTGGGCCAGGAAGGTCACGGTCTTGTGGATGAAATCTTGCAGTTCCGCCGGGCCCGCGGCGGGGAAGATTTCCTGGAAGCGGTCATGGAATTTGTGGGCCAAGAGGTCGCCGGTCAACAGCACCAGGTCCGGCCCGTCGGCCGCCTCCCGCATGGCCCCGAGGGTGTCGGCCAAGAGGGTGTAATCGGTTTCCTCGCCGTAGGTGACCGGCCCCCCGGGATGGGCGGCCAGGAGCCCTTCCCAGGCCGTGGCCGGCGAGGCCGCCAGGCCGGCCGCCACGGCGGGATCGGCAAAGGGATCGAAATGCAGGTCCGAGAAGGATAATACCCGGCCGGAAGCCGCCCAGGCCGCCCCGGCCCCGAGCCCCAGCCCGGCCCAAAGCAGGAGCCCGGCCCAAAGCAGGAGCCCGGCGAGGACCGCTGCGGCGGTCCGTCGGCCTGGCGCGACCAGGAATAGTCCGCTCGCGACGTTGGACTGACGACGATGCATGGTGCTACCTCCCGGGAGGGTGACGGGGCGGCGTTTATTGTAATAGCATGGCGGGGAGGGGGAGTTGGCGGCCAAAAGCAGGCCCCCGGGGGAGTTGGCCCTGAAAAACCGGACGCCCTGGAGTGAGAGGCATTGAAGCATTGAATGTGGCTCCGCCTGATAGTACCTTAGGGCAACCGGCGGGTCCGCCGGGGAACCAAGCGAATGCGTCAGGCGCGAGGTGGCTTCATGAGCAACGTAATCAAGCCTCCCAAACTGCGGGAGATCTGCTGCACCAAGTGCAAAAAGAAGTTCCAATCCAGCCTCTTGGCTGTGGCCTACTGCCCCTATTGCGGCCATGCCAACAAGCTGGAGCCGGGGTTCAGCCCCACCCGCTGAACCCGGGGGCGGCCGGGACCGCCGGTCGCCCCCCCAGGAACTCGTCAGGAGGGGCCGTCCCGCCTGCGCCCCGGGGGCGCCCTTTGCCAAGGCGGGGCCAAATCGTCTGCCAGGGCGGACCGGGGAAAACGGCCTTTTCCCCCACCCCCTGCCCCCCATTCCCCCCGAGGGAGGAGCATGGCCGTCAAAAAAGGCCTGAACATGATCATCACCGGGCGCGGCAAGGGGAAGACCACCGCCGCCCTGGGCCAAGCCTTCCGGGCCCACGGGCAGGGCCTCCGGGTGTTGATGCTGCAGTTCATCAAGGGCGCACGCGCCTACGGCGAGTTGGCGTCCGCCGCTCTCCTGCCCCGGCTCTCCCTGCGGCCCCGCGGCCTGGGGCTCATCGGCAAAAGCCCGGCGGACCTGGCCCCCCACCGCGACGCGGCGCGCCAGGCCTGGGAAGAGGCCCGGCGGGAGGTGATGTCCGGGGACTGGGATCTGGTGATCCTGGACGAGATCTTCCTGGCCGTGCAGCGGGGCTTCGTGACCCCAGCCGAGGTGGGGGGCCTCATGGCCGCCAAGCCCCCGGACCTGCACTTGATCCTCACCGGCCGGGGCTGCCCCGAGGAATTGTACGCCCAGGCCGACCTGGTCAGCGAGATTCAAGAGGTCAAGCATCACTATCATTCTGGGGTGCCTTCGCAAGCCGGCGTGGAGTATTGACAATTCTTAATTCCTTTTTGTATGCGGGCACCTTCCTCCTTCAACAAGATATACAAATTTGCAATGATGGTTCCCAAAGGGACGCTTTCACTTTCAAAGTCCGTGTCCCCTCCGCTATACTGTCGCCTTACAATATAGTGTCGTTTTTCCTGCCCCATCCCGCACGATGCACCCGAAACCATACCGGTTCCGCAACCGGAAAAGGGTGCCCTGCCCTCGGGCGGCTCGTGGCAGGTGCGGTGCTGTACGGGTACGCCCCAGTCTTTTAGCAGCCTGGTTTTCACCGTTCACTTCCCACGGCAGAAGACGCTGCCAGGCATCGCAGGGAGCCAACTATGAAGCTGAACCTCAGAAGCAAGTTCCTGGTCACCACCCTGGGCCTATTGATCCTGGCCATGGCCTTATCCGGTGTGGTCTCCTACTTCAACTCCTCCTCCTCCCTGGAGACGGCGATCCGGGATCAGATCAGCCAGCTCACCGCTTTTACCGAGCGTTTCGTGGACAACTGGGTGGGGGACCGCAAGCGGGAGATCAACGGCTGGAGCCAGGACAAGCTGTTTGCCACGGCCCTGCAGGACACCTTCATGGGCAAGGCGGCCCGTAAATCGGCGGGCGGGGTATTGGCCCGCTATAAAGAGACCTATCCCTTCTACCAGGCGCTGAGTCTGGCCGACTCCCAGGGCCTGGTGGTGGCCTCCTCCCACCAGCCCGACGTGGACAAGGTGAAGATCGCCGACCGGGCCTATTTCAAGGAGGCCCTGGCCGGCAAGTTGGTGCTGTCCCAGGTCATCATGAGCAAGATGAACGGTCAGCCCTGCATCGCCGTGGCCGCGCCGATCATGGACAACGGCAAGCCGGGCGGCATCCTGTTGGGGCTCATCGATCTGTCCTACTTCAGCGAAAAGTTCGTGGCGCCCATCAAGGTGGGGGACACGGGCTACGTGTTCATCTGCGCGCCGAACGGCCTGGTGATTTCCCATCCCGAGACCAAGCACCTGGGCAAGACCAATATCAGCGACTTCGCTTGGGGCAAAGAGATTCTCAGCCAGAAAGATGGTTTCATTTCCTATTCCTACGAGGGCATGGCCAAGCTGGTGGGCTTTGGCCATACCAAGGAGCTGGGCTGGGTCGTGGGCGCCGCGGCCAACCAGGACGAGCTTTTCGCCCCGGCCCGCCGCATGGGGTACCTGAACGGCCTGGTGGCCCTGTTGGCCGTGATCGTGGCCGGCGCGGTAATCACCATCTTCGTGCAGACCTTGACCAAGCCCTTGCACAAGGCGGTGAAGATGGCCCGGGACATCCGGGACGGTGACCTGGGCCAGCGGCTGACCATGCAACGCTCCGACGAGATCGGCGAGCTGGCCGAGGCCCTGAACGCCATGGCCGACCAACTGGAGGGCCGCGCCGACCTGGCCCAGGCCATCGCCGGCGGCGACCTTTCCCAGCGCCGCAAGCTGGCTTCGGACAAGGACGTCTTGGGCCTGGCCCTGGCCAGGATGACCGACGACCTGGCCGATCTGGTCCGGCAGGTGCAGGCCGCGGCCCAACAGGTGGCCGTGGGCACCGGGGAGATCAGCGACTCCAGCAACGGCCTGTCCCAGGGGGCCACCGAGCAGGCGGCCAGCCTGGAGGAGATCACCGCCAGCCTCACCGAGATCGGCGAGCAGACCAAATCCAACGCCGAGTCCGCAGCCCAGGCCAACCTCCTGGCCGGGCAGGTGCGCGGCTCGGCCCAGGAAGGCAACCTCCAGATGCGGAACATGATCAACGCCATGGGCGAGATCGACCAGGCCAGCCGGAGCATCGCCAAGATCATCAAGGTTATCGATGACATCGCTTTCCAGACCAACCTCCTGGCCCTGAACGCGGCCGTGGAGGCGGCCCGGGCCGGGTCCCACGGCAAGGGCTTCGCGGTGGTGGCCGAGGAGGTGCGGAACCTGGCCAGCCGCAGCGCCAAGGCGGCCCAGGAAACCGCCGAACTCATCGAGGGCTCGGGCAAGAAGGTGGCCGAGGGCACCAAGATCGCGGGCCACACCGCCACCTCGCTCAGCAAGATCAACGAGGGCATCACCAAGATGGCCGACCTGGTGGGCGAGATCGCCGCGGCCAGCAACGAGCAGGCCCAGGGCATCTCCCAGGTCAACCAGGGCCTGATCCAATTGGACCAGGTGACCCAACAGAACACGGCCAACGCCGAGGAGGTGGCCTCTTCGGCCGAGGAACTCTCCGGCCAGGCCCGGGCCCTGCACCTTTTGTTGGGGCGCTTCAAGCTGCGGAAACTGAAGCCCGGCGCCAAGACTTACGTGCAGGCCAAGCTGGCCGCCCAAGCCGCCTCCCCCGCGGCGGAGGGGCGTCTGCCCGCCCCGGCGCCCGCCGACCGGGTGGTGAAGCCCAGCGACATCATCGCCCTGGACGATCAGGAGTTCGGCAAGTTCTGATAGGGCCCGGATATTTCAAGGAGGCGGGCATCTGGCGGGGCCGGTACAGGGATGAAACGTGACCGGAAAATACCCGGGGTTTCACGTAAAAAACTATATTGAGACCATTGCACGGGGCATCCTGCCCCGTGCAATGTCGGCTTGGCAAAAACGCGATTTTGCCAACCATCACAAATTGCAAGCTTTTTGAAGCCTGCAATTTGGTGGGCCATCCTTGGCCCGCATCGGCCATTGCCTGCCGTAATCATGTTTCACCGCGA
>JAHLLK010000003.1 GCA_020444165.1 Deltaproteobacteria bacterium | reverse complement strand
CTTGGGGCTGGGTCCCCACGGAGAAAGCCAGGGACGGCTTTCTCCGTTATCTTCTGACGCGGGCCAGGAGGCCCGCCGGAATACCGGTGATCGCCAGATCAGCGGTATTCCGTGACCCAGCCCCAATTCACTTGGGGCTGGGTCCCCACGGAGAAAGCCAGGGACGGCTTTCTCCGTTATCTTCTAAAGTTCGGCGAGCTTGCCCTTGAGCTTCTCGTTTTCCTTGGCCATGCGGGCATAGACTTTGGCCGCTTCCCGGCTGAGTTCCTTGCTCACCTTGGACAGGTGCTCGTAGAAATTCCCGCCCAGGGTTTCCAGGGCCAGAGCCTTGGTTTTGACCTCAGCGGCGGTGTCCAGGGCCGTGTCCGGCAGGAAGTCCTCGCGACAGACGTCCGAGATAGGCTCCAGGATCATCTCGTTCAGCTTCTGCTGCCGGGTGTCCTCCAGGAGGACGTAGCGCTTCTGGTGAGTCTCGGCCAGGCTGTTCAACAGCTCGGCTTGGCCGGACAGAAGGCCGGCGGCCTTGGTGTAGAACTCCTGGGCGGCCTCCTCAAAGCACAGGGAGTAGCGGATGACCGACGAGAAGGTCTTGATCTCCGGGAAATTGGATTGGTCTAGAACCATCTGGTAATGACAACCTTTCTATCGGTGAAGAAGTCCACCGCATCCATGCCCTGGCCGTGGAGGTCACCGAGGAAGGAATCCTTCATGCCGGCGAAGGGGAAGTAGGACATGGCCGCCACGATACCGATGTTGATGCCGATGTTGCCGGCATTCATTTCGTAGCGGAACTTGCGGGCAGCGGGGCCGCTGGAGGTGTAGAGGGAAGCGGCGTTGCCAAAGGGCGAACGGTTCATGAACTCCATGGCCTCGTCCAGCTTGCCGAAGCGCATCACGCCCACCACCGGGCCGAAAACCTCTTCCCAAGCGATGGTGTTCTCTTCGGTGACGCCCTCGAAGATGGTCGGGCCCACGAAAGCGCCGTTCTCGTAGCCTTCGGGCTTGATGCCGCGGCCGTCCAGGATCAGCTTGGCGCCCTCATCCGCGGTCTTCTGGATGTAGCCCTCGACCTTGGTCTTGGCCTTCTGGGAAACCAAGGGACCCATGTTGGTGGCTTCGTCCAGACCGTAACCCACCTGGATGTTCTTGGCGCCGGCGATGAACTCGTCCATGAACTTGCGGTAGAAGTCGTCGCCGCCCACGATGGCCAGGTTGGCGCCGGCCAGGCAGCGCTGACCCGCGCAGCCGTAGAAGGAGGCCAGCATGTTGGCCACCGAGCGGCGGATGTCGCAGTCAGGCATGATCACGATGGTGTTCTTGGCGCCGCCCTGGGCCTGCACCCGCTTCTTATACTCGCTGGACATCTTGTAGACGTGGTGGGCGATGGGGGTGGAGCCCACGAAGCTGATGCCCTTGATGTCGGGGTGGCTCATCAAGGCGTCGGCCAGGGCGTGGGAGCCGTTGACCAAGTTGATGACGCCGTCCGGGAAGCCGGCCTCGTGCACCGCTTCCATCATGATCTGCTGGGTGCAGGGAACCTGGCTGGAGGGCTTGATGATGTAGGTGTTGCCGGTGGCCACGGCGTAGGGCCAGAACCAGTAGGGGATCATCGAGGGGAAGTTGTAGGGGGCGATGCAGGCGAACACGCCCAGCGGAGTCTTGTAGGCTTCCTCGTCGATACCCGAAGCCGCGCCGTCCTCCAGGCAGTAGCCCATCTGAAGGGTGGTGATGGAGCAGGCGGTCTCCACGTTTTCGATGGCCCGGCGCACCTCGCCGCGGGACTCGTCGATGGTCTTGCCCATTTCCTGCACCAGGACGCGGGAGAAGTCCTCGAACCGTTTCTCCATCAGCTCCTTCAGCTTGAAGAACACGCGCACCCGGCTGATGGGGGCGGTCTCACGCCAATCCTGGAAGGCATCCTTGGCCGCGGCCACTGCGGTGTTCAGCTCTTCCACGCTGGACATGGGGACCCGGGCCACTTCCTCGTTCTTGGCGGGGTTGATGACCGGCTTGGTTTCGGCCTTTGACTCGACCCACTCGCCGTCGATGTAGTTCTTCAGTACACCGTAATGCTTCTTAACCTCGGGTAAATGCGCCATTGGGGACCAAACTCCTTCACGATTATTAAGTGCCTGAATGACTGAGATAGTCAGTTTGGTTCCAGCCCGCCAAAGGGGCGCCGGGCCGGATCGGGTTTCTACTCCTCGCTGGTTTCCTCGGGCAGGACCATGTAGATTTGCGCCTTGCCCAGGTCACGCAGGAAAAGTCCCTTGGTCAGCAGGGCGGGATCCAACTGCTGGCCCAGGATTTTGCCCAGCAACTCCGCCGACCCGTTGCCGTTCCCCTTGGGGGACTCGTCACCGTTGCCGCCGGAGTAGCTGAAGATTTTTTCCTCGTAGCCCAGCACCTCTGGATCGAAGCGCGGGGTGCCGGTATGGGTGCAGAGGTAGTCGCCTACCTTCAAGATGTCGCTGATGATCTCTTTGCGGGCGCCGCCGAAGTCGCCGGCCCGCATGAAGGCCAGAATGGCGGTGTGGGAGTCCCGCACCTGATCGTAGAAATCCTCGCCCAGATTCAGCTGATACTTGACGTCCCGGATGATGTTGTCGATGAAGTCCATGATCAGGATCAGGATGGGATTGTTGGTCATTCTGGCCAGATAACGGTGGAAGCCGATGTCGTGCACCAGTTCGGGCACAGTCTTGCGATCAGCGTGCAGCGTCAGCTCGGTCAGACGGTCGTAGTCGGTTTCGTCGGCGTTCAGCATGGCGATCTGGATGACCCAGGGCTCCAGCATGAAACGCAGCATGGTGATATCGCGGATGGAGACCGAACGGAAATGCAGGAAGTTCATGATGGAGTGGACCGTGGTCTTCATGTCCACTTCCGCCACGAAAACCCCGCCTTGGGTCCCCTTGCGAATCTCCACCAGGCCCATTACCTCGAGCACCCGTAGGGCCTCGCGCATGGTGGCCTTGCTCACCTCGAATTGAGCCACCAGCTCTTTTTCCGAAGCGATGCGGTCGCCGGGTTTAAGCTCCCCGGACAAGACCGCATCGCGAATTTGCTCGATGATGCGGTCGGATACTTTCTCGGTTTTGGTGGCGGCCTCGAACAAGAGCAAAACCAACTCCCGGCCAAATGATTGACGTCATGTGGTGGCGCGGCCGTCCTGGAACTTCATCTGGCCCGGAGGAGGAGGGGAGGCCGCGCATCTCGAGAAGTATGGGCATGGTATAGAGCGGCGGGGTTTGGTGTCAAGAAAAATATTATAATATTTGCCAAGATTTTGTGGCGCTCGGGTGACGAGGTCCATCGGTGCCGGCGGTAATACCTTGTGCCATCCTGGGAATTTAATTGTCAACCTATTGATTTAGATGGTATTATCTCGCAACAAATTTCGGAACCCCCAAGTGGGACCGCGGTTTGTGCAATTTTTCCGCAGGGATGGCGACAACGTAGAAATATTATATTATTTATAAATTTTCAGTTGACCACGCCAGTTTTAATGTGGCATTTTTGTGTCCCATGGAAAAATCAGCCCGTTTTGGGTGGCGATTGCCGCGGCGGGTTGAGGCTAAGTCCTTGTTATTTAAATAAAACTAACTGGTTAGTTCTCGTGGTCGCGGGAACCTTCCCAGTCAACCCGGACGAGGATTGGATGTTATGGGTATAAAAATAGATCCGGAGAAATGCACCGGCTGCATGGCCTGCGAGTTGGCTTGCGGCTATCATCGCGATGACGCCTTCGCGCTTTTGTCCGCTTGCGTCGTGGTCTACCGGCCCAAGGACCTCAAGGACTACTTCGGCGCCATCATTAAAGAAGAAGACAGCCTGGTGATCGCCCGCCCCGAAGGTCTGGAAATCAAGAAGATCGGCGGTACCGACGAAGGCCAGGAGGAAGAGGGCGACGCCTCGGCCAAGCCCATGCTCCTTCGCGAGGCCTGCGATCTTTGCAGCGACCAGGATGAGGGCCCCCTGTGCATCAGGGTATGTCCGGCCAACGCGGTTTATCAGGACTAGCCGAAGGGGGAGGGAATCATGGATTACTTGTCTGCCAATAAAATCGCGATCATCGATCTGGCCAGCGGCGAAGTGGCCGAGGATGAGCTGAACGACGACCTCGTAGCCGCGAAGATCGGCGGCGCCGGCATCACTTTGGCCCTGTACGAGCAATATAAAGATGAAGATCCCCTGGTGCTGGGCGCCGGGCTGTTGACCGGCACCCAAGTGCCGGGCGCCTCCTGCGCCGTCTTGACCGGGGTTTCCCCGCTCACCGGCCAGGTGGCCCACGCGCCCCTGAACCTTTACGCCGGCATGGAGCTGAAGTACTCCGGCTTCGATTACCTGGTGATCAAGGGCAAGGCCGCCGCCCCCACCTACCTGTGGGTGCATGACGGCATCGCCGACGTGGAAGACGCCGCCTCCTTGTGGGGCAAGGACGTCTGGAGCGCCACCCAGGAGGTCCGCAAAACCATGGGTGACGAGATGATCCAGGTCCTGGCCGCCGGCCCGGCCGCCGAGCGGGGTTCCGACTTGGCCCAGGTCATGCTCAACTTCTGGGGCAGCGGCGACCGTTTCGGCTTTGGCAAGAAGTTCGCCGAGAAGAACCTGAAGCTCATCGCGGTGCGCGGCATGGGGCTCCTGGAGCTGGACGACGCCGAGGCCATGATGGAGCAGTGCCTGGCCCTGTCCGCCGTGGTCAAGGCCGGCGCCTGGGCCGGCAAGAAGGGCCTGGGCGATCTGGCCGCCGGCGCGGGCGAGGCTGGTCTGGCCGGCTGGCTCTCCCCCTTGGTGCACCGGCACCGCTCGGACTTCAACACCCCCTTCGCGGCCAACACCTTCCTGATGCTGGACGGCGACCCCGCCGGCCGCACCGAGCCGGCCGTGGCCGAGCCCGGCGTCTTGATCACCGATCTGGCCGCCGCGGTGGGCTTCATGAAGCTGGGCCTGGATGTCAAGGCCGCCGGCGAGATCATGCAGGAATGCGCCAAGCAGGGCCTGGACGCCGCGGCGGTGGCCCAGGTGGCGGCCCGCGAGGGTCTGACCGACCCAGCCGCCTTGAAGGCCGCCCTGGCCACCATCACCGGGCCGGTGGACGGCCTCACCTCGCCCTTCAGCCCCTGGGCGCCGGCCGCTCCCGTGTTTGGCGACTTCGGAGCCAGCGGCGAGGACTGGTGGAAGCGCCGCATGGCCGTGGCCTACATCTTCGGCATCAACCCGGTGTTCGCGGTCATCTCCCCGGAGGTCTCGGAAGAGAAGCTCCTGGAGCTGGCCAACCTGGGCACCGGCATGGAATTCACCGCCGAGACCCTGGACGGCGTGGTTTCCTCCCTTACCGCCTGAGACCTGGCGGGGCCGCCGGTTCTGTGGGACCGGCGGCCCCGGAAGCTCTGCTGAGCGGTCATAGCACAGCTTGCCCATGTTTATGGGCCCAGGGCTCACCCAGCCCTGGGCCACACCCTGCGAAGTTGATCGGAGAACAGCTCGTGTCCGCGCCCCCTGGAAAAGCCGGTGAACCCTCCCTTCGCCCCCGCCCCCGGCCGCGGCTGGACGGGCCGGGGCCGCGGGTGGCCATTTACACCGGGGGGGGCAGCTCCCATTCCTGGCTCTGGTTTGCCGAGCTCTGCGAAAAGGCTGGTTGGCCGGAGCTTCGTTTCCTGGATCAACTCGACATCCGGCGGGGGGGCCTCACCGGCCAGGAGGTCCTGGCGGTCAGCGGCGGCGACACCTTTGGCATGGCCGCCGCCCTGGGGCCCCGCGGGGCCGCGGCGCTCCGGCGTTTCATCTCGGACGGCGGCCTGTATCTGGGCGCCTGCGCCGGAGCCTACCTGCCGCTCCGCTCCTCCAAGGAGCCCCTGAATCTGTTCAACTTCGTGGAAGCCCGCATCAACAACCTCACCAACCTCCTGCCCCCGGCCCAGCTCTTGCCCGAGAAGTTCTGCTCCACCTATGGCTGCGCCTACGTGTACCACCCGGTGCGCGAAGCCGTGGCCCTGCGGGCGGCGGATCGCGGCGCGTTTGCCGGGGAAGAGGTTTTCGAGGCGCCATTGTACGGCGGACCGGCCCTCGTGCCCGGCTCGCCGGAGCAGGTGCTGGCCCGCTACGAGGCCTTTACCCCGCGCACCCTGTTCCTGGTGGAGCAAGGCCTGGCCACGGAAACCCTGCTGGGCCACGCCGCCGTGCTGCGGGCTCCTCTGGGCCGGGGGTGGATGTACCTGTTCGGCCCCCATTTCGAGCATCCCCACTATGCCCGGGCCAACCAGATCCTATGCCAGGTCATCGAGGATCATCTGCCCGCCATCCGGCAAAACCCGGACCCCACAGCCGCCTCGGCCGCGCCGGAAGCCTGCCGGAGCTGGCTTCGGGACCTCAAGCGCGAAGTCAGCAACGTACGCATCGTGGCGTTGGGCCTCGAAGACCACCCGGTGCGCTGGCTCCTGGGCAAAAAAGTCTACGAACCCGCCAAGCTCCGGGTCTTTGCCGAGGCCGTATGGCCCCGGCTGGTCCGCCTGGAGCGGGAGGGCAGGGCGGTCCTGCCCCCGGACGGCGGCCGCGGCCTGGTGGAACTGTGGCGTAGCGTCACCCGCCGGGTGCGGAGTCTTCGACAGCTCTTGGACCAGGAGGAGGACACCCTGGACTTGGCCCGGGGCTTGTTCCCGGACTTGAACCAGGCCGCTTCCCGGTTCATGACCACCTATTTCGCCACCCTTGCCGCCGGGCGCCCCCATGAGGCCCGGCCCCGTGAAAAGGAAGCCGCGGCCTAGGGCAGGCCCCGGGGCGGGGAAGCCCCCCGCCCGGTCCTCCCGGCCCGGCCGGTCCTGATCCCAGTTGAGGAGAAGGAGTTGAGAACAGGATTTGCCACCAACCGGATTGTGAAGAAGGTAACGCCGGTGCTCTTGCTCGGGCTCTTGTGCCTGGGCCTGCCCGCGCTGGCGGCCGAACCCTCGGAGCTTAACCCCCACCGGCTGGGCGGAGTGGAGACCACCACCTGGACCATCAACCTGGAACGTTACGTCCAGGGGGCCCATGGCAGCCTTGATTGTCAAATCTGCCATGTTGCCCAGTCCGAAGGCATTCTCCCCGGCGCCGCCAGCCGTCACCCCGATCCCAGCGCTCCCTTGTACCTGAACCGGAGCGCCAGCCGCAACTACCAATACCAGGACTGCCGGCGTTGCCACCGCCTGAGCATGGAGCGCTATGAAAAGGGCGCCCATGCCAAGGCCATGGCCCAGCAGAAGGAAAAGCCACCGGCTCCCGGTCTGGCCAACCTGGCCCCCACCTGCAGCGATTGCCACAACTCCCACTACGACAAGTCCCAACTGGGCCGGGTGGAACTGGGGCGGCGGCAGGTTGCGGTGTGCGGTTCCTGCCATCCGATCCAGGCCCAGACCTACCTGGCCAACTACCACGGCATGGCCGCGGTGAACCAGGGCTATGACAAGGCCGCCTACTGCTCGGATTGTCACGGCGCTCACGAGGTGGCCTCCCTGAAGGATCCCAAGGTCGCCCTGCAAGCTTGCCAGCGCTGCCATCCCAACGCCAAGCCCAACTTCGCCCAGGTGGTGATCCATCCGCTCAAGGAAAAGAAGGCTGAGCCGGACGCGACGGACAAGGCCCTGGCCTGGCGGGTGGGGGTGATCCACTCCCTGACCGCCATCATGATTGTGGTGGCCATCCTGGTGGTGGGCTTCTTCTACGGACATAGCTTCCTGTGGCTGCTCAGGGAGCTGCACGAAAAAATCAGGAAGCACTGATCATGGCGCATGAACACGTAAGCGAAACCCAGGTGACCAGGTTCAGCGTCCTGCACCGCCTGTTGCACTGGCCGGTGATGATCGGCTTCATCGGGCTGGGCCTCTCCGGCTTCTCCCTGTACTTCAGCGACCAGTGGTGGGCCAGGGGCCTCACCTGGCTGGTGGGCGGCGGCGCCCATCTGGCCTGGTGGCACCGTTTCTTCGCGGTGATCACCTACTTCTCGGTGCTCAGCCACCTGGGCTGGGTGGTGTACTACCGGCTGGTCCTGAAGCAGCCGCTCACCGGCTCGGAGAGCATGCTGCCCCGTGCCGAGGACTTCACGGAGTTCTGGCAGCATATCAAATACCTGTTCGCCAAGGGGGACAAGCCCAAGTTCGGCAAGTTCACCTATTGGGAAAAGGTCGACTACTTTGCGGTGGTGGTGGGCATGAACACCATGGGGCTCACCGGCCTGGTGCTCTGGTTCCCGGAATGGTTCACCGGCTTCCTGCCCGGCTGGGTGGTGAACGCCGCTCTGGTGCTGCACCTCTACGAGGCCATCATCGCGGTGGCCCTGAAGTTCGTGGTGCACATCTACACCGCCCATTTCCGGCCCCCGGTGTTCCCCATGGAACACAGCATCTTCTCCGGCAAAGTGCCCTTGGAGGAACTCAAGCATGAGCGCCCCGCCCAGTGGGAGGCCCTGACCTCTCCCCAGGGTGAAGAGGATTCCGCCCAGGCTTAAGGAATACACGCGTAAAAAGATGGCCAGTTATATGAAGAAATTAGCCGCCTTGATACTGTTCGCCCTGTGCTTCCTGGCGGGCCTGGCTCCGGCCGAGGCCCAACAGGTGACCATGCAGGGCCCTGTACCGGGCATGGACACCCGTCTCTGCCTGGACTGCCACCGGCTGCCCAACCTGAACACCACCGAGGGCGTGTACTCCAATCAGGCCTTTTGTCTGGAGTGCCATGGCCAGAAGGTCTGCACCAAGAAGGTGGGCGAGGAAAAGGTCAGCCTTTTCGTTGACATGAACAAATTCAAGGGCAGCCGCCACCAGTACGTGGCCTGCCAGTCCTGCCACAACGACGTGGCTCGTTCCCCCCATGTGTCCCAGACCGGGGTGCAATGTCTCTCCTGCCACTCGGTGCACGGCGAGTCTCTGGTCAACGACCCCCATCTGCGGGTGCGTTGCGAGGCCTGCCACCACCAGGGCGGCGTGGCCAAGGTGGACCCGGCCACCGGCCTCGTGGGCTTGGCCTCCCTGGACGCCAAGGGCCAGGCAATGAGCCTGGCCGACCACAGCCGGCCTGATTTGCAGTCCACCGAGCTGTGCCTGAAATGCCACGTCCGCCACAACCAGGCCGGCGCGCCGGCCTATGTGCTGCCGGCCAAGAGCGTGCTCTGCTTCCTGTGCCACCCGGCCAGCTTCAGCCTGGGCAACTTCTGGTTCGCCGCCGCCCTGGTGATCTTCCTGGGCGGGTTGGTGATCCTGTTCCTGTTCTGGCTCAAGGGCAAAGTGGAGGGCGAGTCCCAATCCGCGCACAAGAAGATCGCCCTGGGCGCGGAAAAGTTCTGGCGGACCATGACCAGCCCGGAGCGCAACAAGGTGCTCAAGGTGATCCTGTTGGACGTGCTGTTGCAGCGGCGCATCCTGCAGGAGAGCGTGCAGCGTTGGTTCTTCCATACCCTGCTGTACTGGTCCATCCTGTCCCGGCTCATCCTGGGCTTGTTCACCTGGTTCGTGTACCAGGCTTGGCCGGACAGCTCCCTGGCTCTGGGGCTCATGGACAAGAACAACGCCTTTGTGGCGATCTTCAATGACCTGACCGGCCTGTGCCTCCTCGTGGGGGTGGTGCTGGCCGCCCTGCAACGCTATGTGCTGAAACCGCGCCACGTGGCCAGCGAGTACAAGGACAACGTGGCCCTGGCCCTGTTGGGCGCCATGGCGATTCTGGGCTTCCTGGTGGAGGCGGCCCGCCTGACCATGAGCCAGATTCCGCCGGACTTGGCGGTGCATTCCTTTGTGGCTTACCCGCTTTCCCGGGTTTTCGCCTTGCTCAATTGGGAATGGACCCTAATTTATGTATGGTTGTGGTATGCCCACGGCCTGGTGGCCGCCGCCTTCGTGGCTTATCTGCCCTTTGGCAAGATGAAGCACATGTTCGTGAGCCCTCTGTCCCTGGTGCTGAACCGGGATTTGGAGTAGCAGGCTGTTCCCCAACAGCCTGCTACGCGCGCCAGGGACGGCGGTTGAAAATGGCCATGGATGGACTTTTTCAACCGCCAGACAGGGCGTCAAGGCAAAAGGCCAGAGCTAATATCGTAACTACTTAAGGAATGCTCCATGTCTGACCAAGACAAGGTTCAAGAAGAAACCCAGGCGGCCGCCCTGGAAAACGGGGCGGCCCAGGAGGGCGCCACCCCGGCCCCGGAAGCCCCGGCGGAGACGGCTGCCGCCCCGGCGGAGCCGGCGGCTCCCGCCGAACCGGCCCCGGTACCCGCCTCGGACCCGGCTCCCGAACCCGCGGCCGCGGCGCCGGCTCCCGAGCCGACGCCGGAGCCCGCCCCCGCCACCCCCGCGGAAGCTGCCGCCCCGGCAGAGGCTCCCGCGGAAACCGCCCCCACGTCCGCTTCGGCCGCGGCAGCCCCGGAGGCGAAACCCGCTCCGGCGGCTCCGGCGCCGGCCGTGGCGCCGGCAGCCAAGCCCTCGGAGGCGGCGGCTCCGGCGCCCGCGCCGGAAAAGCCCCCGGAGCCGGTCACCATCCCCATCGAGGAGCTGCCGGCCCGCCGCCTGATGCAACTGGAGGCCTGCACCCGCTGCGGCGAGTGCCTCAAGTGGTGCCCGGTCTATGACCAGGACGGCCGCGAGGACATCCTGCCCCGCAAAAAGGCCGCGGATTTCCTGAGCATCATCAAGCGCCAGCACGGGCTGTTGGCCAAGATCGCCGGCCGCGAGAAGCCGGGCGAGTTCGCCCAGCTCATCGGCAACATCTTCCACTACCACAAGGTCACCGACGCAGAGATCCGGCAGTTCGTGCAGAACCTCTACGAGTGCTCCACCTGCGGCCAGTGCCAGATCGTCTGCCCGGCCAAGATCGACACGGTGAACCTCTGGGAGGAGATCCGCCGGCTCATGGTCATGGCCGGCTATGGGCCCCTGGAGCCCCAAAAGGGCCTGGTCAAGAGCGTCAAGTCCAATGACAACCCCTGGCAGCAGCCCCGCACCGCCCGGGCCCAATGGGCCCGCCGGGCGGCCAAGGACAAGCTGATCCCCGAGGCGCCCAAGGACCTGAGCAAGAAGAAAGAGTCGGCCAAGGTCTTGTACTACCTGGGCTGCACCGCGTCCTACGACGCCAACGTCAAGCAGGTGGCCATCAACACGGTCAACATCCTGAACCACCTGGGGGTGGATTTCGGCATCCTGGGCAACAAGGAAGCCTGCTGCGGGTCGGTGCTCCTCCGCATGGGCGACAGCGAGTTCGAGCGGGTGGCCGCCAAGAACATCGAGATCTTCAACAGCCTGGGCATCGAAACTTTTGTCACCTCCTGCTCCGGCTGCTACAAGACCATCAGCGAGGACTACGAGCGGGTGGGTGAGCTGAATTTCGAGATCCTGCACACCACCCAGTTCCTGGAGCGCCTGATCGCCTCGGGCGAGCTGCAGTTCACCAAGGAGGTGGCCAAGACGGTCACCTATCACGATCCCTGCCACCTGGGCCGGGCCGCCGGGGTGTACGACGCGCCGCGCAACATCATGGAGGCCATCCCGGGACTGGAGCTGATCGAGATGCCCCGGCACCGGCAGTACTCCCGCTGTTGCGGAGCCGGCGGCGGGCTCAAGGCCGGCTTCCCGGACCTGCAGAACAAGATGTCCCAGGAACGTATCAAGGAGGCCGAGGGCACCGGGGCCTCGGAGTTGATCTCCGGCTGTCCCTTCTGCTACCAGGGGCTCCAGGTGGGCATCACCGCCCTGGGTTCCCCCTTGAAGGCGCAGGACATCACCAGCCTGGTGGTGGACGCTCTGGGCCTGGGCCAGGAATAAGCCCCCCACGCCCCCTTCGTCTCCGGCGGAGCTTCAGCGGCTCCACCCGGCGGCGAAGGGGGCTTTTGCTTCCGGCCTTGGCCCGGGCGCGCGGCCTGGTGGGGGACGCCGCGTGCGGAGGGGCGGGAAAACTGAGGCTGGCTGGGGTTCGGCCCGTTATTATTGGGCAGGCGAGCCCCCCGGAGCGGGGGCCCCCCGCCAAGCGAAGCCACCTCGGGGGGGTAAATTCTCCGCCCGCTCCCGGCGGGAGGAACTGAACCAGTCATGAGGGACTTGATTATGCGCAAAATAGTGATGTCCTTAGTCTATTTAGCCGCAATCGCGCTCTTGGCCGGCGGGGCCGTCCCCGCGGCCCAGGCCGCCGAGGACGGCCAGCCGGTGCGTATCGGCTATTTGCAGGCAGATATCCATCAGTTGGCCTGCTGGGTGGCCCTGGAAAGAGGTTTCTACCAGGATCAGGGCCTCCAAGTGGAAGTGGCCGGCATTTTCCGGGCCGGGCCCGAGGAGATGAGCGCCTTTGCCGCTGGCGAATTGGACATGGGCTACGTGGGCGAGGCCCCGGCCACCACGGCGGTGGCCAATGGCGCGGCCCGGGTGCAAGTCCTGGCCCAGGTGAACACCGAGGGCTCGGCCCTGGTGGTGGCCAGGGATTCGTCGATCCAGAACGTGGCCGGTCTGGCCGGGCACACGGCGGCCATTCCGGGCCATTCCACGGTGCAGGACTTCCTTTTGCAAAAGGCCCTGGCCCAGGCCAAGGTGCCGGCCGACCAGGTGAAAATCCTGGTGGTCAAGCCGCCGGAGATGCTGGCCGCCCTGGACACCAGCCAGATCGACGCCTTTATCGCCTGGGAGCCCTTTCCGGCCCGGGCGGTGACCGCGGGCAAGGGCAGGGTGCTGAGCTTCTCCCGGGATATCTGGCCGGCCCATCCCTGCTGCGTGCTGGTGGCCGACCAAAAGTTCCTGGCCGCGCGGCCCCAGGCCGCCCGCCGGATGGTGGCGGCCCATGTGGAGGCCACGAATTTCATCCACCAGCATCCGGCCGAGGCCGTGGCCATCGGCATGAAATACACCGGCATGGATGAGGCCACGGTCAAGGCGGCCATGGCCGACGTGAACTACACCTACAAGATCAGCGTGGCGGGTGAGCGGGAGTACGTGGCCTTCCTGAGCAAACTGGGTTACATCAAGGTCGCGGACCCGGACGCCTTTGTGGCGAAGTTTTTGAACCCCAAGATATTGGAAGAAGTTCTGGCCAAATGAAATTGGCCCGTTATCTGCTGCCCTTGGCCCTGCTGGCCTTGTGGCAGGTGCTGGCTTGGGGGGGCGTGATCCCCCCCAACCGGCTGCCCTCGCCCCTGGCCATCCTGGCCGGCCTGGGCGATCTGATCTGGCAGGGCATGCCGCCGGGCCGCCTCCTGCAATACCATCTCCTGTACAGCCTTTACCGGGTGGCCGTGGGCTTCTTTCTGGCCGTGGCCATCGGGGTGCCCCTGGGGCTTTTCCTGGGCTGGTCCCGCCGCCTGTACTATCTTTTGAGCCCCCTGGTGGAGGTCTTCCGCCCGGTGCCGCCGTTGGCCTGGATTCCCATCTCCATCCTCTGGTTCGGCATCGGCATCAAGTCGGCGGCTTTCATCATCTTCTTGGGCGCCTTTTTCCCCATTCTCCTGAACACCATCGCCGGGGTGCAGGCGGTCAACCCCATCCTGGTGGAGGCGGCGCTGACCCTGGGGGCCAAGGAGTCCCACGTGGTCAAGAAGGTGCTCCTGCCCGGAGCCCTGCCCAACATCTTCGTGGGGCTGCGCATTGGTCTGGGCATCGGCTGGATGACCCTGGTGGCCGCCGAGTTCACCGGAGTGCGCTCGGGCTACGGCCTGGGCTACATGATCATGACCGCCCGGGACATCCAGCGGGCCGACGAGATCATCGCGGGCATGGCGGTTATCGGCCTCACGGGCCTGGCCATCGACGCGCTTATCCGTTTATTGCAGGCGCGGCTCCTGCCCTGGAGCCAGACCGGGGCCCGGCCGTGAGCCTGGAGCTCCGCGAGGTGAAGAAGAGCTTTCCCGGCGAAGAGCCAGGGAGCGCCGCCGCCATCATCGATGGGGTGAGCCTCAGCATCCCCACGGGGCGCTTCGTGGCCTTGGTGGGCCCCAGCGGCTGCGGCAAGACCACGCTGTTACGCATCGTGGCCGGCCTGGAGAAGGCCACCGCGGGTGAGATTTTGTTGGACGGCCAGCCCATGGCCCGTCATCCGGAGCGGGTGGGGATGGTGTTTCAGCAGTACGCCCTGTTCCCCTGGCGCACCGCGCAGAAGAACATCGAGACGGGCCTGGAGATCAAGGGCGTGCCAGCGGCAGAGCGGCGCCGGGCGGCCCGGGAATATGTGGCCGCCTTCGGCCTGGAGGGCGCGGAGAACCGCTACCCCCATCAGCTCTCCGGCGGCATGCAACAGCGGGTGGCCATTGCCCGCACCCTGATCATGGAGCCCCGGGTGGTGCTGATGGATGAGCCCTTCGGCTCCCTGGACAGCCAGACCCGCAACTCCCTGCAAGAATTTCTGCTCAAGGTGTGGCAACAACGCGGTGACACCATCATCTTCGTGACCCACAACGTGGACGAGGCCGTTTTTCTGGCCGACGACATCGCGGTGTTTTCTCCCCGCCCCGCCCGCCTCGTGGGCAGTTTCCCGGTGAACGAGCCGCGCCCCCGCGACCGCACCAGCCCGGCTTGCAACGCCATCCGCCGCCAAGTATTGGGGCTTTTGCACCAAGGCGGCCACGGCGATACTCACGGCACCAGCGCCCCCTGATCTCACCCTGGAGGGCGCGTTTCCAAGGGAGAAAACCATGAAGATATTGGGCATATCCGCCAGCCCCCGGGCCGGCAAGACCAGCAAGGTGGCGCTGGAAGCCGCACTCGCCGGGGCCAAGGAAGCGGTGCCCCAGGTGGAGACCGTGCTGGTGGAACTGGCCGGCAAGACCATCCACGGCTGCCTGGCCTGCGGCAAATGCGCGAAAGAGCTTTCCTGCAGCCAGGACGATGACTTCAACGCCCTGATTCCCCTGCTGGACGATCCGGACCTGGCGGGCATAATCACCGCCACTCCGATATACTTTGGTAGCCTCACCTCCCAGGCCAAGGCCTTTTGGGACCGGGCGGTGATGTTCCGCCGCCATGGCTTCAAGCTCAGGAACAAGGTGGGCGGCGCCATCGGCGTGGGCGGTTTCCGTAACGGCGGCCAGGAGTTGGCCATCCAGACCCTGCATGCCATCATGCTGGTGCAGGACATGGTCATCGTCAGCGACGGCATGCCCACCTCCCACTTCGGAGGCACCTGCGTCAGCGGGGCTGCCGGCAGCCTGGACGACGACGACTTCGGCCTGGGCACCTGCCGGGGCCTGGGCCGGCGGGTGGCCGAGGTGGCGGCCAAGCTGGCCGGCTGAGTAAACCGGGAAATCCCGGCCGCCCGACCCTGGAGCCGGGCGGCCAGTAACCCTGACGATTAACGGCGATTAAGCGTGATTCCCAACCTTAAATTTGTCATCACCGAGTTGCAGAGCCTGGGGCTCCGGGCGGCGCGGGACATTCTCCGCCGCCAGGGCGGGGCCGGCCCGGCCGAGGGCGGGGCGCTTCTCCTGGAGGGCCGGGCCTACAACGTGCCCCTGGCCAGCCCCTTTGTGGCTCACTCGCCCTACGATCTGGCCGAAGAGGAGGGCCGGCTCCAGCTCCGGAAGCACGGCCGGGTGCTGGGGGAGGTGGCCCTGCAGGCGCCGCCGGGGTTTTACCGGCGCCAGACCAGCGGCGGCGTGCCCTATTGGCAGATGGCCCTGCTGCACGGCCGCGACTGCCTGGCCACCAGCCTCTTGCAGACCTGCGTGTTTTGGGACACTCCGGCCCGCTGCCGCTTCTGCGGCATCGAGCTTTCCCTGGCCGCCGGCCAGACCCCGGCCCGCAAGGACCCGGTGGAGCTGGCCCAGGTGGCCGCCGCGGCCGCGGCCGAGGACGGGGTGACCCACGTGGTGCTCACCACCGGCACCGGAGCCCCGCCCGGGGCCGAGCTGGACCATCTGGCCGCCGCGGCCCAAGCCATCAAGGAAGCCAGCGGGCTGCTGGTGCATGCCCAGTTCATGCCGCCGCCCCGGCCCGGGGCCCTGGCCCGCCTCCAGGCGGCCGGGGTGGACACGGTGGGCATCCACATCGAGGCTTGGGACCCGGAAGTCCTGCGGCAGGTGGCTCCGCCCAAGGCAGCCCTGGGCCGGGAAGCTTATCTCCAGGCCTGGCAGGCCGCGGTGGAGGTGTTCGGGCCGGGCCAGGTGGAGAGCTTTTTGGTGGCCGGTCTGGGCGAGGAGCCGGCCAGCCTGGTGGAAGGCGCGGCGGAGATGGCCCGGCTGGGGGTCTACCCCTTTGTGGTGCCCCTCCGGCCCATTCCGGGCTCGCTCTTGGGCGACGCCCTGCCGCCCGACCCGTCGGTCATGCATCAGGTATATGGCCAAGTGGCAGCGATACTTCGTGAAACGGGCCTGGCCAGCCGGGACTGCCTGGCCGGTTGCGTGCGCTGCGGGGCCTGCTCGGCCCTGCCGGCCTATGAAGAGGAAGCGGACGGCCTGGTCTGCCACCCGGCCCGCACCCGGGCCGAGCTGACCGCGGCCTGGGAGGTCCGCCACCAGGTCTTCGTGCAGGAGCAGGGCATCCTCCCGGACACGGACCAGGACGAGCACGACCCCCGGGCCATCCACCTGGTGGCCCGGAACGGCGAGGGCGTGGTAGGCACGGTGCGGGTATTTGCCTCGCCGCCGGACTCGGATCGCTGGGTCGGCGGCCGGCTGGCCGTGAAGCGGAGCCACCGGGCCGGCGGAGCCGGCGAACTCTTGGTGCGGGAAGCGGTGCGTACGGTCAAGCGTCAGGGCTGCCGCGTGTTCACGGCCAGCATCCAGGCCCCCAACGTGGGGTTTTTTCAGAAGCTGGGGTGGCAATGTTTGGGGACACCCTTTATGCTCCACGGTAAAGAGCATCAGCTCATGCAGGCCGACCTCGAGAACGCGCCCTGAGGGGCGCCGGCCGACCTAAACCCCGGCTTTGCGGCCGGGGCCCGTTCATACATACCCCCTGGCAAGGCCGGTCTGCTTGTCCCTCCCGGCCTCCCGCCAGCTTCCGAGGAGAACATGTCGCAGGATTTAGCGCAACTGGCCGCGGATATCCGCACCTACGCCGGTTTGACCCGCAAACAACCCATCGCCGAAATCTTCCAAACCCTGGTCCTGGACGGCGAGCCCGGCCCCCAACTTCCCAACTATGGCGATGACGCCGCGGCCCTGGCCTTCAAGGACGGCTATCTGCTCCTGGCCACTGACGGCATCATGACCGGCTTGTTGGTGAATGAGCCCTACGCTGCGGGCAAAGCCTCGGTTATGGTAACGGTTAATGATATTTATTCCATGGGTGGCAGACCCATGGCCCTGGTCAATGTGCTGGCCAGCGGCCCGGCCGCGCAGCGGGCCCAGGTGGTGGCTGGCATGCGTAAGGGCTGCGCCAAGCTGGGCGTGCCCATGGTGGGTGGCCATTTGCACCCCGACGCCCCGGCCGACCAGCCCAGCCTCTCGGTGGCCATCCTGGGGTGGGCCACCAGCCTGCTGCGGAGCCATTTGGCCCAGCCCGGCGACGAATTGATCCTGGCCGTGGATCTGGGCGGGCGGGCCGGCTGCCGCTCGGTGGTGAGCTGGGACGCCAACTCCGGCAAGACCCCGGCAGAGCTGAAGGAGCGCCTGGAGGTGCTGCCGGCCATCGCCGAAGCCGGCCTGGCCCAAGCCTGCAAGGACGTGAGCAACGCCGGCATCCTGGGCACCTTCGCCATCATGATGGAGAATTCCGGCCGGGGCGCGGTGCTGGACCTGGCGGCCATCCCTTGCCCCCCCTCTCTAACCCTGGAGCAGTGGGTGCTGTGTTTCCAGAGCTATGGCTTTGCCTTGGCCGTGCCCCCGGCCCACGCGGCTCGGGTCAAGGAGATGTTCCAGGCCCAGGGCGTGGCCGCGGCCACGGTGGGCCGGGTCACCGGGGAGCGCTTGGTCAAGCTGGCCCAGGCCGGCCGGGAAGAGGTTCTGTTTGATTTCCAAAAGGAGCAAATTACAGGCATCAGTTATTCTGCTTGAGCAGGGACCGGCTCAATCTGTCAGAATATATACCGAGCTGGAGATTTATTAAGTCCTCATTCCCTTTCCTGTCCGCTTTTGGGCCGACAGGAGCAACCAAGGAGAAAAAATGCGTTTCAATGCTCGTTTGGGCTGCGCCGTGCTGTGCATGGGCCTGGGCTTGGCTGGTTTGGCGTGGCCGGTCACTCCCTCCCTGGCCCAGGAAAAGACTCCCAAACCTCTGACCAAAGAGGAAGCCGCCAAGCTGCAGGACCAGGCCAGCTATATCATCGGCTACAACCTCGGCATGAACATGAAAAACCAGATGGTCGAGGTGACCCCGGAGGAGATCTTCAAGGGCCTGAAGGACGGTCTGTCCAGCAAGGAATCGCCCATCAAGATCGAGGACATGCCCAAGATTATCGATAAGTTCCGCGCGGAGACCACCCAAAAGCAACAGGCCAAGTTCAAGGCCATGGGCGAGGAGAACCTGAAGGAAGGCAAGGCCTTCCTGGAGGCCAACAAGAAGAAGAAGGGGGTCAAAACCACTCCTTCCGGCCTGCAGTACCGGGTGATCCGCGCCGGCAAGGGCGAAAGCCCCAAGCCCAATGACCAGGTGGAAGTCAATTACCGCGGTTCCTTTACCGACGGCAAGGAATTCGACAGCTCGCTCCGGCGGGGCAAGCCGGTCACGGTTTCCCTGGCCAACGTGATCAAGGGCTGGCGGGAAATCCTGCCCATGATGAAGACCGGCGGTCTCTGGGAAGTGGTGGTGCCGGCGGATCTGGCCTATGGCGAGCGCGGCATGTTCCCCCGCATCGGCCCCAACGCGGTGCTGGTGTTCCAGATCGAGGTCATCAAGGTTTTGGGCCCGGAACCGCCTTCGCCCCAGGGCGGCGGCATGATGCGGCCTCCCCATCCCCCGGTGAGCGGCATGAAGCCCGGCGAGAAGATGGAAAGGGTGACCCCCAAGGAAGCCCCCAAGTCGGAAACCAAGTAACGCCGGAGTTGGGCGCTGCGCCTCGCGCCCTCAGGGTTTGAAATGCTCAGGGGAGCCTGACGGGAAGCATCCGGCGGGCTCCCCTGGTTTTTCCCGGCCCGGGGCGAAGGGGAGGGGAGGGAACATGACGGTCCCGGATAAGGAAGCCCAGGGTGTGCTGGTGGTGGGCGGCGGCCAGTTCGGCCGGCTGGCTCTGCGGCGCTTGACCCCCTTGGCGGCCAAATGGGGGCCCCTCCGTGGGGTCATCGAGCTGGAGCCCGAGCCCGAGCTTTTGGACCTGGCCGCGTCCCTGGGGGTGCCGGTGCTGACCGGCCCCGGCGCGCCGCTGTTCGCCGCCGCGCTGGCCGACCCCGTGCCACCCCGCTGGACCGTGCCGGCGGTGCCCCGGCATCTGTTGGTGGAGTGGCTGGAGCTGACCCTGTCCGGGGGCGGCATCACCCGCCACGACCTGCCGGGGGCCTGGTTGCCGGCGCTCCCCACGGTGTGGCAGGACCCGGAGCGCACCACCGTGGTCAGCCTGGCCGAGGGGCTGTGCCCCGACGATTGCCCCGAGCCGCCGGAGCGCTGCACGGCCACCGGCCGGCGCCGGGGTGAGCCCTTGTACCAGCGTTTGGCCGCCGCGCCCACCCCGACCGGGGTGAACCGGGCCGTGCTGGCCAGCCATCAACTGGCCCCCGGGGTGGGCGGGATCCTGCTCCCCGAGGTTTTGCAGCTGCGCCGGCAGATCGCAGCCCTTGGCGGCGCCTGGCTGGTGGCCACGGCCTGCCGCTGTCATGGCCTGGCCCATCACCTCAATCTGGACCGCCCGGTCCCCGACCCCGCGCGGGTATGAAGGATTACATGGACGCTTTTCCCTTTGCCGCGGTGCTTTTGGACCTGGACGGCGTGATCCTCGACTCCATGCAACAGCATGCCTCGGCCTGGCTGGAGGTCATGGCCGGGGAGGGTTTGGTGGCGGATCGCCAATTTGTCCTGGAAAACGAAGGGTGTCTGGAGCTCTCCACCCTGGAGCGCTTCCTGGCCGAGCAGGGCCGGGAGCCCCGGGGGGCCAATGCCCCTGAGGCGGTGATGAGCCGCATGCTGGCCCGCCAACTGGACCTCTACCTGAACCAACACGCCGCCGGGGTGCGGCCCTTTGCCCAGGCCGCGCCGTTTTTGGGGGCCTTGGCCGGGGCAGGGGTGCCCACCGCCCTGGTGACCAGTTCCCGGGCCGCCATGGTGGAGCGCTGCCTGCACCAGGAGCTGCGGACCAGCTTCCGGGCCATCATCACCGCGGAGCACACCACCCGCCACAAGCCCCACCCCGAGCCCTACCTGACGGCGGCCCGGCATCTGGCCGCCGATCCCCGGCAATGCCTGGTGGTGGAGAACGCCCCGGCCGGGGTGCGGGCGGCCAAGGCCGCCGGGGCCACCTGCTATGCCCTCACCACCACCCTGACCCCGGCGCACCTGAGCGAGGCGGACACGGTTTTCCGCGACCTGGCCGAGCTGGCGGAGCATTTGGGTCTGGTCTGGGAAACCACGGACTGACCCCCTGCCACCCGCGGGGCAGGGCAGGGAGGTCATGTTTACTTAATCCAATCTATTAGCTAAACAGTCTATTCCCATAGAATCGTTTCGGTTGGCGGTATCTGCTCTACCAGCGGAAGCTTGAGCCAGCGGATGCTGATGCCGCCCTTGGAGTTCACAATGACCCGCTGGTAGGTAGCCCCTGTCTGGGTGTCCACCATCAACATCCCGCCATAGGGCCGCGGCGCCTGATATATCTGGAAGCGCGGCGGCGGGCACCAGCAGTTGTTGTTGCCGCCACCCTGCGGCCGCAAGAGCGCGGTCTCGGCCAGGGCCGGCAAGGCCGTGGCCAGCACCAAGGCCAACAACAGCATCCCCAGGAACTTTTTCATGCTTCCTCTCCTTGGCCCGGCAGGCCGGACCCGCAAGGCGGCTGGCCCAGCCACTGGCCCAGCCGCCACAAACCCAGTTCGGTCTTGGTGTCCAGAATTTTCCCCTGGCGGCACCAGGCCAGGGCCGCGGACAGCGCCAAGAACCTGATCTCGGCCCCTTCCTCCATGGGATGGCCGTCGCCCTCGGGGGGCCTGGCCTGGTCCGGGTCCACCTCCGCGGCCAGATAATGCAGGCGTTCCGTACACATGGCGGGAGCGGAAAAGGGCGCCTCCCCCAGCTCGGCAAAGGCTTCCTCCCCCAGTTCCAAACCGGCTTCCTCCCAAGCCTCCCGCCGGGCGCATTTGCGGAGCCCCGCGGGGCCGTTGGCCAAGTCGGGCGGTTCCACCCCCCCGGCCGGCAGCTCCCAGAACTCGCCGGCAAAGGAGGCGCGGTCCAGCTGGCGCAAGGCGGGCTGGTTCTGCCGCAATGTGATGGCCGGCCGGATGGACCGCCGCAGACAGACCAGGGGCTCGCCGGCCCGGGGCCGGTGGTAGAGCAACAGCACCACCGCATCCAGGAAGGGGGGCCACACCGATTCCACCTGATACCAACGGCTGGTGGTCCCGTCCTCATAGACATTGCGGGCCCAGTGGGCCTTCAGACGCAGAAAATCGCCGGCGCCCAAGCGGCGGGGCGGTTCGTCACGCCACTCCAGATGAGAAAATCTTTTCGGGGGGTTGGGCAAGAGCTTGGCTCCCAAAGGGAGGAGAGATTGAGGGAAAGGGAGGAGAGATTGGGGGAAAACCTTTTCTTTAGTGCCTAAAGAAAAGGTTTTCCCCCAAACCCCCTTTCCCAAAGAAAGGCGTATGGGGGTTGGGTCCCTGGCGGGGGCAGTGCGGCAGGAGACTCGGCCTTGCTCTCTTTCCTGGACAAACAGCCCCCCTTCGGGAGTGCGCGAGATTCGCCTGAATGTCGGCCTGCCCCGACACGATATGCCAGCCGCGGCGACGCGGCCCCGACACGTTACGCCAGCCGGGGCGACGCGGCCGGCGAGGCGGCCGGCGACGCGGTTCAGCGCTTCAGGTCGAGCACCGACCCCAACATCTCGTCACTGGTTTGGGCGGAGCGGATGTTGGCCTTGAAGGTGCGGCTGTCCACGATGAGGTTGACCATCTCGCGCACCATGTCCGTGCCCGAGCCTTGCAGGGCGCCGGCCACCAGGCTGCCATGGCCGGCGGAGCCGGGCGCGTCCACCACCGGCGGGCCCGAGGCGGCGGTCTCTTGGAAGGCGTTGCCGCCCACGGCTTCCAGGCCGGAGGGGTTGGCAAACTGCGCGGTCTGAATCTGGCCCTGACCCAGGCTGGCGCCGGCCTGGTCCAGGAAGCTCACCTGGCCGTCCGCGTTCACCTCGACCCGGGCGGTGCCTTGGGGCACCTGCAGGGGCGGCATGAGCCGGCGGCCCTGGGGATCCACTACGTTGCCCTGGGCGTCCTGGGTGAAGTTGCCGGCCCGGCTGTACACCCGGCCGCCTTGCCCGTCATCCAGCACAAAGAAGCCGGCCCCGTCGATGGCCAGGTCCAAGGGGCCGAAGCTGGTCACAATGGGGCCGCCTTCCAACATGGTGGCGCCGGTGACCCGCACCCCACCGCTGGCCACGTCGCCTTGCTCCACGCGGCCCGGCCGGAAACCGGGGGTGGAGACGTTGGCCAGATTGTGGGCGGTCTGATTCACCCGGGTTTGAGTTACCTTCAAGGCGGAGAGAGCTGATTGCAAACCCTCGATCATGATCGGTCTCCCCTTGGACGCCGGCAAGAGCGTCCCGGCACCAGGTTGGGCCTCCCGGCGAACCTAAGAGCGGCGGTGATCAGTACTCATCCACCAAGGGCGCCAAAAGGGATATGAAGCGGCTTCGGTCGTCGAACTCGTGCAGATCCCCCACGGCCTGTCCCTCGCGGGGCAGGGCCTCCCGTAATTCCTGCAAGGCTTGGCGGGCTTCTTCCGGTTGCGGGAGGTTGCCCCGCGCCGAGGCCTTGCGGAGGTGGCTTTCCAAAGACACCACCACCGTGTCCAGTTCCTGCCGGGTTGTCGTACTGGCGCCACGATAGCCGGAGGCGGTGGCGGTCTTGCCCGCACGCCGCGCGGAGCCCACCCCTTCGGTGGACTTGCGGTCGGAGGACAAGCTCACCGGCCTCAGGTATGGCGGTATTTCAACCACGGTAGACTCCAAAAACCGGGGCAGGCCTTGGTGATAGCTTACCTGTATATTCTATCGGCAGGGGTTCCACGAGACTTTAATGAAAAAAAACATATTTCTTCACTTTTTTTCGCTTCTGGGCCGGGGCCGGCTTGGTCATGTTTAATGTATAATATTAATTAAAAAGTTTAACCTTTCATAATTTAATGCAAAATAAAGGGTGGCCAGCGTCAGTGCGTCAGCCACAGCGACGGTCCAGCCGCCTGAGCTTCTCGCTCGGCTCTCGACTGTAACGTCGCATAAGATATATTATGTAAACTTAAGGGTGCGCCCGATCCCCCCTGGCCGCTTCCCGCGGCCTCAACTCCCGCTAAACGCGAGTATTTCGCCCTTCCACCCGCCTTGACATGCCCCGGACATCCTGCTAACAATTTGTACTCCGAGGCTTGGAAGAATTCTTCCTCATCCGGATGCCCCAAGCGGAGCCGCGAAACATGAGCCAAGCAGCCATGCAAGCACCACCCCGACTCGTCTACAACTCTCAGAAGATCTCTGAGGGTATCCGACGCCTGGCCCAAGGCATCCACACGTCGCACCCCGACCCCTCTTCCCTGGCTCTGGTGGGTATCCACACCGGCGGCGACCTTTTGCTGCGCCGCTTGGAAAAGGAGTTGGCCCGCATTTCCGGGCAGGACCGTCTCACCCTGGACAAGGGTTTCGTGGACATTGCCTTTTACCGCGACGATTGGAGCCGCCTGACTCAAGTGCCGGCCCTGCAGGCCACGGTGATCCCCTTTGACGTAGAGGACCGCACCTTGATCCTCATCGACGACGTCATGTTCACCGGCCGCACGGTGCGCGCCGCCCTGGAGGCCATCTTCTCCCAGGGCCGGCCAGCCAAGGTGGAACTGGCCGTGCTGGTGGACCGTGGTCACCGCGAACTGCCCATCCAACCCGACTACTGGGGATTGATGCTGCCCACCCAACGACACCAATCCATAAATGTGTATCTTTACGAGGACGAGAAACTGGACCGCGCCCTCTTGGAAGACGAGAAGTACGCCACCCGCCTGGCGGGCTGAACCGCCCCGGCAAATCCCCCACGGTGACTTTTTTTCCTCTTCTCCGGTCCGCCGGTGGGGAAAGCTTTTCCCCCTTGGGCCCCGGCCGGAAAATGATACCTACCGCGTCCATGGCCAACTCACCTGATAAGCATCTTAAAATAAAGCAAAAAACTAGATGGGTTTGCTTGGCACCAACCTTGCTTATCTCTTGGGCGACCCCCAAGAGAGGGCTCAGATGAAAATTGATAACAACATACTGCTGAACTCGGTGACCGCCGCCAACCGCCTGGACGGAAGGGATAGCGGCAACGCCGGCCCCTCCTTCTCCCAGGTCCTGGCCGGCGTCGTGAATCCCGAGGAGCAGACCGCCAGTATAGGTTCCGTAAAGCCGGCCTCTGCGGCGGCCGAGGTGGCGGAAGTTGACGCCAGCCAAGCCTGCTTCTCTCCCCTATGGGAAAAGCTGGACGGATTGGTCAACTCCCTGGAAGTCTACTCCACGGCCCTGGGCGACTCCCGGCACACCCTGAAGCAGGTGGAACCACTGGTGAAGGATTTGGCATCCCGCTCCCAGGCCATGGAAGAGGAACTGAACGCCGCGCCCGATGACGAGCTTTCCGGCTTAGGCTGGCAGGCGGTCACCCAGGCCAAGGTGGAGATCATCAAGTTCCAGCGGGGCGATTACGTCTAACCGGCGGGTTTGGAAAAATGAGCTACAGCAACTCAATCAACCCGATTAAAAATAGTGTTCTGGAATACCAGAACTACCAGCGGCAGAACCGCAGCAAGGAAGCCGAGGGCGAGCAGAGTTTTGCCGCCTGGTCCGCGGCCCAGGGCAGCGGAGGCAATTCCGAAGAGCCCACCAAGGTCGCGGATACCAACAAGCCCAAGGCCGTTGCCTCCAGCATGATCCCCTCCGAGGTGCCGCCCAGCTTGGAAGAGGCCCGGCAAATCCTGGCCCAGGTGGCGGAGCGCATCAAGGAGACCATCCCCCTGAAGCTGGGCGAAGCCCAGCCGGTGTTGGAGCGCAGTTTGATTCCCTCGTCCTACGTTTAGGACCGTTTGACCCAGGGTTCCCTGGTCCCGGACGCGGGACCAATCCACATAAGGCGTGAGGTCCCCTCCTAACGCCGTCAATGGCGACAGCACATGTCGCTGATTCCCCTCTAGCGGGCAAGGCTTCCCACCTTGCCCGCTGACCTTTTTACGGCGGCCGCGTCGCCGCGGCTGGCGTAACGTGTCGAAGCCGCGTCGCCGCGGCTGGCGTAACGTGTCGGGGTAGGCCAACATTCAGGCGAAGCTCGCGCGCTCCCGAAGTCGAGGCGTGGTACCAAGAATAAATGCGCCGTCGTCGCCCCTGCCGCGCCGCCGCCAAGGGATCAACCCCCATATGCCTTTCTTTTGGAAAGGGGGTTTGGGGGAAAACCTTTTCTTTAGGCACTAAAGAAAAGGTTTTCCCCCAATCTCTTCTCTCTCTAACCCTCCCCCACTTCCCGGGCCAACAGCACATCCAGGCGGGCGTGGCGCCGGATCGGCTCCACGTGGTCCACGGCCCGTTGCAGGGCGGTGCCCTGCCCCACGATCACCACGAGGTTGCGGCCCCGGGTCATCGCGGTGTAGAGGAGCGGGCGGTTCAGCATGACGTAGTGTTCCTGGCCCAGGGCCAGCACCACGGCGGGGTATTCGCTGCCCTGGGCCTTGTGCACGGTGATGGCAAAGGCCAGGAGCAGGTCTTGGGCCTCAGCCGGGCCGAAATCGACCAGGCGTTGGTCCAGGCGCACCGTGAGACCGTCCGGGCCCGCCTCCCGCACCCGGCCCACGTCGCCGTTGAAAACATCCAGGTCGTAATTGTTCCGCGATTGCATGACCTTGTCGCCGGTCCAGAGGCTTTGGCGGTCCCCGGCGGCGGGGTTAAGGGCCTGGCGAAGCAGTTGGTTCAGGTGGGAGCAGCCCAGGTTGCCCCGGTACATGGGGGACAGCACCTGGATGTCTTCCAGGGGGTCGAAGCCGAAACGCCGGGGCAGGCGCTCCACCACCAGCTCGCGGATCACTTCCGCCCCCCGGGCCGGGTCGCGTTCCTCGATGAAGTAGAAGTCCGCGGTGTCCGCGCCCCGGGGCGGCTGCAAGGGCATGAGGCCCTCCAGCACCCGGTGGGCGTTCTGCACGATGAGCCCGGCCTCGTTCTGGCGGAAAATCTCCCGCAGGCGGGCCACTGGCACCCGGCCGGAGTCCATGATCTGGCGGAAAAACAGCCCCGGCCCCACCGGCGGCAGCTGGTCCGCGTCGCCCACCAGGATGAGCCGGGTGCCCGGCCCCACGGCCCGGCAGAGCTGGGACCCCAGCCAGATGTCGATCATGGAGCTTTCATCCACCACCACCAGGTCGCTGGCCAGCGGGTTTTCCTCGTTGCGGGCGAAGCTGTTGTCCTTGGGGGTGTACTCCAAGAGGCGATGCAGGGTCTGGGCCTCCAGGCCGGTGGTCTCGGCCAGGCGGCGGGCGGCCCGCCCGGTGGGCGCGGCCAGGGAGACCGTGAGGCCCATGCGCTGGGCCACGGCGATGATTGCCTGCACCAGGGTGGTCTTGCCGGTGCCCGGCCCGCCGGTGAGGACCCCCAGGCCGGCTTCCAGGAGACTGGTCAGGGCTTGGGCCTGGCTTTCCGAGGGGGCAAAGGCCAGTTGGCGGCTGACCCAGGCCGTGGCGGCCCGGGCCCGTTCCGGGGGCAAGAGCCCCGGGGTGGCGGTGAGGCGGGCCAGGTCTGAGGCGGCCCGGGATTCCGCCCGCCACAGGCCCGGCAGATAGACCAGGCGGGTTTCGCCCTCCTCCTGCAGCACCAGGCGGCCCTGGTTGTGCAGGCGGGCAAAGGCCGGGCCCAGCAGTTCGCGGCCTACCCGCAGTTCGCGGGCGGTGGTCTCCATCAGCTCCTCATAGGGCAGGAACACGTGGCCCTCGTCCTGGGACTCCCGCAGCATATAGATGAGCCCGGCCCTGAGGCGGGTGGGGTGATCGTGGGCAATGCCCAATTTGGCCGCGATCTGATCCGCGGTGACAAAGCCGATGCCGGTGATGTCGGCGGCCAGGCGGTGTGGCTCCTCCCGCAGCACGCTGAGGCTGCCGGCCCCGTAGGTGCGCCAGATGCGGAGCGCGGTGCCCGAGGGCACTCCGTGGCCTTGCAGGAAGATCATCAACTCCCGGAGCTGGCCGTGCTCCCGCAGGGAGGCGGTGATGCTGGCCGCTTTCTTCCGGCCGATGCCCGGCACCCGGGCCAGGGCCCGCGAATCGGCCATGATCTGGTCCACCGCGGTGGGGCCCAGGGTCTCCACGACGCGCTCGGCCAGCACCGGGCCGATGCCCTTGACCAAGCCGGAGGCCAGGTAGCGCTTGACGCCTTCCTCGTCGCTGGGCGGCACGATTTGCCAGTTCACCACCTCCCACTGCGGCCCGAATTTGGGGTGCTCGCTGCGGCGGCCGGTGATCTCCAGCTCGTGGCCTTCGCTCACCCCGGGCATGGCTCCCACCAGGGTCACCAGGCCCGGCTGGCCGGCCACCTCCAGGCGGGCCACCGTGTAGCCGTTTTCCGGGTTGTGGAAGGTGATGCGGCGGACCCGGCCCCGCAGCTTCTCGCCGCCTTCCGGGTTCACGCGGGCCTCGGGGCTCATGGGTTCCCTCCGGGCGGCGGGCAGAACCCGGCCAGGAGGCAGCCCTCCCGGCGGCACTTGGGACCGGGGGGCAGGGCCGCGGGGTCGCTCTCCCCGCCCAGGGCCGCGATGCCGGCCGCGGCCTCCACGAGGCGCTGTTCCAGTTCCACAAGCTCGGCCGCGGTGAAGTCCAACTCCTGCCAGCGGGGGCCCTGGCTCCCCAGGAACACCAGGCCGGCCCGGGGCAGCGGTGCCTGGCCTCCCGCGCCGCCGCCCTGCCCCCGCCACAGAGCCAGGCCGTAGAGGAGTAGTTGGGTGCGGTACCTCTCCGGGGTGAAATGCTCACTAACCTTGTAATCCACCAATAAAAGCCGTCCCGCGGGGTCTATGACCAACAGGTCAAATTCCCCCCGCAGCTCCAAGGCGGGCTGACCCGCCGGACCAGCCAAGCGGAGCAGGAAGGGCTGTTCCCGCCACACCCCCCGCTCCGGGGCTCCGGCCAGGTCCGCGGCCAGGGGAGTGTCCCAGAGCTGGGCGGCCAGGGATTTCAGCGCCTCCGCCAGGGCCGGGTCCAGGTCCAGGGCCTCGGGCCAGGCGGCCAGGGCCGGGGCCAGACCGGCCGGACCGGCGGCCAGGTCGGTTTCCTCCAGCAGGCGGTGGACCATTAGCCCCAAATCCACGGCCGAGACGCCGCCCGGTCGCGCCGGGGCTTCCTCGCCAGCCAGCATTTGCCCGGTGTCCAGGCCCAGGCGGCGGGTGTGCAAATACAAGCGGGGGCAGGTGAACCAGTTCTCCAGGCCGCTCACCGACTCCCGCACCAGGGACACCGGCACGGGCGCGGGGTTGAGGCAGCGGGCCACCAGGGCCCGGCCCGCGGCGTCCCGGGGACCCGGCTCCGGGGGGATTCCCGCAGGCCAGGCCGCGGCCACGGCGGTGCGCGGGAGGGCGGCCGGGGCCTCCTCCCGCCCGGGCTGGAGCAGATGGCAGGCCGGGTCATCCTGCACCAGTTCTCGCACCCATTTGGCCCAGGCCGTCTGGCGGGTGGCTCCGTTGAGGCAGAAGATCAGCCGCGTTTCCGCCCGGGTGGCGGCCACATAGAACAGCCGCGCCTCCTCGGCTTCCTCCCGGGCTTTGGCCAGGGCCTTCAGCTCCTGGGCCAGGCCGGGTTTGGGGCGGATGCCCCGGGCCGGGTCCCAAGGGGCCAGGCAGATCACTCCCCGGGCGTCCGGTCCGGCCAGGAGGGTGGCGCCGCCGGGACGCTGCCCGGCCAGATCGGCCAGGGCCACCACCGGGAACTCCAGGCCCTTGGCTTGGTGGATGGTCATGAAGCGCACCACCGGGGATTTTTCCGCCGCCAAGGGGGCTTGGGGGTCTTCGGGCGGATGGGCCGCCAGGCCGGCCAGACCTTGGGCAAAGGCCTCGGCCCCGCCGGACAACAGCGAGCCGGGGTCGCGCGCCTTTTCGATGAGTTTCCGCAGGTTGGCCGCCATCTGCCTCCCGCCGGGCAGGCCCTGCAAAAGGGGATCGGCCCAGGTTTCCTCCACCAGCCGGGTCACCAGTTCGGCAGCGGTGAGGCGGCGGGCCAAGGGCGCCAGACGGCCCAGGATGCGGCGGGCCGTGGCCAGGCGGGCGGCCTGCTCCGGGGCCACCCAGGCCGGCAGGCCCCGGCCCTCCCAGAAAGCCCGGCCCAGGGAGGCCGGCTCGCCGGGAGCGCCGTGCACCAGGGCCAGGAGGGTCTCGTCGCTGAGGCCCACCAGGGGCGAGCGCAGAAAAGCGGCCAAGGCCGGCTCGTGTCCCGGGTCCAGGGCGGCCAGCAGGGCGTTGGACAGATCCGTGACTTCCTGGCAAGCGTAAAAGCCCTTGCCGCGCACGGTATAGAACTCGATCCCGGCCTCGCGGAAGGCCTCCTCGAAAACCTTCACGTTGCTCAGCCGGCGGAAAAGCACCGCCATCTCGCCGGGTTGGGCCTCGTCCCGCTCCAGGAGCCCGGCCAAGTGCCGGGCCAGGCAGCGGGCCTCGTGCACCCGCCAGGCGGCAAGGCTGGTGTCTGCATGGCCCCAGGCCGCGGCGTCCAGGACCTCCACCGCCGGGTAGGTGGGTTCGGCCCCCGGGTTGGCCGGGGTCTGCTCATCCTCGGGCAGGAAATCCACGTACACCCGGGGCAAAAGCTGCCGGCCCTCTCCGCCGGCAAAGACCTGGGGAAACAACCGGTTGAAGAACCCCACCAAAGCCGGCCGGGAACGGAAGTTCTCCGGCAGGGCCAACAGCCGGCCCCGCCCTTCGGCAAAATCGTCCCGAGCCTGGTTGTACACGCTGACGTCGGCCCCCCGGAAGGCGTAGATGGACTGCTTGCGGTCGCCCACCAGAAGCAGGCGGGGGGGCGGCTCCGTGGCCGCTTCCCCGCCCTCCTCCGCCGCACCGGCCAACAGGGCCACCAGCCGCCCCTGCACCGGGTTCACGTCCTGGTACTCGTCCACCATGAGCACCCGCCAGCGGCGGCGCAGCTCCGAGCGCACGGCGGGGTGGTCCTGCAAAAGGGCCTGGGTGTGCAGCAGAAGCCCGTCAAAGCTCACCCCGGCCCGCCGGCCAAGTTCCCGCTCCACCCGGACGCCGTACTCCGCGGCCAAGGCCAACAGCCCGTCGGAAAGCCGGGCCGCCGGAGGCAGCGCGGCCAAAGCCAGGAGCTGGTCCACCGCCTCCACCGCCGCCCGGCGGAGCGGGTTCACGTTCTTGCCCCAATTGCCGCCCAGCCAGGGCCGTAGGGCTTCCAGGGCGGCCTGGTCCAGCGGGTCCCCGGCCAGCCTGGTTTGGGCCCGGGGCCACAGGGCCAGGAGCTCGGCCAGCTTGGCCACGAACTTCGGCTGCTTGGCCGGCGGTGCGCCGCAGAGTTCCCCGTAGGCCGCAGCCAGATCACTCACGGCGGCCTGCAATTTGCTCCCCCAGGCAGGCGCCTGGTCCAGGGCTTTTTGATGGGCCGCGGCCGTGGCCGCCCGGGCCTGCTCGGACGCCAGCCCCAGGGTGGCCAGGGACTGGTACAGGCCCTCCAACAGCGAAATCAGGTCATAGCCGGCTCCGCCCAGACTCAAGTGCTGTAGCAAATCGCCAAACGCTACATCTTTGGCGGCAAGTTTTTCGCCGATCAGCTCCACGGCCACCGTGTCCAGGACTTCTTGGAAGGCGTCCTGGTCCAGCACCGCGAAGTCCGGGTCCAGGCCCACCAGCACCCCGTACTCCCTGAGCAAAGAGGCGCAGAAGCTGTGGATGGTGGCAATGGGCGCCCATTCCACCTGGGGCGCCAGGGCCTGCCAGAAGCGCCCCTCCGCCGGCGACGAGCGGGCCAGGTCGGCCACCCGGCTCACGATGCGGGCCCGCATTTCGGCCGCGGCTTTCTCGGTGAAGGTGATGGCCACGATCTGGCCCGGGGCCCGGGGCTCCCGCTCCGGGCTGCCGGCCAACAGGGTCAGGTAAGTCTGCACCAGGGCGGTGGTCTTGCCGGCTCCGGCCCCGGCCGTGACCAGGGAATCCTGGGCCAGGCGGGCGATCTCCTCGCGCACGGTCATGCCCCGGCCTCCTCGCCCGCCCCGGGCGCCACCCGGGCCCGGCAGACCGGGGCCAGGGCGCAGAGGGGGCAGGCCTCGGCCGTGGGGTTGGGCCGGAAATCGCCGTGGCAGATGCGCGACCACAGCCCGGTCAAGGCGTTGAAAAGGTTGGGCTCACCCCGCTGGGCCAGTTCGGCGCGCTGGGCCGGGTCCGTGGCCAGGAAGGTGTCGCCCGGCGGCAGCTCCACGCTCTTGGCCGCCGACCCGACCAGATAGGTGGGGGCGATGCGGCCTTCCAGGCTGGCCGTGGGCAGGCCCAGGCGCTCCCGGGCCGCGGCCAGATACACCGGGAGCTGAAAGCGGGTCTCGCCCCACAACTCCCGCTTCACCGGCTCGCTCAGGGATGGGGCGCGGCTGGAGTGCTTGTAGTCGGTGACGCGCAAGAGGTCGTCGCCGGCCGGGGTTTTCCCCTGGTCCAGGCGGTCCAGGATGCCGGATAACTCCAGCGGCGGGCCGTCGTCCACGGTCACGCCGAGGCCCTGCCGCTGGCCCTCGGCCGAGCGGCCGCCCAGGGGTTCCTCCACCAACAGGGGCCGGAGCCCGCCCAAATCCTGCCACTCCCGCTCCACCACGGTGGTCAGGCCCGCGGCCAGCACGGCGTGCCGCGCGGACCACACCAGGGGGTGGCCGCCCTCCCCCCGGCGGCGCAATTCCTGCCGGGCTTCCTCCAGGCAGGCCGCCAGGCGGGCGGCCCGCTGGTCCGCGTCCCAGGCGGGGTCGAACTCCGCGGGCGCGAAGAAATTGGCCAGGGTCTGGTGCACCCAGCGGCCCTCGCCGGCCCGGTCCAGGCCCCAGCCGGGCTCCAGATCCTCGGCTAGGCCCAAAATCCGGCCCAGAAACCAGGCCAGGGGACAGGAAGCATAGGACTCCAGGCTGCTGGGCGAGAATCGGCGGCGGTGCGGCGCGGCCAGGACCTGGGCCAGGAGAGCCAGGGCCGAGGGATCGCCAAGATGGCCGCTGAAGGGCCCGGCCGCGGCCAGGCGCGCCGCCGGATCGCTCACCAAGTCCCAGGCCAGGCGCCCGGCCTCCAGGGCCACCCGGGATTGCAGGTCCTGCCACGTGGCCGCCCGGTCCGGATGGGCGGCCAGAAGATGCCACAAAGCCGCCTGGGCCAGGTGCTCCTCCGGGCCGGCCACCCCGGCCCGGGGCTTCAGGAGCCGGGAGGTGAGGCCGTTCCAAAGGGCCCGCTCCTGCCGGGCCTCGGCCAGGGGCACGGCCTCGGCAAACACCCCGCCCTCCTCGGGCTCGGGCAGGGGTAGATCCAGGAGCAGGCTGATCTCCCGCACCAAGGAAGCCGGGGCCAGCTCTCCGCCCGTGGGGTCGGCCGCCGGGGCGGAGAGCACCGCCGCATGGCGGGTGCGGGCCAGCAGCACCAGGAGGCTCATCACCTGGCCGCCGTACTCCTCCTCGTCGGTGCGCCATACCGGCAGCCCGGCCCGCCGGCCCAGTTCCAGGCGCTCCGGCCCGGAAAGAAGCGGGTTGCCCCGGGGCCGCCGGGGAAAGCCCTCCTGGGAGAGCCCCCCCACCAACAAATGGTCCAGGCTGAGGCCATGGGCCTGATCCAGACGAAGCACCCGCACCCCGCCGGCCAGGCCGGCCCGGCCCGGAGCTTCCTGCAGGGCCAGGGCGGCTTGCAACAGGGCGTGCAGGCGGCCCGGGCTCAATTCCTCGTCGGCCCGCACCATGGCCGCGGCCCGGCCCAGCTCGGTCACCCCGGCCAGGAGGCCCTGCCAGGCGGCGGTATCCCGGGCCAGAACCTCCCAGGCCGAAGGCCCGCCGCCCGCCGGGGCCGGCGTGGTGGAAGAGAGCCCGGCCAAGGAGTCCATTTCCCGGAACAAATCCAGGAGCCCTGCGGTATAGGCGGCCAGGTTCTGGCGGCGGGCCAAAAAGTCCAGACGCCTGGCCAGGGTCTGGGCCAACTCGGCCAGGGCCAGGAGGTCCCGGGTGGGAGCGTGCTCCCGGTGAGCGGCCCGGGTCAAAACCTCCTGGAGTGGCGTCTCCTGGCCATCCACATACCCGGCCAGGGCCAACAGCCGCCCGGCGTCAGGCGGCACGGCGCGGCCGGCCAGGCGGTTCAGAAAGGAGGTCAAATAGGGTGAAGCCAGGGCCCGGGCCAGCCCCAGGCGGGGGTAGTGCCGGGCGGGCAAGGCCAGGCAGGCCAGGAGGGCTTGCGTCAAAGGGGTCTGATCCAGGGGTTCGCTGGTCTGAAAATCCAGGGGCAGGCCCAGGCGCCCGGCCGCGTCAGCCACCATGGGCCCGTAAAGCTCCAGATCCGGAAACAAAATGGCCACTTGGTCCGAGGCGGCGCCCTTGGCCAGAAGTTCCTGGGCCCGCCGGGCCAAGGCCTCGGCCTCGCCGTAGCGCCCGGCCGGGCGCCAGAGTTCCAAATGCTCCCGGCCCTGGCCGGCGAAATCCCGGGCCGGGTCCCAAAGCTTGCCGGCCAGCCCGGCCAGGGGGCCCTGGTCCGGCCCGGGCCAATGGAGGCTCACCTGGCCCGGAGCGTCTCTTTCCAGCACCCGGGCCGTGTTCTCGGTGAGCCGGTCCAGGGCCGCAGCCGGGGCCGCCGGGGGCAAGAGGCTGAAATGCACGGCCACCGGCCGCACCCGGGACAGGGCCAGAACCAGGCGGAGGTCCAGGGTGCGGAGCCACAACACTTCCCGGAACTCCACCCCGCCCCAGGCCGCCAGGATCGCCGGCTCCTCGCCCGCGGCCAGGCGCTCTTCCAGATGCACCAGATGGTCGGCCGAATCGGCCAAGCCCAACTCTTCCAGGGTCGCCTGGTAGGCGCCCAAGAGCCCGGCCAGGGCCGCCAGGCGGGGACTGGCCAGGCTGTCCGCCGTGGCGGCCAGGTCCTGGGCCTCCAGGCCGGCGGCCTTGATCTCCAGCAAGAGCCGCCAAAGCCTCTCGGGCAGGCGCCAGCCCGCGGCCAGGCCCCGGAACAAGGCGGCTTCCTCGGCGTGGCGGTTCAGGAGCCGACCCACCAACAAGGGCCCGGCCAGGCTGGGCAGGTCCTGGCCCGCGCCGGGGAACAGCCGGGGCAAAAGCTGCAACAAGCCGTCCGAGGTGTACTGGGGCGGCACCAGCAGGAAACCGCGAGGCTGGTCCGCCACGGCCTGGCTAAGGGCCGCCTGCCGGGCCGCGGCGGAAGGCCAGATCACCACCCGCCAAGCCGTGGAGCCCTGAGTCACCGAATCCTCCGGGCGAGCTCCAGCACGGTGTGCACATAGGGTTGGCTGTGGTTGTATTCGTAGATCACCCGGGCCTGCTCCTTGCGGCTGGCGCCGGGTTTCCAGCCGTGGGCTTTCAGATAGTTGCCCACGCTGTACACGGCGTCGACCGTGAGGTGCAGTTCAATCTTGCCGTTTTTGTCCGCGTCCACCCCCCATTTCAGGGCCGAGCTGGGTACGAACTGGCAGATGCCCAGGGCCCCGGCCGGGGAGCCCAGGAGGGAGAGAGGCGGCACCTTGAGGTGGCGGGCCAACTGCAACAGGGCCACTAGCTCCTCCCGGGCCCAGGCCGCCCGCCGGGCGAAACGGGCTCGGGTGGCCGGGGCGTCCAGCTCGGCCAGGCGCTTCTTGGGCCACTTGGCGGCCAACAGGCGACGGCCCCGGGCCGTGTCCAGCACCGCCTGGGAGGCCAACACGTTGAACACCCGCCAGCGGCCGGCATAGGCGCCGAGCCCGCTCTCCACCGCGATGATGGCCACCACCACCTCGCCGGGCACCCCGGTCTTCTGCTCCATGTCCGCCAACAGGGCCCGGTGGGTTCTCCGGTACTCGGATGCCTTCTTTACGACACTATTTTGCAGAAACTGCCCGTAATTGAGCTTGGATTCCTTGGCGGAAAGCATTTTGCCCAGGAGCCGCGACTCGAAGATCAACAGGCGCGAGGAGAACAGGGTCTGGATCTGCCGGGGCGGCACCCCCTGTTGGCGCAGATACTTTTCCAGCGGCCGGAATACCAGGTTCCTTTTGGGGGCCGAGGCCTCGGCGGGGAGGCAAACCAGCCAGACCAGGAGACAGGCCAAAAAAGCGGCCCAAAGTCTGGCCGGAGACGGGGCTTTCCCTGTACCTAGGCTTCTGCTAGATTTTAGGCTCTGGCAGCGCAAAACCCATGCCTTTCCGAGAGTGTCCAAGTGAACGATATCATAAATTTCCCTCCCCGGGACTCCCGCGACCACGTGATCACGGATTCCCCCATGCGTCTCAGATGGAGCGATTGGCAGACCGACCGTATCCTCTTGGTCCACGTGCAGGCCGCCGCGGTGTATGAGGACCAACGCGAGGAATGTCTGGCCGCGGGGCGCCGCCCGGGGGAACAGATGCCCCCGCATTTCACCCTGTCGGGCCCTTTGGCCCACCTGGCCCGGCTGTACCTGCGCTTTGCCCACGACGGGGCCAAGCAGGAGGAAGCCTCCTATCTGGCCGGGTTGATGGAAGCGTTACTGAACACTTCCTCGGACATCCTGCGCACCGACCTTATCCGGCGGGTGTATCACGAGGTGGAGGAGCTGTCCGCCCGGCTGGGCGTGCGGTTCAGCGGTGGCAGCGGAAGCTTCATGCTTCCTCTCAACGAAGACGTTCAAAGTGGCAATAAGTTTAAACAAACTCTGGCGCATATTTGCGACTTGCAGGAGTTCTTCCACATGGTGAAGGAGCTATCCCTGGAGCGCCACCGCATCGTGGCCCGCAAGTATGTGATTTATTACCCCCGCCAACTGGGAGGTTTCGTCCCCGCCGCCCGGGACTGAACCCCGGCGGCAAAGCGGCTCTAAAAACTGCGCCAGGCCGGCGAGGCCAAGCCCAGGGGGTTGACCTGGGGGTCTTCCGGCACGCCCAGGAGCCAGGCCCGGGCCTCGAGCGCCAGCTCGCCCACTACCCCGGCCAGGCCCAGGAGGTCGGCCGCCCGCCCGGTGGCCGCCGCGAAGATCTCTTCGCCGGGCAGGCCCGCCTCTTGCCACATGGCCATTTCCCGGAACAGCGCCCGGTCGTGGGGCAGGTTCACCGCGCCGGCGTCGCTGCCCAAGACCAGGTTCACCCCCTCCTCCCGGGCCAGGCCCAGGGCCAGGAGCTGGCTCTCGATGATCCGCGTCAGGTTGTCCAACTGGGGCGGGGTGAAGCGGGCTGCGTCCTCCCAAAGGCCCCGGATGGTGGCTGCGGTGGGCACCCAGCTCACCCCGGCCTGGGCCAACAGGGCCAGGGTGGGGCGATCCAGGAAGAAGCCGTGCTCCAAGGAGGTCACCCCGCACTGGGCCGCCACCCGGGCCGCGGGGATGCCGCTGGCGTGCACCGCCACCGGCAGGCCCCAGCGCCGGGCCTCCTGGCACACCGCGGCCAACTCCGGGGCGGACACGGCCAGGGGGGCCAATACCTGGCCGGGGTGATCAAAGTCCAACAGCCCGGTCAGGAACACCTTGATCACCGCCACCCCGGCCTGGGCCCGCTCCCGGGTGGCCCGGGCGAACGCCTCCGGCCCCCGCAGGGCGTGGGCCAGCCAGCAGAAGCCATCGCCCGGAGCGCAGAGGCCCGGCCCGGAGGCTTGCACCAGGGGCGGGCGCGTTTCCTGGCCCGGGGTGGGCTGGGTGGGTTTTTGCCCCAGGTCGCGCACCGCGGCCAGGCCCGCCCGCCAACTGGCGGCCAGGTTCTCCTCGGGCGAGCCCCGCATGCACAGGTGCACGTGGGCGTCCAGGGGTGCGGGGCAGAGCCACAAGTCCGGCAACTCCCACCGGGGAGCGCCGGCGGCCAGGGCGGCCTGGCCCAGGGCCCGCACCCTGCCCTTCTCCACCAACAACGCCGGCAGTTCGGCAAACCCCGGCGGCGCGCCGGCCAGGCCCCGGCCCACCAGACAAAGGGGGCCGGGCTCCTGGCTCAGGTCTAGAATCTCAGGCGGCAAGCTTTTTCACCAAGGCGGCGAACTGTTTGGCGTACACCTCACACTCACCCAGCACCCGCTCATCCGGCTCGCCAATGGCCAAGGGGCCCACATGCCCGCCCTTCCGCAGGCCCTGGGCCACCATGCCGTGGATCAACAGGCCGGTCAGGAGCGACAAAAGGGCCAGCTCGCCCATGCCGCCGATGCCGCCGGTGCTGCAAAACACGCCGGCTGGCTTGCCCACCAGCTCGCCCGCGCCGAAGAATTTGATGGACTGATCCAGAAAGCTTTTGGCCGTGGCGGACATGTTGCCGAAGTAGCAGGGCGAGCCCAACAGCACACCGTCCACGTCCTTCAGCTTGTCCACCGTGCCTTCCGCGATCTTTTCCAGGCTCACGCTGCAGCCCTCGGCCTCCAAGGTCCGGGCCAGGGCCTCGGCCAGCTTGCGGGTGTTGCCGCCATGGGAGTCATAGGCTACCAACACTTTGGGCATGATCTAACCTCCTGTAGGGGGAAAATAAGCCGCCGCCCCGGCTCCCGGCTGGGGAGCCGGGAGCGCCCAGGGCGCCAGGCATGGGACCTTTCAGGTGGCGGGATGGTCTCCGGCGGGGTCATAACCCGGATGGCACACGCAAAGGAAGATCAAGGGCTCCTGGGCGCTGGTGTTCTCCACCCACTGCACGGTGCCCGCCGGCAAATACACGCAGGTTTCCGGCGCCAGGGGCGCGGTTTCCTCGCCAGCGTGCATCACGCCTTTGCCGCTGATAATATAATATATCTCTAAAAAATCAAGCGAATGCGGTTGGGTGGCGCCGGCCGGAGGCACCAGGGCCCGAGCCAGACTGACGCCCGGGGAGGTGTGATCCCCCGCGGGATGCACCACTTCGGAGATTTGGCAGCCGTCGGCCGCCGCAAAGGTGGGCAACTGGGCCGCGGCCTTGACCAGCACCATTAGTCCTGGTCTCCAGAGGGGGTGTCGCCTTGGGCCAGGGAGGGGCTGTTCTGGCCCGCGGGCAAGGCGTCCGGTCGGGCTTGGTCGTGGGGTGGCAGGGCCAGGGAACTGCTGACCCGGACCGCGCCGTCCACGATGCCGCCCGGCTCGATGGACAGGGAGCGGCAGGTGAGGTTGCCGTGCAGCCAGCCCGAGGCCTTAACCGAGACCCGGTTGCCCACGATATTGCCCTCCACCCCGCCCTCCACCACCAGGACGTCATCGCTGTACACATCGCCACGTACGAAAGTGCCGGCGGCCAAGATGGTGAAATTATTGCCGCTCAATTATCGTCCTCCGATCTCCAGACGCACATGACCCATGGTTTGAGCCTGGCGCATGACCATCAGCTTCAGATCGCCCTTGCCTCGGGTGGTCAAGCGCCGCAAGCTGTGGTCGTCGGTGGGAATGGCCCCGCCCTGCAGCTTCAGGTGGGCCGCTTTGCCCCAGAGCTCCAAGGCCAGTTCGTCCGCGACCTTGACATTGGTTTTGAGGTCCATGACCTCCAGGCGCTCGCCGGGCCGGGTGCGGATGGTCTCCCCGTTCTGGTAGACCATTTTGTACCCCCCTTCCCGGCGGATAACCACATAGTCCAGTTTGGCCGGCACCAGCTTCACATCAATGCCCCCCAAGGGGCGCTCGCCCTGCTTGACCACCACCTGATAGCATTCCAGGCTGGGTTCGCCTCCTCCGGGGCAGTGGGAGTAACGCGGCAGGAGGTCCGAGGCGGTGTTGATGGGAAAGCCGCGGTCTTCGCCGGTGTTGCCCCCGCCGTGGGGCACAAAGCCCTTGAAATTCACACGAAGATTGCTTTGATCCGGCAGGTTGGAAAGCACGTCCACCACGGTCAGGGTGTCACCCTTGACCAGGTTCAACGACTCACCGTCAGCCACCACCCGGCGCTGGCCCGCCACCTCCACCACCAGGTAAAGGATGTGCGACTTCACCGGTCCCCGGTGGACCCCGGCCGGCCCCGGCTCCACCCGCACCCGGCCGATGGTCTGGCTGTCCTTGCGCACCACGATCTGGGTGGGCCTTTGGATCACGAAACTCTGGCGGGTGTCGTTGACCGAGCCCACGCCCTCCAGATCGCAGGTGAGCCCGCGGTCATAGTTGGCCTCGATGTGCTGTACGTTGATGCGGTCGCCGGCCGCCACCTGCAGCACCGCGTCCTGGCGCACCACCACCGGCAGGTCGTCGTTGATGGTCACCACCAGGTACTTGAGCTGCGGTTGCTCCAGGTCACAGCCCGGGTGCTCCGGCACCACCCCCAGCTCTTCCATGAAGGCGTTGACCACCAGGGCGTGGTGGCGGATCTTCATCTCCACCGTGGGCAGCGACTTGCTGGTCTCCACGCCAAAGGCCGGAATTTGGCAGCGGGTCAAGGCATAGTAGGTGGCCGAGAGGCGCTGCTCCTTGTTGGGGGAGTCCTTGGCCGAGGTGCGGTGGTTGTTGAACAACAGATGGTGGGCCGGGGAGGGTATCTGGGGGTTCACCCGGGCCAGCACCTTCTCAGCCAGGACTTTCAGGTCGATGACTCCGCCGTCGGGCCGGCGGTAGACGTCCGTGTCGGCGATGAGGGATTGGCCGTAACGCTGGGGATTGGCCAGGGGGCTCTCGTAGCGGGTCCGAAAAAAGCCGCTGCCATCGTGGAGGTTCAAGAGCAGATCGCTTTCCGCGATGAGCTGCTTGATGACGTCCACGATCTTTTTCTGGCGGAGCGCCGTGACCGGATCGCCGAACTGGCGGTTCATGTCGCCGTCCGGCCCGCGTTGGTTCAGGATTATGGAATAGAAGTTGGCCCGGGGCACCACGATGAGGTTTCCCCGCACCAGGCTCAGATCGGCGTAGAGATCGGCCGAGAGAAAGCCCCCCGGCTCGTCGCCCTGGATGCCGCCCACGATCATCAGGGTCTTGCCGTCCCTGGCCCCGTAAACCCGGTAAACACTCAGTTCATCGGGGGTGTTGGCAAAATAGACCAGATGCTCGCGGCCGGGGCGCTGGGGCCCGGTCCCCGCGGGGGCCGCCGCGGCCGCGGACAAAAGCAGGAACATGGCTCCCAGGCAGAGGAGCCAGGGCTTGCCCTGCCTGGGAAACCACACCTGTCAGTTGCTTTCTGCCGTGGGGGAAGCCGTACCAGGTGCGGTTTCCGGTTCGGCGGTGTTGTCGGGCGGGGTGTCCGGGGTCTTTTCCGGGGCGCCGGACGCCAGGCTGCCGTCCGGCGCCAGGTCCCGGCTCTGCACCAGGAGCAGGCCGCCGTCGCGGTCGTAGATCACGAATTCCATCTTGGTGAACTGCTTGTCGGCCATGGCGAAACGGGCCCGGATCCGGCGGTAGCGCTGCACGGCAAAGGGCGTGCCCCGCCGGTAGTTCTGGGGCCGGCCCTGGGGGGTGAGTTTCATGGGCGGCCAAGCCTCCATCCAGGGCTTGCCCCGCCGGGTTCCCCGGAGGACCAGGGACACATAACCTTCGGCCGTATTGGCGCGCCCCTCGCCCACGTTGGCCACGTTGAAGGTGACCACCAGGTCCTGGCCTTCCAGGCGGGACTCCACGCCCTGCACCGCCACCACCTCCGAAGTGATGGGCTCGGGCGGCTCGGGCGGCGGCGTGGGCTCCGGGGTGGGCTCGGGAGTGGGGGCGCTCTCGGACTCCGCGCCGGCTTTGGCGTTCTTCTTCGCAGCCTCGGCCCGGCTCTGGTCCTCCTTACGGTCGGCTTCTTCCTGGGCCAAGAGCTCCCGGGTCTCCTGCTCCTGCACCAGGTACTCCAGGCGCTCGGTGCGCAGCATCATGAGATTCATGCTGCTGGCCATGTCCTTGAGCACCGTTTCCTGCTTGTAGATGAGCCAGCCGCCTCCCGCGATACCGGCCAAGAGGGCCACCAGGATGATGCCCAGAAAATAAAACAGCCAGGCCCCCAAACGCAGGCGTTGGACCGGCCCGGACTTGCGCACCAAGACTATATCCAGGTTGTTTTTGGTCAAATCTCACTCCAGGTGAAAGACCGGCAAGCGAGGCCTACCCTCCAGGATCAGCCTGGTGGCGCGTCAGCTTCTGATCTGCTCCCAATCTTCGGTAAGGATCTTCCAGGCGCCTTTGTGGCGGATCATGATCATGGATTTGCGCCCCAGGTCCTGATGCCAATCAGACCGGTAGCTCTGCAGGAAGGTTACTTTGGCCCGGTCGCCTTCTATCTCGATTTTGAGATTGCTGAACCTCACCTGGATGACTTTGTATACCTTGTTCAAATAAGCCTTGTGCTTCTTCCAAGCCGCCAGGTCCATACCCTCGTTCTTGAACTGCGGGGCATAGTAGCTGATATAGGCGTTCAGGTCCTTCCTTTGCCAGGCCCGGGCCCAGGCCAGGAGGGTGGCCTTGATCTGGCTGCTTTCCTTGGCCAGGTTCTTGGCCGGCGGAGCCGGTTTGGCCGGGGGGGCCGGTTTGGCCGGGGGGGCCGGTTTGGCCGGGGGGGCCGGAGGGACCGGAGGGGGCGTGGGTTTGGCCGCCGGCGGCGGGACCACCACCTGGGCCACCTGTACCGGGGCCGGTTTTGCGACTGGCGGAGGGACCTTCACCGGGGGGACCTCGGGGAGCCAGCCGGCCAATTGCTTGGCCGCGGCGGCATCGGCCAAAACCCACTGATCGCGCACCGGGGTCAGCTTGGCCGTGCTGTCCCCTCTTAAATAGACCCGACGGGTAATGAGCACCGTGGCGCCATCCGGGCCCTTGATCTTCTTGTGGTGGACCACCACCCATTTGTCACCCACCCCGAAAAGGGCCAAGCCCTCGGTTTCCAGGCTGAGGGGTGGTTTGGGGCGGCGGGCGAACCCGGCCAGGCGCGGCCCCAGATAGCCGAAATCAGAAGGATGGTGGCCCGGCTCCAGGAGAGTGACCTCTTGAGGGGCTGCGGCCAGGTCGTCGGAGAGGACCTGGCCTTCCTTCACCAACTGCAGATAAGCGCAGGCATCCTTCTGCTGGGTGTCCTTGGGCAGGCTGAAGCTGTCCACCACCACCACCGGGGTGGACTGGTTTTTCAACAGGGGGCCCACCTCGGACAGCTCATCGTTGGCCATGACCACGCAACCGTTGCTGCCCTTGGGCTTCAGTTCGCGGTTGGTGCCGTGAATATAGATGCCGTCGCCTTGGCGGCCATCCAGCTTGTCGAAGATATTGGGGTAGTTCAGGTGCAGGGCCCGGTCACCGAAGATGGTGACCTTGCGGTCCTGATAGCGATGGGTCACGAAATACAAGCCCTCGGGGGTGCGCTCATCGCCGGCAGCCTCTTTCTGGCCGTCCTGCTGACCGGTGGAGCAAGGCATCTCGTACTCCAGGGCGAGCCGGCCCATGTAGCGCAGGACAAAGAGCCTTTGTCGGCTTTTGTCCACCACCACCACCCGGGGATCCATCACCTTGCCCTGATAGCAGAACACCAAGGCCGGTCCTGTCTCCGGAGGCATGGAGAAGGGGGGCACCGCAGCCCGCACCTCCTGGGCCCGGGCCGGGGGCGAGGCTGCCAGAATGAAGAGCAGGCTGAACAAGGCGAGAGCCCAGGCCGCGGAGCGGGACCAGGTCGGCGGGACAAGACCGGAGAATCCGACGGTATTTCCCCCGTCTGGGGGGGTTATGTTTCGTCTGTTCCGATCCACGGCGTCTAATTAACAAAAAAACGGATAAAAATGAAGAGCTTTTTCATATTGTCCCCCATTTTCCCCTGGTGCCGTCGGCCGCTTGCCCGGGCCAACTTTGCGGGAATGATAGCAAATGTGATCATCTTTGGCAAAGCCTCCCGCTAAGAGCCGGTCGGTTGCCCCGTCCCCGCGATGAGCCACAGGGGCCGGGCAACTGGCGGGAACTCCCCCGGCCAGGGAAAGGCCGGTATTTGGAATGGTAATTCAGTTTGTATTCTCAGCCTTCCGCAGTTAATTAAGCGCATCGTCCGCCCCATGTCCAGCAGATTGTTCGAAAAGGAACCGGCAACCTGCTCCCCGGCTTGGCCCTGGGCCCCACACCTCTCTCATTCTTGACCTTGGTAGCGCGCCCCCAATCCCCTCCCCTGCCCCCTTCCCGGCGAGTCTCCGCGGGACAACTCCGCTCCTGCCCGCGCCACGCCGGACCCGGGCAGCCGCCAGCCCCGTGGCCGGGCGCGGCCCGCCAAAAAAAGTTTGACAGCCTTCCAGGCGGCATGCTAATAATGCGGACACTGAATGAATTGTCATTCAGACACCCGAAACGCAAAACGAGCAGGGAGTTAGGCTGAAACAGAGCCTTGTCCCTGATTATGAATGATTAATCATTCAATGGCGGGGCCAGTCCCGCCTCCCATCCCAAGGAGGTTGCTAGGCATGTCCCTTGAAATCAAGAAAGTGGGAGTGATCGGCGCCGGTGTCATGGGTGCGACCATCGCCGCCCACTGCGCCAACGTGGGTCTGCCCACCGTGCTCTTGGACATCGTACCCTTCAAGATGCCCCCGGAGCTGGCCAAGAAAGGCGTCAAGGAGGACTCCAAGAAGTTCCGCAACTACCTGGCCGACATGGGACTCCAGGGTGCTCTGAAGTCCCGGCCCGCTTCCTTCTTCGTTCCCGAGGACGCCGGCCTGGTGGTCACCGGCAACCTGGAGGACAACCTCGATCTCCTGGCCGATTGCGACTGGGTGGTGGAGGTCGTGGTGGAGCGGCTGGACATCAAGAAGGACCTTCTCTCCAAGCTGGAGCAGGCCTGCTCGCCCACAGCCATCATCACCACCAACACCAGCGGCATCAGCGTGGCCGCCATGAGCGAGCATTGTTCGCCCGAGTTCCAAGCGCGCTTCCTGGGCACCCACTTCTTCAATCCGCCCCGCTACATGAAGCTTTTCGAGATCATCCCCGGGCCCCAGACCAAGCCCGAGATTATCGACTTCATGGCCGAGTTCGCGGAAAAGCGCCTGGGCAAGGGCGTGGTCTTTGCCAAGGACACCCCCAACTTCATCGCCAACCGCATCGGCATCTTCGGCGGTTCCTACCTGAACCAGCTCATGGACGAGATGGGGCTTTCCATTGAGGAAGTCGACGCCATCACCGGCACGGTCATTGGCCGGCCCAAGATGGCCACCTTCAAGCTGGCCGACCTGGTGGGCCTGGACGTCATGGGCCACGTGGCCGCCAACGTCTTTGACAACGCCCTGGACGATGAACGGCGCGAGGTCTTTGCCGGCACGGCCTGGTTCAAGCAGATGATCGCCGACGGCAAGCTGGGCAACAAGACCAAGGGCGGCTTCTACAAAAAGACCAAGAGCCCCGAGGGCAAGAAGGTCACCCTGGTGCTGGACCGCGCCACCATGGAGTACCGCGAGCCGGCCAAGGTGAAGTTCGCCTCCCTGGAAGCGGCCAAACAGGTCTCCGGCACCGTGGGCAAGCTGAAGGCCATGTACTACGCCACGGACAAGGCCGGCCTGTTCACCTTCAAGCACCTGAGCGAGTCCCTGATCTACGCGGCCAACCGCATCCCCGAGATCGCCGACGACATCGTCAACATCGACAACGCCATGAAGTGGGGCTTCAACTGGCAACTCGGACCCTTTGAGGTGTGGGACGCCCTGGGCCTCGAGCAGTCCGCGGCCAAGATGCAGGAAGCCGGTTTCACCCTGCCCTCCTGGGTGGCCGACCTGTTGGCCGCCGGCAACGCTACCTTCTATAAGGATGAAGCGGGCAAAAAATTCTACTACGACATCCCCTCCAAGTCTTACCAGGAGGTGGAGATCAGCCCCAACATCATCCTGCTGCCTTCCCTGAAGGCCCAGAACAAGGTGGTGGAGAAGAACAGCGGCGCCACCCTCTACGACTTGGGCGACGGCGTGGCTGGGCTGGAGTTCCACACCAAGATGAACGCCCTGGGCTTCGACATCATCAGCATGCTGGAAAAAAGCGCCAAGATCGTGGAGGAGCGCTTCGACGGCCTGGTGATCGCCAACCACGGCACCAACTTCTGCGTGGGCGCCAACCTGATGATGATCCTCTTCGCGGCCCAGGAAGAGGAATGGGACGAACTGGAGTTCACGGTCAGGAAACTCCAGAACGCGCTCATGACCATCAAGTACCTGAAAAAACCGGTGGTGGCCGCACCGCACCAGATGGCTCTGGGCGGCGGCTGCGAGGTCTGCCTGCACGCCGACCGGGTGGTGGCGGCGGCCGAGACCTACGCCGGCCTGGTGGAAGTGGGCGTGGGCGTGATCCCCGCTGGCGGCGGCACCAAGGAGCTGTTGATCCGCAACACGGTGGACCGCCTGTTCATCGTGGAGCGCGGCGGCCTGTATCCCAAGCAGATCTACCTGATGCCCTTCGTGGCCCGGGCCTTTGAGACCATCGCCATGGCCAAGGTGGCCACCAGCGCCAAGGAAGCCATCAAGATGGGCATCTTCCGGCCCACGGACAAGGTGATCTACAACGCCGACTACCGCATCAAGGCGGCCAAGGACAACGTCCTGGCCCTCAACCTGGCCGGCTACACCCCGCCCCTCCCCCTGACCAACATCCGGGTCATGGGCAAGGACGTCATGGGCGTGTTCAAGTATGCCCTCTACAACATGCACAAGGCCGGTTACGTGACCGATCACGACCTGACCGTGGCCTCCGAGGTGGCCCGGGTGCTCACCGGCGGCGAAGTGCTGCCCGACACCGAGGTCAGCGAGCAGTACATCCTGGATCTGGAGCGCGAGTCGTTCCTCCGGCTGTGCGGCATGAAGAAGACCCAGGACCGCATGGCCCACATGCTGAAGACCGGCAAGCCGCTGCGCAATTAGGACGGGCCAAGACAGGAATATGAACAGGAGAGGGGGTTATTACAAAAACGTCGTGCGGGCGCCGTTAAGGTTGTCCCCTCTCCTGTTCTACATATTATAAGCTTTTTTGGTACTTAGGAGGAATCTCATGAAAGAAGCCGTGATCGTCGCGGCCTGCAGGACCGCGGTGGGGCGCGCCCCCCGGGGCACCCTGCGCCTCACCCGCCCAGAGTACATGGGCACCGAGGTTCTTAAGGAAGTCATCAAGCGCACCCCGGGTCTGGACCCGCTCCACATCGACGACGTGGTGATCGGCTGCACCTTTCCCGAGGCCGAGCAGGGCCTGAACCTGGCCCGGGTGCTGGTGGCCAAAGCCGGCCTGCCGGACGAGGTCCCCGGCTTGACCATCAACCGCTTCTGCTCCTCCGGCCTCAATGCCATCTCCATCGCCTGCGAGCGCATCATGACCGGCCAGGCCGAGATCATCGTGGCCGGCGGCGTGGAGTCCATGAGCCTGATCCCCATGGGCGGCAACATGATGATGGTTGACCCCGAGCTGGGCGCCGAAAAACCCTGGGCCTACGAGGGTATGGGCATGACCGCCGAGAACGTGGCCAATGATTTCCACATCAACCGCGAGGACATGGACGCCTTGAGCGTGCGCTCCAATGAGCTGGCCCTGAAGGCCATTGCCGAGGGCAAGTTCAAGGACGAGATCCTGCCCCTGGCCGTGACCAAGCAGCGCATGAACAAGAAGGGCAAGTACGAGCTGTACGAGGAGATCTTCGACACCGACGAAGGTCCCCGGCCCGGCACCACCATGGAGGGCCTGGCCAAGCTGAAGCCCGCCTTCATCAAGGGCGGCTCGGTCACCGCGGGCAACTCCTCCCAGACCAGCGACGGCGCGGCCATGGTGATGTGCATGTCCAAGGAAAAGGCCCAGGAGATGGGCCTCCGGCCCCTCTTGACCTACCGCTCCTTTGCCGTGGCCGGGGTGGACCCCCGCTACATGGGCATCGGCCCGGTGAAGGCCATCCCCAAAGCCTTGAAGCTGGCCGGCATCGGGGTGGACGACCTGAACCTCATCGAGCTGAACGAGGCCTTCGCGTCCCAGGCCCTGTACTGCGTGCGCGAGCTGGGCCTGAACCTGGACATCCTGAACGTCAACGGCGGGGCCATTGCCTTGGGCCATCCCCTGGGCTGCACCGGCGCCAAGCTGACCACCCAACTGCTCTACGAAATGCTGCGCCGGGGTTCGGATTGCCGCTGGGGCCTGGTGTCCATGTGCATCGGCTTCGGCATGGGCGCGGCCGGCGTGTTCGAAAAAGAGAACTAGGCAGGGGTCGCCCAAGGCCGCTCATGGCCTTGGGCGACCTGCCTGGCCCCATAGCTTCTTGGGCCATGTGGCGCAACTCACGCGCCGGGCAGGCTGTCGCCATTGCCTGCCATGAAAAAATATCCTGCGCGAAAGGAAGGCCTTTCATGAGCGAAAAACAAATCCCCCTGGGCGGCTCTTTCCTGCTGCAAGCGGGTGATCCCGAGTTCTGCTTCACCCCCGAAGATTTCAGCGACGAGCACAAGATGATCATGCAGACCACGATGGACTTCGTGAACAACGAAGTGCTGCCCTTCGTGGACAAGATCGAGGAAAAAGACGCGGATTTCGCCAAGGCGCTGTTGGCCAAGGCGGGTGAGCTGGGCCTGTTGGGCACCGACGTGCCCGAGGAGTTCGGCGGCCTGGGCCTGGACAAGGTCTCCACCGCGGTGGTGACCGAGGTCATGGGCCGGGCGGCCAGCTTTGCCGTGTCCACCGGCGCCCACACCGGCATCGGCACCCTGCCCATCGTGTACTACGGCAACAAGGAGCAGAAGGAAAAATACCTGCCCGACCTGGCCATGGGCGAGAAGTATGCGGCCTACGGCCTGACCGAGCCCGGCGCCGGCTCCGACGCCATCGGCGGCTGCCGCACCAAGGCCGTGCTCTCCCCGGACGGCAAGCACTACGTGCTGAACGGCGAGAAGATCTTCATCACCAACGGCGCCTGGGCCGAGACCTTCATCGTGCTGGCCAAAATCGACGGCCAGGAGTTCAGCGCCTTCATCGTGGAACGCGCCTTCCCCGGGGTGTCCAACGGCCCCGAGGAGAAGAAGCTGGGCATCAAGGGCAGCTCCACCACCCCGGTGATCCTGGAAGACGCCCAGGTGCCGGTGGAGAACCTCTTGGCCGGTCCGGGCAAGGGCCCCGCCATCGCCATGAACGTGCTGAACATCGGCCGCTACAAGCTGGGCCTGGCCTGCCTCGGCGGCGCCAAGGGCGCCCTGGAAACCGCGACCCGCTACGCCAAGGACCGCGTCCAGTTCGGCCACTCCATCAGCGAGTATGGCGCCATCCAGGAAAAGATGGCCAACATGGCCATCCGCATCTACGCTGGTGAAAGCTCGGTCTACCGCACCGTGGGCCTCCTGGACGCCCTGATGGAGACCATCGACCACGACGCCGCGGACTACCTGGACAAAGCCAGCCAGACCATCCGGGAATACGCCATCGAGTACTCCATCAACAAGGTGCACGGCTCCGAGGTGCTGGACTACGCGGTGGACGAATGCGTGCAGATCCTGGGCGGCTACGGCTACACCTGTGAGTACCCGGCCGAGCGCTACTATCGCGACGCCCGCATCAACCGCATCTTCGAGGGCACCAACGAAATCAACCGCATGACCATCCCCGGCGAGATCATCAAGCGGGCCATGAGCGGTAAGCTGCCCCTGATGCAGGCCGGCCAGAAGCTTATAAGCGAGATCATGGAATACTCCCCCTATGGGGTGGAGCTGCCGGACGAGCCCCTGGCCTACCAGGCCCACATGGTGGAGATGGCCAAGAAGGCCGTGATCTTCGTGGCCGGCCTGGCCGCCCAGAAGTTCATGATGAAGCTGGGCCAGGAGCAAGAGGTTCTGATGCGCGTGGCCGACATGATCATCGAGGCCTACTCCATGGAAGCCGCCGTGGTGAGGGCTCAGAAGGCCGTGGCCAGCCTGGGCGAGGCCAAGGCGCAACTCCACTGCGACCTGGCCACGGCCTACGTGGACATGGCGATCCCCCGCCTGGAGGCTTGGGCCAAAGAGTGCCTGGCCTACTTCGTCGAGGGCGATGATTTCCGGACTCAGTTGGTGGGCATCCGCAAGCTTTTGAAGTATACTCCTGTTAACTCCATCGCCCTCAAAAAGGGCATCGCGGCCAAGGTCATCGAGAAGAACGGCTATCCTCTGTCCTAGGCCCACCGTCCGGACCAAACCCGCTGGGATGCCGGGAAAACAGCATCCCTCTCTCCCAAACAAAGAGGTCCGCCGGGGTACCCTCCCTCCCCGGCGGACCTCATCTATTTTAGAAAACGCAAATAACCAGGCCCGCCGCCTTGTTGACCGGCACGGGCGGTGTGCCGCACCTTGTGCGCAAACCAGATTTGGCCTGGCCAGAGCCTGCGTTACATGATCCCTGAGGTCGCCCTGTCCCCCGCCCCCTGCCCTCCGTCCCTGCCTGCCGGGCCTCCTTGCGCCAAAATTCCCTAACAACATCCCGGAGATTAGCGGTTTATTATCACCAAAGCCCTGTGATACGATTTCCTGACTAGCGAAAAGCATCGGGAGGAATGCATGCCTGCCAACCCACGGGTGCGAACCCGCCTGGCCCCTGCCATATCGATGTTCTGGTTCTTCTTTGGCTATTATGGCTGACCCTTCACCCCGGGGTGTGAGGCCGCTTCCCCCATCGAGGGGGACCGAGCGCAAGGCCTGGCCGGGGCCGCCCGGCGGGGAAACTTGCCGCCAGCGGCCGCCCTTGACCAGGAAAAACCGCGTTTGGTGCAGCAGCGAAAAGGGTCAAAACGGCCTATTTCCCTTGGCGAGTGACTAACCGGAACGCGCCTTTGGGACGCGGTCCGAAGATTTGTTGGCTTGGATTGGGACCACAACTAGATTAACGGAGGAGATGATGGGAGCTAGGCTCAAAAAGGCATTTGCTATTGCCAAGGAGGCCGGCGGGTTGCAGGCCACCATGCGTCTGGCCATGAAAGGCGGCATGAGCGAGGACAAAGCCGCCGCGGCCGCCGACTCACCCGATGCCATCACCAAGATGGAGGCCGCTCTCAAGCAGGTCATCGGCAAGGACATCAAACTTTAGGACTTGAAGGAGGGCATCATGGCCGTGGAGAGAAAGGTCGAGTTCGTCATCGACCACAAATACGACGCCAAGAACAACCGGCACTTCATGAATGGCAGGTGCACTGTTCTGCACTGCCATCACTATGCCACTTTGATTACCCAGCTTGCCGATGACGCCGAGGACTTCGAGGGCGAGCGGCTGTTGAAGCAGGCCGCCGAAGACACCTTCTACGATGTCCTGGGCGATTATTTCGAGGACTTCGGCATCGAAGAATTGGAAGACATGATCGCCGTAGCCGAGGACTACTGGAAAACCGTGGGCATGGGCCTTTTGAAGTTCACGGCAGTGGGCAAGTTCGCGGTGGTGGCCGAGATGGAGTACTCCCATCTCGATGAAGGCTGGCTCAAAAAGTGGGGCTCCCGGGAAGAGCCGGTCAACTTCATAACCGCCGGGTTTGTGGCAGCCTGCTCCGCCCTTTTTACTGACAGAACCGCACGCGCTTACGTGGTTCGGGAAACCAAGTCCCTGGTCAAGGGGGACGCGGTGTCCGAGTTCAGGGCCATACTCGCCTAGCGGAAGGGTATTCCCTCAAATTTTCAGGGATTATTAAGGAGAAAGAGCAATGGCCATTGATCGGCAGAAAATCATCGAAGAGATGTCCAAAGTTTCGGTGGTGGGCAACGAAGAAGGGCTCATCCCGGCTTTCGGCGTTTACGTGCAGCAGCTTCCCGCCGACTTTTGGAACGGCTTTTCCCGCCGCATCGTGAATTCCGTGCCCGACGACCTGGTGGAGGTGGCGGAGGCGCTGTTGGTTAACGCGGCGCATGAGTGCGGCTACAACACCGGCTACGGCATCATCACATCCAAGGAATGGGACCAGATCGTGGCTCCCATGATCGAGAAGGTCCCCGAGGACGTGCTGCACGGCGCCTTTGCCGTGTTCACCGCCTGGGGCTGGGCCAAATCCGAGGTGGTGGAGCTGGTGCCCGGCGAGAAGATGGTGGTGCGGGCCTACGACTATTACGAGAGCGATATCCTGCACTTCGGCAAGGTGGCCCGGCCGGCCGCCTTCATGATCCGAGGCGTCTCGGCGGCCTTCATGGATTTGGCCTACGGCGAGCCCTTCCCCAACGGCCTGAAGACCTTCCAGTGCGCCCAGGTCAAGGGCATCGAGACCGGAGACGACTACGGGGAGTTCTTGGTCACCCGCGCCTGAGCGGCCTGACCCCGGGCCCTCGCGGCCCTAAGCCATAAAACACCCGGGCGCCGGCCCTTGCCGGCGCCCGAGCTTATTCCGCGGCGGGGGGCGGCGCCGGATCCTGCGCCAGCTCCCCGCGCGGTCCCGGGCTTGGTTGATCGGCCGGCCAGTGCAGCACCCGCTGGGGAAAGGGTATCTCAATGCCCTCTTCCTTGAGCTTGTAATAGATGGCCCGGTTCAAGAGGTGCAGCACCCGGCCCCGATCTGCGGGAAAGCGTATCCAGCACAACAGCTCGAAATCGAGCGTCGAATCCCCGAAGCTCCGGAACCGGACCCGGGGTTTGGGGAAATCCAGCACATCGTTCAGGCCCTCGGCGCAGGACATCAGGGCGGCTTCCACCTGGTCGGGATCGGAAGCGTAGCCCACTCCCACCTTGGCCCTCACCCGCAGCCGGGGCGCGGCGCCGCTCTCGTTGACAATGACCCGATTGGCGATCAGCGCGTTGGGCACCGAAATCAGCACATCGTCCCGCGTGCGGATGCGGGTGCTCCGGAGCCCGATGCTTAGCACCTCGCCCCGCTCTCCCTTATCCAGGTCGATATAGTCGCCCACCCGGTAGGGCCGGTCCACCATGACGCTCACCCCGCCGAAGAGGTTGGCCAGGGTGTCCTTGGAGGCCAAAGCCACCGCGGCGGTGGCGATACCGGCCGAGGCCAACAGCGGGGTAACGTTGATGTTCCAGAGGTCCAAAAGCCAGTAACCCGCCCAGATGATCACCACCACCACGATGAGATTGTCAAAGAGGGGCAACAGGTGGGACCAGTTGGAGCGGCCCTTCATGCGGCTCATGGCATTGTGGAAGAACAACCGCAAGGTGCGGATGAGGCCAATGACCAGAGCCGCGGTGAGAAAGGTCAGGAGGATCCGGGTGAGGTTGCTGCGGAATCTCAGCTCCTCATCCACGAACCATTCCACCGCCAAAAGCGCCGCCCCCAAAAAAGCCACCGCCTGCAAGGGGCGGTGCAACAGCTTCTGCATCTCCGTGTGCAGCTCGGCCTTGCTTTTGGGCACGACGAAATTGATGGCCAGCATCAATAGGTGCTGGCTGGCGATGCCCACCAACCCCACCAGCACGGCCAGACCAATGGCCACTACCAAAGGATTGGCCAGCAGCCAGGCCTTGATCTGGTGGACGAAATCCCAGGACATCCCTTTTTCTCCTGGCGTGCCGGGGGCAAGGGCACGCGCCTGGGGCGGATAGGCGGCTGAGCCCCCCAACTCCGCCCGCCCCGCGAAGGGACGACCAGCGGCCGGGGAAGGCCCATTTTAACCCAGGCCCAGGCCGAACGCCAATCATTCCCGCGTGGCCGCGGCCGCGGCCGCGTCGCCGCGGCTGGCAAGTCGTGTCGGGCGAGGCTCTCCTCCGCACCAGGCTTGCACGCTCCCGTAGCGAGGCCGTGTCGCCACGGCTGGCGTAGCGGGTCGGGCGAGGCTCTCCTCCGCCCCAGGCTTGCACGCTCCCGTAGCGAGCCCTCGCGGCCCCCGCACCAGTCTAGTACCGCCTCACCCTTGCCCCTCTGGGGGTAATTGTGCTAAGCCTGCCCAGACGGCCCAGCAGGCCGTAGGCGCAGACGCCCCGGCGCCAGCCGGGGGCAGCCCCGGAGATACGTGGCATGGCTTGGTCGTCAAAGGCTTCCTTGGGTGGGGACCAGCGCTCCACCGTGCATATTGACTGTGACTCCTCCCTCTCTCGCCGCTGCTTGGGGCGCGGGCCAGGTCCCGGCCTGCTTTTGTTGGGCCTGCTCTTGGCGTTGGCCCTGGCCTTGGCCGGCTGCGGCAAGGGCCAGGTGAGCACACCCCAGGGCCGTCCCCCGGCCAAAAAGCCCGCCGGCACCAAACCCTACACCGTGTTCGGTCAGACCTACTATCCCATCACCGACGTGGAGGGCTATGAGCAGGAAGGTGTGGCTTCCTGGTATGGGCCCAACTTCCACGGCAAAAAAACCTCCAACGGCGAAATTTATAATATGGAGGCCATGACCGCGGCCCACAAGATCCTGCCCTTTGAGACCTACGTGGAGATCAATAACCTGGACAACGGCCGCAAGATCGTGGTGCGCATCAACGACCGGGGGCCCTTTGTCAAGGACCGCATCGTGGACCTCTCCAAGGCTGCCGCCCGGGAGCTGGGAGTCCTGGCCCATGGCACGGCCCATGTGAAGCTTACCGCCCTGGGCTTCCGCACCCCGGGCACCGGGGTGGCCGGGCGTCCCGCCGAGTACCACGCCCCGGCCTCATACCGGGTGGGCGTGTTCACCGTGCAGGTGGGAGCCTTTGCCAACGAGAGCAACGCCTGGCGCCTGGCGGCCAAGCTCCGGACCGTCTATCCCGAGGTTGTCGTGGTGGCCATGGACCGGGGGGATATGCTCCTCCACCGGGTGCGGGTGGGCAAGGTGCAGACCCTCTCGGAAGCGGAGAAGCTGCAAACCCAGCTCCGTAACCAAGGCTTTGGGGATGCCTTTGCCGTGGCCTGGTAAAGGGCCGGAGCACGCGAAGCTGGGGTGAAAACGCCCCCACGGTCGCCTCGCAAAAACCAAAGGCCAGGCCCGCCAAAGGCGGTGGACCTGGCCTGGAACTCGCGGGGCAGCCGCTTTAAGCCGCGCAAAACCCCTTTTGGGGAGGGTAATCTCCCCCAGGGGACTGAGCGGAGCAGGCGATTAAAAGAATCTAGAAATCGTCTTCGTCGTCGGTTTCCGGGCCAACGTCGATGCCGTTGTTCAGATTCTTTCTCAACACACCACTGGTTTTGAAAACCACCACTTTGCGGGCCCGGAGGCGCATGTCCTCGCGGGTTTGCGGGTTGCGGCCCCGGCGAGCCCGTTTCTGTTTCACCATGAACTTGCCAAAGCCGCTTACCAGGAGATCCTCGCCGGAGTCGAGGGTGTTCTTGATGATTTCCAAAGCGGTTTCCACCACATCCCGGGAACGGCTCTTGGAAAGCTGCGTGGTTTCATAGACAGCGTTGATGATGTTTTCTTTGGTCAGGGCCACGCCCTCACTCCTTCTTTGAGTTTAGATTCGGCGAGATTGGAAGCATGTCAACGTGAGCTGACAGGAGCCCGGAGCGTAACCGCGAGACCGTCTCTCGTCCCCCAACGCGTCTTCCGCATGAGCCGGGAACCGTCTCCCCACGGCGCCCCACCCCTTTGGCCCTCGAAATTGCTCTCCGCCCCAATTGCGGCTAAGGCGGGCAACAGAGGGCCACCCCAGGAAATATGCAAAATATCTCATGGGATGTCAACATCTTTCCTTGGGTGATAATCCAATCCCGGCCTTGCCGAGGGCGCGGTTCATGTATATATTTACCGTGCAAGCTTCGCGCACTCGTGGGGGCGACATGGTTTCGACGGGGGCAGTTGAGGCTTCATGTGGCATGCCGGGGGTCCTGCCGGCCCGTTATCCGGTTGGAAATAAACACAGACGCAGACGATTACGCCTACGCCGTAGCCGCCTAGTAACGGCTACCGTCCGCCCAGTCCTCTCCCGCGGGGTTGGTGTCGGGCGACGACTAGTGGGATGAGGACGCTCCCGGGCCCCTTGGGGAACCGTCCAAAAACTTTCGAGGGGATAGCCCGAAAGCAACCCTGCCTGTGGGGTCGTCTAGGGCGATATAAGTACACAGGATAAGCATGTAGAAGCTGAGGCCGAAAGCTTCCGGACGCGGGTTCGATTCCCGCCGCCTCCACCATTTACATAAGACAAGTCCGTCCACCAACCGCATCCGGTTGTGTGGCGGGGTTTATTTTTTCTGCGAAATGTCAGCGAGTTATGTCGCTTTTGCAGTATCAGGGTTGCCGGCTCGATAACTCCCGCTTCGGGAAATTCATCACACTCTACTTCTCTTTCGCCTCATCATTCTCCGCATTCTTACCCCATTCTCCGGACCCCGTCCTGTTTGTTGCGTTTTTCCTGCAACCGCTGTTGGGCGATTTCTTCGGCAAACCGTTTGATTTTTTAATATTACGCCAAACAGGTCGTTGATGTCCATGGTCGGCCGCGCCTCGTTTTGGGTTATGCCTTACTTACCGGAGAGACGGAGAAAGTTACGGCGTCAGTTGAATTTTTTCACGATGATTTTCTTGGGGCTTACTTACCGGATGACAGCGCGAAATGTCGGAATAATCCTGCAAGCAGTAGGGTTTCCTGATATCTTCTGGTCTTTATTGGTGGCCAGGGTTATCTTTTTGTATCAATTTTTCATTACGAATCTCCTTAAAACGGCGGGGTCATCAATTTATTCGACAAATGGCTGCCCATTGATGAACTGGCGGACTACATCAAGATGAGCCGGACCAAGCTCTACGGCATGGCCCAGCGTGGCGAAATCCCTGCCCCCAAGAGCGGCAACCAGTGGCGTTTCGACCGGGAGGAGATCGATCAGTGGATGATGGCGCACGCAACCGGGAAGGGGGTAGAACGATAATAGCTAAGATGAAAAAACTTCAACACCAACCGAGCCGGCCTTTTCCGCCTGCAGCCGATGAACTGCACCAGGAGGGAAACTGGCGGTGGATTCCGTTACGTAAAGAGTGGCGAGACGTCACCAACAAGCCCGAAGAGATCGTCCGCCAGAAATTCATCCGTGCCTTGGTGGAGCATTATGGTTATTCCCTGGAGCAGATGGATCAGGAGCGCCGCACACAGCATGGGCATAAGAGCCCCCGGGCCGATATCGTGGTCTGGCAATCATTGGATGACAAGACCGGGAACAGAAGCCCGGCGCTAGTAGTCGAGTGCAAAATCGACACAATCGAGATTCAGGAGCGCGACTACTACCAAGGCGAGTCTTACGCCCGCGCCACCGGTTGTGAATTCTTTATCGCCACCAACATCCGCCACACCGCCATTTTCAAACTGGTGCCAGGGTTGCCCGGCGAGTTCATCGCCATTAATGAGATTCCCAAGGCCACCGACTGGGGCGACGCCAAACGCTTGAAGGAGATCCGCGAATCGCTGCGCGCCTTCAATCGCAGGGAATTTCAGGACCTGCTCTTTGTCTGCCATAGCATCTTGCGTGACGTGCACAAGATGGACCCGGGCCGCGCCTTCGACACCATCTCGAAAATCCTTTTCATAAAAATGTATGTCGAGCGCTCCGGATTACACGGCACCTTCACCACGGAATACCTCGACCGGCGAGCTGCCTCCCGCATGCCCAACGACCCGCAGGTGCATGATGGGCTTTTCGAGCTGACCAAGGACTACTACAAGGCCGACGACCTTTTCACTGCTACCGATAAGCTCGATATCTCGGAAGCGACCTTCCGCCGTATCGTCAAACAGCTTGAACGCTTCGATCTCTCCAAAACCGGCGACGATATCAAGGGTCTGGCCTTCGAGAAATTTCTCGGCACCACCTTCCGGGGCGAGTTGGGACAGTTTTTCACCCCGCGCCCGGTGGTGGAATTCATGGTCGATCTGCTCAATCCGCAGGAACAACAATTGATCTGCGATCCCGCCTCCGGCTCCGGCGGATTTTTGATCCGCGCCTTCGAGCATGTCCGCGCCCAAATCGTGGCCGACATTCAGCGCCAGAAGGACGAGGAACGCGCTCGCATCGAGGCACTGGGGTTGCCGGAAGAGGATGAGGAACGCCAGATTGAAGAAGCGTTCTCCCGGCTAAATCGCGAACTACTCCCCAGCGGCGCCGACAACAAGCCCATCGACACCCGCGCCGGCCGTTTGGCCTGGCAGTGCATCTACGGCACTGACGCCGAACCGCGAGCCGCCCGCACCGCCAAGATGAACATGATCATGCATGGCGATGGCCATGGCGGCATCCACTATCACGACGGTCTGCTCGACATCAACGGCATCTTCAACGGTCGCTTCGACCTGGTGCTAACCAATCCGCCATTCGGCTCCAATGTCGGCAGTGATCAGAAAGTAGGCGGCAGCGACGAAACCCGCGTCCCAACCGATCAGTCCTATTTGGACCGTTGCGAGCAGCGCTATGGTGAGCCCTGGCGGCGGAGTCACGAACGACTGTTGCAGGCCGCCAACGAAACCGACCGCCGCGGCAAGAAGGGGCTACCGATCCTCAATCTGTTCGAGATCGGCAAGGACAAAAACAACCGCCCCACCGAGCTAATTTTCGTCGAGCGCTGCCTTAACCTGCTCAAGCCCGGCGGCCGCATGGGCATCGTCCTGCCCGATGGCAACCTCAACAACCCTTCACTGGCCTGGCTGCGCCGCTGGGCCGAGGGCAAGGCCAAGCTGCTCGCGATGGTCAGCCTGCCGGAAGAGACCTTCCGCTCCAGCAACGCCACGGTCAAGGCCTCGCTGGTGTTCATGCACAAGTTCACCATTGAGGAGATCGAAGCCTGGGAGGCCGCCTGGACGCAGGCCCATGCCGAGTTGGATGTTGCATTCGACGCTCAGCGCAATGATGCCCACACCGACTACGCACCGCGTATCGTCACTGGCGAGGATGCCACCGCCGAAAAGTTGTTGAACGAACTGGCCGCCCTGGGCCTTAGCCGCGCACTGCCCGCCTGGACCGAAGGCGAGCTGCCCGCCTACCCCCGCGCCTGCAAACCGACCCTGCAGGGCCGCCCCGTTTGGCAAGGGGAAGTGGCCAAGGAACACAAAAAGGCGGCAACAGAACTCAAACGCAAGGTCAGCACCGCCCAGAAAGGGACGGATAAGCACATCGCCGTGCTCTTCTCCGAACTCAAGGCCAAGTACCGCGCTATCGACGAGGCCCACACCGCCGCTCTGTGGGCGCGGGTTCGCGAATTGTTCGACTACCCCGTCTTTGTCGCTGCGCCCAAGACCGTTGGAATCACCTCCACCGGCGAGACAGGCGAGGGAGTGCCCAACGAGCTGCCCGAACTGCTCAATGCTTTCCGCGAGTTCGAGACCTGGCTAGAAAACGGCGCGAACCAGGAGGAAACGCCAAATTTTCCGGTGCCCTCTGCTGCGTGATCCGGCGGTGGAGGGAGATTGAACGCTGGATCGAAAATGGAACTGTGGAAGCGCGACTCAGCGGTTATCCGCTTTTCCCGCTGAGTGAATTGCTCACCCAGCGGCATGAGACAGTTCATGCCGAAGGCACGCTGGGTGACTGGCAGCCCATCACCATCAAATTCTCTGGTGAAGTGCTGCCACGGGAGCGTACCGAACCGTTCAAGGGAGCGATGTTTGCCGCCTATCCAGGCGATCTGGTCTTTTCCAAAATCGATGCCCGTAACGGGGCCGTGGGATTGATCCCGGACACAATTGCCAAGGCGGTGGTGACCAGCGAATATCCGGTCTTTATCCCCAACGCCGAAAAGCTGCGTCCGGCCTATCTGAACTACCTTCTGCGTGCCGAGCACTTCAAGGCTGACCTTCAATGTAAGGCATCGGGGACCAGCGGCCGCAAGCGCGTTACGCCGGATGGTTTCCTGAGTCTTGAGGTGCCCGTTCCCTCACTGGACGAACAAGACGCCCGTATTGCCGGTTACGCTGCTGACTTGCGCCGCGCCGAATCGCTGGAACAGGAGGCCGAGGCCATCGAGCGGGCGGGCTGGCAGGCGTTCGAAAAGGCGCTGGGCGTGGCTCCGCCGCCCCCTCTGCCGGACCGGCCGGTGTACGTGGCACGTTTCAGGGATGTGGAGCGGTGGAGTCACGACAGCATACTTCGTTCTCTTAACCAACCGGCTGAGACCGAGTCCGACATAACTACGATCCCACTCGGTCAGCTCGGGAAGGTAAGCTACGGCATTCAGAAGTGTCCTGCCAATAGGCCAGGTACGAATGCGCGTCCCTATTTGCGTGTTGCCAATGTTCAGCGTGGTGTTCTGGATCTCCGGGAGATCAAGCACATCAATGTGCCTAACGAAGAAATGCCAAAACTACGATTGGAAGTGGGGGATGTTCTTCTTTGCGAAGGCAACAGCCCCGATCTGGTTGGGCGAGGGGCGATCTGGCGCGGTGAAATCAAAGATTGCGTTCATCAGAACCATGTCTTACGTGTTCGGGTAGATCACAGTAGCTTGTTACCCGAGTTCGTGTTGGCTGTAATCAACAGCGGCCACGGACAAGGCTACTTTCGCAGCAAGGCCAAGCACACAACAAATCTGGCATCAATCAACAGCAAAGAAGTGGCGGGATTTCCAGTCCCTGATGTTTCAATCAAGCAGCAAGAAAAACTTCTGTCTGGGTTAAATAGCCAGGTAGCCACCGCTAACACCAAACGCACCGAAGCCGCAACCCTCCGCCAATCCGCCTGGACCGCCTTCGAATCGGCGCTCTTCACCGCCGGGGAGGCCGTCGCATGAGCGCCTACCAGCCGCCCTACACCATTACCCCCGAGATCCTGAAGCGGGTCGCCGCGATCAGCGAGGCTATCGTGCGGTTTGCCGTGCTCCCCGATCAGGCGCGAGCCTTGCGACTGCGGCGCATCAATCGCATCTGCACTGAAGTGCTTCTGGTTCCCTGGACATTTGCCGAGATTATCCTGGCCAGGGCCGCCCTGCCGGGTTAAAAGAAAGCTCGCTTTTATCTCTCCCCAAGGTGGACGACATGCCCCCTCCCCCGGACCAAGTTACTTCTCACTCCGACTTCTTCGCCTTCCTGGAAGCCATCAGCGCCCGGCCCCTTCCCTTTGAGCATTACACCGCGCCGGAGCTGTGGACCCACGAGCACACCTCGGCCCGCATGCTGGCCTTTCATATGGATGAGAATATCGACGCCTCCTCGCGCAATCACCGCTTCATAGAGCGTTCGGCCGCTTGGCTGGTCCAGAAGTTTTCCCTGGGCGAGGGGCAAAGCGTGGCGGATTTCGGCTGCGGCCCGGGGCTGTATGCCGCGCGCTTGGCCCAGGCCGGCGCCCGGGTCACGGGCCTGGATTTTTCCCCCCGCTCCCTGGCCTATGCCCGGGAAAATGCAACGGCCCAAGGCCTGGCCATCAAGTATTGCCAGGCCAACTACCTCGATTTCCAGACCACGGAACGCTTTGACCTGATCATCATGATCATGTGCGATTTCTGCGCGCTCAGCCCGGCCCAGAGGGCGTGGATGCTGGCCAAGTTCCGCGCTCTTCTGCGGCCCGGCGGGGCCGTGGTGCTGGATGTTTACTCGCTCACGGCCTTTGCCGCCCGGGAGGAAACCGCTACCTACCAGGTCAATCTGCTGAACGGCTTTTGGTCGCCCGAAAAATATCACGGCTTTCTCCACGTGTTCAAATATCCCGCCGAAAAAGTGGTGCTGGACCAATACACCATCATCGAAACGCAGCATATCCGGCGGGTGTACAACTGGCTGGCGTATTTCAGTTTGGAAAACCTGCAAGCGGAGTTCGCCGCGGCCGGTCTGGCCGTGGAGGAAATCCTCGCCGACGTGGCCGGGACCCCCTACGACCCCCAGGGCTCCGAGTTCGCGGTCATCGCCCGTCCCTGCTAGCCCTGCCTCCCCCGCTGACATCACCCTCCCCTCCCCCTGGCGGCACGAAGTTTGCTGGCGTATTTTGAGAGGAGCGGCATGGTGCCGTTCCGGTGCCAAGGGGATTGCCCGTGAAAAATTCCATCCGTGGCCGGATTCTGGCCCTGTTCCTGGTGTGCCTGGCCCTGGGCGTGGCGCTGACCGGGTACCACTATTGGAACCTGGTCTCCCTGCGGGAAAGATTCGATCTGGTGGAGGATTTCTACCGGCTTTTCAATAACGTGCTCGAAGTGCGCCGCTATGAGAAGAACTACATCATCTTCCGTGACACCAAGGACTTGAAGGAGGCGGTGCACTACCTGGACCGGACCCAGGAGCTGACCACCCAGTTGACCGCGGACATGAAGCGGGTGGGCGGCGAGCGCGAGTTCGCGGTTTTTACAAACAGCATGCAGGCTTACAGCCAGGTGGTGGCCAACACCCTGCGGGACCCCACCGCGGCGGAGGACCCCTTTGACCTGGTGAAAATCCGCCAGGAAGGCAAGGAGATGGTGGACTACACCCAACATCTCCTGCGTTTGAAGCGCCAGCGCATCCACGAAGCCCTGAACCGCACCATGGCCATACCCATGGCCTTCCTGGGCAGCTTCGTGGTGCTCCTGGTGGTCTTGGGGCTTTTGGTCAGCCGCAACATCCTGCGTCCTCTGGCCCTGATCCAGCGCACCACCATCGAGGTGGCCCGGGGCAACTTCCAACCCATCGCCTATCAGGCCCGGCACCAGGACGAGGTGTCCTCTCTGGTGGAGGCCTTCAACCGCATGGCCCTGGAGATCGAGACCCGTCAGGAAGAGCTGGTGCAATCGCGCAAGATCGCGGCCATCGGCACCTTCACCTCGGGCATCGCCCACGAGCTGAACAACCCCATCAACAACATCCGGCTCACCGCGGAAACCCTTTTGGATGACGTGGACAACCTGACCCCGGCCGAGACCAGCGAGCTGAGTCTGGATATCCTGAGCCAGGCGGACCGGGCCGGCGAGATCGTCAAGAACCTCTTGGACTTCTCCCGCATGGACCGGCCCGGTTTCTCCACCTTCACCATTGGGGAAGTGCTGGACAGCACGTACAAACTGGTGAAGAATCAAATCATGGTGGACGGCATCACCCTGGACAGCCAGGTCCCGCCCGACCTGCCCCCCATCCAGGGCAGCCTGCGCAATCTGCAACAGGTCTTCCTGAACCTCCTCCTGAACGCCGTGCAGGCCATGCCCTCCGGCGGGTCCATCCGGGTGACCGCGGTACAGGAGCCTCCAGGCTTCCTGCGGATAGACGTCAGCGATTCCGGCGGAGGCATCAAGCCCGAGGATTTGGAGCATATTTTCGACCCCTTCTACACCACCAAGGAGGTGGGCCAGGGCACGGGCCTGGGCCTGTCAGTCTCCTACGGCCTGGTGAAAAAGCACGGCGGCTACATCGAAGTGCAGAGCCATACCGGCCAGGGCTCAACTTTTACCGTTTACTTGCCGGTGGCCGGCCGGGGGGAGGACAGACCCCAGTGAAAGCCCGCGTGGCCATCATCGACGACGAACCCATGGTGCTCAAGCGCCTCGAGCGGGCGCTGGAAAAGGAAGGCTTCGCGGTGGAGTGCTTCCCCGACGGGCGTCCCTATCTGGAACGTCTGGCCAGGGAGCCTTTTGATATTATTTTCACAGACCTGCGCATGCCCGGCCCCGACGGCATGGAGGTGCTCAAGGAGAGCAAGGCCCGCCGGGAGGCCTCCGAGGTCATTGTCATCACCGGCCACGGCACCATCGAAAGCGCCATTCAGGCCATGAAGCTGGGTGCTTATCACTACGTCACCAAACCTTTCAAGCTGGAGGAGATCCGCCACCTCACCCACACCGCCTGGGAAAAGATCAAGCTCCGGTTGGAGGACCAACCGGCCCAGGAGGAAGCGGGCCGTTCCGGCAGCTTCCAGCGCTTCATCGGCGGCAGCCCGGCCATGCGCGAGGTCTACTCCATGATCCAGAAGGTGGCCCTGGTGGACTGCAACGTGCTGGTCGAAGGCGAGTCGGGCACGGGCAAGGAGCTGGCCGCCCGGGCTATCCACGACCTAAGCCCACGGGCCGGCAGGCCTTTTGTATCGTTCAACTGCGGCGGGTTCAGCGAGGAGCTCATCACCAACGAGCTGTTCGGCCATGAAAAAGGCTCTTACACCGGAGCCTCGGCCACCAAGATCGGCCTGTTGGAATCCGCGGCCCACGGCACCGTGTTTCTGGATGAAATCGGGGAGATGCCCCTGTCCATGCAGGTCAAGCTCCTCCACGTGATCCAGGACAAGCGCATCCTGCGGGTGGGCGGCACCAAGCCCATCAGCCTGGACATCCGCATCATCTCGGCCACCAACCGCAACATGAAGAATGCGGTGGCCGAGGGCACCGTGCGGGAAGACCTGTTCTACCGCTTGAACGTGGTGACCCTGCGCCTGCCGCGGCTGGCCGAGCGCCGGGAAGACATCCCGCTTCTGGTGGCCCACTTCTGCCACACGTACAGCCAGGCCGCCAAGAAGGCCAAGCCCTGCATCTCCGAAGAGGCCATGGACCTGCTGCTCAACTACAGCTTTCCCGGCAATGTCAGAGAGTTGGAAAACATCATCGAGCGGGCGGTGGCCCTGGCCGACGATCAGATAATCAAGGTGCACGACCTGCCTCCCGACCTCCAGTCCCTGGAGTTCCGCTCCTACGAGGGCGAAGAGCTATTGTCGTTGGAGGAGATGGAGCGCCGCCACATAGCCAAGGTCATGGAGAAGGCCGGGCACAACAAGGGCCTGGCCGGCAAGATCCTGGGCCTGCCCCGCACCACTCTTTGGCGCAAACTCAAGAAGTACAGCCTGGACGACTGACCGCCTGCCGCCGCGGTACGGGGCGGGTGGCAGCGTGCGCTACTCTTCACGTCAGTTTCACATTGAAACCGAAAACCCGGTTTATTTTCTGATTTTTCAAGTTTGAACAGGCGTTTCCCCGGCTTTCCCGACTTGGTGTTTCAGTTTGAACCCGAAACACGGGCCCGCCGCGACCTCAACGTTAATTTACCTTAAATATCAATAATATATTATGTGGTACGCTTCTTGCTCCATTTAGGCGCAACCTTTGGAGGCCATTGCATGGTGAAACACATACAACATGTTGATATTATGCCAAAAATGGCTGTGGAACATGATCACGGCGGGCAATGGCCGATGCGGGCCAAGGATGGCCCGCCAAATTGCAAGCTTAAAAAAGCTTGCAATTTGTGAGGCTTGGCAAAACCGCGTTTTTGCCAAGCCGACATTGCACGGGGCAGGACGCCCCGTGCAATGCTCTCCTTTGAGGAGTTGTGCATGGAGCGGATTCTAGTTGGCGTCGATCCCCGGGAGACCAGCCTGGCTCCCGGCATCCACGCCGTCAATCTGGCCAAACGCATCCAGGCCAAGGTCTACGTCTTGTTGGTGAACCGGCCCGGCGACCTGCCCCGCCCCCCCGGGAGCCCGGGGGAAAGCCTGGTGCGCCGCCTGGAAAAGCTCATCGACCAAGCCCGGTCCGAAGGGCTGCCCTTGGAGTACTTCGTCACCGAGGGCAGCTTCGAAAGCGAGACCATTCGCTTTATCCAGGAGCAGGGCATCACCCTGCTCGTGGTGGGGCAACCGGGGGACGGCGAGACGTCCCAGAAGGATTTCCGCAAAACTCTCGAGAACATACGGTTGCGGGTGGATTGCCACATCGAGGTGGTCCACCAGCGGGATCAGAGCTTAGCGATGGAAGGAAAATGAGCATGCCGTGGCATCTTTACCTGCCCATAGCGGGCAACAGCGTGAACATTCTTCTGATCTTCGCCCTGGGGGGGCTGGTGGGTTTGTTGTCCGGCCTCTTTGGGGTAGGCGGAGGATTTTTGATGACTCCGCTTTTGATCATGGTGGGCATCCCCCCGACCGTGGCGGCGGCCTCGGACTCCAACCAGATTGTGGGCGCCTCCACCTCGGGCACCCTGGCCCACTACCGGTTGGGCAACGTTGACTTCAAAATGGGCCTGTTGCTCCTGGTCGGCGGCACCGTGGGCGGGGTCTTGGGGGTGCAGATCATCAAGATTCTGCGGGCCACGGGCAACGCCGACTTCCTCATCAAGCTGACCTACGTGCTCATGCTGGGCTTCGTGGGCTTCTATATGATGATGGAGACCATCCAGTCCCTGCGCAAGGCCAAGTCCGGGGCCACCACCGCGGCGCCCAAGGGGCCTTCCCGCTACGCCGAGATGATGGGCCGCCTCCCCTTCCAGACGAACTTCGAAAAGTCGGGCATCGAGCTTTCCATGCTCATGCCCCTGATCCTGGGCGCCTTCGTGGGGGTGTTGGCCGCTATCATGGGAGTAGGCGGCGGGTTCATCATGGTGCCGGTGATGGTCTACCTCCTGCGCATGCCCATGCACGTGGTGGTGGGCACCAGCCTCTTCCAGATCCTGTTCACCTGCGTGGTGGTCACGGTGATGCAGGCCCGCACCAACCACACGGTGGACTTTGTGCTGGCCTTGATCCTCTTGTTGGGCTCCACCCTGGGGGCCCAGGTGGGGGCCAAGCTCAGCAAGCGCCTGAAGGGCGAGCAGCTCAAGCTGATCCTGGCCAGCGTGGTGCTCCTGGTGATGGGCAAGATGCTCCTGGACCTCCTGGTGCATCCCCACTTCCTGCTCAGCTATGCGGGAGGTCACTGAAATGAAGCGCGGAAAACTTGTCACCTGGGGCCTGGCCGCGGCCCTGGTATTGCTGACCCTGCCCGCCTTGGCGGCGGAGCAGGCCGTGGATGTGCAGCTTGCCCCGGAGCGGGTGCAGATCACCACCTTCTACGACGGCGCCGACCTCAAGGTTTCGGGCACGGCGCCCGACGGCGAGCAAGTGGCCATCCGCCTCAGCAACGAGCCCCGCGAAGCCGCCTTCCGGGTCAAGGGGCAGCTCTGGGGCTTCCTCTGGATGAACCAGGGCGAGGTCATTTTCCACGGCCTGCCCACGGTGAACCTGTACCAGGCTTCGGGCGTGCCCGAGGCGAACTTCCACTTGGGGCTGAAGGCTCTGCGCTCCCAGGCCAAGATCGAAGCCGGCGCCGGCGACCCGGACCAGCTCTTCGAGGAATTCATGAAGATCAAGCAGGGCGAGGGCCTGTACAGCTTCTCGCCCCAGGGGGTCACCCTGGGCCCGGCCCAGGGCGGATCCCGCACCTTTGAGAGCGAGTTCCACCTGCCGCCCCGCCTGCCCAAGGGGGAGTACCGGGTGCAGGTGTACCTGCGGGACGCCGCGGGCCAGATCACCCCAGGGCCCCAGCGCCAATTGATGGTGGAGGAGGTGGGCTTCCCGGCCCTCATGTCCTCCCTGGCCTTCAACTACAGCCTGCTTTATGGGGTCTTGGCCTCCTTGGTGGCGCTGTTGGGAGGTCTCATCACTTCCTTGTTGTTCAAGGGAGGCGGCGGAGCCCATTAAACAGGCTCCGCCCCCGGAGAAGGCATGAGCTGGCTGGAAGCCATAACCGAATGCCTGCCGTGGCGCGGCAAGGGCCGCGCCACGCGGGTCCCCTTTGCCGTGACCTTCCTGGGTTTCCAGCGGATCCTGGACCTCAACAACCAGGTGCTGGAACTCATGGCCGACATGGGGGACAAGCTGGGCGGCCAGTTCGTGTTCGACCGCCAGTACATCATCTCCTCTTGTCAGAAGGCCAAGGATCTGGTGCAGCAGATCATTATGGAACTCAACAAGATGGCCCCCAAAAGGTACCTGGGGCTCTATGAGGCGTTCCAGGCGATCGAGACCAAGATCGACGCCGATCTGGCCGGCCAGCTGGTGGTTCCCCAGACCCCCTACGTGCTGCCCACGGCCAGCCTGAACCGCGAGGCGGTGGAGGTGGTGGGCAACAAGAACTACCGCCTGGTGGAAGTGAGCCAGGTCCTGGGCCTCACCACCCCGCCGGGCTTCATGGTCACCACCCGGGCCTTCCTGGATTTCCTGGACCACGCCGGCCTGCGCATCGACCTCCGCGCCTGGCTGGAGCAATGGCGGGCCGGGGACGTTTCCACCGAGGATGCCGCGGAAAAGATGCGCGATCTGGTGCTGGCCGCGGAGCTGCCCCCGGGCCTGGAGCGGGACCTGCGGCACGAGGCCCACCGCCTGGTGGGGCAGGCCCACGCCGAAGGCAAGACCTTTGCCGTCAGGAGCAGCGCGGTGGGCGAAGACGGCAGCCTCTCTTTTGCCGGGCAGTACCAGAGCGTGTTGGGGGTCAAGCTGGCCGACCTGCCCCAGGCCTACCGCCAGGTGGCGGCCAGCGCCTACAGCGCCCGGGCCCTGGAGTACCGCCGGCAGTGGAAGGTCAAGGAGGACCAGATCGCCATGGCCGTGGGCTGCCAGCTCATGGTGGACGCCCAAGCCGCGGGCGTGCTCTACACCCTGGACCCCCAGGCGCCGGAAGAGGACACCATGCTGGTCTCGGCCGGCCTGGGCCTGGGCGAGCCGGTGGTGTCCGGCCGGGTCCCGGCCGACCTCTATCGCATCAGCCGCGAAGCCCCCCACACCGTGCAAGGCCTGGACGTGGTGCACAAGGTCCAGGAGCTGGTGGCCCGCCCCGAGGGCGGCACCGTGGTGACGCCGGTGGCGCCGGAGCGGGAGTCGGCCCCGGCCCTCACCGGGGCGCAGATCACCCATTTGGCCGACATGGGCCGGCGTTTGGAGAGCTACTACAAGACGCCCCAGGACATCGAGTGGGCCTATGACCGCGAGGGTGAACTGGTGATCCTGCAGGTGCGCCCCCTGAACCTGAAGAGCCAAGTCACCAAGCTGGTCTGCGACATCGCGGCGATTTTGAAAGACCGGCCGGTGATCTTCCGCGACCGGGGCGCCGTGGCCCAGCGGGGCATCGGCACCGGACCGGTATACCTGGTGAACCCGGACGAGGACCTGGAGGGCTTCCCCGAAGGCGGCATCCTGGTGGCCCGCTTCACCTCGCCCCGCCTGGGCAAGGTCCTGCGCCGGGCCCGGGGAGTCATCACCGACGTGGGCACGCCCACCGGTCACTTGGCCACCATCGCCCGGGAGTACCGGGTGCCCACCATCGTCAACACCGGGGTGGCCACCCAGCTCCTGACCCCGGGTATGGAAGTCACCCTCGACGCCGAGCAGAACGTGGTCTACCAGGGGACCATCAAGGAGCTGTGCTACTACCAGTTCACCGAGGACGCCTTTGAGGACTCCGAAGAGTACCGCCTGCTCAGACGGGTGCTCCGGCGCATCGCTTCCTTGAACCTGGTGGATCCCGAAGACAAGGACTTCACCCCCCGGGGCTGCCGCTCCCTGCACGACATCACCCGCTTTGCCCACGAAAAGGCCGTGGAGGAGCTAGTCAACCTGGAGTACCACCACCACCCCGGGGCCACGGCCAAGAAGCTGAAACTGGGCATCCCCCTGGGGCTCACCATCATCGACATCGGCGGCGGGCTGGATGTCCCGCCCGGGGCCAAGGAGGTGACCTTGGACCAAGTGACCTCCCTGCCCTGCGGGGCTCTGTTGGAGGGCATGATCGAGCCGGGCATGTGGGCCACCGACCCCATGTCCGTGGACTTCGGCAGCTTCATGTCCAGCGTCACCCGCACCATGGCCGCTTCCCTCACCTCGCCCCGGGAGGTGGGGCAGAACCTGGCCGTGGTCTCCCGGGACTACCTGAACCTGAACCTGAGGCTGGGCTACCACTTCAACATCATCGACGCCTACATCAGCGAAGAGGTGAGCGCCAATTACATTTACTTCCGCTTCCTGGGCGGGGTCACCGACCTGGCGCGCCGCACCCGGCGGGCCCAGTTCCTGGCCGAGGTGCTGTCCCGCTACGATTTCCGCACCGAGGTCAGGGGCGACTTGGTGATCGGCCGCATCAAGAAGCTGCCCGCTTTCCGGATGCTGGAGAAGATGCACCAACTGGGGAGACTGGTTTCCTATAGCCGCCAATTGGACGTGAAAATGCAAAGCGACGAAGAAATAAACTTTTACCTGCAAGAATTTATCGAGACTAGTGACGGCCCTTATCCGGCCGCCGGAGCCTAAAGGAGAGGAATCATGAACGCGGAAAAAAAGACGCAGATTCTCATCCTGGACGACGAGCCCATCGTCTGCCGGCGTCTTCGGCCCAGTTTGGAGAAAAGCGGCTACGAAGTGGAGACCTTCATCCGCAGCGATGAAGCCCTGGAACGGGTTCGCGAAAAGCATTTCGACGTGGTTATCACCGACATCAAGATGGAAGGCCTGGACGGCCTGGGTTTTTTGTCCGAGGTCAAAAAGTTCGCCCCGGAGACCGAGGTCATCGTGATCACCGGCTTCGCCACCATGGAAACCGCCAAGCGCTCCTTCCAGGAAGGCGTGTTCGACTTCGTGGCCAAGCCGTTCTCCCTGAGCGAGATTCAAGGCATTGTCAAAAAGGCGGAGCAAAAAGCCCTGCAAAACAGCTAGGTTTTGGCCGGCAGGTCACAACCCATGGGGAAAAGCCACATGCAGCATATCTTGGTATCCATTGAAGCAAACCTTCCCAGCAGCATCGCCCTGCGCTACGCCTGCCGTCTGGCAGGGCTCTGCGAGGCCAAGGTGCAGGTCATCCACGTCAAAGAGCCCGAGGAGGCCGGGCCGGCCGTGGGCGCCGGCTGGGCGCGGCTAACCTGGCAGAAAGACCTGCTGGCCCAGGCCCACCAGGAGATCACCCAGCTCCTGCGGGACGATTTGACCCACTGCGCCACCCTGTCCGAGCCCATCGTGGCCGTGGGGGACCGGGATAGCCACCTCCTGGCCGAGCTGGGCCGCAGCCCCTACGACCTCTTGGTGGAAGGCCTGCCCGCCCCTCCCGGGGCCAGCACCCTGCACCATACGCTGCACACCCATACCATGCAGAAGGCGCATTGCCCGGTGCTGTTGGCCCTGACCATGGCCCCCCTGGAGCGGGCCCTGGTTTGTTTGGATGGCGTCGGCTTGCATCAGGTGGAATGCTTCGGGCGGCTGCTCAACGGAACCGGGCTCAAGGTGGACCTGGCCGGCCTGGAGTTCCAGGGCGCCGAGCCCGCCACCGGGGAGGAGACCCTGCGGATCCACCTGGCCGAGGCCAAGGGCACCTTGGCCGATCTGGGCTTCGCGGTGCAAAACGAGGCGCTTCATCCGGGCCGCCCCGCAGAGCTGGCGACCCTGGCCGACGACTACGGCTTGATCGTGGCCCCCCTGCCCCGGGAGTCCGGGCACGAGCGTCAGTGGGAGGCCTTTCTGGGCCACCTTTCCACCAGCATGCTTTTGTGCTGAGAAATTCTTGCCTCTGAATGGAGGTTGACCATGAAGATACTTTTGGCCGTGGATGACAGCGTGTACAGCCGCTACGCGGCCGCGGAAGCCGTGAAGTTGGCCTGCAACGCCTGGGCCGACGTGACCATCCTGGGGCTTTGCGACAAGAAGAAGACCCCGGCGGAGGGGCCCGGCTGCCCCCCGGATGCCGGCCCCTGGCAAAAGGGCCTGACCGCTTTTGAGCAAATGTTCCGGGAGCAGGGCCCCCCGGACGACAACCCCTACATCCCCCTTGAGGAGAGCCTGGAGTGGGTGGAGGTGTCCAAAGGGGTGTGGGAGGAGTTCCGGGTCCTCCGGGGAGTCCGCAAAGACTTGCGGGTCCGCCTGCGGGCCGGCGACGGCGCCCAGGTGCTGATTGAGGACACCACGGCGGATTACGACCTCATCGTCCTGGGCTGCGGGCCCGGGGGCGAGAGCCTGGCTGGCCCGGGCCCGGGCAACGCCACCCTGCAAAAGATCGTGGAGAATTCCCGGGCCTCGGTGCTGTTGGTGAAGCAGGACCAGGATATACACAAAATCGTATGCTGCCTGGACAACTCCGAGGTGCCCCAGGCCAACCTGGAGATGATCAACCTCCTGGCCACCATCCATCAGGCGACCCTGGAGCTGTTGGGGCTGACCCGCGAGGGCTGGATTCAGATCGAGGTGGACAACAAGCTTTCCAACCTGTGGCGGTATTTTTCCACCACCCAGTCCCAGCAGGTGGTCACCGGGTTCAAGGAGCACTCCAAGCTGGAGCCCTTTGTTTCCAACCAGGCCCGGCCGGACCTCCTGGTCCTGTGGCGGGGCAAGCAATCCATCCTCAACACCCTGTTCCCCAAGAAATGGTTGGGGGATTTGTTGACCAAGAGCCAGTCCTCGGTCTTGGTGTTGCGCTGAAACCGGGGCTTCCGGCCAAACCGGAAGCCCCCCGGTCCCGCGCCCTGCCCCACCTCCCCGGAAATCTTCCTTCCCCTGGGTGGCGGACCGCCCTGCCGGGGGCGCCGGACCGCCTCCGGGCCAGGCCCGTAAGGTTGGTTGCATAAACGAGGCCGTGGCCCGATAGTCAGGTATAAGATGATTGGTCAGGCAATGGTTGGGCGGTGCGAGGCTCCGCAGCGGGTCTGGATGGTTAGGAGCTTGTTTTTGTTGGTTAATTAACCATTTTCCCAAGCAGTCAAACGTCGGGGGCCTGCCTCGCCGGATTTCGTCCCCAAACCGTGACTTGAAGCGAACCAACCGAGCGGTAAAGTTAATTGCCGAAAATCTTCCGAGGTTCCAGCCGCGGAGTACCATCCCCCAGGGATTTGACAGCCGGCATGAGGCGGCCGATGCCTAAACGGAGCAAGGTCGTCCCGGCCTTGGTCCGCTAAGCAGGATACCTGAGCGTCAACAGGAGTCGAGAGATCTGCCAATGGAAGAAAATGCCCCCCAAGCTGCCTCTCAGCCATCCGCGCCCGAGGCGGCCAACTCCTCCGCCGGCCCCGGCCACGGTTTGAACGGCGCCGCCTCCCGCCACCGCCGCAAGCTTCTGGTGGTGGCCGGGGTCCTGGCCCTCCTCGTGGCGGTGGGGCTGGTCTATTACCTCTGGACCAGGAACCGGGTCTCCACGGATGACGCCTATGTGGATGGCCACATCAGCCCCATCACCCCCCGGGTGGCGGGCTACGTGGTGGAGGTCCTGGTGGACGACAACCAGGAAGTGCAGCCGGGCCAGACCCTGGTGCGCCTGGACCCGGTGAACTATGAGGTGGCCGTGGCCGGGGCCAAGGCCACGCTGGCCGCAGCCGAAGCCACCCTCACCTCCCTGGAGCTGGGCGTGCCCCTGGAACTGAGCCAGACCGAGCAGCGGGTGCGGGGAGCCAAGGCCGAGCTGGCCTCGCTGAAAGAGAACCTGGCCGCGGCCGAGGAAGAGGTGCGGGCCGCCGCCCGGGAATGGGAAAGAACCACGGCCCTGCGGAATCTGGCCGGCCTGGACCTGGAGCGCACCAAGGCGCTCCGGGCCAAAAAGGCCCTGGCCCAGGCCACCCTGGACCAGGCCAACACCCAGTTCCAGACCGCCGAAGCCCTGGAGCGCGCGGCCGAGGACCGCAAGGCCGCGGCGGTCAAAAAACGCAAAGCCTTGCAGGCTGATTTGGAGCGGGCCGCAGCCGGCATCCGACTGGCCGCCACCGGCGAGGATCAGGCCACCATCAAGTCCCGCCAGGTGGAAGCGCAACAGGCCCGGGTGGCTCTGGCCAAGGCCCAGTTGCACCAGGCTGAGCTGAACCTGGAGCACACCGAGATCAAGACCCCCATCCACGGCTGGGTCTCCAAAAAGAACGTGGAGCCGGGGCAGATGGTCTCCCAGGGCCAACCCCTGTTGGCCGTGGTGCCCCTGAACTATGACGAGCTGTGGATCACCGCCAACTACAAGGAGACCGAGCTGACCAACCTGAAACCCGGCCAGCCGGTGGACATCGAGGTGGACACCTACCCCGGCCTGAAGCTCAAGGGCAAGGTGCATTCCATCATGGCCGGCACTGGCGCGGCCTTCTCCTTGTTTCCCCCGGAGAACGCCACGGGCAACTTCGTCAAGGTGGTGCAGCGTATCCCGGTGAAGATAGTGCTGGAGCAGCCCCAAGGGGACGCCCCCCCGGCGCTGCGGGTGGGCATGAGCGTGATCCCCACCATCTTTACCAACCGCTAAACCCGTCGCCTGGATTACCGCAAACCGTAATCGCCAGGGGGGAAACCACCTTTGCCCGTGCCTGCCACCAATAAATGGCTCATCACCATTGCGGTGATGATCCCCACCATGATCGAGATCTTGGACACCAGCGTGGCCAATGTCTCGCTCACCCATATCCAGGGCAGCCTCTCGGCCGGCCAGGAGGAGGTCACCTGGGTCCTCACCTCCTACTTGGTGGCCAACGCGGTGGTGATCCCCATGAGCGGCTGGCTGGCCGGGCTCATGGGCCGCAAGCGCTACCTCATCGCTTCCCTAATCATGTTCACCTTGAGTTCGCTCTTGTGCGGCACGGCCACCAGCCTGGCCGAGCTGATCTTCTTCCGCCTGGTGCAGGGGATGGGCGGCGGCGGCTTGCAACCCATGTCCCAGGCCATCCTCATGGAGACCTTCCCCCCCGAGGAGCGGGGCCTGGCCATGGGGGTCTTCGGCATCGGCGTGGTGGTGGGGCCCATCATGGGGCCCTTGTTGGGCGGCTACCTCACCGACGAATACTCCTGGCGCTGGATCTTCTACATCAACTTGCCGGTGGGCATCCTGGCCGTGCTCATGATCATGGCCTTTGTCTTTGATCCGCCTTATCAAACGCTGCGGGCCAAGGGCACCAAGGTGGACTACCTGGGTCTGGCCCTGTTGACCGTGGGCCTGGGCTGCCTGCAGATCGTCCTGGACAAGGGTCAGTTGGAGGACTGGTTCAGCTCCACCTACATCGCGGTCCTCTCCGGCGTCTCTCTGGTCAGCCTGGTGGCTCTGGTGTTCTGGGAGCTGAAGGTGGAGCACCCCATCTTGAATCTGCGCATCTTCAAGGACCGCAGCTTCGCCACGGGCAACGTGGTGATGTTCATGGGTTTTTTCGCCTTTTTCGGCTCCATCGTGCTGCTGCCCCTCTATCTGCAAAACCTCATGGGCTACACCTCGTTCCTGGCCGGGGTGGTGCTGGGGCCCGGCGGCCTGTTGACCCTGATCATGCTGCCCCTGGCCGGCAAGCTCACCCAACGCTTTGACGCGCGTTATCTCTTGGGCTTCGGCTGCCTGGTAAACGCCGTCTCGGTCTGGTACATGTCCGGTTTCAACCTGCAGATAGACCTGGCCACGGCCATCACCGGCCGGGTCATCCAGGGCATCGGCATGCCGTTCTTCTTCGTGACCATCGCCTTCGTGACCATGGCCTACGTGCCCAACCCCAAGATGAACAACGCCTCGGCCATCTTCAATCTCCTCCGGAACCTGGGCGCCTCCTGCGGGGTGGCTTTTGTCACCACCATGCTGGCCCGGCGCGCGCAGTTCCACCAGAATCGCCTGGTGGAAAACCTCACCCCCTATGACCCGGCCTTCCGGCTCTGGCTGGAACACGCCAAGGAGACCCTGACCACCCAGATGGGCTCCCTGGCCGATCAAACCCACCGGGCCCTGGCCCTGATCTACGGCGAGTTGCAGCGGCAAGCCACGAACATGGCCTTTGCGGATGTGTTCCACGCCCAGATGATCATTTTCTTGGGGTTGTGCGGGATCTTGTGGATCATGCGCAAGCCGCCCATCGGCAAGAGTCCCCAGCCGGGGGGGCATTAGACTCGGGTCGGCCGGAGAGGTTGGCGGAGAAATCGCGCCGACGGCTTCCCAGGCGGGCCGTCTCCTCAGGCCTCCTGCAGGCGGCTCTCGATCCAGGCCAGGGTGTGGGCCAGGGCCGTATTCTGGTCCGCGGGGTCGCTCAGGCGGTGATCGGCCCCGGGCAACACCACCAGGCCCTTGGGCCGGGGGGCCAGGCCGTAGGCATAGCGGGCTTGCGCCACCTCCACCAGCTCATCCCTTTCGCCATGCACCAGGAACATCCCCCGCGTGGCGGCCAACAGCCCCGGCAGGTCGTGGTGGGGCAGGTCGGCGGCGAAGTCCGGCAGGATCGGCTGCTGGGGTTGCAGGGCCAGTTTCCGCACCAGGCTGGCGAAGTCCCAGGGCGCGGACCAGTGCACGGTGCACAACGGCGGCTCCAAGGCCGCGGCCAACAGCGCCGTGGTGCCGCCCAGGGAGGAGCCCAGGTACACCAGGGGCAGCCCGGCCGGGGCCTCCTGGCAGAGAGCGGCCGTGGCGGCCAGGAACTCGTCCCGCCGCCGGCTCAGGGTGGTGCGCCGGGCCTCGCCCGGGGAGTCGCCGCATCCCAGGTGATCAAATTGCAGCGTGTAGCAGCCGAACAGGGTCAGGGCGTGGGCCAGGTTGCTGAGCTTCTGGCTGGCCATGGAGGATTCCAGGCCGTGGGAAATGACCGCCAGGGCGCGGGGGGAGCCGTCGGGCTGAAAAAGACGGGCGGCCAGGTGGCTGCCGGGCAGGGGCACGCGGAGATCGCGGCAGGAAAAGGGGGACAAAACTCAGTGCACCAACAGATCTTCGTCGCCGGCCGGAAAAGAGCCCTGCTCCAGGAAGGCCTTTTCCTCGTGGGCCCGCAACAAGTAACCGATGATCAACAAGCTGGCCTGAAAGCGGGAGGGCTCCATGCCCCCCATTTGCAGTTGGCCGCCGAACTTGTTCAACAGCTCGATCAACTCGGCGTCCATCTCCTTTTCAATCAGATTGGTGATGAACTCGGACGATCCTTCACTCAGTTGCGCGAAGAACCGTGCCGCCGCCTCGTGCTTATGCATCGTCATTTCCCCCTGCCGCGAAGGTAGGTTACCCTTCAACCTTACCCCCGGTGGGAACCGATTGCAAATCACTCCCCAGGCAAGGGCCCCGGCCAGGGTTCAGCTGTCCTGTTCCGGGGCCACCACCTCGGCCGCCACAGCCGGTTCGCGCCAGGAAAAGGCCTTCCAGCCCAGATCCAACTTCCACAGGTAGTAGAGCCCCACCAGGGTGGAAATCACGAAGTGCACCATCCACAGGGCCATGGCGTAGCTGCCGGCCACCCCGCCGTTCGCGCCCATGAAGGACAAGGTGGCCGCGGCGGCCAAGTGGAAAGTGCCCACAAAGGCCGGAGCCGAGGGAATCAACAGGGCCAGGGACACCACCACTTCCAAGAGCACCCCGGCCAAAAGCGGCAAATGCAGGCCGAAGGCCGGGAACAGGCTCCAGGCCCACAGGGCCAGGCCGCCCCAGACCAACAGGGAGTACACGGCCACCCAGACGATGTCCCTGGCCCGGGACATGGCCAGACCGTCGGCAAAGGTGTCCACCGCTGAGAGAATTTTGTCGCCCAAGGTGGTGGGCAGGGGCCGCAGGCACCAGGCGCAGACCTTGAGGCTGGCCTCCCGCTTCCAGCGGAAGAACTGCAACACCATCATCAGCCCGCCAAAGAGGGCCAATCCCCACCACCCGGCCTCCCGGAGGGTGTGCGCGTTCAGCATCCCGCCCTCCAGGGGCAGGTCCATGAAGGTGAGCACCACCAGGAGCATCAACAGCACGGTGAGGCCGTCGTAAACGCGCTCCAGCACCACCGTGGCGAACACGGCCGATTTGGGCACCTTGGTGAGACGGCCCAGCACGATGGCCCGGACCACCTCGCCCAGGTGGGCGGGCAGGAGGTTGTTGCCCAAGAAGCCCACCATGAGGGTAGCGTAGAGCGGCCGGAAAGGCACCCGGGCCAGGGGCCGCATGAGGTAATGCCAGCGGAGCGCCCGGAACACAAAGGTGAGCAGATAGGCCGCCGCGCAGGGCAGGAGGTAGATCAGGTGCATCTGCCCAAAGGCGCTCACCATCTGCGCTGGAGGCGCGGCTTTCAAAAAAAGATATACAGCGGCCACGCTGACCGCCACGCCCAGCAAAGTTTGTTTCCACATGGTTTGGGGGATCTCTCCGCGGGGATGAAAGCGGGGTAGGTTGCAGGCTCAATCCACGAAACGGTACTTGATCAGGCACCAAAGCGCCACAAATCCGTCCCGCCAGGTGATTTTTTTACCTTCGTCAAACTCCCGCCCGGTGTAGCTGATGGGCACCTCGTAAATGCGCAAACCCTTCTTCAGGATCTTGGCGGTGATCTCCGGCTCGAAGTTGAAGCGGTCGCTCTTGATCACCACCCCGGCCAGGGCCTGGCGGGTGAACAGCTTGTAGCAGGTTTCCATGTCCGAGAGCGTGGTGTTGTAGAGGAGGTTGGTGATCAGAGTCAGAAAGCGGTTGCCCACCCAGTGCCAAAAGAACATGTTGCGCCGTTCGCCGGTGAAACGCGAGCCGTAGACCACCTCGGCCTTGCCTCGCAACAGGGGGTTCAGGAGTTTGGAGATGTCGGTGGGGTCATATTCCAGATCCGCGTCCTGGATGATGACCAGGTCCCCCTGGGCCGCCGCGAAACCCGTGCGGAGCGCCGCGCCCTTGCCCTGGTTCACCCGGTGGGTGAGCACCCGGATGGGGCGGTCAAAGGGCTGCAACTCCGGGTCCAGGGTGGTTTGGCCCTCCAGGGCGGCCAGGATTTCCGGCCCTCGGTCCCGGGAGCAGTCATCCACCACCACCAACTCCCGCTCCAGCTCACCCAGGTCCGCGGCCTGGACCCGCCGGATGATCTCGTGGAGAAAATCCTCCTCGTTGTAAACCGGCATGACTATGGTGAGCAGCATGGCTTGATCGCTTTCCCGGTTGCGGGCGGGGTAGCCTCTTGTGCAGTCTTATTTACTCCCTGACCCCGGGAGAGTCCAGCGGAAACCTGTCCCGGGTTTTCGGGCACAATTGGGCAACATCTCATGAATATTCGTCAACATTTTATTCACGGGGCCCGGGAGCGGCGCAAGCATTGGTTGTGATCAAAGCCTTATCTTGCTAGAATTCCCCGCGGCGAGCGCTGGTCTTGCTTTTCCAGAAAAACCGCAGGCGTCTTTGGCGCGGCGCGGCCTCGGCCGCGTAGACCTTGTTTCACCCAGTTTGGCGGGCGCCCCACTCTGCCAGCTCGGGGGGGAGGCTTTGCTTGTCCAGAAGTGAGCTATACGACGAACTGGAAGAACTTCTCGCGGCCCAGGAAGCCAATCTGCCGGAAAACGTGCGCCTGGTGCGCCAGGCCCACCGGGCCCAGTTGAACGGGGAATCGGCCCAGGCGGCCGCCCTGTTCGAGGAAGCCGTGGCCAAGGGCCGGCGCGAGCCCGGGGTGCTCCTGGACCTGGCCCGGGTCTATCTGGAGCTGGCCCAGCCGGCCCAGGCCGTGACCACCCTGGAAGAGGCCCTCCGGCTGGAAAACGACTCCCTCCAAGCCCGCAGCATCCATCTGGCCTTGTCCCAGGCCCACGAAGCCCTGGGCCACCAGGAAGAGGCGCGCCGGCATTACCAGGCCTATCAACAAGGGACCGGCCTTTGAGCGGCCCTGGCTGATTTCCATGGCCGGCTCCCTCGCCAGTCTGCCCGCGCGCCGGGCTGAGGGCTCCTTCCCCCGGAGAGGCGGCCCAAGGGGCGCCCATGCCTAAATGGGCCCGGCTCGCCCTGGGGCTGGCCCTGTTGGCCCTGGTCCTCTGGCGTCTGGACCTGACTCTTCTGCTGGAGCGGGTGCGCCAGGCCGCGGCCGTTCCCCTGGGGCTGGCCGCCGCCTGGACCTTCCTGGAGTACCTGGTCATGTCCCTGCTCACCTGCTATCTGGTGAGCACCCTGCCCTTTGCCCTCAGCTTCCGCCAGGCGCTGCGGCTGAACACGGCCAGCGTGTCCCTGGGCTTCCTCCTGCCCAGCCGGCTGGGCCACCTGGCCGGCCGGCCGGTGCTCTATCAATACAGCCTGGCGCCGCCGCCGGGCCTGGCCCGGGCCGGCGGCCTGGTGCTGGCCGAGCTGGTGCCGGACGCTTTGCGCCAGACCCTGTTGGGCCTGGCCGTGCTGGTGGCCTATCACTCCCTGCTGCCTTCGGCCGCCCTGGCGCTCCTGGTGCCCTCGGCCGCGGTGTATTGCCTGGGCAGCCTGATCCTGGTCTTGGGGGTGAGCCGCCCCACCCTGTTGGCCTGGGGGCTCGCCCTGGTGAACCGCCTGGCCCGCCTGTGCCGTTTGGACCGCCTGGACCTGGCCCGCCGGCTGTTGGCCAAGGGGGCCGAGGTGCTGGAGCTGGTGCAGGGCGGCGCCGCCAGTGTGGTGGGGCAACGGCGGCATTTCACCCTGTACGCGCTCCTGGCCATGGCCAAGGCGGTGCTCTTCCAGTCCTTCCGCTTGCACCTGGTCCTGAGCGCGCTGGGCGCCACCCTGCCCTGGCATCTGTTGATCCTCTTGCCCAGCGTGATCTACTCGGTGCAAATCCTGCCCTTCACCGTCTCCGGCCTGGGTCTGGCCGAGGTTTCGGGCACCCTGGTGCTGGGCTCCCTGGGCCTGTCGCCGGAGACCGCCTTTGCCGCCATCTTCCTGGACCGGGTGCTCTCCTTTTACCTGCCGGTGGCCTGCGGCGCGCCGCTCTTGTCCAGCTATTTGCGGAGGGTTAAAAAATGAATCGCCCAGAGCGGGAAATCCCCCTGACCCTCCTCATTTGGCCCCATCCCGGCGAGCAGCCGGACCCGGCATGGGCGGAGCGGCCCCCCGGTCCGGCCCAGGGCGTGGCCCAGGTGCTGTGGTGGGCGCCGGAGGAGGCCCTGGGAGGAGCCGGCCCGGAAGACCTGGTGAGCCGGTCCCCGGGCGAGGTGGTGGTGTTCTGCGCGGCGGCGCGCCGGCCGTCGGACCCCTTTTTCCGCCAAGTGGCCCAGGTCTTTGAGGACCCTCGGGTCGCGGCGGCCGGCGGTCCCAGCCCCGACCCCCTGGCCGCGGAGGCCGGGGGCGCCCTTTTGGGGGCCGAGGCGTCCTTTGCCTTTCCCCCGGCCGGGGAGCCGGCCCCGGCGGCCCTGGCCCGTTATGCCTATGCCTTCCGCATCCGGGACCTGCGGGGCCTGGCCTGGCCCCGCCCGGGGGTGGCCGGGCGGGACGGGATCACCCAACACCTGGGCCTCTGTTTGGCCGCCCGGGGCGGCCTGGTGGTGAGCCGCCCGGAGCTGGCGCGGCCGGTGGCCTATCCGCCGGGGCTGTGGGGCTATGCCCTTGAGCAGTTCCGGCGGGGCTGGCTGCGCTTCAGCGAGCGGCGGTTGTCCGGCCGCCTGCCCTTCCCGCCGGGGCAGGCCTTCCGGCGCGAGGACGGCGACCCGGTGGTGGCCCTGACCACCTTGGCCCTGGCCGCGGAGGCCACGGCCTGGGACCCGGCCCGGGCCCTCACCCTGGCCGCGGCCGCGGCTCTCCTGGCCTACCCCCTGCACCGCCCCTATCTGAAATGGCTCAGCCGGCACGAGCCCCGCCTGGTGGGCCTGGCCGCGGGTGGCTGCCTGCTCCGGCCCCTGGCCCGCACCCTGGGCATGTTGGCCGCGGCCGTGACCGGCCTAGACCAGGGTGGCGAGTGAGCCCTCCGGCGCAAGGCTCCGAAATCTTCCGGGCTTTGCGGCTTCCTTATCAAGCTGGGTGATTTCTGATATAGTTCTGCCGGGCGCCCTGCTCGGGGAGGCGGTGTGCCCTGCCGGCCAGGGGCCGGCTTCAGAGCCCGTCCGCGGGCTCTAGCATTTGCCTGCGGCGCCGGGGCGGTGGCCTGTGGCCGGCCGCCCGGCGGCCTTATATGCGACGGAAGGTGGCCGGGGAGCCTGCCCCGGGCGGAAAAGCCGGTCGGTGTCCGGGGTTTTTTCCGGCGCCGCATCCGGTCCGGCCCCCCGTCGGTGCCCAGGACCACGTAAGGAGTTGACTCGTGACGAAATCCCTGGCGCTCCGGATTGGGCGGTTGAGCCTGGTACTCGCCGCGTTGGCTGGTTTGATGGTTGCGGTTGCGGCGCCTGTAGGAGCCGCGGAAAGGGCCCAGCCCCAGGGGGCCGTGAGCCTGGAAAAGGCCATCGACATGGCCCTGGCCTACTCGCCCACCCTGGCCCAGGCCCAGGACCGCCGGGACCAGGCCGACCAGGCCAAGCGGGAAAGCATCACCTATTTCCTGCCCAGCTTCTCCACGGGCTACAACTATCAACGGCAGCAGTCCTCGCCCACCATCTCCACCCCGTTTGGCGACTTCTCCACAGTGGACAAAAACACCTACGTGTGGAACACCCGGGTGGAGCAGCCGGTGTTCACCGGCTTCCGCATCCTCAGCAACTACCGCCTGGCCGCCTTGGGGGTGGATGTGGCGGAAGCCAACATCATCACCTCGCTCTTGGATGTGGTGCTCTCGGTCAAGGAAGCCTATTTCGACCATTTGAGCGCGTTAAAGGGCCTGGATGTGGCTCAGCAGTCGGTGAAGCTCCTGGAGAGCCAACTGAAAACGTCCAAGGATTTCCACGAAGTGGGAATCCTGCCCATCAACGACGTGCTCAAGGTGGAAGTGGAACTGGCCAACTCCCAACAGGCTCTGGTATCCGCGGAAAACCGAGTGTCCTTGACCCTCAGCACGCTGGACCGGGTCATGGGCCTGGACGTTAACTATGATCTCAAGATCGTGGACATCCTGAAGTACACCCCCGTGGACCTCACCCTGGAAAGGGCCCTGAATACGGCCCGCACCACCCGGCCGGAACTCAAGGCCATCTCCTTGCAGCTGGACCAGGCGGATCAGCAGATCAAAGCCGCCCAAAGCGACTACTACCCCCAGATCGGGGTGCAGGGCGACTACGACTTTCAGGGCGATTCCCCGGACCTGGGCGGCAGTGACACCCTGGACGCCTCCAACTGGAGCGTCTCCGCCCAGGTGCGCTGGAACTTCTGGCAGTGGGGGCGCACCCGGAGCCAGGTGGGGCAGCGCCGGGCGGCCAAAATGCAGTTGACCGAAGCCCAACGGGACTTGCAGGACCAGATCGATCTTCAGGTCAAACAGGCCTATCTCTATCTGCGGGACGCGGAAAAGAACATCGGCACCTCCCAGACCGCCATCCGGTCGGCCGAGGAAAACTACCGCATCACCGGCGAGCGTTACCGGGAGCAGCTCACCACCAACACCGAGTTGCTGGACGCCCAGACCCTCCTGACCCAGTCGCGGAACAACTACCTGACCACCTTGAGCGTGTACAACGTGGCCCTGGCCCGCTTGCGCCGCGCCATGGGCCAGGGCATCCCCGCGGGTGCGTCGCCGACCCCGGGCGCCCAGGCCACCCCGACCGCGGCAGCGCCCCGGGTGACCCCCGTGGCGGCGATGACTCCGGCCAGCCCGGCCGCCCCGGCAACTCCCGCGGCCACGGCAGGCCGGTAACCTGACAGGCGGAGGCAACCCAGGCCAAAAGCGGCGGAGAATCCCCATCCGGCTCCGGCCAGCGCTGAACGAGGGAAGCTTGGCGGCATGGTGATCCTGGAACGCGTAACCAAGACCTTTCCCGGCAACAACCTGGCGGTCTTGTATCACACCAGCCTGCAGGTGGAGGACGGCGACTTCATCTTCCTGACCGGTCCTTCCGGCGCGGGCAAGACTACCCTTTTGCAACTCCTCCTGGGGGTGGATTTCCCCACCTCAGGCCGCATTCTGGTGCAGGGCCAAGACCTGGGCCAGCTCACCCGACGGCAGTTGGCCCGCCTGCGCCGCAAGGTGGGCGTGGTGTTCCAGGACTTCCGCCTGATGCCCCGCCGCAGCGTGTACGAGAACGTGGCCCTGGCCCTCCGGGTGGACCGGGTCAAGCGCCGGCTCATCGACGATCGGGTTTCCCAAGTGCTGGACATGCTGGACCTCTCCTACCAGGCCCATTTGCTGCCCGACACCCTCTCCGGCGGCGAGCAGCAGCGGGTGGCCATTGCCCGGGCCTTGGTCAAAGAGCCGCGGCTGTTGTTGGCCGATGAGCCCACGGGCAACCTCGATCCAGACAACACCAAGAAAATATTGGGCTTTCTTGTGGAAGCCCACGCCCAGGGCAGCACGGTGATCGTGGCCACCCACGACCCGGTGCTCTGGGGCCTGATCCCCCGGGCCAAGGTGATCCGCCTCCGGGGCGGCACCCTGGAACGGCTCCGATGACGCTGCGGGCCCAAAGAGGCAGCCCTCTGCACCGGGCGCTGTGGCAGATGCGCGAGGACCCCTGGCTGCAGCTCCTGGCCATCACCAGCCTCACCGTGGCCCTGGTCATCGTGGGGGCCTACCTGACCCTGTGCCTGAACCTGGACCGGGCCGCGGCCCGCTTCTTCACCGGCGGCAGTCTGGTGGTGGTCCTGACGCCGGATCTGCCTCCGGGCACCGGCGAAGAGTTGGCCCAGGAGATGGCCGCGATGCCCGGGGTGGGCCGGGCCGAATACGTGCCCAAGGCCCGGGCCCTGGAAAAGTTCCGCCGCCAGTTGGGCTCGCAACAGGGAATCCTGGAGGGCCTGGCCCACAACCCCCTGCCTGACACGGTGGAGGTCTATCTGGCCCCCCTGGCCCCCCTGCCCGGGGAGATGGCCCATTACCTGGAGGGTCTGCCCGGCGTGGCCGAGGTGGTCACGGGCCAGCCCTGGCTGGAACGGCTGGAGAACACCACCCGGGGCATCCGGCAGTTGGCCGTGACCCTGGGGGCGCTGCTTTTGTTGGGCGTGGTGCTCCTGGTCACCAACATCACCCGCCTGGCCGCCCACGCCCGCCGCCGCTCCCTGGGGGTCTTGGACCTCTTGGGCGCCACCCGCACCTTCGTGCTGTTGCCCTTCCTCTTGGAGGCGGTGATCCAGGGTTTGGGCGCGGCCGGGCTGGCCACCTTGGCCCTGGAGGCCATCCTGGGCCTTTTAGCCTCCCCCCAGGTGCTGCCCTTGAGCCTGGACCTGGAAGCCCTGCTCCGGCTGCCCCCCGCGGTGCCGGGCTACCTGGCCGCGGTGGCCGTTTTCTCCGGCTTGTTGGGCGGCTTCCTGGGGGTGGGCCGGGCCATCCGCCCCTGGAGAGAGTTGTGAGCCGCCGCCTCTGGGCCGGAGTCCTTTTGGGCCTTTGGCTGGCCGGGGGGCCGGCCGTGGTCTCCTGGGCCCAAGAGGAGGCCGGGCCGGCCAAGGCCCGCCAGGAGCTGCAAGACCGCCTGGAGCGGCTCATCGCGGAGCGGGACCGCTCGCATAGCCGCATAGAACAGCTCAACCTGGAGTTGGCCCAGGTGGAACAGACCGTGGCCCGGGAGGAAGCCAGCCTGGGCGAGCTGGTGGCCCGGGAGACCGCCGCCGCGGCCAGCCTGGCCTACCTGGACCGCAAACTGGGCGAGCTGGGCCCGGCCATCGCGGACGAGGAGACCAGTTACGGCCGGCGGCTCCGGGCCCTGTACCTGCACGGCGCGGATCTGAGCCTTCATCTCCTGGCCTCGTCCAAAGACTATAGCCAGGCCCTGACCCGCTCCGTTTACCTCTCCTCCCTGTTGCAGGACGACTACCGCCGCCTGCACGAGCTGCGGCGCCGCCGGGATCAAATGGCCGCCCTGCAAACCAGCCTGGGCCGCCAGCAAAAAGAGGACCAATTGCTTCTGCGGGAGATGGCCGCCCACCGGCAAAAGGCCACGGACCTGCGGGCCCGGCGCGCCAAGCTCCAAGAGCAGATCACCGCCGAGACCCGCCGGCTGGACCTGCACATTGCCTCCACCCGGGAAGCCGAGGCCCGGCTGGTGCGGACCTTCTCCCTGGATCAGCCCGCGGCGGGGCAGGCCCCTGCCCCGCCACCGGCCGGCACCCCGCCGCCGCCGGGGGCGGAGGAAGCGTCTCCGCCCCTGGTTTCCCGGGACACCGCCTCCCTCCTGGTGGAGGGCGTGGTGGAAGGTCCGGCCGGCCCCGAGGGCCGCGGTCTGGAGATAAAGGCCCGGCCTGGCGCGCCGGTGCGCTCGCCCTGGGCCGGCAAGGTGGTGTTCGCCGCGCCGTTGAACGGCTACGGGCAGGTGGTGGTGGTGGATCACGGCAGCCGCATGCACACCGTGCTGGGGCAGTTGGGGGTGCTGTCGGTGGAGCCGGGCCGGCGGGTGGCCTCGGGCGAGGTGCTGGGCTCGGTGGGACCGGGCGGCCGGCTCTACCTGGAACTCAGACGGGAGGCCCAGCCGGTGGATCCCCAGGCCTGGCTCAGGCTGCCACCCGGCTCCTGAGCCGCCACCAGCCGCGTGCCTCGGGGCTTCCGGGCGCGGCCCGGGCCGGATTTCCTATGCTTAACGTCCTGATTTAACCTTTAAATCACTGCCGCAACCTCTCGCGGCGGAAAATTACCCGCCGCACTTCACATATATAGTCCCGGCGATGGGGTATACGGCTTGACCAAATGCCTGCCAGCGGTTAAGCTAACCTTTGCTTTTATAATAGTTTAGGGAGGATTTCATGCGGCAGGGCCACTTCCGGACAATTGCTTTCACGCTGGGCATCGCGGCCATCTCGGCTTTCCTCTTCCTGGGATCCTCCCTGCGGCCGGCGGGGGCCGCCAACGAGGAAGACTACCGTCGCATGCGGCTCTTCACCGAGGTGCTGAATGAAATCCAGCGCAAGTACGTGGAGCCCAAGACCACCGACCAGTTGATCACCGAAGCCATCAAAGGCATGGTGACCAATCTCGACCCCCATTCCGCCTACCTGACCCCCGAGGAGTTCAAGGAACTCCAGGTGGAGACCAAGGGCAGCTTCTATGGGGTGGGCATCGAGATCACCACCCGCGACGGGGTCTTGACCGTGGTTTCGCCCATTGAGGGCACGCCCGCGTTCCAGGCCGGCGTGCAGTCCGGTGACCGCATCATCAAGATCGACGGCAAGCTGACCAAGGGCATGAGCCTCATGGACGCGGTCAAGGCCATCCGGGGCCCCCAGGGCTCCAAGGTCGTCCTGACCGTGCTCAGGGAAGGGGCATCCAAGCTTAAGGACTACGCCATCGTCCGTGACCTCATTCCGGTGCAGAGCGTGCGCTACAACCTCCTGGAGAACGGCTACGGCTATATCCGCATCGCCAATTTCCAGGAAAACACCTCCGAAGACCTCTTGAAGGCCCTCAAGGCCCTGCAGAGTCAGAAGGTTCCCCTGAAGGGTCTGGTGCTGGACCTGCGCAACGATCCCGGCGGACTGTTGCAGGAAGCGGTCAACGTGGCGGACCAGTTCCTCTCGCAGGGGGTGATCGTCTCCACCAAGGGCCGCAACGAGGGCCAGGAAATGGTCTTCAAGGCCACCCCCATCATGCCAGCCGGGGACTATCCCATGATCATCCTGGTGAACCAGGGTACGGCCAGCGCCTCCGAGATCGTGGCCGGGGCCCTGCAGGACCACAAGCGCGCCCTGGTCTTGGGCACCCAGTCCTTTGGCAAGGGTTCGGTGCAGACCATCATCCCCCTGGCCGACGACGGCGCCCTGCGCCTGACCACGGCCCGCTACTACACCCCCAGCGGCCGCTCCATCCAGGCCAAGGGCATTGAGCCCGACCTGGTGGTGCCTTTTGCCGCCCCGCCCGAGACCAACGGCGAGACGCAGGAGAAGCCCCAGGTGGTGCGGGAGCAGGACCTGCAGGGGGCCATGCCCGCCGAGGAGCCCGAAAAGGGCAAGACCCCCGAGGGCAAGCCCGCGCCGGACAAGCAGTCGGAAGTCAAGAACAAGCTCCTCATGCCCGCCGATCGCCTGGAAAAGGACAACCAGCTTTCCCGGGCTCTGGAGCTTCTGAAGGCCTGGCAGGTGTTTGCGCCTTTGTGTGCCAACCAGAGCACGGCCAAGGCCTCGCAGGCTAAGTAACCCTCGTGCCGGCCAGCAGGAGGGGCCCAGGGGCCGGGTCCGCCCGGAGCCGGAAAGCCGCTCCCGCCCGGAAGACCACGTCCCCCCGCCGCCCCGCTAAAAAGCGCCCAAGGGGTAAGGCCGCCGGTTCCACCGGTGGCGGGGGGCGCGGTCTGGCCTGGGCGGCGGCCGTGGTGCTGGTGGCGGCCGGGGTGGCCCTGGCCTGGTGGTGGGGCGGCGGTGGAGCGCACCCCGGGCCGGCTCCTTCGGCCATGGCTCCCGCCGAGACCCGCCAGGCGGGCCCGGTGCCCACGGCTCCCCGGGCCACGCCCCGCTACGAGGAACCCAGCCTGCAGCTGGTGCCCGAGCCCACCACCGAAAAGGTCAACGACGCGGTTTTCGCGGCCCTCCGGGAGATCGGGGTCGATCCCCTGCACACTCATCTGGTGGTCAACCTGGCCGCCCAGGGCGAGTTGGCCGACATCCAGGCCGAGCTGGCCCCCAACCGGGAAAAGGAGCTCCGAGCCATCCTGGAGCGCACCCTCCGCCCCCTGGGGGTCTCCTACACCTGGGAGAAGCAACAGGGCGGCCTGATCCTGGAGGTCTCCAAGGATCAGCGGCTCACCAACCGGCTCATCCTGCTGCACCCCTCCCCCCAGCCCCAGATACCAGCCGACCGGACCCCGCCGGCGCCGCATCCCTCGCCGCTGCCCGGCCCTGGGGCGGCTCCCACCGCCCTGGTCATCGACGACCTGGGCTATGACCTGGAAGCCGCCCGCCGGCTTTTGGCCCTGGACCTGCCCTTGACCTTTTCCATCCTGCCCCACTCGCCGTTCGGGGCCCAGATCGCCCACCTGGCCCAGCAAAAGGGGGTGCGGGTGCTGTTGCACCTGCCCATGGAGCCCCAGTCCTATCCGCAGGTCAACCCGGGCCCGGGCACCCTATTGTTGGGCATGTCCCCGGCCGAGCTGCGGAAGAAGCTGCTGGATGACTTGGCCTCGGTGCCCCGGGCCGAGGGAGTCAACAACCACATGGGCTCGGCCTTCACCGAGGATGAGGCCGCCTTGGAGGTGGTGTTCCGGGTGCTGAAGGAGCGCGGGCTGTTCTTTTTGGACAGCCTCACCTCGGCCCGTTCCCGAGCCCAGGAGGCGGCGGCCCGGGTGGGCCTGCCCTTCCTGAAACGGAGCCTGTTCCTGGATCACGTGGTGAACCAGCGTTATATCCGCAGCCAATTGAACAAGCTGCTGGCCGCCCACCCCGCGGGCGAACCTTTCATAGCCATCGGCCATCCCCATGCCGAGACCATCGCCGTGCTGGAGGCCTATGCCCCGCGGCTGCGCCGTCTGGCCCTGGTCCCCTTGCGGGATCTGGTTCACCCCGGGGCGGCGGTGGCCGGGGATCAGCGGGCCGGCGCGCTACAAGTTGACAACCAGGGCAAGTGATTCTAATTTAGAAGCGGCTGCAACCGGCGAAAGGAAGGTCTTGGGCACGGAACTGGACATACTGAAACAGTATTTGAAACGCCAGGATATGCGTTACACCCGGGAGCGGGAGGCCATCGTGCGGGAGGTGTTCTCCCGGCATGACCACTTCACGGTGGATGAGCTGCATCTGGCCCTGGGCCAGAGCGGCAATCGCATTTCCCGCGCTTCCATCTACCGCACCATGCCCATCCTCATCGGGGCGGGCCTGGTAGCCGAGGTTTTTCAGGAACAGGGCCAGACCGTGTACGAGCACACCTATGGCCACGAGCACCACTGCCACCTGCGCTGCCTGACCTGCGGCAAGGTGGTGGAGTTCTCCGAGCCCTATCTCCATGAGGTGGAAAGCAAGCTGGCCCAGCAGCACGGCTTCCAGGTACACGGACACCGCTTGGAGGTGCGCGGGGTTTGTCCCAAATGCAAGGAAGAGGCCCAGAACAACCAGTGACCCCGGCTGGAATCGCCGGCGGCAGGGTAGCAGTTTCTAGCCCATCATAGAATAGCGATCACTTGATCAGTAAGCCACTAGTGCCAAAATAGTCCGGAAAAATCAGGTCAACAGCCAGCTTCCCAGCCAGGCGGCCAGGCGTAGCGCGCCCAGGGCATAAACGCCAGCCAAGAGATCGTCGGTCACTACGCCCCAGGTTCCGGGCAGACTTTGCGATTGGTACACTGGGAAGGGCTTCCAGATGTCGAAAAGCCGGAAAAACAGGAAGCCCAGGAACAATTCCCAGCCAAAGCCGCTCACCCCGTATAAGGCCACCAACTGACCCGCCGCCTCGTCAATGACAATGGCGCCGGGGTCGTGCGACGAGCCGAAAACCCGGCGGCGCAGGGCCTGAGCCACGCTGTAGAGGGCCAGGCCGGTCACCAGGGCCAGGGCCAGCCAGAACCAGACGCCCGCCAGGGGTTGACCCCCGGCCCAAGTCAGCCCTCCCACCGCCGCCGCGGTCAGGGCCGAGCCATAGGTGCCCGGCGCGCCGGGCCACAGCCCCACGCCCAGGCTGGTCAGGCCGCGCCACCACAGGTCCGGGACGGAGGGGTTTTCGGGGGTGATTTCCAAGACTTGATGACCTTTTTAAACTAGTTTGGGAGGTTTAGTATAGCAATTTTGCCTTGAACGCGCGGCTTGGGGAGCGACCGCCAGCGCGGCACCTTCTCTCTCCCCTGCCGCCGGCAAAAAAAACTGACCCGGCAGCCAGCCCAGCCCGGATATTTCATGACCGCCGGGCGTCCGGCCACGCCGGGTGCCCGCCGCCTTCGCTGCAGGCCTCGATCCAACCGTGATGCAGCTTTGGCTGCGCCTTCGGGCGTCGCTTGCCGGCCGCCATCTGGCCGGGCCGGTTCTGGGGAGAAAATATCGCCCGAAAAATTTGACGGCTAAAACTGAAAAATCCCTTCAAATCACACAAATGTCGAGTTGACCACCCGTCCCCCATGAAATATCCGGTCTACCGGGTTGCCAACGCCGTCATCATAGGGCACCATGAGCGGCTGGGAAAGGAGCAAATCTCATGTGCGGTTCATCCCTCTTGGCCGTGGCGGCCCTGGCCGACGTTTTGATCGGCGATCCTCCCGGCTGGCCTCATTTGATACGGGTCATCGGCCAGACCATCGGCCGCCTGGAACTGTGGATCCGTTGGCAGACGGCCTGTCCCCCGGTGCTGTTGGCCGGCGGTGGCTTCCTGATCCTGGTGGTGGTGGGCGGTTCGTGGCTGGCGGCCTGGGCGGCCATGGGGCTGGCCTCTTGGATCTGGGCGCCCTTGGGCTGGCTCTTGGGCCTGGTCATCACCTTCCAGTGCCTGGCCGCGGGGCAGCTCTACCGCGAGGCGGTGAAGGTGGTCATCCCCTTGCGCCGGGGTGATTTGCCGGCGGCGCGGGCGGCCCTGGCCATGATCGTGGGGCGCGAGACCAAGGAGCTGGACGAGGCCGGCATCCGCCGGGCGGTGTTGGAGACGGTGGCCGAGAACCTGGGCGACGGCGTGGTGGCGCCCCTGTTCTTCCTGCTTTTGGGTGGGCCGCCCCTGGCCCTGGCCTACAAGGCCGTCAACACCCTGGACTCCATGGTGGGCTACAAGCAGGAGCCCTACACCCTGCTGGGCCGGTTGCCCGCCCGCCTGGACGACGTGGCCGGCTGGATTCCGGCCCGCCTCACCGGCCTCCTCCTGGTGGCCGCGGCTCCCCTGGTGGGGCTCTCGGCCCGGGAAGCTTTCACGGCCATGAGCCGGGACCACGGCGCGCACAAGAGCCCCAACGCCGGCTGGCCCGAGGCCGCCACGGCGGGGGCCCTGGGGGTGAGCTTTGGGGGCCCCAATCTCTACTTCGGGGTCATGGTGGAGAAGGACTGGATCAACCCCGGCGCGCCGGCTCCGGCGGACCCGCACCTGAACGCCGGCCTGGACCTGTACGTGGTGGCCTCCACTTTGGCCATGGCCGCCAGCTTCCTGATTCTCTGGTTCTGGCAGGGTTGGTGGTAGGAATCCGGGAAGGTGTCGGGGAAATCGCTCCGACATGCTCCTGACCCGGATATTTCAGGAAGACCGGGCGTCCGGCTGCGCCGGATGCCCGCCGGCTGCGCCCGGGACTTCGCTCCGACCTCGACGTAGCTTTGGCTACGCCCGCGGTTGTCGCTTGTCCGTCGCCTTGCCGGCCGCCGTCTGGCTGTGCCGGTTCAGGTGACAAAACATACCCCGCCAAACTGGAGAACTTTGGTTTAAAACTTGATCTAAATCAATATGTTGTCGAGGTAGCCACTCGGCCCCCATGAAATATCCGGGCTAAGCGCCCCGGCCCCGGCTGCCTCCTCGGTGGCGCTTCGCCCCGGGGAAGGCCCGGGAAACCCGGCGGGATTTTTGGGGTTGGTGAGAGGAACGTGAGAACCCGGGCCGTCACCCCAGCGGCGCCCCCGCCCCGGGGAAGGCCCGGCCCAGCCCGGCCGGGGGGTTACTCCCGGGAAGCCTTCCAGGTGATGGGCGGAGGGGAGATAAGGGCCTTTTTCACCGCGCACTGCTCCGCCACCCGCAGCACCGCCTTCTCGTATTTGGCCGGGAACTCCGGCGGCAGCACCACTTCCATCTCGATGCCCCCCAGGCCTTGGTTGTCCGGGGCGGTCACCATGTGCTGGATCAGACGCAGGCCCTCGGTGGGAATGCCGCGGGCCTCGCAAAAGGACAGTACGTAAATGCCGGCGCAGGTGCCCAGGGAGGCCAGAAACAGGGTGAAGGGCTCGGGCGCGCTGCCTTCGCCGCCGTGGTCAGGGCCTTGATCGGTCTGGATGGTGAAGCCCCGCCAGCGGGCCTCCACCTTCTTCCCCCCGGTAAAAACGATTTCCATATCCATGGCGGGCACCTTGGCACATGGGAGAACCGCCCCCAAAGGCGGGACGGCGCGCGCAGGAGGGGCGATCAGCGCCTTAACGGATCAGGCGGGTGATTTCCTTGTTGACGGTCTCGTAGATTTCTTCGTCGGTGCCAAAGATGTCCACCACCGAGCGGTGGTTGATCAATTTTTCCACGATGAAAGCCGTAAGGTACAGGCTGATGCGGTTGGGTTTGGCCACCAGGGACCTGAAGGGTGAAATGGCATACTGGATGTCAAAGTCCTCGGCTTGCTGGAGTTCGGCCAGGCAGGCGGCCAACTGGTCTTCCACGTCGCGCAGGTTGTCGGTTTCGATCAGGTTGTTTTCCACCAGCCGCATGGCCAACTTGCGGCACACCTCATCGGAGAGTTCGCCCAGTTGCGACAACTGGCGGTCCCAGGCTGATTGGCGTGAGCTTTCCAGGCGGGAGATCAGGTTCTCTTCACGATAATTGGTGTGAAAGTCGCCTCCCATGATTCTTTCCTTCCTGCTCCCCCTCGGTGGGGTCTGGCCAGGGCCGAACTCCGCTGGAGTTTTTATCGGCGGCCGGCTCCGTCCAAAGGCTGTAAACTGCAATGCAACCTGGCCTAAAGTGGTTTTGATGCTTTCTTTAACACCCCGACTGGGGCTTGGCAATGAATAGTTGTAGGTACCAGCCAAAATGACTTCATTTTTTTGGGAAACGCCTTTGCCTTCCCACTTGGAAGATGAGGCTCTATACATCGAAACCAGCGGTGAAATGCCCCAAGTGGCCCTGGAGGAAAGCCTCCTGCAATTGGGGGGGATCAGTGACGCGGAAAAGGACTTTTTGAGGCGGGCCGTGGCCCGGGCCTATCTCGGCCTCCTCCGCCGGGACCTGGCCCCGGAGAACCAGGGCACCGCGGGGTTCCGGGGCCTGGAGCGGGCCCTGGCCAACTGGCAACGCCTGCGACGGTTCCTGGGCGGGATCGGCCAGGAGTTGCCCGCCCGCGAGATCGCGCCCCTGGCCGCGGAGTTCTTGCGCCAGCTGGCCTGGGAGGAGGCCGCTTTGGCTGGGGGGCGCCCTTTTGCCACGGTCACCCCGGAGGTGCTGGCCGAACTGGCCAGGGCCTTGGGCCTGCCGGAGACGGCCTGGCAAGGGCTGGCCGCCCGCGCCCCAGGCCTGCCGGTGGCCGATTTCCTGGCCCTCCGGGCTTGGCGGCGGTTGGCCGGGCTGGCCCAGGGCTGCAAGGCCCGGCACCAACGGAGTGCATTGTTGATTCTGGAACTCCGGGGAGGCGAGGGGGAGATCCTGGCCGCGGCCTCGTTGCCCTGGCTGAATGCCGTGGGCCAGGTGGACCCCGAGAACCGCGCGCGGGGGGAATTGCTGTGGCGCGCCCTGCCCCACCCGCCCTGTTCGGACGGGGAGGAGGTCTGAAAAGGGGCGGGACGCGGGGGGCGTTCCCCCGCGTCCCGCGGCATAACAGGATGTTTTTTCAACAGTAAGCTTAACGGCGGTGCTTCTGCAGCTCGCCAAGGAGGTTCAGCGGCACTTTGTAGCCCAGGGAGGCGGCCTTGTCCGCTTCCTTGATGGCGCCCTGGTAGTCCTTGAGCTCATACATGGCCGCGGCCAGATTGCTGTGGGCCTGGGCCAGGCTGGGCTGCATCATGATGGCGATCTTATACTCGTCCGCGGCCTGGTTGAACTTCTTCTGGCGCGCGTAGAGGTTGCCCAGGTTGACGTGGGCCGCGGCGTAGGAGGCGTTCAGCTCCAGGGCCTTTTCAAAGGCGGCCTCGGATTTGTCCAAATCCCCCTTGTGCATGTAGACCAGGCCAAGGTCGTTGTAGGCGTCTTCCAGGTAGGGGTCGATGGCCAGGGTGGCCTTCAGATAGCGCTCGGTCTCCACCGGGTCGCCCTTGGCCATGGCCACGTAGGCCAGCTGATAAGCGGCCTGAGCCAGGTTGGGGTTGATTTTGAGAGCCTTTTTCAGATTCTCTTCGGCCCCCTGCAGCTTGCCAGCGTTCAGGTCCATCATGCCCAGGGTGAGAAAGGCCCGGTCCGCCTGGGGGTGCTTGGCCACGATGTCTTCCAGGGCCTTCTTGGCCTTGTCCATATACCCCTGCCCGGCCAGGAGGTTGGCTTCCATGAGCGAGGCCTGCCACAGGCGCGGGTCGGCCAGTTTGGCCGAAAGGAAAGCGGCCCGGGCGTTCTCCATGTCCAGATTGGTGACGGCCACGAATCCCTTGCCGAACTCCTTCAGGGCTTCTTTCTTGTAATGGCCTTGCAGACCCTGGCTGACGATTTCCCGCAAAAACACGGCGCTGTCCTCGCGGGGATTTTCCCCCAGGGCCTTGTTCAGGTGCTTTTCGGCTCCGGCAAGGTCACCGGCCTGCATGGTTTCCGCCGCGGCCATGACCTCCCGCCGGGCTTCCAGATAGGGTGAGACCGCCACCGGGGTTTTGCTGGGGGGGGACGAGGTTTTGGCTTGGGCCGAGGGCTTCGCGGCCGTGGGCGCCGGGGTGGCTGCCGCCACCTGGGCCCCGCCGAAACGTATGAGGATGGTGTAGCCCTCCTCGGTGGGCACCACCTTGCTGGGCTGACCTTCGGCCAGGCCGGCCAGGGCCTGGCGGTATTCGGAGCGCAGCTTGGTCAGGGGAATCAGCCCCAGGCGGCCCCCGCGGAAGGCGGCCGGGCCCACGGACTGTTCGCGGGCCAGCTTCTCGAAGCTCCCGCCGGCCACGAGGTCCTTGCGGATCTGCTCGGCCTGTTGCTTGGATTTGACCACGATGAGTCCCAGGTCCACGGTCTGGGCCAGGGAAGGCTCGCTGAGGCCCAATCCCGCACCCGCGAACACCATTAGAAACATTGCCAGCCACAGCCGCCTTATCATGCTCCGAGCCTCCTTGGGATGCGCTTTTGCCGGCTCCTGCCGGATAAATGGTTTAGTTAACCGGCCCCGACGAGATATGTCAACCCGCTTGACCAACAAGCCGCCCAGCCTTGCCAAATCGGGACTCACGGCTCATAATGCGTTAGGGATAGTATGGCTTGTGAAGACTACCGGGCAGCAAGCTCCGGCGAGCAAGTTTTGTTAGACACCCTAGATAGACGCCCCAGGGTAGTTCCCGCTTTGGGCCGGAGGAGATGATGGCCGACCACGTTTTGGTGGAGAAATTCAAGGAAGGTTACGCCGCGGTTTTTGATCGCAATTGGCCGTTGTGGGTGGGGGGGGTCTTGTTGGCCCTCAATGGAATCCTCCTGATGGCTTGGGGCCGCCCCTGGGGCGTGGCCGGCGGGCTCCGGGTATGGGGGGACTGGTTCTTCTACGCCATCGGCCTGTACCAGGAAGCGCCCTCCCAAGCCCTGTTCCTGAGCGACGCCGCCATCCTCACCTGGGGGCTGTTGTTCGGGGCCTTTGGCTCGGCGCTCATGGCCCGCCAGTTCAAGTGGCAGCCGGCCCCCACCCTGGAGCTGATCAAGGGCCTGATCGGCGGTTGCTTCATGGGGGTGGGTTCGGTGATGGCCGGCGGCTGCAACGTGGGCGGCTTCTACAGCGCCGTGGCCGCGGGCAGCGTCAGCGGCTTCGCCATGATGATCGGCCTCATGATCGGCGCGGTCATCGGCCTCAAGTACCTGTTGTGGGAGATAGAGCATATCCCCTCCAAGCCTCCCAAGGCGTCCAAGCCCAAGGAAGGCGGTATCGACTGGCCCAAGGTGCAGCCTTGGCTGGGCGTGCTTTTCTTTTTGTTCATGCTGGGTTGGGCCTACAGCCTGGCGCTCCGGGCCTACACCTATCAGGCGGTCCTCTTGTGGGGGGGAATCGGCATGGGGCTGGTGATCCAGCGCTGCCGCTTCTGTTTTGTCCGGGGTTTCCGCGATCCCTTCATGACCGGCGAGTCCGTGGCCACCAGGGCGGTGGCCTTGAGCGTCATGATCTCGGTGCTGGGCTTCATGCTCATCAAGTGGCGTTTCTCCTCGCTGGAAATGGTCTACATTTACCATCACTGGATCGGCGGCTTGGTGGGCGGCGTGGTCTTCGGCATCGGCATGCTGCTCTCCGGCGGCTGCGGTTCGGGCTCGGTGTGGCGGGCCGGCGAGGGCCAGTTCAAGCTTATCCTGGCCGTGACCACCTTTGCCCTGTCCAATAGTCTGTTCAAGCAGTATGTTTTTACCAGCAAGGTGGCCAAGGCCTGGGGCGATCCCGCCTTCCTGCCCCATTTCACCGGTTACTTCGGCGCCATCCTCCTGACCTTCCTGGTCGTGGTGGTGTGGTGGGCGGTCATGGCCTGGAACGAGGAGACCGACAAGTTGACCATGGTTTGAGATAAACCTACAAACCAACACCGTTGAAGGAGAGACAAATGGCCGAGTGGACTCCCGATGAGGTTTTGGATGCACGGGGCTTGTCTTGCCCCATGCCGGTCCTGAAGACCAAGAAAGCCCTCAAAAACCTGAAACCGGGTCAAATACTGGAGGTGCAAGGCACCGACCCCGGCACCAGGAACGACATGCCCGCCTTCACCGAGCGTTCCGGCGACACTTACCTGGGCGAGGAGCAAGGGGAAGGCTACATCAGCTTCTTCGTGAAAAAAGGCTAAGCTCTTCCTAACCCCGCAAAGAAACGGGGGAAAACCTTTCCCAGCCCGCTGGCCTGGAAGGTTTTCCCCCTTGTCTTGTGGCGGCCCGGCCCGGCGGGAGGCCGGGGCCCGGCCCTATCCGCTCAATCGAAAAGGTTCAAGTGGATGAGACCGGGGTTCAGGAAAAGGCCAGTCTGCATCACCTTGTCCTTCCGGGGCGAGAAGGTCACCACAACCTTGTGGGGGCAGTCCACCCATTCCAGCGAACGGACCTTGGGCAGCTCCACCAGGGGATCGATCACAAAGGCCATCTCCACCCGGGGCAACTCGCCGCCGAGGTCCAACCCCACCAGATCGAGCCGGTCCCGCGGGGATTTGGGCGGTTTCCAACCCGGCAGGGGCAACAGCCCCATCTGGCCCACCGCCCCGTACAAAAGGCAGATCAGGGTCTGGCGCACGGCCTCTTCCTGGCGGAAAGAGGAAGGGATCTTTTCCAGTTCTTGGCGCATTACCGCGGCCAAGGCCTTCAGCTGGTCCTGCATCCTGGCCTCCGTGGGTCAAGGGGTGAGGCCAGGCTAACCCATGCCGCAGCCGGAGTCAAAAACAACTCCCTCCCCTCCCCGCTTGGGCCCGGTGGCGGCCTACGCCCTGGCTGCCCTGGCCCTGGCCGCGGCGTTGGCCCTGGCCTGGTGGCAAAATGGGCACCGGCCCTGGCAGGAGGAAGTGCGGGCCATCAACCGCCAGCGGGGGGCCTTGCTCACCCAGACCCTGGCCGCGGCAGGCCTGGAGCCGGCCCGCGCCGCCCAGCGGGGCCGGGAGCTGGCCGCGGAGCCGCCCCGGATCATCGAGCTGCGGCCCGCGGCCACCGACCGGGTGGAACGCTGCCTCACCTGCCACCAAGGCCTGGAGGAGATCAGCCCCTCCCACCCCCCGGCCGCCGTGGGCTGCGTGGCCTGCCACGGCGGCGAGGGCCAGGGCCTCACCCGGGCCGGGGCCCACCGGGGCTTTTGGGGCCGCAATCCCAGTGACCTCACGGTGGCCCGGCTCTCCTGCGGGGGTTCCCGGGTGGCCGGCGCCCGCTGTCACGCCGGGCAGGAGGAGCCCCACCAGAACCAGGTCTACCGGGTGGAGCGCAGCATCATGGCCACCATGACCGGGGTCATCACCAGCCTCCGGGTGAGCTGGAGCGCCCAACCTGACTTCACCGCCCGCTTCGCCACGGCCCAGATCAGCGATCCCCTGCGGCCCCAGCCGGCGCCCCCTGGCACCGTGCCCGGCCTGGCCCTGGTGCCTTTCGGCCGCCCCCTGGGCCCGGGCTTCCGCTTCCTGGCTGACGAGCACTGGCGCAAGTTCTGCGCCCGCTGCCATCTCCGGGCCTCGCGGCCGGCCGGGGAGTCGGTGCACGGCGCGGGCTGCGCGGCCTGCCACGGCCGGCGGGTGGTCTCGGGCCGCTACCAGGGCCAGGACGCCACCCTCGACCGTGAGGCCCCGGGCCACGCCGCCCTGCATCGTCTGGAGCCCGTGCCCCGGGAGGAGAACTGCCGCCGTTGCCACAACCGCTCGGGCCGCCTGGCCCTGTCCTATCGCGGCGAAATGGAGGACGAGGGGGGGCGCCTGCCCTGGGCCGGCGGCCGGCCGGCCTGGCGGCTCAGCGGCGGCCGGGGGCTCCGCAACCTGGTGCCGGACGTGCACGCGGAAAAGGGGCTCACCTGCGTGGACTGCCACACCTCCCGCGAGATCATGGGCGACGGCCGCTTGTACGGCCGCATGCGCTGGCAAACCGAGACCCGCTGCGCCACCTGCCACGGCGGTCCGGGCAGCCCCCCGGCCCTGGGTTCCCCGGACCCGGCCGCCCGCTATCAGCTCCGTTTCGGCCCGCTCAAGGACGCCCCCCTGGCCCCGGGCGAAAAACTGGCCCTGAGCGCCAAGGGCCATCCCCTGGCCCATCTGCGGGCCGGACCCGACGGCCAGGGGCGGCTCCGCCTGCTCTTGCGCAGCAAACCGGGGCGGCAGTGGGAGTGCAAGGACGTCTCGGCCGACCTGCGCCACGGCGAGCCGGGGCACCGCCGCCTGGCCTGCCAGGCCTGCCACAGCCGCTGGACCCCCCAATGCTTCGGCTGCCATGACTACCGCCGGAACCAGGGGGCCATGTGGGACTATTCCCAGGACGGACCCACCCCGGGCGCCTGGCAGGAGACCAGGGACCTGTACCGCTTTGCCGACCCCATCCTGGGAGTGGATGAACGCGGCGAGATCCGGCCCTATGTGCCCGGCTGCCAGGTGCTGTTGAGCCAGGACCACGGGCCGCCGGCCTTCCAGGCGGTCAACCCGGCCGGCAACTCCCTGGTCTCCACCCCGCTCTCCCCCCACACCACCCGAGCCGAGGTGCGGCCTTGCGAGGATTGCCACCAAAACCCCCGGGCCCTGGGACTGGGCGGCGGGCCGCGCCGCCTGGGCCGGGTGGGGGCGGAGCCCTTGGCCGATTTGCGGTCGCTGGGGGTGGCCCAGGACTGGGAGGCGCTGTTGGACCAGGAAGGCCTGCCCTGGCAGGGCAACACCCACCAGGGCGCCCGGCCCCTGAACCGGGCCGAGCTGGCCCGCGCCCTGGCCTGGGCCCGCTGCCTGCCCTGCCACCGCAAACCCGGCGACAAAGCCCTGGCCGACCCGGCCCGGGCCTGGCAGCGGATCGGGCCGGGCGGCGATCTGGCCCAGAAGCACCGCCAGGCCGTGGCCAAGGCGCTCCAATGAGCTGGCTGTTCACGGCATGGCTCCTGGCCGCCGGGCTGCTCCTGGCCCCGGTGCCGGCCCCGGCGGCCGGGGCCGCACCCGCGGCGGCCCCCGTGGCCGGCTGCCTGGTCTGTCACCCGGGCTACACCTCCCCGGTGCCGACCCCGCCGGGCCGCACCGCGCCAACCTGCGTGTTCTGCCACCAAGGCGACGGAGCCAGCCCGGCCCAGGCCCAGGCCCACGCGGGTCTGGTGGCCAACCCCTCCTCCCTGAGCGAGGCGCCCCGGGCTTGCGGCCCCTGCCACCCCGGCTGGCCGGCCAAGGTGGCGGCCTCCCCCATGGCCACGGCCATGGGGCTCATCAACCAGACCCGTTATCTCTGGGGGGCCCAGCCCGATCCCGGCCCGCGTTTCGCCACCCGGGCGGGGGGAAACCTCTCCCTGGTGCCCACCGCGGCCCAGAGCGGGCAGCAGGTGGACGATCTCCTGCGGCGGCGCTGCCTGCGCTGCCATCTGGCCGTGCCCGGAGCGGACCTGCGCGGGGCGCGGCGCTCGGACGGCTGCGCGGCCTGCCACCGGGCCTGGCCCCGGGATGGGGCGCCCCGGCCCCACCGCCTGAGCAAACGGGTCACCGTGGCCCAATGCCTGGCCTGTCACGCCGGCTGCGGCGCCGGCCCGGAATATGCGGGGTGGGTGCCCCGGGATGACCACGCGTCGGCCCGCTTCCTCTCCCGCGACCCGGACCAGCCCGCCTTGTGGCAGGGCCGCACCTGGCGGGCCATGCGCCCGGACCTGCACTTTGCCGCCGGCCTGGCCTGCCAGGACTGCCACCCCCGGGCGGAAATCATGGGCGACGGTGAACTCCGGGCCGCGGGGCTGTTGCACGTGGGGGTGCGCTGCACCACCTGCCACGGCCGGCCGGGCGAGCCGCCCGCGGGCCCGCATCCCCAGACCACCCTGGGAGAGCCGCTGCCCCGGGTGAGCCTGGGCCCCGCCGGGGCGTTGCTGGTCACCGCCCTGGACGGCAAGCGGCACAGGATCCCGCTCTTGGCCACCGGCGCAGCCGCGCCGGTGGCCCACCGGGCCCCGGGACACGAGCGGGTGGCCTGTCACGCCTGCCACAGCGCCACCAATCCGGCCGACTGGGGGCTGATGGCCTGGCGGGAAGAACGCCCGGCTCTGGCCAACTGGCTGCCCCTGGCGGCCCAGGGCGATCCCCAGCTCCTGGAGCTGGGTCGCCGCCAGGCCGCCCTGCCCCCGGGCCAGGCGGTGAAGCCAAGCAGCCGCGATTACCTGACCGGCCAGGAAAGCCCGGGGGTGTGGGTGCTTTCGCCGTTCTTCCGGCGTTTCGAGTGGCGCCTCTATGGCCGGGGACCGGAGGGCCGCACCTTCCTGCTGGCTCCCCGCTTCCAGTTCCTGGCCCCCAGCCCCCCCAGCGAGGGCGAGGGAGCCCCGGCCGCGGAACCGCCCCCCACCATGACCGGTCGGCCGGGCCTGGGGCTCACTCCCTGGCACGCCCACACCACCCAGCGGGCCACCGTGGGCTGCCGCGACTGCCACGGCCAGGCCCGGAACCTGGGGCTGGGACTCACCTTCCTGCCCGAGCCGGCCGCGGGCAAAGCTCCGGATTCGGTGCGGCCGGCGCCTTCCTTGTGGCGGCCCGCGGCCGAGGGCTTGCGCCTGGCGGGGGATTGGTTGCGGATGGTGGACGCGGCGGGAAAGCCGCAACAGGAGTTCCTGGTGCCTGGCAGCGGGCCTTTGCCGCCGGACACCCTGGCCACCCTGCTGCGGCCGGGCAAAAGCTATGTGCGCTGGCTCCTGCCGGCTCTGGAGGAGGAATGGCCGCCGTGTCCGGACGCGGCTCCGGGAAGGAAGGGGAAAGTGGACGAGGAAACGCCCCGGGCTAACGCCACCAGCCGGCCCAGGTGAGGGCCGCCCCGGCGGCCAGCACCAGCCAGCCGGGCCAGTCGGCCCCCGCGGGCCAGGCATAGGCCGGCAGCTCCGGCCCCCGGCGGTGCCCCAGCCAAGGCAGCCAGGCCAACAGGCCCAGCCCGGCCAGGGGCAGCACCAGGCCGCCCACACGGGCCGGCAGGTAAATCAGGAGCTCCTGCAGGCCCAGGAAGATCCAGGGGGCCTTGGCCCAGGGGGCGGCCAAGTCGGCCGTAGGTGGGCCCACCGGCTCCAAGGGGTAGAACGCCGCGGCCAGGCACAGCAAGGCCAGCCCTACCAAAAGGGCCAGGCCTTCCCGCCAGAGCAAGGCCTGGCGGGGGGAAATCTCCGGGTTGCTGTGCGGCGGGGACATGTTCCCAGTGTACGAGGAGCGTTCCCGGGACGCAAGCCGCCCGCCGGTCCGGGACAGCCGGGGGTGGAGTTTGGTATAGAGTGGGGTTGGGTGGCAGGATGCCCGGGCCTTGGCCCCGGGCGAGGAGAGACAAGCGTGACTGAGCATACGGCCCCGCCGCCCGGCGAAGATTCCCGCCGGGCGCTCCCGTCCGGGGCGGACGGCACGCCTTCTGGCGGCACGCGCCGGGCCTGGTTCCGGGGGCTGGCCGGCCTGGCCTGGGGCGGGCTGGTGGCCGCGGCGGGCTTGGGGCTGGGCGCAGTGCTCCGCATGTTCAGCGCCGGGGCGGGGACCTCGGACCTTTCCCGGCCGGTGGTGGTGACCCCGCCCGCGGACTGGCCCCCGGGACTGGTGATCTCCCAGGGCCCCGTGGCCCTGGCCCGGGATCAGGCCGGGGTGTACGCCCTGCTGCTGGTGTGTCCCCACCTGGGCTGCCGTCCCTCGTGGCAGGCCGGCCAGAGGCTCTTTGTCTGCCCCTGCCACGGCTCCCGCTTCCGGGCCGACGGCTCCCTGGCCCGGGGCCCGGCCGCGCGCGGCCTCAGCCATTTGACCGTGGAAACCGACGCCCAAAACCGCTTGGTGGTGCTGCCGGGCCGCCCGGCTCCGGCCGGGGCCCGGGTGGCGATTTAAGGAAACAACCCATGCCCGCGCCCGGCTTTCTGGAGCATTTGCATCCCCCCCGCCTCGCCAAGGAGCGAGTGCGCTTCCGCCATACCTTTTGCCTGGGCGGCCTGGCCTTTTTCTGCTTCCTGGTGGTGGGGGTCAGCGGGGGCCTGTTGATGTTCCTCTACATCCCCACGCCGGCCGGCGCGGCGGATTTCTTTGCCCAGGAGGCGGGCGCCCTGCCCTTTGCCTGGTTCTTCCGCCGATTGCACTACCTGGCCGGTCAGGCCATGGTGATCTGCGTGTTCCTGCATCTGCTTCGGGTGCTGGCCAGCCGGGCCCATTTGCCGCCCCGGGCCGGCAACTGGCTGGTGGGCCTGGCGCTCCTGGGGTTGACCCTGTTCCTGGACTTCAGCGGCTACGTCCTGCGCTGGGACCCGCCCACCCAGGCGGCAGCCGCGGTGATGGGCGGGCTTTTGGGCCAGGTGCCCCTGGTGGGCCGGCTTTTGCAGAACCTGGTGCTGGGCGGGGGGGAGCTGGGCCCGGCCAGCCTGTTGCGCTTCTATGTGCTGCACTGCCTGCTCTTGCCCGGTCTGGTCCTGATGTTGACCATGTACCACTTCTGGCGCATCCGCAAGGACGGCCGCCCCCTGGCCGGGATGTGAGCCGGCCCCGCGCACTTCATTAATAACTTACCTTAAATAAACAACTTATCATATTGTTATAATGTATTTTATTATCAAGGTTGAGGGCGGGTGCCCGACGCCTCGGTCTGGTCGCGGCCAGAGGAAAGCTGGCTGGTTGGGTAAGGAAGGGAGGAAGTATGGGGGCGAGGGAGTGCCCTGGGGGGCGGCAACCCGGAGTTGAGCGCGCGGCCGGAAAAAAATCTGGTCTCGGCGGCCCCTCTTCCTTGCCACGGGCTGCCTCCTGGGCGGCCTCGCAGCCAAGCGCCGGCCTGAATATGGAGGGGCGCCGGGCCCTTCCGGCTGCGTAAAGAGTAAAAACAGGTGGGGTAAGGAAAAAAGGGCTTCATCGGCGAAGGATTGCCCTGGCGGGCGAACGGCCGGGGTCGCTGCGCAGGCGGGCAGAAAGTTTGGTGTCGGACGCGCCTGGCCCTGGGCTGGCTTCTGGGGGGCCCTGCACGCCCAGAGCCGGAAGGGGCCGGCCTTGGCCCCGCGTGGGGAGCCGGGGGTTCCGGGCAGCCGGAGCCCAGGTCAAACGGGCCCAAGCGCATTACCCGCGGCCCATCGCAGCTGCGGCGCGGGCGGCAGCCCGGGTTTGATGGCAGGCCAAAAGGCCGGACCGGCTGCCGCCGCTGCGCTGGGGGCCACACCTGGCCGCCAAGGGGCGCTTTTGCTGCCTGGGGCCGGCCCCGGGCCTCCGGAGTAACCGAGGGGGTGGCCGCGGCGAAAAGCCTGGCTTCCGGCAAGGGACCGGAGCAACGAAGGGCCGCAGCGAGAGAACCAGATGGCGGCAGGCACGAAGCCCCGCCCCCTTACCAACCTGCTTCAGGCTTGATCACGCAGTTTGATGACAGACCGCTGGTCCTTCGGGGTGCGAGATAACCAGGGGGCGTGCCTGGCGCCGGAGGGCCGGCGAGTTCACCGGGGCTTCCGTCATAACCCAGGAGCCGGCAACAGCGAAAGGTTGGCTCTTTAACAGGGACTTGGGCGGCAAGGGGGGCAGCGGGAGAACCAGATAGCTGTGGGCGGAAAGCCACGCCCCCCTTCCTGACCTGCTTCAGGCTTGATCCTGCGGTTAGACGACAGCCCGCGCACCTTTCGGGGGGCAAAAGGTGACCAAGTGGCATGCCTGGCGACGGAGGGCCGGTTAGACCTCGGGCCTTTGGCGTAACCCAGGGGCCGGCAGCGGCGAATGGCTGGCTTTTTGACAGGGACTTGGGCGGCAACGGGGGGCAGAGGGAGAACCAGATGGCTGTGGGCGAAAAGCCACGCCCCCTCCTCTACTTTTTTCCAGTTTAATTCCGATCTTGACCAGACCGCCGGCCTGCGGGGGAGCGGGCGCCTCACCCCTCGGCTGCCCCCCTAGCGGGTCTGCATGCGCTTCAGGTCCGGGGGATAGATGAAGCGGGGGTCGCTGTGGTGGCTCACCGGCAGGCCCCAGTACACCCAGCCGTTGACATGGCCGGGCAGGCCGTATTTGGGGCTGTAGCGTTCGGCCAGCTTGTCGTTCTCCCGGGGGACCAACTCTTCGCCCCAGAAGCCGTGCCGGATGTTGTAGACCTTGCGGAAACCGGCTTCCACCAGGGTGTCCGCGGCCTGGGCCCCCTCGTCTCCCTGGTTGGAGATGATGATGATGCGGTCGTCCGGCTTGAACAGGGACTGGATAACCCCCACGAAATCCGGGTTGGGTTTGGCCGCCAGCTGATACCCGGTGAACGGAGCCTTGCCGCCCTGGTAGGGACCGTCCTTGACCTGGAAATCCGTGGTCAAAAAACGCCAGGGGACATTGTAGGCTTGCGGGGGGTGACCCAACAGAGTGTACTCGGCGCGCGAGCGCACATCCACCAGGAAGGTGTTCTTGCGGTCCGAGGTCAGGATGTCCTGAGCTTCCAGGGCGCTTATGGTCTGGGCTTTGCTGGCGTTACCCGCCCTCGAGGCTCCCGGGCAGAAAAGCAGGCCGATAATGACCGCCGAAACCAGTAGAGCTCGCCTCATTTGTGCCATTCCGCTTTATTTGTCCTCAAATCGTGGAGATAATACGGTCATGCCGATACCTTGTCAACGGGTAATGCCCGGACCCGGCCTGGGCTGCGTTGACCGCACCCCCTGGGTGTGCTAAGTTTGCCGGTAATGCTATGTGCTGAAACTCCTTAATTATTTTGGAGGTACGGAGCCTCATGGACCTTACATTCGACGCCCAGCCCGTGCTGGCCGCCGCCCTGGAGCGCCAGGGCCAGATGGCCGAGCTTTTTTTGGAAGAAAACACGACCCTGACCGTGGTTATGGACGACGGCAAGATCGAAAAGGTCCTGGGCGGGGTGGACGCCGGCGCCGGGCTCCGCCTGATTCACGATTTGCGCACCTCCTATGCCTACACCAACCGCCTGACCGCCGCGGCGCTGTTGCCCCTGGCCGCCAATCTGGCCGCCACCTCGGCCGGCGGACCGGTGAAGGCGCCCGCCCCCTTGGCGGCCGTGGCCCCGGGGCTGTTAGCTCAGGTTACCAAACCACCCCGCAGCATTGCCACCGACCGCAAGGTGGAGTTGGTGCGCGCGGCCGAGGCCGCGGCCCGGGCGGTGGACCCCCGGGTGCGCCAGGTGCGGGTCATGTACGCCGAGCGGGTGCAGCAGGTGCGCATCGTCAATTCCCTGGGCGTGGAGGCCGCCGAAGAGCGCACCTACCTCATCCTGGCCGTACACTGCATCGCCGAGGACAAGGGCGTGGTGCAGACCGGGTATGAGACCATGGGCGGCTTTTTGGGCCTGGAGCTCTTTGACCAGGAGGACCCCGAGGAAAAGGCCCGCCAGGCGGCCCGCTTGGCCGTGATGATGCTGGGGGCCGACCCCGCCCCCGGCGGGGCCATGCCCGTGGTGCTGCACTCCTCGGCCGGCGGCACCATGATCCACGAGGCCGTGGGCCACGGCCTGGAGGCGGACTTGGTCCTGGAAGGCATGAGCGTCTACGCCAACAAGCTGGGTCAGGAGGTGGCCAGCCCGCTGATCACGGTGCTGGACGACGCCACCCTGCCCCAGCGGCGCGGCTCCTTTGGCTTTGACGATGAGGGCTACCCCAGCCAGAAGACGGTGCTCATCGCAAAGGGTAAGCTGACCTCCTATATGCAGGACCGCCTCTCGGCCCTGAAGATGGACCTTTCCCCCACGGGCAACGGCCGCCGCGAGAGCTACCGGGCCCGGCCCATCCCCCGCATGACCAACACCATGATCGCCTCGGGCACCGAGGACCCCGACTCCATCATCCGCCGCACCCCGGGGGGGCTGTTGGTCAAGAAGATGGGCGGCGGCCAGGTGAACACGGTCAACGGCGATTTCGTGTTCGAGGTCAGCGAGGGCTATCTCATCAAGGACGGCAAGGTGGGCGCGCCGGTGCGCGGCGCCACCCTCACCGGCAACGGCCCCCGGGTGCTGATGGAGATTGACCTGGTGGGCAGCGACCTGGGCTTCGGCATCGGCACCTGCGGCAAGGATGGCCAAGGCGCGCCAGTGGCCGACGCCCAGCCCACCCTCAGGATCCCCAACATCGTGGTGGGCGGCCTGCACCAGGGCTGAGCCGCGCCATGAGTCTTTCGCACGCCAACCCCGGCCCGGCCCGCCTGTTGTGGGACCGGGCCGGCCTTTGGGGCCTCATGACCCTGGAGACCTGCTGGGCCCAGGGGCTCCGGCTCTGGCCCATCTCCGCGGCCGAGGTGGCCGCCGGCGGTCTGGCCGGGGCCCGGCTCCTGGTGGTCCCGGGCGGCTGGCCTTCCCTGAAGCACGCGGCCTTGGGCCGGGCCGGCCGGCAGGCGGTGCGGGACTTCGTGGCGGGAGGCGGCAGCTACCTGGGCTTCTGTGGCGGCGCGGGCCTGGCCCTGGGCGAAGCGGACGGTTTGGGGCTGCTGCCCTTGGGCCGGGAGCGGGGCGGCGGCCGGGTGCCGTCCCTGAACGGCCCGGTCCTGGTGCGCCCGGCCCCCGGCGCGGCCCAGCATCCCCTGTGGCAAGGGCTGGCCGTTCCGGCCCGCCTGTTCGTCTGGTGGCCCGGCCAGTTCGGCCCCTGCCCGCCCGAGGGGATCCGTCCCCTGGCCCTGTACCAGGGCCCCACCCCGGAGTTGTATAGCTCCGACCTCAAGGTCAAGGCCGTGGGCGGCGACTGGGACCTCCATGAAAACGACTACGGCCTCAACCTGAATCCCGCGGCCCTGTGGGGGCGGCCGGCCGTGGTGGGGGCGTCCTATGGCCAGGGCCGGGTGGTGGCCTCCTATCTGCACCTGGACACCCCGAGCGACGCGCCGGGCGGCCGGGCCCTGGCCAACCTCTGGGAAGCCTGGCTGGGCCCGGAGGGGAACATGCCGCCCCGGGCCCTGCTCTGCCAGGGGACTCCGACCGGCCCGGCCGCGGAATTGGCCGTAGCGGCCCGGGAAGTTTTTGACCTGGGCCGGGACATGGGCCTGTGGGCCCCGCGGTCCGAGGTCATGCCTTTGTGGCAGCGGGGAGCCCGGGGCCTGGAGATCTGGACCCTGACCCGGCTGACCGGGGCGGTGGCGGCCTGCGCCCGGCGGCCCGGCGCCCCTCGCCTGGACAGGCTCCGGGAGCTGCTGGCCCCGGTGGTCGAGCAAGCTCCTCACGTGCTGCAAGCCCAGGCCTCGCGGCTCCGGGGCGAGCCGGCGGCCCCGGGAGTGGAGGCCCAGTGGTTCCCCGCCCCCCGCCGCACCGGAGGGCCCCTGGCCGCGCTGCTGGAAGCTTTGGAAGAGGCGGTTTTATCGCTGTTGAACCAGGGGTCAGGCGATTGACAACCCTGCCCCCCGATGGTAAATATCTCGTGCGTCGGGACGTGGCGCAGTTTGGGAGCGCACTTGAATGGGGTTCAAGGGGTCGCTGGTTCAAATCCAGTCGTCCCGACCAACGCAAAGAGAAATCAGGGCGGTCAGCGAAAGCTGACCGCCCTGAGCCGTTTTTTTAGAGCCGCCCGCGCCGCCCCCCCGCCCCCCCGGCCGCGCGGAGTCTTCACCACTCCAGCAGCACCGCCGTGACGTTGTCCCGGCCGCCGGCTTCCAGGGCCTGGCTCACCAGCCGGGCGGTTTTGTCCGCCGGCGCCCCCTCCCCGGCCAGCACCGCGGCCAAATCGCGATTCGGCAATTCACCGTGCAGGCCGTCGCTGGTCAGCAGGACCAGGTCGCCGGGGTGCAAGGGTTCCTCCCCGCAGGCCGGCTGGCAATCCCCGCAGCCCAGGCACTCGTAAAGCAGGTGCCGGGTGGGATGCACCCGGGCCTCCTCCCGATTCAAGCTACCGCTGTCCAACAACTCCTGGACCACGGTGTCGTCCCGGGTCACCTGGCTGAGGCTCCCCTGGCGCCACAAATACAATCGCGAGTCTCCCAGATGGCACCAAGTCAAGCGGCCCTCCTGGGCCACGGCCGCGGTCAGGGTGGTGCCCATGTGGGCCAGTTCCGGCTCGCCCGCGGCCCGGACATCCATGGCCCGGCAGGCCGCGACAAAAGCCTCGGCCAGGCTGGCGCGGCGGGGGGGAATCAGCTTGGCCAGGCAGGCCACCGCGATCTCCGCCGCCACCGCGCCCCCGGCGTGGCCGCCCATGCCGTCAGCCACGGCCAGGAGCCAGCCCCCGTCCGGCATTTCACGGAACAGGTAGCGGTCTTGGTTGTCTTTTCGGTGTAGGCCCACGTGCGTGGCGCCCGCCGCGTCCCGCAAAGTGACATCTCCTTGGTTTCCGGCGCCGCCACCGGGTATATTGATACTATAACTTCTTGTAAACACGACCACAAGAGACCAGGAGCCATGTCAGGCAGCAGCAAACCCACCCTGCTCAAAGCTGGCGACGTGCTTAACGGGCGCTGGGAAATCCTCGCCCACCTGGCCACCGGCGGCAAGGGAGAGGTGTACCGCGCCCGCCAGCCCAAGTTGGAGCGGGAGGTGGTGATCAAAGTGATTTCCCCCGAGATGCTGGCCGCCTATGAAGGCGATGAGGAGGAGATCGCGGCCGAAATGGAGCGCTTCCGGCGGGAGGTGCTGGCCATGGCCGCCACCCGGCACGGCAACGTGCTCCAGGTTTATGATTTCGAGCAGACCGTCCTGCGGCGGGGCGAGCAAGAAAAAATCCTGGATTACATAGTCATGGAGTACATCCCCGGCCAGACCCTGTCGGAAACCATCCCGGAGCCAGGCCTGGCGGGCCAAGAAGCCGCGCTCAAGCGCTGGATCACCACCTACTTTCTGCCGGTGCTGGATGGAGTGGAGCATATCCACGCCCAGGGCATCGTGCATCGCGATCTCAAGCCTTCCAACATCCTCCTGGACGGCGAGGTGCCCAAGATAGCCGATTTCGGTCTGGTGGGCGGAGGGCCCTGGAAACCGGTAACCCGCAGCCATCACGTCATCGGCACCCTGGCCTACATGGCCCCGGAGCAATACCTGGATCTGGCCGCCACCACCTTCCGGGCCGACCTCTACTCCCTGGGCAAGATCCTTTACAAGGCCGTGGTGGGGGTGTTTGACCGGGACACCATGAAACCCCTGCAAACCGCCAGCCTCCCCCGTTCAGACACGCAATTCCTGAAGGCGCTGGACCGCCTCATCCGAACTGCCACCGCGGAAAAACCGGAAGAGCGTTTCGCCTCGGTGCAGGAGCTGCGGAACGCGGTTTTGGCGCTGCCCGGCCTGATTCCGGCCGACCGGGCCGGACGCCGCAAGTTGGCCCTGTCCCTGGGAGTCTCCCTGGGGCTGGCCCTGGCCCTGGCCTGGGGCCTTTGGTACCACTTCTCCATGCCCGAGCTGCAAAGGCAGCCCCCCGCTGCCCAGCCGGGCGTGGCGCCGCCGGAAACCACCGCCCCGACCGGTCCCGGCGCCCCTCTGCCGGCCAAGCTCACCGCCCGGGGAGGAGCCGTACTGCGTCTGATTCCGGCCGGCGAGATCCGTCTGGGCGGCCGGCAACGCACCGTAAGTCCCTTCTACCTGGAAGAAACCAAGGTCACCAACCATCAATACGTGGAATTCCTGAACGCGGTGCGGGGCCAGCTCACGGTCACTGAGGGGGTGGTAAAGCTGGGAGAAAAGCCGCTCTTGAGCTTGAGGGAAGTGCGTAAGGGGATGACTCCCCTGGCCTATGCCGGGGGGCGTTTCCGTTTTACCGATCCCCAATACGCCTCCCACCCGGTGCTGATGGTCAGCGGCTACGGGGCGCTGGCCTTTGCCGGCCGCTACGGCCTGCGCCTGCCCACGGCTGCCGAGCTGCTGCGGGCCGGCTGGGAGTCCCCGCCCGCGGAGGCACCCAGGTCCGGGCCAACCCGGGACCCCATGGCCGAGGGCATGAACGCCATGCACGGCCAGGCCCCCGCCCCCCCCTCGGCCACGCCTCCCCAAGCGGTGGAGGAGGCTGATTACCGCTCTGTGGCTCATTGGCCTCCCAACGCCCTGGGCATCCAGGGTCTGGCCACCGGCCTGGGGGAATGGGTGGCGGGGTCGCCTGGCCAGGGCGGCCTGGCCGTGTTGGGCCGGACCACGCCCGAGGCCGTGACGCTGGTGCACCAACACCAAGGTTGGGAATTGTTTTCCTGGGTGGGGTTTCGCTGCGCCCGTGATGCGGTCCCGAAATGAACCGGCGGGGTCCCTGACCGGCCGACTGCGTGGCGGCCGGTCAGGAATTTCTCCTGGCAGGCTGTTGAAAAACAGCCTGCGGGGCGCGCCAGGGACCACCCCAAACAAGCTACGGCTTGTTTGGGGACCCCGGGGAGGGCGCGCGAAATTGCGCGGCCTTGCAAAGGCAAGCAATTTGTCCATCTTGGCAAAACGACGCTTTTGCCAAGATGGGTTGAAAAAGGCCATGGATCGTCTTTTTCATGACATCTGCTAGAACCGTGAGCCGGAGTCTTCCGGCGGGGCCAACTGGCGGGTGGGGTCCAGCAGCGCGCCCGCGGATTCCTGGGCTTCGCCGCCGCTGATGATGACCGCCAGATCGCCCACGGCCCCCCGCATGGCATTGGCCTGGGAGCTCAGCTCCTCGGAGGCGGAGGCGGATTCCTCGGCGTTGGAGGCCATCTCCTGGGTCAGCTTGTCCACCTCGGAGATGGCCAAGTTGATCTGGCCGATCCCCAGGGACTGCTCCTGGGAGGCTGCCGCGATCTCGCCCACCAACTCGCCCATTTTGCCAGCCCGGCTCTGCACCTCGGTGAAGGCTTCGTTGGTGCGGGCCACCAACTGGGCCCCCTCCTTGGTCTTGTGGATGGTGCCCTCGATCAAGCCGGCGGTGTTCCTGGCCGCCTCGGCCGCCCGCTGGGCCAGGTTGCGAACCTCTTCGGCCACCACCGCGAACCCGGCCCCGGCTTCCCCGGCCCGGGCGGCCTCCACGGCGGCGTTCAAAGCCAACAAGTTGGTCTGAAAGGCAATTTCGTCGATGGTCTTGATGATCTTGCCGGTCTGCTCCCCGGCTTGGGTCAGCTCGGACATGGAACGGTTCAGCTCGGACATGGCCTGATTGGCCGCTTCCACCACTTGGTTGGTCTCCTGAGCCAGGGCGTTGGCGCTGCCGGCGTTGTCGGCGTTTTGCTTGACCATGGAGGCGATCTCCTCCAGGGAGGCGCTGGTCTCCTCCAGGGAAGCGGCTTGTTGGGAGGAACCCGAGGCCATGCGGTGGCTGGCGGAGTTGAGCTGGGAGGCAGCGGCGGCCACGGAGTGCGCTCCCTGCGACAAACCCTCCATGATGTTGCGCAGGGAGCGGGAGATGCCCCTGGCCTGCAGGAAACTGATGACAATCCCCAACAAGGCGGCCAGCACCACCACGGCGACGATGAGCTGGAAGGCCTCCTTCACGCCGGAGAATATGGCCTGACTGGTCTGCGTGGTATTGGCCTCGAGTTCAGCCACGCTCTGGCCCAGGCCTTGGAAAATGGTCCGGCCCAGGGACTTTTGCTCCTTGAGGTTACTGATGAAGGCCAAGGACAGCTCCTTGATCTTCAGATTGGCCGCCTTGGCCGCCTTGGCCATCTCCTGATAAGGCGTCCCGGCCAGGTGCTGGATATCATTTTCCACGTTTTTCAGTAGAATATCCAAAAAATCCAGCAAGTCCTGACTGGTGGCAAGATCCTCCTTGAGCTGCAGAAACTTTACTTTTATCTCATAGTTGGCCGAAGTGTTGACGCTGGCGCCAATAATGACCAGGCGTTCAAGCTTGCTGACCTCCGTCCGCTGTTTTTCGTCGGCCAGCTTCTCGGCCATTGACTTGATGTATCCGTTGGACTGCTGGATGGAACTGGAGGTCAACTCCAAAATTTGGGCTTCGATCTTCCGGTTTTCTACATTAAGTTGATGGTATCGTTCGATGCTTTTCCAAAGCTCATCCGTCTTGGCGGCCAGGGGGGTTTGTTGCACCATATTTTGCAGGCTGGGGAACTCTTTTTGCAGGTCCCCGAAGTTGACCTCCTTGTTCAAATAGTCTTTAATCATCAGCGCGACTTTGTGAAAGTGCCCTGCAAGCTCAAGGGAAGAGCGTTGGTGCACGCCAAGGTTGCCAATCCTAGCATCCGAATAGAAATACAAACCCACAATAATGGCCAACATCAGGATGTAAAGTAGGCTGGGCAAGAGCATTCTCAACTTCAGACCGATACGATTTCTGCTGGCCTTCCTCATCTATCGCTCCTCTTTAGGTTTTCTGATCGACCCCTACTCATGGCAAGGGTATCCCCCCGCAGCCATGCTCCGAGAGCATCACTGCGTGGTCCCCCCCGGGATCCAGCCACACCATAAGATGTATACAATTGCCGGTATTTATCGCCGTAAATAGCTAGTGGCAAGCAGACTGTTAGCACCTGCCGTAATCTATCACCTAGCTACCGTACGCGAGGTGGGGCAGCGGTCCCCGGACGGAAAACTTAAGGCAAGAGACAATTATTTTTATCCATTAACAAGAGTTTATAATCTTCAGGCGAGCCAAACATAGGGATAAATTCAATCGGGTGGGGAAAATATTGGCTAAATCATTTATTGAGCTGACCCTCTGGCGACCAGAATGGGTGGCCAGCCGGCTATCTGGCATAAATCACAGCAATTGGAGGCACGTTCACCCAACAGGCTGAGGAGCGTCGTGTAGGCAGGGGCTTTATCGGTTAAATGGTATGACCAAAGCGGGATGCTACTCAAGTAGTTGCAGGCAGCGGAACTGGTGGCCGCAATCCAGGCAGGCGTGCGAGGGTGAGGTGGGACCGAAGTCCCACTCCCCCAGCATCACTTCGCCCCGGTCCAGGGCTTCCAGGATGTCCGGGCTGGGCGGCGCCCCCCACAGGCCGTACACCAAGCGGGCCAGGCGCAAGGAGCCGCAAGCCGGACACTTGATCTTGCCGCGGGTGGGGTCGTGCATGAGAGACAGGGTTCCTTCCGGAGGGAGGGGCAAGGCTCAGGCCGGGTCGCCCACCAGGGTGCGGCTTACCTGGGGCAAGGCTCCGCCGGTGCGCCGCGGCTTGCCGGTGATCTCCCACGGCGCGCGGCCGAACACCTCCTCGCACAGGGTCACCAGCTTGCTGTTCAGGGACAGAGCCGCCACGTAGGGGACCGCCTCGGGGCTGTCCAGTTGATAGCTTTTGCTGTTGGGAAAAGGTGAGATCACCACCGCACTGCCCAGGTCCTGGAAAATGTGCAGCTGCCAGCCATCGCTGAACCAGATATGCAGTCTTTGGGAGCGGGACATGATTAGGCCTGGCCCGGCGGGTCGCCGCGCTCAGTCTTCTTCCGGGTTTTGCTGACAAACATTGATTTCCCCGCCGCCATAACGGGACACCAGAAAGTATCCTACGCTCATGGCCAGGACCACCGCCGCGGTGGCGTAGATGTAGGCTGGGTCCAATTCGTTGAAATCCAGGATGATCACCTTCCGGGCGATGGCCATGAGCGCCGTGGCCATCACGATTTTGACGTGAATTACGTCGTCGCGCAAATAAATGTTTATATTCACGAATATTTCAATGGCGATCAACACGGCCATGAAGGCGCCAAAGGTGGCCAGGATGTCGCTCATGGTCAAGATCATGAAGGGCGGGGACACCAGGCGTTCATAGAGGGTGATCCCCACATCGACCACCCCCAGGAGAATCACCAGGGTCATCAATACGGCCAGGGCCCGCACCGCCAGCTTGATGAAAATCCGAAGCCGCCGGATCAGAGGGTCCTTGGGATTGATGAGATCATTCATCATGGGGTCACCCCGCCTTGCAAGCGTTGCCAGGCGCTTTTCGCTCCTGGGCAAGGGAAGAATACAGCTTTAAGCCATGGAACTTTCGGGCCAAACAAAAACCCCGCACCAAGCGGGGTGTGGGGCGGGGCACAGGGCGCCGGGGATCAAACGCGGGAACTGACCACCACCGGCGCGTTGCCCGCCATGTTTTCCAACAGGGTCTTCTGCTGGGCCAGGCGGTTTTTCTGGGCCGCGGATTGGGCCATGATATCCTGATGGGTATCCAGGCGCAGACTATTCACCTTGGCCTGCAGCAGGTGACGCTGGGCCATGTGGCCGATGGTGTTGTGCAAGGAACCGATGGTGTTCATCTCCCCTGCTCCCCTGGGTAGTCCAGTTAAATTATAATAACGAAGCGGGGGGAAAGTCAATATTTTCCAGAGAGTTTCACACTACCCGGCGCTGCCTGAGCGCCTCGAACAACAGAATGCCCGCAGCCACCGAGGCGTTGAGGCTTTCCACCCCCGGCGCCAAGGGAAGGCTGGCCGTGAAATCGCAGGCGCCCAAAAGGCGGGGCGAGACGCCCTTGTGCTCCCCGCCCACCACCAGGGCCAAGGGCATCCGGAGGTCCAACTCCCAGGGCGGCGGCCCTCCCCGGGTGGCCGCGGCCAGGGCCCAAAGCCCGGCGGCCTTCATCTCTTCCAGGGCCTGGGTGAGGTTGGTGACCCGGCACACCGGCAGGCCCGGCAGGGCGCCGGCCGCGGCCTTGGCCACCGCCGGGGTCAGGGGGCAGGCCCGGTCGCGGGGGATCACCACCCCTTGGGCGCCGACCGCGGCGGCGGAGCGGATCATGGCCCCCAGGTTGTGGGGGTCTTGCACATGATCGGCCACCAGGACCAACGCCGCCTCGCCCGCGGCCTGGGTCCGGGAGAGCAACTCGGCCAAATCCGTATAAGCCGGCGCGGCGGCCAGGATCAGCCCCACCCCCTGGTGCACCGTGCCGTCGGGGCACAACTCGGTCAGCCGGGCCAGGGGCACCCGCCGCACCTTCACCCCCTGGGCCCGGGCCGTCTCCTCCAGCTTCCGGAGCGCACCGGAGCGCTCGCCCTGGGCCACCAGCAACTCACCCAGGGAAGCGGGATCGCCGGCCAGGGCCGCGGCCACGGCGTGACGGCCCACCACCAGGCGGGGGGATTCGGCGGCCAAGCTAACAGCCCCAGCGGCCCCGCACCAGGGCCCATTGCCGGGCGGTGCGCAGGCGTTCGGCCGTGACGATGGCCAGGACCTCCGCCACGGCGCGCTCCAGGCGGTCGTTGACCACCAGATGGGTGTAGGCCGGCGCCTGGGCCACCTCTCCCCCCACCCGGCTCAGGCGAAGGGCCACTTGGGCGGGGTCCTCGCTGGCCCGGGCTTTGAGCCGGCGCTCCAACTCGGCCGGGTCGGGCGGCAGCAGAAAGATGAACACCCCGTCCGGAAAACGGCGCCGGATCTGGGCCGCGCCGTCCACGTCGATCTCCAGCCACAGATCCCGCCCCGCGGCCAGGGCTTCCTCCAACACCCGGGAAGAGGTGCCATAGAGGTTGCCGAAAACCTCCGCCCACTCGGCCATCTCCCCGGCCGCCACCCGGGCCTGGAAGTCCTCCCGGCTGACGAAATGGTAGTCCACCCCTTCGGTCTCGCCGGGCCGCGGGGCCCGGGTGGTGAGGCTGACCGAATAGGTCAGCCCGGTGAGCTGGCCCCGGACCAGGTTGCTGACCGTGGACTTGCCCGCACCCGAAGGGGCGGAGAGCACGAAGATCTGGCCCCGCGGGCTCATTTGGCTTCCTCGTCGCCCAGTTTCAGCTGCGAGACCTCGAAAGTGGTCTGCTCGAAGCGCTGCCCCATGGTCTCGGGCTGGATGGCGCTCAGCACCACGTGGCCGGAGTCGCAGATGATGATGGAGCGGGTGCGGCGGCCTTGGGTGGCGTCCACCAACAGGCCGGCCTGGCGGGCTTCCTCACGCAGGCGTTTCATGGGGGCGGAGGCCGGGTTCACGATGGCCAAAACCCGCCGGGCCACCACCGAGTTGCCGAAACCCAGGTTCAAGAGCTTGCCGGGCATCTGGGCTACCTACTCGATATTCTGGACCTGCTCCCGCAGGCGCTCCAGCTCGGTCTTGATCTCCACCACCGACTGGCTGGCCTCGGCGTCGGGGCTTTTGGAGCCGATGGTGTTGGCCTCGCGGTTCAGCTCCTGCAAGAGGAAGTCCAGTTTGCGCCCGACGGGCTGCGCTTCGTTCAGAAAGGAGCGGAACTGGGCCAGATGGCTCTGGGCCCGCACCGCTTCTTCGGTGACGTCGCATTTGTCCGCGATGATCGCCACCTCCAGGGCCAAACGCTGGGGATCGGGTTCGCTCTCCTCCAGAAGCTGGGCGATGCGTTCGGTGAGGCGCTTGCGGTAGGCCTCCACGATGTCCGGGGTGCGGCTCTCGGCCTGCTGGAACAGGACATCCAGCCGCTCCAGGCGCTGCCGGAAATCTTCGGCCAGAGCCTCGCCCTCCACCCGGCGCATCACTTCCACCCCGTCCAGGGCTTCTTGCAGGGCCGGCTCGATCTCGGCCCAGATCTTCTCCTGGTCAGGTTCGGGATCGCTCACCCGCACCAGATCGCGGTTGGCCAGGAACAGGGCCGGATTGGGCTCCACCGGCGCGCCCAGCTCCTGGCCCAACTCGTCCAAGACCCGGAGGAACTCCTTGACCAGGGGCCGGTTCAGCTCCAGGCTGGGCGGCGGCTCCACCCCGCCTTTGGCCGAGATGGTCAGCGCCACCCGGCCCCGGGAGAGCCGCTGGGCCAACAGCTTCTTGATGCGCTCCTCCAGGCAGTTCAGGCCCGGGGGCAGGCGCAGATGGGGGTCCAGAAAGCGGGAGTTCACGCAACGCATCTCCACCAGCCAGCTTCCCTCGGCCGTGAGGTGCTGCCCCCGCCCGTATCCGGTCATGGATTTCAGCAAATTTCTCTCCCCTGGCTGCGGCTCTCCCGGAGCAGAGCCAAATAGGCCCGCCTGAGGTCGCCCAACAGTTTCCTCAACTCCGCCCCGGCGTAGTCCTCATACGTCCAGGGCAAGGGTTGGAAGCCGCCGTGATGAAAGTAAAGGGTCAGCTCGCTGTAGAGCCCCGGCTCCAGGGGCAGGCGATGACCCCGCCATTTGGTGGTGGCCAGGATGAACCCGCCCGGGCCCAAAAGCCCGGGGTCCAGGTTTACCTGGCGCCGGCCTTCCCGGGCCAATTCGTGCTCCATTTCCCGGGTCAGCCGCTTGTGCGCCCCCAGCCGCCCCGGGGTGGTCAACTCCCGGAAAGCCGCCAGCCGCCGGGTCAGCCCGGGGCCCATCTCTGGAGTATAATAGCCCTGGCCCGGAAAGGCCAAGACCCGGGAAAGGTAGATCAGGGGCCCGAAGCTCGCGGCCAAAAGCTCCACCGCTTTGGTGCGGCAAACCTCCTCCCCGGCCAACAGGCTCACCACCAGGAGTTGGGGAGGAGGTCCTTTCGCCGCGGCGGTCATGGCTGGCTCAGGGGCGTCCCACGCTGAAGTAGGTGAGCCCTTCCTCGCGCACCCGCTCCGCATCGTAGACGTTGCGCAGGTCCACCACCACCCGGCCCCGCATGGCCGCCTTCACCCGAGACCAATCCAGGTTCCGGAACTGGTTCCACTCGGTCATGATGAGCAAGAGGTCCGCGCCCTGCAAGGTGTCGTAGGCATTTTGGCAGGGCACAAATCCGGCAATCTGCTCCGCCGCCGGTTCCATGCCAGCCGGGTCATAGGCCTGCACCCTGGCGCCGGCCTCCATGAGCTTCGGCAGGATGGTCAGGCTGGGAGCGTCCCGCATGTCGTCGGTGTTGGGCTTGAAGGTGAGCCCCAAGCAGGCCACCACCTTGCCCGTGGCGTCGCCGCCCAGGGCGGCCACGATCTTGTCCACCATGATCAGGCGCTGTTGTGCATTGACCTGCATCACCGCTTCCACGATCTGGAAGGTGTAGCCCTTTTCCCGGGCCAGGTGGGCGATGGCTTCGGTGTCCTTGGGGAAACAAGAACCGCCGAAACCGGGACCCGCGTGCAGGAATTTGGGCCCGATGCGCCGGTCCAGGCCCATGCCCCGGGCCACCACGTTCACGTCGGCGCCCACCCGCTCGCAGATGTTGGCCATTTCGTTGATGAAGCTGATCTTGGTGGCCAAAAAGGCGTTGGAGGCGTACTTGATCATCTCCGCGGTCTCCACCGAGGTGATGACAAAGGGGGTTTCCAAGAGATACAGCGGCCGATAGAGGTCCTTCATGATGGCTTTGGCCTGGTCGCTGTCCGCGCCCACCACCACCCGGTTGGGGCGCATGAAGTCTTCCAGGGCCGAGCCTTCCCGCAGGAACTCGGGGTTGCTCACCACGTCGAAGTTGAGGGCCCGCTTCTGGTTCTCCTTGATCAACTCCGCCACCTTGTGGCCGGTGCCCACCGGCACGGTGGATTTGGTGACCACCACCTTGTAGTCGTCCATGGTCTGGCCGATGGAGCGGGCCACCTCCCACACGAACTCCAGGTTGGCCGCCCCGTCATCGCCCTGGGGGGTGCCCACCGCGATGAAGATCACCAGGGCCTTGGAGATGCCCTCGGCCAGGTCGGTGGAAAAAGAGAGCCGCCCCTCGCGGCTGTTCTTGGCCACCAGCTCCTCCAGGCCCGGCTCGTAAATGGGCACCTTGCCCCCCTGGAGCATCTCGATCTTCGTGGCGTCGATATCCACGCAGGTCACGTTCAGCCCGAACTCGGCAAAGCAGGTGCCGGTCACCAGGCCCACATAGCCCACGCCAACCACACATATGTTCATCTTGCCGTTATCTCCCTTTGGCGGGCGCCCGAATAGCGACTTTGCCGGGGGGAACCCCCGGTCCGGCCCGCCGGATGGTCGGCCAGCCTGTGGCCAGGATAATGTCTCGACACCCCCGGCCCGCGGCCAGGCCAAGGGGCCTTCCCCGGCCGTTCACGCAGTTTAGACCAGTTTCCTCTCTTTGGCCAAACACTTCCCCCCCAGGGCCAGACCGGTCAAGAGGTAAAACATCAGGGCCGAATCGTCGGTGAAAAAATCATCCGTCAAATTTCGCACGGTGAAGCCCACGACCATCACCAGGGCGGCTGTGGTGTAACCCGCCCAGACCTGCCGCCGCTCCGGCGGCGCCTGGGGCCACAGCTCCCACAGAAACACCCCCAGCATCCACAGGGCCACCACCAGGCCCTGCACACCCAGCTGCAAGGCCAGATCCAGGAAGGTGTTGTGGGCGTGCCACAACAAGGGCTGGTGGGTGGCCCGGAACTCGGGGAAAGCCTTGGAAAAGCTGTGCCGGCCCAGGCCGATCCCCCGGAAGGGATGCTCCTCTATCTTCCCCAGGGCAAAGGACCACACCTGGACCAAATCCCCGCCGGTGCCGCCCATGCTCTCGGGGTTGTGCCAAGCCTTGCTCCAGGTCTCGCCGTGGCGGGAACCGGGCAACAGGGTCAGGAGTCCCAACAGCACCAGCCCGGCCCCCAGGGCCACGGCCGCCGCCCGTTTGCGGTGCACGGTCAGGAGCACCGCGACCAGGCAGGACTCCACCAGGACACTGCACCACACCGCCCGGCTGTAGGTGAGATAGGCCGAGAAGAAGCACAGCGCCAGGGCCGCGCCCACCACGGCCCGGACCTTGCGGCTCTGGGCCTGGCGGAGGCCCAAGAGCAGGAAGGGCCACACGGTTACCAGGTAGGTGCCAAAAGCCTGGTAACCATAGTGCAGGGAGGCGGCCCGCATCTCTTGGTGCCCGGCCAGGCTGCCGCCGTCGGCGAAAAAGAAGTAAATCCCGGCCGCGCCCATGAGCACCGCCCCGGCCACCAGGGCGGCCCAGGCCTGACTCAGGTGCTCCTCGTCCTGAATGAAGTACACCCCGGTGAAAAACACCAGGACGCCCTTCAACAACTCCCCCCGGAACTCCTTCAGGCTGTAGGAGAAATCCACCGCGGTCAAAAGGCTGAGAGCGGCGACCAGCACCAAGGCCGCCAAGGGCCAGGCCAGGGCGGTGGGACGGCGGGGAAACTCCCGGCGCAGGCCGAAGTAGCACAAGAGGCACACCGACGCCCCAATGACCGAGATCTCCCGGAAGGCGGTGACCTCGGCCAGGGGCAAGGTGATGATCAGGGTCAGCAGGAACAGACGGGCGGCCTGAAAAAACACCCCCGCGTGCTGAGCCAGGCCCTCGGACCAGCCGGCGATTTGGGGGCTTGCCGACATCAGGCCAGATATTTCCCTTGTTGGGCCAGTTCCACCAGGTTTTTTATCCCCTGGGCGAAATCCACCCTCACCCGGTAGTCCAGGGCCTCCTGGGCCTTTTGCAGGGCGGCCAGGCTGTGACGCACGTCGCCATTGCGGCCCGGCACGTATTCGGGGTTGGGCGTCACCCGCAGGTAGCCGGCCAGGAGGTCCAACAGCTCCAGCAGGGTGTAGTTCCGCCCGCTGGCGATGTTGAACACCTCCCCCGCCACTCCGGGCGCCTCACAGGCGGCCAGGTTGGCCGCCACCACGTTGCTCACGTAGGTGAAGTCGCGGCTCTGGCGGCCGTCGCCGCAGATGATGGGCCGGCCGCCGTCCCGCAGGGCATAGAGAAAACGCGGAATCACCGCGGCGTAGGCCGACTCGGGGTCCTGGCGCGGCCCAAAGATGTTGAAATAGCGCAGGCACACGGTTTCCAGGCCGTAGACCTTGCAGCAGGCCGCGGCGTAGTGTTCCATGGCCACCTTGCTGGCTGCATAGGGGCTTTGGGGCCGCGGGACCATGGTCTCCACCTTGGGCGTCTGGCCGTCGCCGGCCACGTCGCCGTACACCGAGGAGCTGCTGGCCAAAACCACCCGCTTGACGTGGGCGTCCCGGGCGGCGATGAGCACGTTCAGGGAGCCGGTGGCGTTGACCGTGTGGGTGACCAGGGGGGTGTCCACCGAGCGCTGCACGCTGGGCCGCGCCGCCTGGTGCAGCACGTAGTCCACCCCGCGCATGCAGGCCAGACAGGTGCTCTGGTCGGTGATGTCGCCCTCGACGAAGGTGAGTTGCCCCGGCCCGTTTTCCGCCGGTTTCAGGTTGGCCCTTTTGCCCGTGGAGAGGTTGTCCAGGACCACCACGTCATCTCCCCGGGAGATGAGGGCTTCCACCAGATGCGAGCCGATGAACCCCGCCCCGCCGGTAACCAGATACCGCGCCATGCTCAAACAACCTTTCCCAAGGCCCGCGCCCCCTGCTCCACCGCCAAGGGCAACTGACCGGCGGTGACCGCCGAGGTGCCCACGTCGCCCACCACCTGGCCGGCCGCGAAATTGGCCAACAGGGCGGCGTCCCGGGGGGACAGACCGGCCACCAGGCCCAGGGTGAGGGTCGAAATCACCGTGTCCCCCGCGCCGGTCACATCATATACCTGTTTGGCCACCGTGGGGATGTGGTCTTCCCGGTCGGGGGAAAACAGGGTCATGCCCTTTTCCCCCTGGGTCACCAGCACATGGCCCACCCCCAAGGTGGTCAGGAGCTTCTTGCCGGCCAGGCTCACCGCCTGGGGCAGCTCCGCCTCCACCTGGGCGGCGGCCAGGGCCTCCAAGTGGTTGGGGGTGATGACCGTGGCCCCCCGGTAGAGACTCAGGTTGGCCACCTTGGGGTCCACGGTGACGATGAAGCCGGTCCTTTGCAAGGAGGCCAACAACGGCTCCATCACCGCCTTGCAGATCACCCCTTTGGCGTAGTCGCTGACGATGAGGGCCTCGCACGAGGGCAGCAAATGGTCCAACACTTCCAAGAGCCGGGCCACGTCGGCTTGGCTCATGGCCCGGCGCTGCTCCCGGTCCACCCGGACCACCTGCTGGCTGTGCGCCACCACCCGGGTTTTGGTGGTGGTGGGGCGGTCGGCCACCTGAAGCAGGCCCTCAGGCGGCACTTCCAGCTCGTCCAGCAGCTCGGCCACCAAATGGCCGTCCTCGTCCTGGCCCACCAGGCCGCAAAGCACCGGTTCCGCGCCCAGGGCCGAGAGGTTGTGCACCACGTTGGCCGCGCCACCCAGCATGTAGGTCTCGCGCTCCACCTCCACCACCGGCACCGGCGCTTCGGGAGAGATGCGGCTCACCTTGCCCCAGATGAACCGGTCCAGCATGACATCGCCCAGCACCAGGATCTTGCGTCCCTGGAAGCGGGCCACCGCGCTTTTCAGGTGCTCTGTGTCGAACTGAAAAGTCATGACTCGGTTTGTCCCCTCACACCGGAGGCTGGACCGGCAGAGTCCAGGGAGGCCCGGAACTCTTTCCAGGCCGCCAGTACCTCGGCGACTGCAATCTTTTCCAAAGGCCCACCGCCCCCCACCACCCGGCAGGGCACTCCCCAGGGCCGCCATTGGGAGAGCGGAGTGGTGGCCCACAGCACCAGGGTGGGGGTGCCCACCGCCGCGCTCACATGCATGGGCCCGCCTTCCGGGGTGAGGAAGGCCTGGGCCCGGGCCACCAGGGCCGCGAAATCCCGGAGTTCCGGGGAGGCAAAGCGGGGCACCGGCCGCGGCAGGCCCTCCAGCGCCTGGCGCACCCAGCCCTCCTCGGCCGGGGCGTGGCTGACCACCACCGGGTGGGAATCCCGGAGCAGGACGGCCACCAGTTCCCGGAAACGCTCCACGGGCCATTGCCGGGCCGGGCTGTAGGCGGGCCGGGTGAAGTTGACCACCACGGGACCGGGCGGGGCCTCCATTCCCTGCGCGGTCAGGAAATTTTCCGCCCGGGCCGCAGCTTCTTCAGGAATCTTCAGATATAGCCTTTTGCCGGCACTGTCAACCCGCAGGTGCGAAAGATAGTGCAACGAGCGGTCCACCTCGTGCAAATGCGCGGGCGGCAGGTCCACGGGCAGGTTGAAATAAAAGCCCCATTTCCGGTGCCGGGCCTCCTGGGGCCGGGGCCCCAGGCGCCAACGGGCGCCGCTGGCATAGGTCAGCCAGCCCAAATTGCTGGAATAGGTGGAGCGGATGCCCAGGGCCAGGTCAAAGCTCCGGCGGCGGATCTGGGCCAGGGTGTCCCGCAACAGGGCCGTGGCGGCCAGCTTGCCGTATTGCCCATGGCTGGCCTTGGGGTAGACGTAAAGCTGGTCCAGGGCCGGGTGACCGTCCCACACGTCGTGGGTGAGCGAGCAGACCAGGGCGGCCAGATGGGCCTGGGGAAAGGCGGCCCGCAGGGCGTCCAGCACCGGAGTGGTGCAGATCACGTCACCGATGTTGTCGTTGCGGATGACCAGAATGCTCGCCACCGCGGTGGGGTCAAAGGGCCCGGGGTCGTCGTGCAGGCGCCGCAGCACGGCCAGCCGGAACAGGGCCGCCAGCCAGGTAGCATCTCCGGTCATATGGCTAATCCCGCTTCCAACCGGGCGGCGGTGGCGTCCCAGTCAAACAACTCGGCCACCCGGGCCTGACCTGCCGCGGCCATTTGCTCCGCCCGGTGGGGCTGGTCCAACAACTCCCCCACCGCCGCGGCCAGGCCCGCCGCGTCCCGGGGCTCCACCAACAGCCCGCCCGGCCCCACCGCTTCGGGCAGACCACCCAGGCGGCTGGCCACCACCGGCACCCCGCAGGCCAGGGCCTCGGCGGCCGAGAGGCCCAGGGACTCCTCCCCCAGGCTGGGGAACAGGGCCACCCGGCCCAGGGCGTAAAACCCGGCCAGCCGGGTCTGGGGCAGGAAGCCCAACAAGCGCACCCGGTCGGCCAGCCCCAGTTCCGCGGCCTTCTGCTCCAGTTCGCCGCGATAGGGCCCTTCCCCGGCCACCAGGAGTTTCAGGCGCGGCCTCTCCCGGGCCAACAGCCCCAGGGCGGCGATGGCGTGCTGGATGCCCTTCAGGGCCACCAGCCGCACCGCGCTGACCAGGGCTTCGTCGCCAGGGGCCAGGCCGGCCCGGGCGGCCAGCTCCGGCTCCGGCGCCCGTGGCCGGAACACCTCGCGGTTCACGCCCAAATAGTTCACCGCGGGCACCAGGCCGGTGGCCTTTTGGATCTGCCCCGCGTTGAAGGCGCTGTTGGCCGCGAAGTGATCCAGGCGGCGGGCCAGGAAGGCGTAGCCCGGGAAAAACTCGGTGCCCCCGGAGAGATAGGCCACCCTGCCCCCCTGGCGCCGGGCCCACAGCAAAAACGGCAGGTCATAGGGTTTGAAGGCCACCCAGCGCTGAAACCCCTCGGACCGCAGGGCCGGCAGGGCCCGGCGGGCCAGAGAGAGACGCTCCAACAGCTTTTTGGCCCGGGAACCCAAATTGGGGAAAGCCTCCCGGGGGGTGTAGGGGAAGGTCAGCACCTGGAGATCCCGGGCCTCGGGGGGCCAGGCGCGCTCCCCCTGGCCGCCGATCACCGTGACCTGGTGCCCCCGGCGGGCCAAGGCCTGGCCCAGACACCACACCGAGGTCTCCACCCCGCCGCTCTTGGTGGTGGTGGTGAGGTTGTACAAGGCCCATTTCACGGCGTCAGGGTCTCCAGGGCCCCCAACAGCACCCGGGCGCGGGCATCCCAGGTGTAGGTGAGGGCCAGCTCCCGGCCCCGCTCCCCCAGGCGGCGGGCCACCCCGGCGTCGGCCAACAAGCCCGCGAGCGCCTCGGCCAGGGCCGCGGGATCATCCGGCGTGAACAAACGGGCGTCCTCGCCCTCGGAGAGCACGCTCTGGGCGGCCGGCAGCCGGGGGGCCGCCACGGCCGCGCCGCTGGCCAGGTACTCGAAGAGCTTCAGGGGGCTGGTGTAGTCCCGGGCAATGGCCTGTTGCCCGGAGCCCGGCCACACCGCCACCGAGGCCCGGGCCAGCAGCTCGCCCACCGCGTCCTGGCCCGCCCGGGGCCGGAGCAAGAGGCGGGGCGGGGCCAGGCCCAGTTCCCCCGCCAGGCCTTCCAGGCGGCGCCAGTCGGCCGAGCCGGGCCGGCCGCCCAGCACCTCCACCCGGGCCTGGGGGAGGAGCGCCGCGGCCTTCAGGAGGAGATCAACCCCCTTCCAGGGCGACAGGCCGCCGGCATAGGCCACCAGATCCGGCTCGCGGCGATCCTGGGGCAAGCGAAAAAAGGCCTGGTCCACCCCGGAAGGCGCCACCACCACCGGTTGGGGCACCCCGGGCAGGGCCTCCAAATCGCGGGCCAGGGGGCGGCTGATGGCCGCCACCCGGGCGGCGCCCCGGAGCACCCGCTGCTCCTGCTCACCCAGCGCCGCCACCTTGGCCGCGTCGGCGCCCTCTTCCTGGGCGGTGCGGGCAAAAAACTCATGCGCCTCGTACAACAGCGGGGTGGTCAGGCCATGGGCCAGAAGATAGTCCGCCAGCTTCAAGTGGCGCACCCACACCGCGGCCAAGCCCTGACGAGCGAGGCGGCGCAGGCGGCCCAGGGCGGCCAGGTGAAAGGCGCCCCCCCAGCCAAAGGGGAGCCGGAGCCCCGGTCCGGGGCGGCACATGGGCAGGGCTTCCACCCGTAGCCCGGCCAAACCGGCCAGCCCCAGCTGGGCCAAGCGGTCCGGCAGCCCCCGGAACCAGCCGGTCAACAAGTGCACCTGGGCCCCTTGCCGGGCCAGGGCCGCCACGGTGGCGGCGGTCTGGAGCACCCGGGCCTGGGGCTCGCCCAGGTGTTCCGGATAAACGCAGGCCAGCCTCACGAAGCCTCCCCCACCCGCGGCCGCTGGTCCAGGTGCAGCATCTCCAGGGCGGCTTGCAGCACCATGTCCACCTGCATCTGGGTCATGCAGCCCGCAGTCTGGCAACGCTTGGTGAGGCAGGGCTCGCATTTGAAGGGGGTCTGCAGCACCCGGTGCATGGGATCCCGGGGGCCGATGGTGAGGTGGTCCGTGGGGCCGAACAGGCCCAGGATGGGGGTGCCCACGGCTTGGCCCATGTGCAAGGGACCGGTATCATTGGATATCAGGATATCGGAGCTATGGATGGTCGCGGCCAGGGTGCGCATGGCCACTCCCTGCAGGCGGGGCACCGGCCTTCCGGCCACCCGGTCTATCTCCAGCATGAGGTCGGTCTCGGAGTTGGTGCCCAGCAACCAGGTCTCCACCCCCCGCTCCCGGAGCTGGCGCACCAGGGAACCAAAGCGCGCCGCCGGCCAGCGCTTGAACAGGTTGGCCGCGCCAGGGCACAGGGCCACCCGGGGCCGATCCGGCGACAGCCCGTGGGCGGTCAGCCACTGGTCGGCCGCCACGGTCTCCTCGGGCAGGATGTGGATCTTGATGGGCTCATCAGCCTGTTTGGCCCCGGCCAAGGAAGCCATGAGGAGCCTCTTGTCCACTACGTGCATGGCCGCCGGCAGGTCCAGACTGGTCATCCGCCGTTTGGGCAGGTTCCAGCCTTGCAGGTTCCAGGCCCGCTCATAGTGCAAAAAGGGGAACAGCTTTATCACGTCGTGGTTGGCGTGCATCACCACCAACTCCTGGTAGGAGCGGTTCCGCAGGCGGGTAATCAAGTAAAGCCGGGAAAAGGGGTTATTGCGGTAGGGGAACAGGTCCCGGAGGTACGGTTCCGCCTCCAGGAGGGGCAAACGATGCTGGTGCACCACCACGTCCAGGTCGAAGACGCGGCCCAGGGCGGCCAAGGCCGGGGTGCTGAGCAGGGTGTCGCCTATGGCGGTGGTGCAAAAAGCCAGGACTGCCGGGCGGCTCATGCGGGTTTCTCCCCGGAGCCCCGCAGCGGGCCGCCGCCCGCCGGGGAAGGTGCAAAAGGGTAAAGCGTGGCCGGGTTCATGCCCGAGAGCCCTCCACCAGGGCCAACACGGCGGACAGCCAGCCGGCCAGGTCCGGCACTTGGTGGGCAAAGCCCCGGGCCAGGCCCAGGGCCCGGGCGCAAGCCTCAGCCAATTCGCCGGCCTGGGCCGGGTCGGCCACCACCTGGCCGCTCACCCCCTCCTCCACCAGCTCGGACGCCCCGTTGGCCCGGGTGGTCACCACCGGCAGCCCGGCGGCCAGGGCCTCCAGGCAGGCGTTGGAGCAGGGATCGTACATGGTGGGCAGGACCAGGGCGTCCGCCGCGGCCAACAACTCCACTACCTGGTTGGTGGGGCCCAGGAACCTGACCCGTTCCGTCAGGTCCAAGCGGCGGGCCTGGCGCGCATAGGGGCCGGTTCGTCCCTTGCCCGCCACCAGGAGAATCGCCTCCGGCAGGTGGGCCAGGGCCGCCAGCGCAAAGGCCAAGCCCTTGCGTTCAAAACCAGAACCTAAGAATAACAGGCAGGGGGCCTGGTCGGCCAGTTGCAGTTGGGCCCGGGCGGTCTGCCGGGTCTGGGGCTCCCGGGCCCGGGCCAGGGCCATCTGGTCCACCCCGTTGTAGATTACGGCCAGCTTCGCGGCCGGGACCTGGTAATAAGTTTGCAGCTCCCGGGCCACCAGCCGGCTGCCCGCGATGACCCGCCGCAGGTCCGGGTGCTCCAGGGTGCGGCGCTCCAGGTCCAGGTAGGTGCGGTGCAGGGGGTTGAAGCGAAAGGACAGCCGCTTCACGGTGGATTCATAGGGGGCGCGGTGGGCCAGCCAGGCCGCGTGGCAGCCATCGCCGGCCCGGAACAGCGGGCTGCCCGGCACCCGGTCCAGGGAGAGAAAGGTGTCCACCCCCAGCCGGGCCATGGCGGCCCGGGACTCCCGGGCCCAGGCCTCCAGGCGGGCGCCCTTGCCCCGGGCCCGCACCGGCGTGAGGTGCAGGCCCAGGCCGGCCGGGGCTTGGCCCTCCCAGCGGGTGGTCACCACCTCCACCTGGTGTCCCCGGGCCAACAACCCCTGGGCCAGGAGAAACAGCGAGCGCTCCGCCCCGCCGGTAAAGTCGTATTTAAATCTGAGAAGCCCTATGCGCATGATCCCCGGTCCTGGCCAAGAGGCGGTCCACGGCGCCGCACACCATCTCGGGCGCTAACCCCACCAGACAGCGGCTCACCTTGCTCCCCTCACAGCCGTCCCGGCCGCAGGGCCGGCAAGCCATTTCCAGGGTCACCACCTCGCTGGGGGTCTGCCAGGGGCCCCACATCTTCTCGCCCGAGGGCCCGAACAACACCACCGTGGGCACGCCCAGGGCGGCGGCCAGATGCATGGGTGCGCTGTCCACCCCGAAGAACAAGCGGGCCGAGGCCAAAAGCGCCCCCAACCGCGGCAGGTCCAGCTGTCCGGCCAGGTCCACCACCTTCAAATCAGCCGGAAGCGCAGCCTTGAGGCGGGCCACGAACTCCATTTCCGCCGGGGCCGGGGCGGCCGAAAGCACCAACCGGAGCCCCTGGGCGGCCAGATGGGCCAGCACCCGGGCGTTGCCCTCCGGAGTCCAGGTCTTGAACATCCAGCGGCTGGTGGGGTGCACCAGGGCATAGCCGCCCGGGGTCAAATCGTGGGCCGCCAGAATATCCCGGGCCCGGCCCTCGGCTTCGGCCCCCGGGTAGAACTCCAGGGGGGGCGGCGGGTCGGTGGCCAGCCCCAGGGCCGCGGCCGGACGCAGCAGGGTTTCGATCACGTGGTTCCGGGTGCCGCGGCCATCCACCAGACGGTGAAAGGCCCGGGCGCGGAAATGGGGCCTTTTGGGCTGGAAGCCGACCCGGACCCCGGCCCGGCTGAGCCAGACCAGAAAGGCCCCCCGGTCGCCGCCGGAGAGGTCCAGGGCCAAATCAAAGCCCCCCCCCGCCACGGCGGCCAAAAGGCCGGCCTGGCGCCGCAGGCCCTGCCAGGCGCCGGTTTTCTCACGCTGCAACACCAGGAGGCGATCCACCAGGGGGTGGTGGGCCAGCATGGCCTCGGTGCCCTGGTTGACCAGGGCGGTGATCCGGGACGCGGGATAGGCGTCGTGCAACACCCGGAGGAGCGGGGTGGTCACCAGGACATCCCCGATGTGCCCCAGTTTCACCACCAGGATGCGGCGGGGAGGCTCCCGGAGCGGTGCGGACATCATTCTCCCGTCAGAGGCTGAGCCTCCTCCAGGAGCATGATGGGGATGTCGTCCCGCACTTCGTATTTGAGCCCGCAGGGCCGGCACAACAGCCAAGCCCCGTCCGGGGTCGGCTCCACCGGCTGGCGGCACTGGGGGCAGACCAGGATTTTCAAAAGGTCCGGATGCAAAGCCAATTTACACCTCCTGCTGCAGCACCGGGAGCATGGCCTCGACCCACTGGGTCTCGGCGGCCAGGCCCGCGGCCAGGTCGGACTCGGGCTGCCAGGCCAGGACCCGGGTGGCCCGGGTGCAGTCGGCCTGGGTGTCCCGCACGTCGCCCTTGGCCACGGCCTGGCGGGTGATGCGGGCCCGGCGTCCGGTGATCTCTTCCAACCGGGCGATGACCTCGTTCACCGTGGCCCGGTGGCCGCCGCCCAGGTTAAGAATCTCTCCCTCGGCCGCCGGGGTCAAGGCCGCGGCCACCGTAGCCCGGGCGATGTCCCCCACAAAGGTGAAGTCCCGGGACTGCTCGCCGTCGCCGAACAGGCGGAACTCCCCGCCGGTCAGGAGGCAGCGGATCAGGCGATGGAAGGCCATGTCCGGCCGCTGGCGGGGGCCATACACCGTGAAGTAACGGAGGCTCACCGTGTCCAGGCCGAAATTCTTGTGGTACAGGGTGCACAAATGCTCGGCCGCCAGCTTGCTGACCCCATAGGGCGACACCGGCCAGCAGACGCTGGTCTCCCGCATGGGCAGGTCTTTGGTGTCGCCGTACACCGAGCTGGAACTGGCGTAAACCAGGCGGCGGTTGCCCAGCTCCTTGATGGCCTCCAACAGGAACTGGGTGGTCATCACGTTGTTGTGCGTGTAGATCTCGAAGTTCTTGCCCCAGGAGGCGCGCACCCCTGCCTGGGCGGCCAGGTGGATCACCGCGTCCACCCCGTCCAGGAGTTCGGCCGGCTTACAGTCCAGGATGTCCGCTTCCACCATTTGGAAGTTGGCCTCGCTCCGGGCCGCGGCCAGGTTCAGCTCCTTGAGGCGACGGGGGTAGTAGTCCGTGAAGCAGTCGATGCCCCTGACCGCATGCCCCTGGGCCAAAAGCAGCTCTACGATCTGGGAACCGATGAACCCCGCCGCGCCGGTGACTAAGAAAAGCATGTTCCCTCCCCGGGATCAAATAGCTTAACGGGCCGGTGCGCCCGCTTGTGGCTGGTCAAGGATATTCCGCAACTCCGCGGCCACCCGGCCGGGCTCCAAACCGCTCAGGCAGCGCGGATCAGGGCACTCGCGCTTGAAACAGGGGCTACAGGTCAGATTTTGCCGGAGAATCCGGTGTCTCCCGCCGTAGGGCCCCGTGCGCCACGGCGCGGTGGGCCCGAACAGGGCCACCACCGGCAGCCCCAGGGCTGCGGCCAAATGCATGGTGCCGGTGTCCGTGGCGGCGAGCGCCCGGGCCTGTCCCATCAGGGCGGCCAACTCCCGCAGGGAAGTCCGGCCGCAGAGGTCCACCAAATGCCCGTTCACCCCGGCCTGGTCGGCTATGGCCTGGCCCACCCCTGCGTCGGCCCGCGAGCCGCACAGGGCCATTTGGGCGCCGGCCGCGGCCAACTCCTGGGCCAGCCGGGCCCAAGAGGCCACGGGCCAGAGCTTGGACTCCCATTTGGCCACCGGGTGCATAAGTATCAAGGGGCGCTCACTGTCCCAGCCGGGCAAAAGCTCCCGCGCCCGGGCCGTTTCCGCGGGGGTGGGTATGAGGCCGTACTCGAGCTGAGCCGGCCGCTCCAGGCCCAAGGGCTCCAGGAGGTCCAGATAGCGCTCCACGGCGTGCCGGTCAGGGTCGAAAGGCGGCAGCCGCCGGTTGAGGGCCCAGGCGGCCAGGGGCTCCTTTCCGCCGCGAAATCCAACCTTTTGCCGTCCCCGGCTCAAGGTCACATAGATAGCACTTTTCATTAGCCCCTGCAAGTCGACCACCCAGTCGTATTCCACGGCCCGGAGCCGGCCCAAAAACGCGCCCGCCTCGGGCAGCCCCTGGTTGAGGCCGGCCTGGAGTTGGTGGCGAGGGCTGACCAACACCCGGTTCAAGGCGGGGTGCCCCTCCAGGATACCGGCCGAGGGCTCTTCCACCACCCAATCCAGCCACACCTCGGGCCGCTGGCGGCGGATGGCCATGGCCACGGGCAGGCTCATGATCACGTCGCCCAGAGCCGAGAGCTTGACCAACAGCACCTTCATGCCGGGCTCCGCTCCCCTGCCTCCAGGAGGTCCCGGGCCGCCGCGGCCACTTCGGCCGCGCTCACGCCCTGGAAGCAGATCAGGTCCCGGCGGCAGGTGGGCTTTTTGCAAGGGGCGCAGTCCACCGGATGCCGCACCACCTTCGCCCGGGACCCCAAGGGCCCGGTGCGCACCGGATCGGTGGAGCCGAACACGGCCACCGTGGGGGTGCCCAGGGCCGCGGCGGCGTGCATGAGTCCGCTGTCGTTGCAGAGGAAGAGATCCAGCTGGCCCAACAGGGCCAGGGCCCGGGCCAAGCTGGTGTGGCCGGCCAAATCCCGGCGGAAGATCCCGTTCAACTCGGCCGATACCGCCCGGGTGGCCGCGGCCTCGCCCTCGCTGCCGAAAAGGAGCACCCCGGCGCCCATTTCCGGGGCCAAAACCCGGAGCACCGCGGCAAAACGTTCGGCCGGCCAACATTTGGCCGGGCCAAAGGCCGCGCCGGGCGCCGCGCCCAACAAGGGGCCTTCAAGGCCCAGCCCGGCCAGGAAGTCCCGGGCCGCCCGCACCTCTTTGGGGTCCAGATGGAGCCGGGGCGGCACGCCCGCGGCCGGGGGCGCGGCGGCCAAAAGCCCGACCCCGTGCAACATATGCAGGTAATAGGAGGTTTCGTGGCCCTGGAGCGCGGCGGCCGGCCGGTCCACCGGGTGGCTCAGGAGCCAGCCCCGGCCGTCGGTGGCATAGCCCACCCGCACCGGGATGCGGGCAAGGCGGGTGAGCCACGCGGCCTCAAAGGCGTTCTGCCACAGCACCGCCCAGTCGAATTCCCGGGCGGCCAACTCCCGGGCCAAACGGCGGAGTCCGGCCCAGCCCTTGTGCGCCCCCTCCTTGTCATAGACCACCACCCCAGCCACCGCCGGGTGCGGGGCGTACACCCCGGCCACCCAGGGCTTGGCCAACACGGTGATGGCGGCCTGGGGGCAGGCGGCGTGCAGAGCCTCCAAGGCCGGCAGGGTCATCACCGCATCGCCCACCCAGTTGGCCGCCCGCACCAGGATGCGGCCCGGCGTGGCCGGGTCCAGGGGCCGACTCATGAGTTCTGCCGCGGCCAGGGCTGGAAAGGCTTGGTCTTCCAGCGCTGGTGCAGCCAGAACCACTGCTCCGGGTGCCGGCGGATGATGTTCTCCAAGGCTCGGGTGAAGTTCTGGGTGTTGGCCCAGACGTCGTGGGTCTTGTCCCCGGTGCGCACCAGGGGGATCTCGGGATCAAAGCACACGTCCAGCTTGCCGTCCGGGGCGCGGAAGCTGTAAAAGGGCAGCACGACGGCTCCGGTCCTCAAGGCCAAGAGCGCGCCACCCTTGTTGGTGCAGGCCTGGCGGCCGAAGAACTCCACCCACACCCCGTCGTACCAGTCCACGTTCTGGTCCAGTAAGAGCCCCGCCATGCCGCCGGCGCGCAGGATCCTCAGCAAGGCCCGGGCCGAGCTGCTCTTGGGCACCATTTGGTGGCCGGTGGAGGAGCGCCATTCGTTCACCCAGCGGTCGGCCGGTGGCCAGTCCAGGGGCCGGGCCACGACCGCGGAGGGATGGGGCACCTCAAGTTTCGCCACCAGACTGGCCCACTCCCAATTGCCCAGGTGGCCGGTGAGGGTAATGACCCCCCTACCCCGGGCCATGCCCTCCCGCATGTGTTCAAAGCCGTGCATGCGCGTGGCGGCCCGGAGCTCGGACGGGGTGGCGTGCACCAGCCACGGCAGCTCGGCCGCCACCTGGCCGATATGTTCGAACACCCCCGTGGCGGTCCGCTCCACCCAGGCCGCCTCGTGCTCCGGAAAGGACAAACTGAGGTTTTCCTGCACGATACGGCGGTGTTTCTCATCCAGGCGCTGGGCCAGGCGGCCCAGGCTGCGCCCAGCCGCGCGGGCCGTGTCCAGAGGGGGCCAGGCCAGGGCCCGCACGGTAGCACGGAGCAGTTGATAAGCCAGGCTCACGAGGCGTGCTCATCCTTTCCAAGCGGCCAGGCCCCAGGCCAGGAGGCGTTCCCAGGCCGCAGGGCCTTCCCAGAACTCCAGGCCCAAAACCGGGTAGTACAAGGGCACCGCGGCCTCTTCCGGCCAGGCCAGGCGCACGCGGTCCTTCTCGCTGGTGAGGGCCAGCTCGGCCCCGTTTTCCCGGGCCCAGCCCACCAGCGCGCTCACCTCGGCCGGGGTGTAGGCGTGGTGGTCGGCAAAGGCGCGGAAGCCGGCCACCGAGAGGCCCAGTTCCTCCAAGGTGTGCCGGAAATCCCCGGGACGGGCCAGGCCGGCAAACCCCACGGCCCGGCGGCCGGCCAAGGCGTCCAGGGGCAGCTCCTCCCCCCCCGGTCCCCGGAAGCCCAGGATGACGTGGCGGCAGGCCAGGGTGGGCCCCTCCCACCAGGGGGCCACCAGGGCCCGGGCCTGGGCGGCCGCCTCCGGGCTGGCGGCCCGGGTGAAGATCACCGCGTCGGCCCGGGCCAGAGCGGTGGGCGGCTCGCGCAACTCCCCGCGGGGCAGGAGAAAACCGTTGCCCAGGGGGGAGGCCGCGTCCAAGGCTACCAGGTTCAAGTCCCGGTGCAAGGCGTGGTGCTGAAAAAGGTCATCGCCCACCAGGACCCGGGGCCCCAGCTCGGCCAAGAGGGCCCGGCCCACCGCCGCGCGGTCGCGGCCCACGGCCACCGGCGCGCCGGAGCGCTGCGCCAACAGCACCGGCTCGTCGCCTGCCTCCCCGGCCCCGGCCAGGAGCCCCTGCCCCCGGCTGACCCAGGTCACCGGGCCCTTGGCCCGGCCGCCGTAACCCCGGCTGATCACCGCGGCCGGCACCCCCCAGCGAGCCAGAGTCTGGAGCACGGCCAACACCAGGGGGGTCTTGCCGGTGCCGCCCACGGCCAGGTTGCCCACCCCCACCACCGGGGCGGGCAGGCGCTGTACCTTTTGCCAACCGGCTTGGTGGGACCAGGCGTCCAGCCGGGCCCCCAAGCCGTAGGGCCAAGCCAGGGCCCGGGCCGTGGCCCGCCAGGGCCAGGCGGCCCGGCCGGCCAGGAGGTCCTGGTGCACCGCGGCCAGATCAAGCCCCATGCGCGCTCACCTCCAAAAGCCCGGCTGCCTCCTCCACCGCCCGGTCCAAGGCTCCCCGGTGAGCCGCCGTAAAATCCCGGGCCGTTTGCCCAGCCGCGGCGGCCCAGGCCGGCTCGGCCAGGGCCCGTCCCCAGGCGGCCAGCAGCTCACCGCCCTGAGCCAGGCGGAAACCGCCGCCGGCCTCTTCCAGCCCCCGGGCCATGGCCAGGAAATTATGGGTGTGCGGGCCAAAAAACACCGGCACCCCCTGGGCCGCCGGTTCCAGGAGATTGTGCCCCCCCACCGTGGTGAAGGAGCCGCCCACGAAGGCCGCCCGGCCCACGGCATAGGCCCGGGCCAACAGGCCCAGGAGATCCAGCACCACCACCTGGGTGTCCGGGGGAGGCGCGCCCTGGGAAAGCGCCGCCACCCGGAGCCCCCGCGAGCGGGCCAGTTCCAGGATGCCCGCGGCCCGGGACACCTCCCGGGGCGCCAACAGCAGGGCCAGGCCGGGATGCTCCGCGGCCAGGGCCTGGAAGGCGGCCAGGCAGGGCTCCTCCTCCCCGGCGTGGGTGGAGCCGGCCACCAGCACCGGCCGCGCGGCCAAGCCCAGTTCCCGGGCCAGGGCTTCGCGTTCTTCTGGCCCCAAGGCCGGCGGCGCGGTGTCGAATTTCAGGTTGCCGCCCACGGCCAGGCGGGCCGGGGCCACCCCCACCGCGGCCATGCGCTGGTAATCCACCTGGCTCTGCACCAGGATGCGCTCAAAACCGCCCAGAAGCTCCCGGGCCAGGGGGCCCAGGCGCTGGTAGCCGGCAAAGGTGCGGGGGCTCACCCGGCCGTTGACCAACAGCCGCGGCACGCCCCGGGCGCCCAGGCCCCATTGCCAACCGGGCCAGATGTCGCCCTCCACCAGCACCGAGAGGGCCGGCCGCAGCCGGTCCAGAACCTTGGGCACGGCCCAGGGCAGGTCCAACGGCCGCACCAACAGCGCCACCGCGGAGTCCTGGTCCAGGCCCTGGCGGGCCAGTTCCAGGCCTCCGGCCGTGGCGGTGGAGAGCACCAGGGGCCGGCCGGGGAAGCGTTTCCCCAGGGCCCGGACCAGGGGCAGGGCCGTGCCCACCTCGCCTACGCTGAGGGCGTGCACCCACAAGGCTCCCGGGCCGCCGGGCACGGGCAGCCAGGCCCGGCCCAGACCCAGGCGGGCGGCCATGATCTCCCGTTGGCGGGAACTGCCCAGGCGGGAAACGAAGAACGGCGCGGCCAGCGCCACGCCGGTCACCGCCAGGGTGTGGTACGCCAGGCGGCCCAGCATCAAACCCCCTGGCCCAGGGCCATGGCCTGCCAGGCCAACTCATAGGCCCGCCCCGGCGAGGGGCCGAACACCACCTCTCCCACCGGCACCCCCCCGGCTTCCACGGTCTGGCGGGCGGCGTCCACCAGGCGGGGGAACTCCACCCCCTGGGCCAGCCACAGCCGCAACATGGTCTCGAACACCGCGTATTGGTTCCGCCCCTCCACCTCGGCGTGCAGGGTGAAGACATTGAGCCGCCCGGGCAAGGCCTGGCCGGCCAGCCACTCGCCCACCTCCCGGCCGGAGAGGCCGGTGAGGGTCAGGGCCTCGTCCAAAGAGGGCATGGTGGTGGGCAGCTCCAAAAGGCGGAGCGGCCGGCCGTGCACCAAAGGCCGGAAGGGGCTGAAGCCCCGGCAGCAGGAGACATGGGTGCTGCCCAGCTCCTCCAGGGCGGTAAGGGCGGTGGGGGTTATCTGCCAGCCCGGGGCGGCAAAGCTGGCCGGGGCCATACCGGTGATTTCCTGGAATAAATCAGCGGCGAGCCGCAGGTGTTGCCGCACCACCCCGGGCGCCAGGCCCCGCAGCCGGTCGTGCCAGAACACGTGATCCCAAGCGTGCAGGCCCACTTCGTGGCCCGCGTCGAGGAGTTCCCGGAAGCGTCCCGGGGCCCGGCGGGCGATGATGGGCCCCGGCAGGAGGAGGCCGTAGAGCATGGTCCGCAGGCCGTAGGAGGCCGCCGCACCGGAGTGGAGCTGCTTTTGCAAGAAGCCGGGCCGAAAGATGCGCTTCAGGGCCCAGCCGGAGTGATCCGGCCCCATGGATATGAAGAAGCTGGCCTTGAGCCCCAAGAGGTTCAAGAGCTCGGCCAGCCGGGGCACCCCGTCCACCAAGCCGACGCGGGTGTCCACATCCACCTTGAGCACCACCCGGGTGGGGGTGGCGTCGGGTTCTGGCGTAGAGGAAAACATGGGAACTCAGCCCCGGGTCTCGCTGATGATGAAGCGGGGCCGGCGGCGGACCTCCCGGTAGATGCGGCCCACGTACTCACCGATGAGCCCCACCCCGAAGATCTGCAGCCCCACGAAGATGAACAGGATGGCGAACAGGGTGAACACCCCCTCCACCTCCGGCCCCACGATGAGCCGCCGCAGGAACAAGAAGGCGCCAAAAGCCAGGCCCATCACCGCCACCATCAGGCCGGCCAAGCTGACGAACTGGATGGGCAGCACCGAGAAGCCGGTCATGAGGTCAAAGTGCAGCTTCAACAGTTGCAGCACCCCGTATTTGGAGTGGCCGGCGTGGCGCTCGGCGTGCCCCACCGGGATCTCCGCCACCCGGCGGGCAAAGGTGTTGGCCAGGGCCGGAATGAAGCTGGAGGTCTCCTGGCACTGGTTCATGGCCTCGATCACCGTGCGGCGGTAGGCCCGGAGCATGCAACCGTAATCCTTCAGATCCACCTTAAGCACCTTGCTGGTGACCTTGTTGACCAACCAGGAAGGCAGGGTGCGGAACAGGGAGTCCTGGCGCCGGTGCCGCCAGCCGCCCACCACGTCATAGCCCTCCTCCAGCTTCTCCACCAGGCGGGGGATGTCCTCGGGCGGGTTCTGCAGGTCGGCGTCCAGGGTCACCACCACTTCGCCCCGCACCGTCTCGAATCCGGCGAACACGGCCATGTGCTGGCCGTAGTTGCGGTTGAAACGCACCAAACGGACCCGGGAGTCGTGGTGATGGAGGTTTTCCAGGATATCCCAGGAGTCGTCCCGGGAACCGTCGTCGACGTAGATCACCTCCCAGCGGTAGCCGGCCCGGTCCAGCGTGGCGGCCACGCGGGCCTGCAGTTCCACCAGGTTGTCCTGTTCGTTGAAAACCGGGATCACCACTGAAAGATAGGGTGTGGTTTCCGGGGATGCGGGTTCCATCTGATCCTCCTGCCGGGCGGGGCGGCCCTCCGGGGGGGCAGGCAGGCCGGCCTGTGGGTCCGGAACGGGAGAGGCCCGCCAAGGCACGGCACCGGCATGTTGACACAATTCCGAAGAGGTTGCCCGTATTAAGGAGTCCAGGGGGTCAGCCGTGGCCGGCTTTCTCCCAGATTGTTCAGGTCAAGTTGGCCATAATATGGCAGTCCGCGGTTAGAAAATCAAGCCGGAGCAAGGGCTTGGGATAGACCTTTCCCGAAGCGCCCGGCCGGTCCGGGGGGCTGGCGGGGCTATTTCAAGGGGCGGTTGGAAAACAGCGTTTTGTCGCCCCAAATCTTCCAGGCAAACAAGGGCAGGCCGTACTGCGCCTGCGCTTCCCGCAACAACTGCTTGAAACGGCCGGTTTCCGCCACGGCCAGCACCCGGGTGTGGCGCCGCTCCAACAGCTTCATGAAGGCGCGGTCATCGGGCAGGAACCAGCGCTCGGCCTCGGGGTCGCGCCGGCGGCCGTATTCCAGCTCGCCCCAATTTTGCACCACCATCACCCGCCGCCCGCTGTAAAAAGGCACGCCGTGATAATAGTCCCCCACCGTGGCCAGGATGTCGTCCGGCTCCAGTTGGGTTTTCAGGGGGGCGACGAGACCGGCCACCGAGCGGTACTGCTCCAGGGTGGGCAAAGCGGCCACCACCCCGGCCAGAATCAAGACCAGCACGGCCAGGGGCCCCACCAGCACCATGAAGAGCCGCCGGCGGCTGAGGTAGAGCCCCATGGCCGCGGCCGCCAACAACAAGGGCGCCACAAAGGCGGCCGCGCCCAGCTGGGCGTAGTGGATGTCCGCGTTGAAGGCCGGCACCAGGGGCACCACCAGGCCGAGCAGCAACAACAGCCCGGCCAAAATGGTGAGCGAGACCTGCAAACCCGGGGGGGTGGGCCGTTGCCATGGCGGGGTCATGAGCCCGGCCAGGGGCCGGCTCAAGAGGAGGGCCAGGGCCGGCAACAGGGGAAGCGCGTAGTGCATCATCTTGGAGCGGGACAGGGTCAGGAACACAAAGAAGAAACCGAACCACAACAGGACAAAGAGCCAGGGCCGGTTCTCCGGTTGCCGCCAGGCCCGCCCCGGCCAGGACTCCCGCGCGGCCCAGGGCAAAAAGGCGATCCAGGGGAAAAAGCCGAGGGGCACCACCCCGAAGTAGTAATAAAAGGGTTCGAAGCGCTGGTGATGCGTGGTGGCCAGGCGGCCGAACTGCTCGTCCCAGAAAAAATAGCGCAAAAACCCGGGTTCCAGCCAGGTGGCGGCGATGAGCCACGGCAGGGTGAGCCCCGCGAACAGGGCCAGGCCCCGCCCATTGAACAGCCGCAGGAACAGCGCGAAATCGCCGCTGGCCAGGGCGAACAGCAGCACGGTGACCCCGGCCAAGCCCGGCCCCAACAGGCCCTTGGTCAAAAAGGCCAGGGCCGCGCCCAACCAGAACCAATACAACGCCCCAGGCCGGCCCTGCCGGAGGTTCCAAGCCGCCCACAAGGACATCACCACCCCGGCGCACAGAACCATGTCCACCAAGAGGACCCGGGAGAGGGCAATGAACATCAGGGAGGTGGCCAGGATCAAGCCGGCCAGGAAGCCGCAGAAAGCCCCCCAAAGGGCGCGGCCCAAAAGAAAGGTGAGCACCACGGTGAGGGTGCCAAAAAAGGCCGGCACCAAACGGGCCGCCCCGGCGGACACCCCGAAGACCTCGAAGGAAAGCCCCAGGAGCCAGTAGGTCAAAGGAGGCTTTTCCAGGTATTTAACGTAGTTCAGGCGCGGGATGGCCCACTCGCTCCAGTCGCTTTGCACCAGTTCCCGGGCGATCTCCGCGTAGCGCGCCTCGTCGCTCTCCCACAGGCTGCGCTGGCCAAGGCCGCCGAAGAACAGCACCGCGCACACGGCCAAGAGCGCCAGGAGATAGATCCACTCCTGGCGGTGGAGCCAGGCTACGGGCGGCGGCGTGGGGGCGGCGGCCGCTTTGGTCCGGCGCCGGGGCTCGCGGGGCGGTTTGGGCTCGCGGGGTGGCTTGGCGGAGCGGGCCGGGCGGGCAGCGGCCGGGGCCGGGGGCCGGGGCGCGCCGCTGGCCCGCCGGGGGCGCGGGCTGGCGGGACGCCAACTCAGGAGCCGGGCCCAGAACGAGAGCCGGGCCGGGCCGGCGGGCCGGGGGGCGCCGGTGGCTTGGCCCGGTTGAGGGGCCCTCTTCCACCAGGCGGGCCGGGCGGTCTTGGCCGCGGCCGGCGGCTGGGGGCGTCTCTGGCCCGGGGCCGGACCGGCCAGACCCTTGAGCTTGCCCACCAGCGCCGCGGCCCAGGTTTGCCCCTGGCTGGTTTTGCGGCGGCTGCCGGACGGGGTCACCCGTACGTTGCGGCGTCGTCGCCACCAACGCTTCATGGCCGGCCTCCCTCCCCAGTTGGCGGGGCGGCCGGCGGAGTGGCCGGCAGGGTGGCCGGCGGAGCCGGGGACGGCGCCGGGGTGGGAGCCGCCACCGGGACCGGGGCCGGCGGGGAAGCCGGCGCCGCGGCCTGGGCCCACGCCGCGGCCGCGGCGGCGTTGCCTCCCAAGAGATAGCCGCCCCGGCGGGCCAGCTCGTGATAGCCGGCCACCTTGGCCAGCTCCGGGGCCAGCCGCACCCGGGAGAACACCAGAGCCGGCCCGGCGCCCCGGAGATCCTGGCCCATGATGCCTTCCTCGATGACCTTGAAGCGCGGCATGGGCCGGTCGAGGTAATAGATGAGGGAGGGCTTCCACAGGCCGTAGCTCAGGGTCCGGGCCTGGGGTAGGCGGGCGACCGCCTCCTGGGCCAACTCCTTGGCCGGCTCCTGCACCACCTGGGCCGCCTGCCCCAACAGCCCCAGCACCAGGATGCCCGCAAAGACAGCCCCGCCGCCGCTCAGGAACAGGGGCACCCAAGAGCGCCGCCCCCGGCGGCCCAGGAGCCAGGGCAAGAGCACCAAGGCCAGCGCCACCAGCGCGGCCAACAGGGGCCACAAGATGAGCAGCGGCGGTTGACCCGGCAGGGCGTACTCGCTGCTGTCAAAGCGGATGGAGGCCTGAATCTTGTCCCAGAAGAAATAGAGCACCGCCGGCGCCGCGGCGGTCACCGCGGTCCACAGCCCGCCGGAAAAGAGCAGCGTGCCACCGAAAACCCCGCGGGCCACCCTGCCCTCCCGGGCTCCGCAGACCAGCCGCCACAGCTCATACCCGGCCAACACCGCCAGGAACGGCAGGGCCGGCAGAATGTAGTTGAGTTGTTTGGTGGCGGCCACGGAAAAGATCACCAACACGCTCAACAGCGCGATGGCGGCCAAAAACCGCGCCCGGGCCAGGGGATCCGCCCAGCGCACCGCCCGGGGGTTTTGGAACAGGGCCGCGCCCAGGCCGGACAAGGCTGGGGCGCAGAAGGGGAACGCGCCCAACAGGAGCACCGGCAGATAAAAGAAAACCCCTCCCCCGTGGCCCAGGAGCACCTCGCTGAACCGCCGGAGGTTCTGGCCCCAGAAGAAGCCCTGCCAGAACTCGTCCCCCAGGTGGTAGAACATGTAGCCGTACCAGGGCAGGTTAATGGCCAGGAACACGAGGACGCCCCAGATGATCTGGGAGCGGCGCAGGATGGTTCCCAGGCGGCCCTGGGCCCAGGCGTAGATGAGGGCCGCGGGCAGCACCACGGCTGGGGCGACCGGGCCCTTGGTGAGGAAGCCCAGGCCCAAGAAGGCCCAGCCGGCCAAGTACCACCAGCGGTCGTGGGGCGCGGTCTCCTCCGTGCCCTGGAAGAAGCACCCCAGGGCCCCGGTGGTGAACAGGGTCAGGACCATGTCCGTGAGGCTGGCCCTCCCCACCAGCAGGAACAACGGCGTGAAGGCCAGGGCCGCCTGGGTCAGGGCAGCCAGGGCCGGGCTGCCGGACAGGCGCCAGACCCACAGCCCCAAACCAAGCACCAGGATGATGGCCGCCAGGGCGGCCGGAAAGCGCGCCGCCGCCTCGCCTTGCCCCAAGAGAACCTCGCTCCCCCGGATGGCCCAGTAAATCAGGGGCGGCTTCTCCAAGTACTTCGCGCCATTCAGGGTGGGCACCAGATAGTCCCCAGTCTGGCGCATGGCCGCGGTCACCGCGGCGTACTCGCCTTCGTCGCGGTCGGTCAGGGGCATGTGGCCCAGACCGCCCCACAACAACAGCAAAGCCAGGGCCAGGGTAACCACCCCCACCAGGGACCAGCGCCCGGGGGAGAGGGGACGCCGTTCGTGGGAGAAGCTGAAAAGCTCGGAGCTGAAGTACCACCCCACCAAAAGCCCCAGCATGGCCCCGCCCAACACATCGGTGAGGTAATGGGAGCCACCCATCACCCGGCCGGTGGCGATCAGCCCGGCCAGGACGTAGAACACCCAGGCCAGGCGGGGGAAACGCTCGGCCAGCACGGCGGCCAGGGCGAAGCTGGTGGTGGCATGGCCCGAGGGGAAGGACTGCAAAGCGCTGGAAAATGAGAGATCAAAGGGCTCCCAAGGGAGCAGACTGGCCCCGGGCCGCGGGCGGCCCACCAGATGCTTCAGGAGCTGGCTCAAGAGACCGGACACCACCACGGCCCCCAGGCCGCGCAGGCAGAGGTTCAGGCCGCCGGGCTTTTTCAGCCGCCAAAACACCAGAACCCCCACCACCAGGACGCCGATGGCGAGGCCGCCCAGGCCGGCCCAGTGGGCCGCCAGGGCCCAATACCTGCCCACCTCGGTGGTCTGGAATTCTTGCAGGAAGCGGCCCACGGGCTGATCCCAGCCCAAATACCAGACCGCCAGCATGCCCAGGGCCAACAACGCCAGCCCCAGCAACCGCGGCCGGGAAAGCCGAGGGAGCATCAGGCACCTCCCGGCGCGGGCAGGCCTTGGTCCACCGTGAACTGGAGGCAGTGCAGGCGGTGATACTGGCCCCCCAAGGCCATCAACTCGTCATGGCGCCCATCCTCAATGATGCGGCCTTCGCTGATCACCAGGATGCGGTCGGCCCGCTGCACCGTGGACAGGCGGTGGGCGATCACAAAGGTGGTGCGGCCCAGCATGAGGTTCTCCAGGGCCTTTTGCACGAACATCTCGCTCTCGGTGTCCAGGCTGCTGGTGGCCTCGTCCAGGATCAGGATGGGCCGGTCGGCCAACAGGGCCCGGGCGATGGACAGGCGCTGGCGCTCGCCGCCGGACAGCAGCACTCCGGCCTCGCCGATCACCGTGTCCAAGCCCTGGGGCAGGTGCTCGATGAAGTCCAGGGCGTAGGAAGCCCGGGCGGCACTGAGGACCTCTTCCTCGCTGGCCTCGGGCCGGCCATAGGCGATGTTGTTCCGGACCGTGTCGTTGAACAGGATGGTCTGCTGGGTCACGATGCTGATCTGATGGCGCAGGCTTTGCATGGTGACCTGGCGGATGTCCAGGCCGTCCACCAGGATGCCGCCCTGGGTGACCTCATAGAAGCGGGGCAACAGGTTCACCAGGGTGGTCTTGCCGCCACCGCTGCTGCCCACCAGGGCCAAAACCTGGCCGACCGGCACGGTGAGGTTCAGGTCCTTGAGCACCGTCACCTCGGAGGTGTAGCCAAAGTTGACCCCGGCGAACTCAATCTTGTCGTGGAAGGGCGGCAACTCCACGGCGTCCGGGGCGTCCACGATGTCCGGCTCGGTGTCCAGCACCGTATAGACCCGCTCCGCCGCGGCCAGACCGTTCTGCAGGTCGCTGTTCAGGTTGCTGATCCGCTTTACAGGTTCGTACAAAAGCAGGAGCGCGGTGAGGAAGCTGAAAAAGGTGCCGGGGGTGGAGGTGCCGTGGATGATCTGATAACCGCCATAGAAGATGATGGCCGCGATGCCGAAACCGCCGAAGAACTCCATCAAGGGGCTGGAAACGGCCCGGGTGGACACGTCCTTCATGCGCAAGCCGAACAGACGCCACGCTTCCTTGGCGAAACGTTCGGTCTCGTGGTTCTCCCGGCAGAAGCCCTTGACGATGCGCACCCCGCCCAGGGTTTCATGCAAGAGCACCGTGAGGTCGGCCATGGTCTCCTGGGAGCGGGTGGAGATGCGCCGGAGCCGGCGGCCGAAACGCACCAGGGGGATCATGCACAAGGGGAACACCAACAGCGCGAAGATGGACAGGAAGGGGTCGCGGTACACGATGACCGCCACCAGACCGAACACCGAGAACAGGTCCTTCAGCACGCCGGTGATCATGCTGCTCACCGCGTTCTGGATCTGGTTCACGTCGTTGGTGATGCGGCTCATCAGCTCGCCGGTGGACATGCGGTCGTAATAGCGGAGCGAGAGCTTTTGCAGATGGGCGTATAGCTCGATGCGGTACTGGGTGATGATGCGCTGCCCCACCCATTGCATCAGATAGGTCTGGCCGTAGGAGCAGGACCCCTTGACCCCGTAGAGCACCACGATGGCCCCGGGCATCAGGTAAAGCATCCTGAGATCCTTGGCCATGAAGATTTCGTCCAGCAGCGGCTTGACCATGTAGGCCAGGGCCGAGGTGATGCCAGCCACCGCCAGCATGAGCACCATGGCCACGGCCAAACGGCTCCAGTAGGGCCGCACCATGGTCAGGAGGCGGCGGTAATGCTGGACGTCTTTGCTCTCGGCTAGTTTTTTGGGCAACTCAATCTCTTTCCAGCAGTTCCCGGGCCAGCTCCGCGGTGCGCCGGGAGGCTCCCGGGCCGCCCAGACGCTGGCGAACCTCGCGCATGCCTTGGAGCATGTTCTCCCGCCGGGCCGGGTTCTCCCAAAGCTCCAGGCCCTGGTGGGCCAGGGCTTCCGGCGTGGCCGCGTCCTGGATCAGCTCCGGGACCAGCGGTCCACCGAAAATGAGGTTGGGCATGGCGATGTGGTCCACCTTGACCAGCCGGCGGGCCAACTGGTAGTTGAAGTTTCCGGTCTTGTATACCACCACCATGGGGGTTCCGGCCACCGCCGCTTGCAGGGAAGCCGTGCCCGAGGCCAGGAGCAGCACCCGGGCCCGGCGCATCACCTCCCAGGACCGGCCGGGCACCAGGGTCAGCCAGGGCGGGAGCCCGCCCAGAAAAGGCGCCAACTGGGCCTCGCTGAGGCCCGGGGCCACGGGCAGCACGAACGAGAGGTCCGGCCGGGCCTGGTGCATGATCTCGGCCGCCTGGCGCATCACCGGCAACAGCCGGTGCACCTCGGACATGCGGCTGCCGGGCAGGAGACCCACCCAATTTTCCCCGGGCAGCTCGGCCAAGGGCGGTTGGTCCGCGGCCAGCTCAGGGTCGTCCAACAGGGGATGGCCCACGAAGCTCACCGGCAAACCCGGGGCCCGTCCAGCAAAGAAATCCTTTTCAAAGGGGAACACGCAGGCCAGATGATCCACGAAGCGGGCCATGGCCCGGGCCCGCCCGGGCCGCCAGGCCCAGACCTGGGGGCTGATGTAGTACAGCACCTTGAGCCCCAGCTTGTGGGCCGCCCGCCCCACCCGGAAATTGAAGTCCGGGAAATCCACCAGGATCACCAGGCCCGGCCGCCGGACGGCCATATGCTCCTTGAGGGTCTTCAGGGCCCCCAGGATCAGGCGCAGCTTGGGCAGCACCTCGGAAAAGCCCACCAGGGACAGTTCCTCGGCCGGGAACAGGATCTCCATGCCCTGGGCGGCCAGGGCCTCGCCGCCGATGCCGCTGACCGTGAGCCCGGGGACCAGTTCCCGGAGGCCCGCCACCAGCTTGGCGGCGTGGGAATCGCCCGAGGCCTCCCCGGCCACCAGGGTGACGTGGGGCGCGGCCAATTAGCCCGGATATTTCATGAGAGGTGAGTGGAGCAAACTGCGCCCCTCTGATCCAGTTTGGTTTTTCAAGCTAGGCCTCCTGATTTTTCAGGTGACGTTTTGCGCCCTGGACCGGCACAGCCAGCTGGCGGCCGGCAAGGCGACGAACCGGCGACAACCGAAGGCGTAGCCAAAGCTACGTGGAGGCTGGAGCGCGGTCCGCAACGCAGCCGGCGGACATCTGGCGCAGCCGGGCGCCCGGCCTTCAGGAAGCGCCCGGCTAACTCTCTCCGGGCAGCTTGGCGTCCACCCAGCGCCGGGGCTCGTCCAGGAGCGACTCCCGGCCGCAGATGCCCCGGCTCACGCAGTCCCGCACGGCCAGTGCGGCGGCCAGGGCCCGCCGGGCCGCCAGGCCGTCCACCACCGGGGCGGAGCGGTCGGCCACCGAACGCACAAAGGCCGAAAGTTCCTCGAAAAGTGGGTCCGAGCCGGGGAAGGACAGGCTCTCGGCCTCCACCTTGGGCTCCTGGCCGGGGCGGTACTCCACCCCCTTGACCACCATGAGGTGGCGTTCCTTGAAGTCCAGGGCCAAGTAGGCCTCGGGCTGGAAGATGCGCATCTTGCGCTCGTCCTTCAAAGCCAGGCGGCTGGCCGTGACGTTGGCCACACAGCCCGAGGGGAACTCCAGGCGGGCGTTGACCAGGTCGGCGTGGGGTCCCAGCACCGGCACGCCATTGGCCCGAAGCTCCACCGGCTCCTCGCCCACCAGGGCCAGGATGATGTCCAGGTCGTGGATCATCAGGTCCAGGGCCACGTCCACGTCAGTGGCCCGGGCCTTGAAGGGGGCGATGCGGTTGCACTCGATGAACATGGGCCGGTTGACCCGGCGGAAGGTCTCCTCCACGGCCGGGTTGAAGCGCTCCAGATGCCCCACCTGGAGAATGCGCCCGGTTTCCCGGGCCAGGGCCACCAGGCGGTCGGCCTCGTCCAAGGTGGAGGTGATGGGCTTTTCGCACAGCACGTCCCGGCCGGCGGCCAAAAAGTCCCGGGCGACCTCGAAGTGGTTCACCGTGGGGGTCACCACGCTCACCGCCTCCACCAGGTCCAGCACCTCGCGGTGGTCCGTGAAGGCCCGGCAGCCCAGGGAGCCGGCGATTTCCGCGGCCCGGTCCGGGTCCTGGTCCACCACCCCCACCAGCTCGGCCTGGGGGATGGCCGCGAACTTCTCGGCGTGGAAACGCCCCAGATAACCTACGCCCACCACGGCGACTTTTACCGGCGCCGGCGTCATGCTTTCACTTCTCCACTCTCCCAGCCCAGGACCGCGATGCCCGCCTGGTCAGCCAGGGCGGCCAGCTCGGACCGGTCGAAGATCAGGGTCTTGCCGGCCTCCACCACCAGACAGGCACAGCCCACCTGGGCCATGGTCCGGATGGTCTGGGCGCCCACGCTGGGCAGGTCGAAGCGCAGGTCCTGGGTGGGTTTGCAGCGTTTGATCACCACCGCGCCCGGGCCGGCCAACTCGCCGCCGCGGCGGATGCAGGCGTCGGTGCCCTCGATGGCCTCCAGGGCCACCACGGCCCGGCCCTTGACCACCACGCACTGGCCCACGTCCAGGCGGCCCAGCTCCGCGGCCACCCGCCAGCCCACCTGGGCGTCGGCCTCTTCCTCTTCCCGGGGGCGGCGCTGGGTGTAGACCCCGGCCGGGGCCAGAAGCTCGGGCAACAGTTCGTGGCTGGGCAGGATCTGCACCCCCTCCTCTTCCAGAAAAGCGGCCAGGGTCCTCAGGATGCCGTCGTCGGCCAAGTGGCGGATTTTCTTCAGCAGGGCCAAGGCCTTGAAGTCCGGGCGCACGTCGCTGAACATGCGGGTTTTCTTGACCCCGCCGCACATCACCGCCCGGCTCACTCCGGCTTTCTTGAAGGCCTTCAAGAGCTTGCCCACCTGGCCCAACTGCACCCAGGTGATCTCGTCCACCAGTTCGGCCAGCTCGGGAAAGGTCTCGCCCTTGTGGGCCACGGCCACCACCCGGAGCCCCCGCTCCCGGGCCGCCTGGGCAAACAGGAGCGGAAACTTGCTGGTGCCCGCGATTATGCCGATGGATTCCGGGCTCATACCGCGCGGGCCACGCCCCTTTCAGAGTTGGCGATAAACTCGATAAAGTGCACCACTTCGGGAGTTTGCGGCACTTCCTTACGAGCTTCCTCCAGGACCTTGGACCTGATGCCCCCCTGCCGGAAGATGATGCGGTAGGCTTCCTTCAGGGCGTCGATGGTTTCGGCGGTAAAGCCGGCCCGCTTCAGGCCGATAGCGTTCAAACCGTGCACCCGGGCCCGGTTGCCTTCGCACAGGGTGTAGGGCGGCAGATCCTTGTTGGCGGCGGAAGCCCCGCCCAAGAAGCAGAAGGTGCCAATGCGTGAGAACTGGTGGACGGCCACCAGGCCGCCCAGGGAAGCGCGGTCCTCGATGATCACGTGGCCGGCCAGGTTGGCGGAGTTGGCCATGACGACCCCCTTGCCCAGCTGGCAGTCGTGAGCCACGTGGGAGTAGGCCATCAGCAGGCAGCCGTCGCCCACCCGGGTGACTCCGCCGCCTTCGCCGGTGCCCCGGTTCAGGGTGGCGAACTCCCGCACCACCACCTGGTCACCCACCTCCAGGAAAGTTTTTTCGCCCTCGTACTTCAGGTCCTGGGGATCGCCGCCCAGGGCGGCGTGGGGCCAGATCGTCGCGTTGGCGCCGATTTTGGTCCAGCGTTCCACCGTGGCGTGGTGGCTGATCTTGCTGCCCGGTCCGATCTCTACCTCAGGGCCGATATAGGCATAAGCCCCCACCTCGACCCCCGCGGCCAAGGTCGCCGTGGGGTCCACAATGGCTGTGGGATGAATGTTCATTTGGGCATATCCTGTTCCACCCGCTCCGCGGCGGGGCCGGTCACTTTTACATTTGAATGGTGGCGGTCAGCTCGGCTTGGGCGGCCACCTGGCCTTCCACCATGGCCTTGCCCGCCATTTTCCAGGCCCGACTGGAGCGGTGCAGGCTGGTGAGTTCCAGGATCAACTGATCGCCGGGCACCACGGGCCGCCGAAACTTAACCTTGTCCATGCCCAGGAAGTAGATGATCTTGTCTTGCGCTTCCGGCGCGGAGTCATAGGCCATCACTCCGCCGGCCTGGGCCATGGCCTCGATGATCAGGACTCCGGGCATCACCGAGCGAGCCGGGAAATGGCCCTGGAAAAAGGCCTCGTTGGCCGTGACGTTCTTCAGGGCGCGGATGAACTTGCCCCGTTCCAGTTCCAGGATCCTGTCCACCAAAAGGAAAGGAAAGCGATGCGGGATTATTTCCCTGATCCTCTCCACATCCATGATGACCTCGGGCATTGCTTTCTCTCCTTGCACCGGCAATCCCGGTCCCGGGTTTGGTCCCGGCGGGGCCGGGTCCGCCGGGGGAGGTATGGCCGGGCAGTTTTTTTGAAGTGGCGCTCCTCGCCGACGCCCCTGCAATGATGGCTTGGCCGGTCCGTCGCCTCCTGGGTCAATTATCGGCCGGATGCAAAAGGAGGGCGGCGGCCAAGCCGCCGCACCAAAACAGATTTGATCAATCCCGCCGCCCCGTCTGGGGCTCCCTGCCCGCCGTGGGGAGAACCCGCCGGTCGGGGGACGGAGCGCCACAGGCGGGCTCGAACCATCGCGGCGGGCGGGCCCGCGCAATCGCCGCGGGCGGACCCGCTCAATCGCGGGCCGCGGACTTCTTTTCCAAGGCCTTCACCCGGTCGAAAAGCTCGGGCAATTTGCGTAAGAGCACCATCACCCGAAGCCACAGGCGGTGGGGCATGTGCGGCGAGCCCTGCACCACGGCGCCGGGCTCCACGTCGGCGGTCACCCCGCACTGGGCGCCCACCATGACGCCATCGCCCAGGTTCAGATGGCCCACGATACCCGCCTGACCGCCCAGCACCACCCCGCGGCCCAGCTTGGAGGAGCCGCTGACTCCCACCTGGGCCACCAAGAGGCTGTGCTCGCCGATCACGCAATTATGGGCCACATGCACCAGATCGTCCAGTTTGGCCCCCTCCTTGATCCAGGTGCGGCCGGTGGCGGCCCGGTCCACGGTACAGTTGGCGCCTATCTCCACATCGTCGTCGATCTGCGTGATGCCCACCTGGGGGATCTTGAAGTGGCGCTCCCCCTGGGGCACAAAGCCGTAGCCGTCGGCTCCGATCACTGTGCCGCTGTGGATGATCACCCGCCGGCCAACGCGGCAATCGTGGCAGATCACCACCCCGGGGTGGATCACCGTGTCGTCGCCGATCTCCACCCCGGGCCCCACGTAGGCTCCCGGATGGATGTCCACCCGGTTGCCCAGGCGGGCGCCGTGGCCCACATAGGCCAGGGCGTGCACGTTGACCTCCTGGCCCAACACCGCAGTGTCTTCCACCACGGCCCGGGGATGCACGCCCAAAACCTCGCGGGGCCGGGCGGTGGCTTTGGTCAAGAGCTGGGCATAGGCCAGATAGGGATCAGCCACCCGGATAATCGCCAAGCCTGGGGGAGTTTTCTGGGCCTGGCCCACCAGGACCACGCCGGCCTGGGTGGTGTCCAGGAATTTGGCATACTTGGGATTGGCCACAAAGGCCACGTCGGCCGGCCCGGCTTCTTCAATGCCCTTGAGGCCGTTGACCCGGCGCTCGGCCGGGCCTTCCAGCTCTCCGCTCACCACCAGGGCCAATTCCGCCAAAGATACTTCCACGATCCGTCCCTATCCCTCATCAGGCCGCGAAGGGGGGAAAATCCCCCCCCCGCGACCGGGCTGGCATCTGCAAAGGGCCGTCTGGACCAAGAGGCGTGCCGGCCCAGACCCGCGGCAAGCTGGGAAGCAAAAGCCCAGGCTCTGGCCTAGGGATGCTTCTTGTCGTAGGCGGCGATGACCTCGGCGGTGATGTCGGCGCTCTTGGGAAAGTACAAAGCGGTGCGGGATTCGGTGATGAGGCTGTAGCCCCCCGAGGCCCCGATGTCCTGGATGAGCTTGGACATTTCCTGCAGAATCGGCGAGAAGGCGTCGCGGCGGGCTTCCAGCATCTCCTGCTTGGCGTCGCGCTTCTTGTCGTTGAACTGGCGCATGACCCGCTCGTACTCCCGCTCCTTCTTCAGGCGGGCTTCGGGGTTCAACAGCATGGCCGAGTTCTCCAGGTCCCGCCGCAGATTCTGCACCTCGTCCGTAAGCCCTTTGAGCTCTTTCTCCAGGACCTCCGCCCGTTTTTTCAGCTCCACCTGGGCCTTTTTACCCTGCTTGCAGTCGTTGACCGCCCGCTCCATATCCACCACCCCAAGCTTGCTCTGGGCCAAAGCCGGAACCGGCCGCAGGGCGGTTCCCCAGACCAAAAGGATGGCTAGTCCGATCAATAACGCAAACTTTTTCTGAGTCAACATAGCCTCTCTCTGCAGTGAGTTGGGTTATATCAGAACACGCTACCCACGCTGAACTCCCAAGCCGATCCATCCTCGTCCTCCAGGGGATCGAGAACATAACCGTACTCCAAACGGAGCGGACCCACCGGCGACATCCAGCGGATGCCGGCACCAATGCTCTGCCGAAGGTCCCCCAAATCATACCCCTGATCCACGGTCCAGACATTGCCGGTGTCGTAAAAAACCACACCCAACAAGCCGGCCTTGGGCAGGAGGGGGAAGCGGTACTCCACGTTGGCGTAGGCCATGCGCTCGCCGCCGATGCGGTCGCCGGTGGCCGGGTCGCGGGGGCTGACACTCTGGTACTCGAAGCCCCGGAGGGTGTTGATACCGCCCAGGAAGAACTTTTCATACATGGGCAGGTCCCCGCCGGAGTGGCTGGTGAGCCAGCCCGCCCGGCCGTGCAGCACGAAGACGGTGTCCCAGAACAGGGGGAAATACCAGCCAGTGTCGCCGATGACCTTGATAAAGGCGTTGGTGCCGCCCAGGGGATCGCCGGCGTACTCCACGCTCAGGCTGTTGTCCGAGCCATCGGTGGCGTTGAACACGTGGTTGCGGCTGTCCCGCCGCAGGATGGACTTGACCGAACTGGTGGTGTGGGAACCCACCTGGTCCTTGATCACCAAAGCGGCGTCGTCGGCCACGTTGCTGATGGTGGCCTCCTCCAACTGGTAATAGAGGTAGACCCGGGTGTAGTCATAGGGCGTGGGGAAGCCGAAGCGGATGCGCCCGCCCACCGACTCCTTGTCGTAGTCGATGTATTCCCGCTCCCAGTCATAGAGGTCGAAACCCGCGCTGATGGGCCGGTCCAAGAGCCAAGGTTCGGTGAAGCTGAAGGTGTAGCGGGTGGCCTTGCCGCCCAGCTGGCCCCGCAGCTCCACCCGCTGGCCCCGGCCGAACAGGTTGTTCTCGGCGATGGAGCCCATGACCATGAAGCTGTCCTCGGTGCTGTAGCCCGCGCCAAAGGACACCTGGCCGGTGCGCTTCTCCTTCACGTCCACCTTCAGGTTCATCTTGTCCTCGGTGGAACCCTTGGAGGTGGTGATGTGCACATCCTCAAAGAAGTCCAGGCGGCGCAGGCGGGAGTTGGCCTGGCGGATGGCCTCGCCGGAGAAGAGATCGCCTTCGGCCGCGCCCAGCTCGCGCCGAATGACCTTGTCCCGGGTGCGGCTGTTGCCGGTGATGACGATCTGCTCGAAGTAGACCTTGTCACCCTTCTTCACTTCATAGGCCACGCTCACCGTGGTCTTGGCCGCGTCCTGCCTGATCTGGGGGCGCACGTCCACATAGGCATAGCCGCGGTCGGCGTAGAGGTTGGTGAGATAGGCCATGTCCGCCCGCACCGCGTCGCGGGAGTACCACTCCCCGGGCTTGGTGGTGAGCTTGGTCATGGCCTCCTCGCGGGGCAGGATCATGTCGCCGTTCAGGGATACGTCGGAGACCTTGTAGCGCGGACCTTCCACCACCTTGATGGTGACCGCCAGGCCGTTGTCCTCGCGGGTCACGGTGGGCTCGCTGATCTTGGCCTGCATGTAACCGTTGTTATAGTAGAAGTCGCCCAGGCGCTGGATGTCCTGCTCCAGGGTCTGGCGCTCCAGCACGTTGCTCTTGGTCAGCCAGGTGAGCCAGCCCGATTCGTTGGTGCTCATCTGGCTCCGGAGTTCGCTCTCGCTGAAGGCCTTGTTACCCTCGAACCGGATGGCCTTCACGTAGACTTTTTCGCCTTCGTTGATGTTGTAGGTGACGCTCATGTCGCCCGAAGGCAGTTTCTTGATCTCGTCGGTCACCTTGACATCGTAGAAGCCCTTGTCCCGGTAGAGGCGGACGATCTTCTGCTCGCCTTCCTTGACCAGGGCGGGCTTGAACACGCTGAAGGGTTTGATGCCGATCTGGTCCCGGATGTCCTTGACGTCGATTTCGTTGTTGCCCACGATCTGCACTTCGCGCACCGTGGGTTTTTCCTTGACCACGAAGGTGACGACCTTGCCCTTTTCCGAGTCGGCCACCTTCACCTGCACGTCGTCAAAGTAGCCCATCTTCCAGATTTCCCGAATGTCGTCGTCCAAACGGAGCGGCGAGTACGGGCCCCCGGGTTTTGACTTTATGGCGGCCTTGATGGCCTCGGCCTCGATGCGGTGGTTGCCTTCCACCTTCACATCGGCCACCATCTCGCGGCCGGAAACCAGGACCGCCACCTCCCGGGAGATCTGGTTGGTGATCCCCTCCACCGCTTCCAGGCCCGCGCCTTCCACGTACACGGTCTGGGGACGGCGGATGCCCAACACGTCCAAGACCTTGGTGTCCAGGGAGACCCTGCTGCCGATCTTGGTCAGCGAGCCGAACACCGCGAAATCAGCGCCCATCTTGCCGGCGATCTGCCGGGCCAGGGTCAGGTCCAAGGGCTTGCCCGTGGCCTCCAGGGCGCGGTTGACTTCACCCGGGTCCAGCACCTGCACGCCGTCTTTTTCCAGACGGGTGCGGAGCATGTCCTGCAGGCTGGTGGAGAGGTAGCCCAACGGCTCGTTACTGAAGATTTGGAAAGGGAATACGGCGACTTTACCCGCCTGTTGTCCCGCGCTGGGATTGGGCCAGATCAACAGGAGAACCAGGGCCAAATATAACCCGTATTTTTTCCCCGCTGTCTTGATCATCGGCAAGTCGCCCCTTTCTAGATTTAGCTGCGGCTTGGTAATTACGAACGTATGGAGACCTTATGAGGGCCAGCCGCGCCCTCAGGCCAGGGGAAGCGTCTTTCCCCCAACCAGTCTCACCCTGCGGCCCAAGGCCTCGGCCAGCCGCTCGTTGTGCGTGGCCACCAGGGTGGTGAGGCCCGTTTCAACGTTCAGCCGCAAGAGAAGCTCGTGCACCTTATCGCTGGTGGCCTCGTCCAGGTTCCCCGTGGGCTCGTCGGCCAACAGGAGGCTGGGCCCCAAAACCAGGGCCCGGGCCACGGCCACCCGCTGTTGCTCGCCGCCGGAAAGCTCGGTCACCCGATGGCCCAGGCGGTGGGCCAGCCCCACCTCCACCATGAGCCGGGTGGCTGCATCCAGGGCTTGACGCCGCTCCCAGCGGGCGATGAGCGCGGGCATCATCACGTTTTCCAGGGCGGTGAACTCCGGTAACAAGTGATGGAACTGGAACACGAACCCGATGTGCCGGTTGCGGAAGGCGGCCAGGGCCTTCTCATCCAGGCTGAACACATCCTGCCCGTTCACCAGCACCTGCCCGGAGGTGGGCCGGTCCAGGGTGCCCACGATGTGCAGCAAGGTGGACTTGCCCACGCCGGAGGCCCCTACAATGGCCACGGTTTCGCCCGCCTGCACCTCCAGGTCCAGATCGTGCAGTACCTCTATCTCCTCGCTGGGTCCCTGGTAGACCTTGCGAAGTGTCCTTATATGAATGGATGGCGGCTTTCCTGTCAAGCCCCGTGCTCCTTGGGAAGGCCTTTAGGCCGGTTCTATTCGTAACGCAAGGCTTCCACGGGGTTGAGCCTGCCGGCCGCCCGCGAGGGGTAAATGGTGGCCAAAAGGCTGATCAGCATGGCCGCCCCCGCCACCAAACCCACGGTCAGGGGCTCCACCAGGACCGGCAGGGTGGTGATGGTGTAGACGTCCTTGGGAAGCTCGATGAAATGATAGCGGCTTAAAAGCGCGCAAAGTCCCAGGCCGCCGGCCAGCCCCAGGAGGGTGCCCAAGGTGCCGATGATCATCCCCTCCAGCATAAAAATTTTCTGCACGCTGCGGGGCGTGGCGCCCATGGCCTTCAAGACCCCGATGTCCCGGGTTTTCTCGATGACCAACATCACCAGGCTGCTGACGATGCCAAAGGCGGCCACCAGAACGATCAAGGTGAGGATCACGAACATGGTCACCTTTTCCAGCTGCAGGGCGGAAAAGAGGCTGTGGTTCAAGCTCATCCAATCCTGGGCATAATACAAGGGCCCCAGGGAGCGGGCCAGCCGGAGCGCCACGGTGGGAGCCTGATAGAGATCGTACAACTCGGCCTCGGCTCCGCTGACCGCGCGGCCCAGGCCAAAAAGCTCCTGGGCGGCCGTGAGGTTGGTATAGCACAGGGTGGAGTCGAACTGGTACATGCCCGACTCGAAAATGCCCACCACCCGGAAGGGCTCGCTCTTGGGCACCCGCCCCACCGGGCTGTCCTCGCCCAGGGGATTGATCAGGTTCACCGTGGAGCCGCGGTGCAGGCCCAGCCGCCGGGCCAAGCCGCTGCCCACCACCACGGTGGGCAGGCCCCGACTGTCGGGGTGCTCCAAATCCGTGGCCTTGCCCTCGATCATATCCTTTTGCAGATTGAAATGCTGAAAAGCCTGGGGCAGCTCCAGGCCCCGCACCACCCCGCCGCTGGCTCCGTTGGCCGAGACCAACATCACCTGACCGAAAACAAAGGGGGTGGCCAGCTTGACCCCCGGGTCCCGGCGGACCACGTCCAACACCTTCTGCACCTCTTTGAGGCTGCCGGCGGCGTTGTAGATCATCACGTGGGAGCTTTGCCCCAGAATCTTGTTTTTCAGCTCACGCTCAAAGCCGCTCATTACGCTGAGCACCACGATGAGGGCGCACACCCCCAGGGCCACCCCGGCCATGGACAAAAGGGTGATCATGGAGATGAAGGAATGTCGCCGTCCAGCCCGGAGGTAGCGCAGGGCCAGAAAAAGCTCGAAAGACATCAGCCTTGCTCGGGCCTCAGCAAGGGGAACAGAATGACCTCCCGGATGCTGGGCTGATCGGTAAGGAGCATCACCAAACGGTCGATGCCCACCCCCTCCCCTGCCGTGGGCGGCATGCCGTACTCCAGGGCCCGGACGTAGTCCACGTCCATGAACTGGGCTTCCTCATCACCAGCCTGGCGCTGGGCCACCTGCTCCTTGAAGCGTTCGCGCTGGTCGTCGGGGTCGTTCAGCTCGCTGAAGCCATTGCCCATCTCGCGGCCGGCGATGAAGAACTCGAAGCGGTCCACGATCTCCGGGTCCAGGTCATTATTGCGCGAAAGCGGCGAAATGTCCCGGGGATATCCCGTGACAAAGGTGGGCTGCCAAAGCAGGGGCTCCACCTTCACGTCGAAGATCTTGGCCAGGGCCTTGCCCAGGTTGTCCCCGGGCTTGTGCTGGCCGCCCAGTTCGGCCGAGAGATTGAAGGCCTTTTCCTCGTCGAACAGCACCTCGGGCGGCACCCCCCCCACCTCCAGGAGGCTGGAGCGGAAATCGATGTTGGCCCAGGGGGGGGTCAGGTCGATCTCCCGACCCTGGTAGTCAAACTTCAAGGACCCCTTGATGGCCATGGCGCAGGTGGAAAACAGCTCCTCCGTCAGGGACATGAGGTCCTCGAAGTTGGCGTAGCTCATATAGAATTCCAGCATGGTGAACTCGGGGTTGTGCTGGACGCTGATGCCCTCGTTGCGGAAGTTGCGGTTCAACTCGAAGACCCGCTCCAGGCCGCCCACCACCAAGCGCTTCAAATACAGCTCAGGCGCCACCCGGAGGTACAGCTTCATGCCCAGGGCGTTGTGGAAGGTCTCAAAGGGCCGGGCCGTGGCCCCGCCGGGGATGAGCTGCATCATGGGGGTCTCCACCTCCATGAAGTCCTTGCCCAACAGGAAGCGGCGCACCTTGCTGATGATGGTGGAACGGGCGCGGAATATCTCGCGCACCTCGTCATTCATGATCAGGTCCAGGTAGCGCTGGCGGTAGCGCTGCTCCACGTCGGTGAGCCCATGGAACTTCTCCGGCAGCGACCGGTAGGACTTGGTCACCAAAACCAGGTGTTCCACCCGGAGGGTCAGCTCCCGGGTGCGGGTGCGGAACAGGGAGCCGCGCACCCCGATGATGTCGCCCACGTCCAGTTTCTTGAACACGCTGAAGGTTTCGGCGCCCAGCACATCCCGCTGGATATGCAGTTGCAGGCTGCCGGAGCGGTCGTGCAGTTTTACGAACGCGGCTTTGCCAAAGGAGCGGAGGGCCATGATGCGGCCGGCCAGCGAAAATTTCAAATCCTCCAGGCCTTCCAGGCGGGCGGCGTCCACCAGGCCGTACTGGCTGACAATCTGGGCCACGGTGTCGCGGGGGCGGAAGTTGTTGGGAAACAACGGCAGCCCCATTTCCTTGATCTGGGCGGCTTTTTGACGGCGCTGGCGCACAAGCTGATTGGACTCGAAAAACAATTGGTCCATATCCTTGGAGGACGCCTTGGGCTCTGTGGGATCGCCGGACACTGCTCTATCTCCTGTTTTCGCATACGGGCGCTCACGGGCGCCGGGTTCTTGTCGTCTTGGGGCGCTTCCCGGCGCTCTGGGGCCGGGGGGCTTGCCGGGTCTCTCCGTCAGTGAATTTCCTGGGCGGCGATCAGGATTTAGCTGGCCTTACGCCAATGATTCCCCAAGTGCGACAAGCTGCTGATAGCGTGATTTTCTCCTTTGACAAGGCTAATTTATCTACGACAGCCCCGGTGTTTTGTCAATATAGACCGCGGGGAAAAATGGCCGGGAGCCTTCCGCCAGGAGCCGGGCGGGGCGGCGCTCCCGGGCTGGGTCCCCAACCAGAAGGTTAGCGCAGGACTGGGCTGGGCGCGGTTCCCGCCGGGGATTCCGACACAAAATAACGCCACAACACCCTTGACACGCTGTACTTTGGTCACCATATTTAGCCCACTGGGCCTGCGGGTCTGGGGCTGGGCCCGCGGGCCCGGGGTCGTATAGTTCGGTAAGGGAAAGCCTGAACAAACCACGGGGTCCGCGCGAGCGGAGCCCTGTTTTTGCAGGCGGCGGAGGGAAAAGAAATTGCCACTTTTCCCCTGGACGTGCAGCAGCCGCCCCGGAAACTTATCTTCGAATTATAACAAGCAGGACCGCCGCCTGAGCGGCGCCTTTGCAAACAGGAGGCCAAGAAAATGCAGTGCACCACCACCCGTGCCGGCATGGAATGCGGTTTCATGAGCAAAAACGGTTGCACTTTCCAAGGCGGCACTTGTCAGCCCGCCCTGGAGGCCTGCCTGGGTTGTGACCGGGCCGTAACCGTGGGCGAGATGGTTTATTGCAAATCCTACCCCGACCCCATGGCCAAATGGCGCTTTGGCAACTGCAACTTCGCCACCCACATCAAGGGTGAGGCCTCCATCGAGGTCAAGATGAACCCCTTGAAGGCCAGCAAGCGCGCCGCCAAGGGCCGCAAGAAGTAGGCAAGCTCCTTCCCGGGAGCCTGACCGCCTCTCCTGCCGGGGGAGGCGGTTTTCTTTTGGGGGGTGATGCACGGTGCGGCCCGCACCGTGCATCTTAAGCTGGTCGGTAATAGCGCGTTTTTGCCAACCAGCACAAATCACTCTCCTTTTAGGATCGTGATTTGGCGGGCCATCCCCGGGGTCCCCAAGCAAGTGGAACTTGCTTGGGGTGGATGCGTGGCCCGCATGAGGCCGGTTGCGCACAACCAACCGCCGAAATATGACATATGCCAATGTGAGAGCATTGCACGGGGCGTCCTGCCCCGTGCAATGTCGGCTTGGCAAAAACGT
>JAHLLK010000089.1 GCA_020444165.1 Deltaproteobacteria bacterium | reverse complement strand
CGTGAAAGGCGTCAACCTTATGAAACCTCTCGATGCACCATGCGGATAGGCTCACCGTACAGATGAAGGGAAATTACAATCCTTCTTGCAACGGCCACCAAGTGAACTGCCCGGTTCCCGCCTATCCTGTTTACAATACGGGTAGCAAACCTAAAGGTGTGGCCCGGCCCACCGGGGCGAAAGGCCTGCGGCCCCTCATGCGGCCGCGCCCCAACCTCTCAACCACCCACCGCTCCCGGAGGCTCACCATGCGCATCGCTAAATTGTCTTCGGCTCTCTTGGCCTTGTCCCTGTTCCTGGCCCTCTCCCCCGCCCCCGCCCCGGCCTGCACCGGCCTCCGGCTCGTGGCCCAGAACGGGGCCACGGTGTATGGCCGCACCATGGAGTGGGGCACCTTTGACCTCAACTCCCGGGTGGCCATCATCCCCCGGGGTTACGCCTTCACCGGGCTCACCCCCCAGGGCGCCAATGGCAAGAGCTGGAAAGCCAGGTACGGCGTGGTGGCCCTGGACATGCTGCACCGGGACGTGTTGGCCGACGGCATGAACGAGAAGGGCCTGGCCGCCGGGATGTTCTATCACCCCGGTTTTGCCAAGTATCCCGCCTATGACCCGGCCCAGGCCGCGGACACCATCACCGCGGCCGACGTCCTGGCCTACATCCTCACCCAGTTCGCCACCCTCGCCGAGGTCAAGGCCGGGATGGCAGGCGTCCGGGTGGTGGGGGTGGAGGAAAAGGCCATCGGCGGGGATGTGCCGGCCCATTGGATGGTGGTGGAGCCCTCGGGACAGGCCCTGGTCATCGAGTATTTGGACGGGCGGCTGCACCTGTTCGACGATCCCGTGGGGGTAATCACCAACGCGCCCGGCTTTGGCTGGCACCTGACCAACCTGCGGAACTACGTGAACCTCTCCCCCGTGGCCCTGCCGGCCAAGAAGCTGGACGACCTGAACTTCGCCCCCCTGGGCGCGGGCAGCGGCATGATCGGCCTGCCCGGCGACAACACCCCGCCCTCCCGCTTCATCCGCGCCGTGGCCTGGACCCAGACCGCCCGGCCCCTGCCCGACTCCCGGGAGGCGGTGTACGAGGTGTTCCGCATCCTGGACAACTTCAACCTGCCCCTGGGGGCGGCCGAGGGCTCCGGGGACGCGGCCCAGAACCTCGCCGGCATGCGCAGCTCCACCATCTGGACCACCGCCTGGGACCAGGGCAACCGGGTGCTTTACTACCACACCCAGCACAACCGCCGGGTGCGCAAGGTGGATATGAAGCGGCTGGTCTTCGTGGGCCAGGACATCATCCACCTGGACCTGGACGTGACCAAGGCCGAAGACGTGGAGGATATTACCCCGGCGCCATAGGCCGGATATTTCATGAAGCCCAGGCGTCGCGGGGAGGCTGAATCAGGGGAAGGTTGGGGGGATGCCCTGGGCCGGGGCGCAGCCGGGCGCCGGGCCGGACGGGCCCCCAGGCGCGCCCCCAAGGCCCCGTCAGCCCGGGTCGAGCCTTGGTCAGAAGTTGGTATTATGGAGCAGCAGCCCCGGCTCCCGCTCCCGGACCTCGCCCGGGGCCAGGGCCAGCCAGCGCCCCGGCCGGAACATCAGCCAGGCCGAGGGGATCAGGAAAGCCAGGTCCCTGAGCGCGGCGCTGTAGCCCGCGGTGTGGCCCTCGCCGTGGCCCGGGAAGCAGCCGCAGTCATAGCCCGCCCCGGTGAGCCCGGCCCAAATCATGAGGCCGGTGAAAAAGGCCAATAGCGCCGTGGTCCAGCCCGCCGCCGCCCGGGTCCAGATCCCCAGGACCAGCAGAATCCCGGTGAGGAACTCCAGCCAGGCCAGCCAAGCCGAAGCCCCGTGCACCAGGGCCAGGGGCGCCAGCTCGTACTCGGCCAACGAGGCGGCGAACGCCCCCGGCTCCCAAACCTTGTCGTAACTGGCCGTGAGGAACAGTCCGGCCACCGCCAACCGGCAGGCCAGGCTGACCAGCTCCCCCATTCTGCCCCCGCCGCTCATGATTCCCGCCTTTTGCGCTCGGCCACCGGAAAGCCCGCGGCGCGCCAATCGTCGAGCCCGCCCTCCATCACCCGCACCTGGGCCAACCCCGCCTCCACCAGGCGTTGGGCCACCGTGGCCGCGGGCCAACGGCTGGTGGAGCGGCCGTACACCACCACCACCGGCGACTTGACCAGGGTGGTCTGCAACAGGGGATAGATGAGATGAAATTCCTTGGGGTAGAGGTTCACCGCGCCGCGCACCCGCGCGGCCTTGTACTGCCCCGGGTCCCGGGCGTCCACCAGCAGCGCACCCTGCTCATACAGGGCGTGGCCCTCGGCCAGGCTCACCGGCTGCCAGCGGGGCTGGGCCACCTCCGGCGGCAACCAGCCCAAGCCCTGGGGAGCCAGCCAGTTGAAGGCCAAGGCCGCGCCAGCACTGAACAGCCAAAGTATCAGCATGCGCTGCAAGGTCTTGGAAGCCACTGATACCGCCATGCTTTCCCACTTTCTCCCGGCCGGGAGCGACTAAGATTTTTTCGGAGGAAGAGGAAGAGGTGGGGGGAAGGGTCCTTTTTTGAAAAAAAGGACCCTTCCCCCCACACCCCCCATCCCCCCAAAAACTTCATAGTGTTCACCAAGAGGCAGTCGGAGACATCGCTCCGCCAACCACCTGAGCTGGCCTTGGACGGCCCCACCCTACCACCTGTCCGGGCCACGCGGGAAGCATGCTTTCCCCGGACACTTGGGTTATCCTGGGAGCGTTATTCCCCCTTGATACCATGTTCCGCGGAGTTTGCAACCGCGGCCGCGAGCAGGGGCGCGCCTCGCCCCGGGAGAAAAGCATGCCCGCCGAAAAACCGAACCTGATCGCCATCTACGGCAGCCCGCGCCGCCAGGGCAACACCGCCACCCTTTTGGCCGAGGCCGTGGCCGGGGCCCGCGAGGCCGGGGCCGCGGTGGAGGAAGTGATCCTCCGCGACCTCAAGATGTCGCCCTGCCTGGAGATCTACGGCTGCAAGCAGGACGGCCGCTGCGTGATCAAGGACGACTTCCCGCCCCTGGCCGAGCGCCTCCTGGCGGCCGACGGCCTGATCCTGGCCTCGCCCATGTTCTTCTACACGGTCTCCGCCCACACCAAGATCCTCATGGACCGCTGCCAATCCCTGTGGGTGAAGAAATACTGGCTGGACCAGGCGCCCTTCGGCCGGCAGGAGTTCCGCAAAAAGGCCCTGTTCCTCAGCCTGGGGGCCACCACCGGGGCCAAGCTGTTCGACGGCGCGCTCCTCACCGTGAAATACTTCCTGGACACCCTGGACATGGCCCTGTGGCGGAGCCTCCTCTATCGCGGCCTGGACTTCGAGGGCGACGTGCTGGCCCACCCCGAATACCTGGCCGAGGCCCGGGAGGCCGGCGGTGAGCTGGCCCGGGTGCTGTCCGGCGCTCCAGAAATCCCGGAAAGCTGATTACACCCAACGCACTGACAAATATGAAGTTTTTTGGGGGAGGGGGGTGTGGGGGGAGGGTCCTTTTTTTTCAAAAAAAGGACCCCTCCCCCCACATCTTCCTCTTCCTCCGAAAGACTCTTAATTGCCCCCGGCCGGGGCGGAGGGCGCCTGTTCCATTGACTCGGGCCGGTGGTCCATCACCCGGAAGCCGGCCGGCGGGTTGAACTCGAAGGTGCCGGCCGGGATGGCCTGGTTCAGGGCCGGGTCGGCGAACTGGTAGGTGTTCACGTCACCCACCAGGCTGATCATGGCGAAGCCCATGAGGGTCAGGTCGTCCGGCCGCACCCAGATCACCAGTTTGCCCAGGTCGGCCCGGGTGGTCAGGGGTTCCAGCACCAGGGTGAGGAGCCCTTGCCGGGTGTCGCCCGGCTCCGGGGCCTTCACCCGGAAGCTGTCATCCAGGTTGGCCAGGCCGCCCAGCACGTCCAGGAGCGCTTTGAAGCCGCTGGTGAACTCGGCAATGGGGTAGACGTCGGCCCGCTTGCTCCGTTCCTTGACCCACCACACGTTCTTGCCATCGGCCACCACCAGTTCCTGGCGGGGCTCGCTCTGCTCCAGGCGGAGCTTCAGGGGCCGGGCCCAGTAGATGCGGCCCTGGGCCACCACCTTGCTCTCGCCCTGGCCCGCGGCGGCCACGAAGACGCTGGTGCGCTGGTAATCCGAGGTCAGGCTGTTCACCTGGCGGTAGCGCTCTTGGATGCGGTGGGCCAGCTCCTGCCCGGCGGGGGGCTCGGCGGCCCCGGCCAGGGCGGGCATGAGCAGCAGCACCAAAGCGGCCCAGAGAGGCCGCCAGCCAAACGCCGTAAGGGTATGCGGCATGTTCCTTTTCTTTCTTGAGACGGGACCGGGGGGCCGGTCGCCGGGAGTTGGCCCTGAAAGGCGCGGGGCCTTTCAGGGTTTCAGGAGCACTTCGCGGGGCCGGCTGCCCTCGGAGGGGCCGACCACCCCTTCCTTTTCCATCTGCTCGATCATGCGGGCGGCCCGGTTGTAGCCCACCTTGAGCCGCCGCTGCACATAGGATATGGAGGCCTGGCCGCTGTCCACCACCACCTTGACCGCCTCGGGGTATAGCTCGTCCTCTTCCTCGCCGTTGCCCCCGTTGGCGCCGTTTTCCTCGCCGCTGGTCTCCACGATGCTGGCGTCGTAATCCGGCGAGGCCTGGGCCTTCCAGTAATCCACCACGTCCTCGATCTCCCGGTCGCTCACCAGGGCCCCGTGCAGGCGGGTGAGCCCCATGGTGGAGGCGTGCAGGAACAGCATGTCGCCGTTGCCCAACAGGTTTTCCGCCCCCTGCTGATCCAGGATGGTGCGGCTGTCCACCCGGCTGGTCACCTGAAAGGAGATGCGGGCCGGGAAGTTGGCCTTGATCAACCCGGTGATCACGTCCACGCTGGGGCGCTGGGTGGCCAGCACCAGGTGGATGCCCGCGGCGCGGGCCATCTGGGCCAGGCGGGTGATCAGGGCCTCCACTTCCTTGGAGCTGACCATCATCAGGTCGGCCAGCTCGTCGATGATTATCAGGATATAGGGCAGGGTCTCCGGCGGGCCGAAGTCCAGGCCCGGGGGCGTGGGCGCCTCGCCGGCCAGCACCTTCTGGTTGAAGGAAGCGATGTTGCGCACCCCCGCCTGGGCCAGGAGGTCGTAACGCCGCTCCATCTCCAGCAGCGCCCAGCGGAGCCCGGCCGTGGCCTCCTTGGGGCTGGTGATGATGGGGTGCAACAGGTGCGGCACGTCGTTGTAGGTGGACAGCTCGATGCGCTTGGGGTCCACCATGAGGAGCCGCACTTCCCGGGGGGTGGCCTTATAGAGGATGGAGAGCACGAGGGTGTTGATGAACACGCTCTTGCCGCTGCCCGTGGCCCCGGCGATCAAGAGATGGGGCATGCGGGTCATGTCCTGCACCACCGGCCGGCCCAGGATGTTCTTGCCCAGGGCGATGGTCAGCGGGCTCTTGGCCTGGGTATAGGCCGGCGAGCCCAGGAGATCGCGCAGGTACACCACCTCGCGCTGCTTGTTGGGGATCTCGATGCCGATCACCGCCTTGCCCGGGATGGGGGCCACGATGCGGATGGAGGGGGCCTTGAGGTTCATGGCCAAGTCGTCCGACAGGCCGCTGACTTTGCTGATCTTCACCCCCGGGGCCGGCTTGAACTCGTACATGGTCACCACCGGGCCGGGGGCCACCTCCACCACCTCGCCCTTGACCCCGAAGTCGGCCAGCTTCTCTTTCAACTTCGCGGCCACCCGGCGGAAGTCCTCCTCCTGCTCGGCCGTGGCCGGGGGATCCCCGGGGCGCAGCACCTCCAGGGGCGGCAGCTGGAACTGGCCGGCCGGCAACGGGCTCACCTCCAAGGGCGGGCGGGCGGCCGCGGCCGCCGTGGGCTCCTCGGGCAGCACGCTGGCCGCCGGCCCGGGCTCCGGGCGCTTGATCCGCAGCGGCGGCGGGCCGGGCTCCGGCTCGGGCGCGGCCGGGGCGGCCGTTTCCACCCCAGGCGATTCCCGACCGGGCGGTTCCCAACCAGGTGGTTCCAAGCCAGGTGGCTCCAGGGCGATATCCAGCGCCGGGGCCAGGGCCAGATCGGCCACCGGCTCGGCCGGCGGCGGGCCGCCCGGGGAGGCCGGTGTGACCGGCTCAGCCGGGGCGGCAGCCGCGGCCGGGCGGGCGGCGTCGCCCTCCAGCCAGTCACCATCCTCGGCGTAGGGATCGTCCTCCCGGGTGGTGTCCGGTGGGTTCAAGAGGGGCTCCAAGGCCGCCCAGGCGGCCCAGATCATGAGGCCCAGGCCGGCCAACAGCACCACCCCGGTGAGGCCCCAAGCCGCCACCAGGCCCAGGTGCTCCCGGAACACCTCGCCCAGGGAGGCGCCCATGCCGCCGCCCAGGGGCACCGCACCGCCCTTGAAGCCGCCGCCCACCAGGCCCAGGGCCGCCACCAACGCGACCAGGCACCACAAGGCGCCGCCGCCGAAGATCACCAGGGGCAGCTCGCCCCGCGCCCGCCAGAACAGCCAGCCCGCGCCGGCCAGGAACACCACCAGGCCCCAGGCCGCCAGGCCCAGGGCTTGGTAGGCCACGTAGGCGGTGAAGGCGCCGGGCAGGCCCAGGAAGTTCTGGGCCGGGCCGGGGTCATCCACCAAGGGGGTCGGGTCCGTGGGATGGAAACCCGCCAGGGAGCCGGCCAGCCAGGCGGCCAGGACCAGGAAGACCACGGCCGTGGCCGCCGCGGCCCACCAGGGCAGGCGGGGGGACGTGGTTTCCAGGGGGGGGGAACTGGGGGCGCAATCGTTCAAAGGGTCATCCCGGGGTAAGGGAAAAGGCGCACGGGCCGGAGCCCTGCGGGCAAATTGTTGCGTGAGGCGGCGTTTCTGTCAACCTTGGCCGCCCGCGCCGCCCGCGCCGCGAGCCTGGGCCGCCAGCTCGTGCACCCGGGCCTCCACCTGGCGGGCCAGGGCCTCGCGATCCGAGGACTTGAGCCCCTGGGTGGGGATCGGCTCGCCCACCAGCACCGTGATGCGCTGGGGACTGAAGGCCAGCGTCTTGGGCGGCAGAGCCTGGGCCGTGCCGGCCAGGTACACCGGCACCACCGGGCAGCCGGCCCGGATGGCCAAGAGCAGGGCTCCGGCCTTGAAGGGCAGCATCCGCCCCTCCTCGCCCCGGGTGCCCTCGGGGAAGACCGCCACGCTGGTGCCGGCCGCGATGCGTTCCGCCGCCTTGGCCAGGCTGGCCAGGGCCTGGCGGGGCACCCCCCGCTCGATGGGCACGTAGCCCGCCCGGGAGATGGCGCGGCCGAATAGGAAGACATGGAAAAGCTCCTCCTTGGCCAAAAAGCGCATATTGCGGGGCAACACGGCGTGCAAAACCGGGATGTCCAGCATGGAGGAATGGTTGGCCGCAAAGACATAAGGCGCGCCGGGGGTCAGCCGCGCCAGGCCCGTCACCCGTAAGGGGCAGGCGATGCCGGCCATGAGGATCCGGGCCCAGGTGCGGGGCACCCAGTCCATGGCCCGGTTTCCGGCCCCCAACAGGGCGAAGATGATGGCCGCCAGGCTGCCCGCCGCGGTGGCCAGGCCGGCAAAGACCATGGCATACCAGGACCAAATGGTTCTGAAGGGTTGGGAAAACTGCAAGCTGCGACTCCTGGCCGACCGCGTGCCCGGTTGCCCCTGGGTTGGCGGTATGCTAGATTCAAACGGTTGATCATAAGGAGGGCGATGCTCGGCCCTTATGAAAATATCTTATCTTAAACAGTAATTTATGTCATATTTTGGCGGTTCGTTTAGTCCAAGCGGCCTTCTCGTGGCCATGGATTCACCCCAAACAAGCTTCGCTTGCAGGGGAGCCCCGGGGGCGTCCCGCCAAATCACGAGCCTGGAAGGCGTGTGATTTGTGAGTCTTGGCGAAATTCGGGGCCCTAGCAGGTACTGCTTGCTGGGGTGTACTTGTACTTTTGCCAAAACTCCAAGATGCACGGTGCAGGACGCACCGTGCATCACCAGCAAAAGGAGCAGCGCATGGCACGCGGCGTCAACAAAGTGATTCTCGTCGGCCATTTGGGCGCCGATCCCGAGATGAAGTATACCCCAAGCGGCACGCCCCTATGCAACTTCCGCCTGGCCACCAGCGAGCAGTTCAAGGACCGCGAGGGCAACCAGCAGGAACGCACCGAGTGGCACCGGGTGGCGGCCTGGGGCAAACTGGGCGAAATCTGTGGCCAATACCTGGGCAAGGGCCGCCTGGTCTACGTGGAAGGCAACATCCGCACCCGGAGTTGGGATGACCAGGATGGCAACCGTCGCTACATGACCGAGATCGTGGCCAGGGACGTGCAATTCCTCTCCCCCGGCGGCCAAGGCGGCGGAGGGGACAGCTACGGCGGCGGCGGCGGCGGGGGCTACCAGGGCGGCGGGGGCTACCAGGGCGGCGGTGGCGGCGGCGGCAGCTACGGCGGCGGCGGCACCGGCACTGGTGGCGGCGGGGGCGACTTCGGCGGCCCGCCTCCGGCCGACGACGACATCCCCTTCTAGCCTGCTTCCGCGCGGCCGGGGGGTGGCCGGGGATTTTTCCCCGCTGCCTCCCTGCCGCGAGCATCCCGCCGGGGAGGCGGCAAGGGATCACCTCCCAGACTCTCCCACGAGAGCATCCCGTCCGGGGGGGACGGCCGGCTTCTGCATAACCGGGGAGATTTTCTTCACCCGGGCGACGCCCTGCCTCCCGGGGGCGGTGGGGTGCGCGTTTCGGCGGGAAGCTGCGGCGGGGGGCGGGCGAGAGGTGGCTCAGGCCACGCCGCGCAATGCGAGGGTGATGCACGGTGCGTCCTGCACCGTGCATCTTAAGCTGGTTGGCAAAAGCGTGACTACACCCCAGCAAGCAAAGCTTGCTGGGGACCCCTGGTTTTGCCAACCAGCACAAACCACTAGCCTTTCAGGCTAGCGGTTTGGCGGGCCATCCATGGCCCGCATGAGGCCGGTTGTACACAACGAATCGGCAAAATGTTGCGTAACTGGCTGTCTATACATCAATACTTCCGCAAATGCCGTGCATCGGCCTCAATGCCTGATCCACCGCGGCCAGGAGGTCGGCCCGTTTGAAAGGCTTGGGCAGGATCGCCGCGGTCTGGCTGCCCAAGCTGTCGGGAAGCTGCTCCCCGCCCAGATAACCGCTGGCCACGATCACCGGCAAAGCGGGAGCCAGCTCCTTCAGCTCGTGCAGGCAACGGCGCCCGCCCATGCCCGGCATGCCCAGATCCAAAATCACCAGCTTCACGGCGTCTTTTTTCTGCTGGAACACGGCCAGGGCCTCCTCGCCGCTCTCCGCGGTCAGCACCCGGTAGCCATGCTCGGTCAGGGCCAGCACGCCCAGATCCCGGAGCGCCGCCTCGTCGTCCACCAGGAGGATGACCCCGCCGTCCCCGGCCGCCGGAGCCGCGGTCCGGGCCTCCTCCGGACCCGGGGCAGGCGCGCCCGGCCGGCCGCCCACGGGCAGCCAAAGGCGGAAGGCGGCGCCCCGCCCGGGTTGGCTCTCGCAGGTGATCCGCCCGCCGTGGTTCTTCACGATGCCGTAGACCATGGACAGGCCCAGGCCGGTGCCCTTGCCCACCTCCTTGGTGGTGAAGAAGGGATCGAAGATGTGGGCCCGGGTCTCCTCGTCCATGCCCTGGCCGGTGTCGGCCACCTCCAGCCAGACCCAGGGCCCGTCCCAGCCGCCGGCTTCGCCGGGCTCCGGCAGGGGCGAGCCCGCGGCCTGGTTGCCGGTGGCGATGGTCAGCTCGCCCCCCTCGGGCATGGCGTCGCCGGCGTTGGTGGCCAGGTTCAGGAGCACCTGCTCCATCTGGGCCGCGTCGGTGAGTGGCCAGGCCAGATCCGGGGCCAGGTCGGTGTGGATGGTCACCATCTTGGGCAGGGTGCGCTCCAGGATCTGGCAGGTCTGGCGCACCACCCTGTTCAGGTCCACCGGGCTGAGGTCCAGCTCCATCTTGCGGCCAAAGGTGAGAATCCGCTGCACCAGGTCGCGGGCCCGCGAGGCGGCCTCCAGCACCTTGTCCAGCTCGGGCCGGTTGTCCCGGCCTTCAGCGGCGTGGAACTGGGCCAGCTCGCTGTAGCCGATCACCGCGCCCAGGATGTTGTTGAAATCGTGGGCGATGCCCCCGGCCAGGGTGCCCAGGGACTCCAGCTTCTGGGCGTGCAGGAGTTGGGCTTCCAGCTTTTGGCGGGCCGCCTGGGCCTCTTTCTGCTCCGTGACGTCCTGGAACGCCCCGTTGACCCGCAGCAGAGTGCCGTCCGAAGCCAGGAGCTTTTCGGCCCGGGAGTGGATGTGGCGGATCTGGCCGTCATTGGGCCGCCGGATGCGGAACTCGATCTCGTAGGGGATGTCGTGCCGCACCAGGTCCGCCAGGGCCCGGTCCAGGCGGGGGCGGTCCTCGGGCAGGGGCACCGCCTGGACCTGGGCCAGATCCAACTCCTTATCCGCGGGCATGTCCAGACCGTAGATCTCAAAGGCCTCCTTTGAGGCCCACATGGTCCGGCTGGGGAAGGATATCTCCCAACTGCCCACCTTGGCCACGGCCTGAGCCCGCTTCAAACGGGCCTCGCTGAGCCGGAGCGAGCGCTCCGCCTCCTCCCGCTCCCGCTGTTCCTCCAAAAGTTGGCGGTTGGCCCGCCCCAGATTGCGGGAAGCCTCGGCCTCTTGGTGCCGGGCCTGGTTAAGGTTGCGCAGGAGCAGGGCCACAGAGGATGCGGTCAGGGCGTTCAGGAGGAGAAGATTGGCGGAGAGCACCAGCCAGCGCACCGGGGTCACCGGGTTGACGGCCAACCAGGGCAGCCAATCTTGCCCCACGGCGTAGGCCAACGCCAGGAGCAGCACGGCGTTCAAGGTCAAGGTGCCCAGGGCCGCCCGCAGGCCCAGGAGGATGCCCGCGATGACCGCTGCGGTGAAGACCCAGATGGGACCGCCGGAGTCTGGGCCCAGGAAAACCAGGAGCGCCGCCCCGAGGAAAAAAATGATCCCCAACCCGGCCCAGGCCCGCAGGCGATAGCCCAATTGGCGGCGCCAGATGACCCCTGCCGCGGCCCAGGCCACCGCCGCCAGGTCCACCAGAATCAACCAGTCCGACCCCGCCTCCAAGAGCACGGGGATAGAGGCCAGGGTCACCAAGAGGCCCAGGGTGGCGCCGCCCAGGTACAGGGTGTGCAGAATGTGTTCGCGGCCTTCTTTGAGCCCCGCGGCCCCCGGGCCCAACCCGGCCGTCAGATTGGCAAACCAACCCGGCATGACTTCTCGATTTTTCCGGCGGGATATACCTGCCTAGCGGGTGCTGCTTCTGCGACGTTGGGGCAGGCCGAAGCGTACTGGGAACAATTCTAGCATTTTTCCCAAGTCTGGTAACCAGTCTGGGAAGGTGCGCGGGGCGAAGGACAGCGGGAAGGGCGATTTATGACCGAACCGCGCCAAGCTGCCGGGGGCAGGTCGTTTGGAAGGGGTTGGGAAGGGCTGGCTAGGGTAGCCAACAATCTCGGGCAGGGTCGGCGATATTAAATGGAGCCTTTGGCTTGGGCCCGCGCGATCATTTTAGCAACCAGGTCCGTGGTATTGGTGGCTGCCAGTTCCACGGTGGGATGCTCATTGGTAAAAACCCTGAACAGCTCGTCGGCGAAAGCCTGGCCGATCTCGGTGACACCTTCGAAATCAAGTGTCACGTAACGAAATTTTTCAAAACGCTGATAGAGTCTTTTGGCCTGGGAACGTGAAACCAGTTTTTCGCCTTCGTATTGGGCCAAGCGTACCGGCACCACCGTTTTGGCGAAGGTAAATTCATCCGGCATGGCGAAACGATCAAACACTTCTCGGGGAATGCGTTTACTGTCATTAAACAAACGCATAAAAATCGTAGTTCCCCGACCGTCGCGATAATTTTCCTCTAAATAGTCAAATTCATGATCTATGTGATGCGAATAACTCAATTTTCCAGAATATATATAGAACAAGTCAAACATTCTCGACGCAAAAAAGATGCCCTCTCCAGTGTGCCTTTCTGGATCAGTGGTCAACTTACCCTTGGCCAGTTCTAAAATTGCTTCCCGTTGATCATACAAACCAAGTTCAGCTGCAATTTTATGAAAAATTCCTTCCCCGTTATCTATTACCCAACAAGAGGTATAGAGAGCATTACGAACAACAAAAACATAGACAGAAACTGACCCGGAATGATCAATGGCATTGTTGACCATTTCGGTCACCCCATACCGCCATATATCACGGACATTATCAGGCAAGTCGCCAACAACAGGCGCCACCAATTCCGACCAAACTCTATCTTCTTGTAGGTCTTTGCGTATATATGCTCTATTTATATTGTAAGTATTCTCCAAAGAATAAACTCTTGCTCTAGTATGACCCTCCGCCTTAATTACCTCATCCCGCAGCAGCGCCTTGAGATGGGCGTTGGCGGTCTGCCGCGAAAAACCGAACTCCTCGGCCAGCCTTTTCGCCACGTCTCGCCCGTCTTCCGCGATTAGCTCTAGCGCACGCCGCCGTATTTCACTATTGTCAGCCATATGCGTTTCCAAAACCAATTATTGTCAAGTATATATTGTTATATTGTCAGGCAACTCTTCTTCTTTGTCAACCATTTCCACTTATTATCCACAATTATCCCGAATTATCCCTAGGTTATCCCCGTCACCCTACACACTCTGACCGGCTTCATCTCTTCCTCCCGCCAAAACCTCTTTTCGAGAGCATTGCACGGGGCGTCCTGCCCCGTGCAATGTCGGCTTGGCAAAAACGCGGTTTTGCCAAGCCTCACAAATTGCAAGCTTTTTTAAGCTTGCAATTTGGCGGGCCATCCTTGGCCCGCATCGGCCATTGCCTGCCGTAATCATGTCTCACAGCCATTTTTGACATAATATCAACACGTTTTATGTGTTTCACCATGCAATGGCCTCTTTTCATGTGCCGTTGTTTCACCCGGGGGTACCGCCCCCGGGCAAGCCCGCCCAGTGCCGTCGCCCCTCCCCTCCCCTCTCCCGGCCAATATGCTAAGATTGGGCCAGGAACCTCCCACACGGGATTCTCCCAGTCCAAACCGGAGGTTGAAAATTGCCGCCCCTGGCCTATTTCAACCTGTTTAATTATATGAAGTTTTTTGGGGGAAGGGGGGTGTGGGGGGAAGGACCCTTTTTTTTAAAAAAGGGTCCTTCCCCCCACATCTTCCCCTTCTTCCCCGACAAGGAGGCCCCGTGGCCGATGATCGCGTGCTCTATCTATTGGACGCCTCCAGCTACATCCACCGCGCTTTCCACGCCATCCGGAACCTCTCCACCAGTGAGGGGGTGCCCACGAACGCGGTGTTCGGCTTTACGCAGATGCTCTTGAAGGTCATCAAGGAGGCCCAGCCCGCGTATTTGGCCGTGGTGTACGACGCCAAGGGCCCCACTTTCCGGCACAAGATGTATCCTTTTTACAAGGCCAACCGCCCCGAGCCCGACCCGGCGCTCAGAACCCAGTTCCCCCTGGTGCGTCAGGTGGTCACCGCCTTGTCGCTGCCGGCCGTGGAGATGGAGGGCTACGAGGCCGACGACCTCATGGCCACCCTGGCCCGCCTGGCCCGGGAGCAAGGCTTCCAGGTGATCCTGGTCTCCGGCGACAAGGACCTGCTGCAGTTGGTGGGCCCGGGGGTGACCCTGTGGGACACCATGAAGGAGGTGCGCCTGGGGCCGGCCGAGGTGCGGGAAAAACTGGGGGTGACCCCGGAGCAGGCCATCGACCTGCAAGCCCTTTCTGGCGACAGCACGGACAACGTGCCCGGGGTGCCCGGGGTGGGGCCCAAGACCGCGGCCAAGCTTTTGAACGAATACGGCAGCCTGGACGCCGTCTTGGAGGCCGCGCCGGAGATGAAGAAGAGCAAGCTTCGGGATAACCTCCTGGCTCACCGCGACCAGGCCCTGTTGAGCCGGCGCCTGGTGGCCCTGGCCACCGACGCGCCGCTCACCTTCGAGCCCGCGGCCTTCCGGGTGGTGGAGCCCGACCCGGCGGTGTTGACCCCCATCCTGGCCAAGCTGGAGTTCACCCGCCTGCTGAAGGAGTTCGCCCCCCCGGCCCCCAGCCCCAAATCGGCCTACCGCCTGGTGACCAAGCCGGCGGACCTGAAGGCGGTGATCGCCGAGGCGCGCACCCTGGGCCGGCTCAGCGTCGACACCGAGACCACCTCCACCGAACCCATGCGGGCGAGGCTGGTGGGTTTCAGCCTGGCCCACACCCCCCATGAGGGCATCTACGTGCCGGTGGGCCACAACCTGCCGGCCGCGGAGCAGATGGACCTGGCCCAGGCCAAGAAACTCCTGGGCGCGGCCCTGGCCGACCCGGGCCTGCCCAAGATCGGCCAGAACCTGAAGTACGACCTCACCGTGCTGGAGCGGGCCGGGATGCCGGCCCGGGGAGTGGCCTTCGACACCATGGTGGCCGACTATCTCCTGAACCCGGGCAAGGCCTCCCACGGGCTCACCGCCCTGGCCGGCGAGCATCTGGGCCGCTCGGTGATCCCCTTTGAGGAGGCCACCGGCGGCAAGGACAAGTCCTTTGCCGACGCGCCGCTGGACAAGGCGGTGGACTACGCGGCCGAGGACGCGGACGTGGCCCTGCAACTGGCCCTGAAGCTGGAGCCGGAACTCAAGGACGCCGGGCTGTGGGAGCTGTTCGCCGATCTGGAGATGCCCCTGGTGCCGGTGTTGGCCCGCATGGAGCGGGCGGGGGTGCGCCTGGACGCGGGCCAGCTGGGCGAGCTGTCCAAGGAGATGGAAGGCCAGTTGGTGGAGCTGGAGGCCAGTTGCTACCGCCTGGCCGGCCGCGAGTTCAACCTCAACTCCCCCCAGCAGTTGGCCACGGTGCTCTTTGAGGAGCTGGGCCTCAGCCAGGTGAAGAAGACCAAGAAGAAGACCGGCTATTCCACGGACATGACCGTGTTGACCATCCTGGCCAAGGAGCACGAGCTGCCGGCCGAGATCTTGAACTACCGCACCCTGACCAAGATCAAGTCCACTTACGTGGACATCCTGCCCGGCCTGATCCACCCCGACACGGGCCGGGTGCACACCAGCTTCAACCAGACCGTGGCCGCCACCGGCCGGCTCTCCTCCTCGGACCCCAATTTGCAAAACATCCCCGTGCGCTCCGACCTGGGGCTCCGCATCCGCCAATGCTTCGTGCCCGAGCCGGGCAAGCTCATGCTCTCGGCCGACTATTCCCAGATCGAGCTCAGGGTGCTGGCCCACCTCTCCGAGGACCCGCTGCTCCTGGCCGACATGGCCAGCGGCCTGGACGTGCACACCCAGACCGCCAGCCGCATCTTCGACATCCCGCCGGATAAGGTCACCCGCGAGATGCGGGCCCGGGCCAAGACCGTGAACTTCGGGGTGCTCTACGGCATGAGCGCCTTCCGCCTGGCCCGGGAGCAGGGGGTCAGCCGGGCCGAGGCCCAGGACATCATCGAGAAGTACCTGGGCCGCTACCAGGGCATCGCCGCCTTCCAGGCGGCCAACCTGGCCCAGGCCCGGGACCGGGGCTACGTCACCACCCTGTTGGGGCGGCGGCGCTTCCTGCCGGCCATCAACTCGTCGGATCGTATCGCCCGCGAGGCGGCCGAGCGGGTGGCCCTGAACACCCCCATCCAGGGCTCGGCCGCGGACCTCATCAAGCTGGCCATGCTGGAAATGGACCGCATCATGGCCAAAAACTGGCCCGAAGCGCTGATGATCCTGCAAGTGCACGACGAGCTGGTGTTCGAGGTGCCCTGGATGGCCGTGGAACAGTTCGCCCAAGTGGTCCGGGAAACCATGGAAGGCGTGGGCCAACTCAAGGTGGCCCTGAAAGTGGACCTGGGCTGGGGAAACAACTGGGCCGAGGCCCACTGAGGAGTTGGGAAGAAGAGGAAGATGTGGGGGGAAGGACCCTTTTTTGAAAAAAAGGGTCCTTCCCCCCACACCCCCCATCCCCCAAAAAACTTTGGTGTTTTCTCCTGGAGGCGGTTGCATGGTGCAGGAGGCTCCGGGCAACCCCCTCATCCGCTTGGGCAATAGTCAACTTCAAGGGGGAATTACGACCGAAAGGGAAGGAGGGGATCAAATCAAGTATGGCTCGAAGATTCCAATCCACTCCTAGGCCGCAGTCCCGGGGCGGCTGCGCCATCCGGGCCCTGGCCCTGCTCCTGGTGGCGGCGGCCCTTCTCTGGGGCCTGGGCCTGGCCTGGGCCGCGTCGGCCCGGGCCATGACCTGCGCGGTGGGCGAGGCCTGGGCCGGGGCGGAAAAACCCGCCGCGATCCTGCCCACCCCGCCCCCGGAATTCTGGCAAAAGCGCCCCGGCCCCCCGGGCCGCCGGGTCTTTGACCAGGCCGGGGTGCTCAGCGGGCTCAGCGAGTCCCTGGGCGAGCGCCTGGCCGCCCTGGAGCGGGCCTATCACCTGGAAGCGGTGGTGGTGAGCCTCCCGGCCCTGCCCCGGGGCGAGACCCCGGGGGACGCGGCGCGGCGCCTGCTCACCGCCTGGCAGGTGGGCGGCAAGCTGGGCAACCGGGGGATGGTGGTGCTTTTGGTCCGGGCCGCGGCCAAAGTGCGCCTGGAGGTGTCCCCGGCCCTGGAGCCGGTGTTCACCGACGCCTTCCTGGGCCGGGCCGCCGACCAGGTGCTGTTGCCCTACTGCCAAACCAAAGAGGCCGGGGCTGGGGTGACTGCGGTGCTGGAGCTGGTGGAGGAACGGGCCCGCGCCCAGGGCCAGGCCGCGGCCGACCCCCAGCTCGCGGCCCGGGCCGGGGCGGCGCCGGCGGCCGGCGGCGGGGGAGTGATCCGGGGCGCCGACGCCACCCCAGCCCCGGTTCCCACCCCCGCCCGGGCCTACCCGGCCGGGGACACACCGCTCATGGCCTGGCAAAACCTGGTGGCCGTGTGGCGGGACCAGGTGCGGGCCTGGGACCTGGGGGTGTACCCGGCCGTGGCCCGGCTGATCATGCGGGGCTTCACCGGGCTGCCGGCCTCGCGCCTGGCCCAGAACTACCACACCTACGGGGCTCGCACCCCCCAGGTGCGCCAAGCCGGGGACTACGCGGTGATCTGGTTCGGCCCGGGGCCGGGCTGGGACCAGGCGCCGTTTCTCTTGGCCCGGGGGCCGGGGGGCTGGCAGTTCGACCTGGTGAACCAGCGCAAATGGGTGCGCATGGGCCCCAGCCCCCGCTGGGGCATCGAGCGGGGCGACCACCCCTACGTGGCCCTGACCAGGGGCGCGGAGCACTGGCTGGGCCAGGACATCCCCTGGGAGCCGGCCGACCGCTACGACCTTTCCCGCGATGCGGCCTGGGCCCGGGAACTGGCCGCCCTGGAAGAGCGGGCCGCGGCTGAGCACCTTGACCCGGCCGGCCTCCTGGCCCTGGCCCGGCTCTACGTGTGCACCGCCCAGGGCCTCAAGGCCCTGCCGCTGTTGGCCCGGGCCCGGGAACTGACCCCGGACGCCCCCCGGCTGCACAAGCTGGCGGCCTTGGCCCACCACTGCGCCACTTATCAATACCAGACCGCGGCCCGCGAGATGGGGGCGTACACCGCGGCGCGGCCGAACGACGCCTGGGGCTGGAAGTACTTGGGCTATCTGGAATTGTGCCGCCACCGCCTGGGCACGGCCCTGCAAGCCTTGGAAAAGGCCCGCAAGCTGGACCCGGACGACGTGTACGCCCGGGCCAAACAGGCCCGGGGCCTGGCCCTGGCCTGGCAGCAGGCCGAGCCCTCCGCGCCGGGCCGGGAACTGCTCCGGCAGAAGGCCCTGGCCGCCCTCACCGCCCTGCGTCTCGCCGCGCCGGACTCGCCGCGGACGGCCTGGCTGGCGGCGGACTTCCAAACCTGGATGCTGACCCCCGCCGCCCCCGAGGGCCGCCCCTGAACCCGCTCCCTGGGAGCCCGCCCCCGCCGGGGCGAGCCGGCTCCGCGCCCCGCTTCTTTAATCGTCTTCTTGAATACCGAACAACAGGTTGGTCAGGCGGCGCCGGATGGTGCGGTCACCCTCCAGGTTCTTGCCCAGGCGCACCATGAACAAGTTCTCCGGCCGCAGGCTCACGTTGGGCTCGTTGGTGGGGTATTGCTTGAAGCCCAGGGGCGTGAGCAAATGGATGATGGTCTCCCGGTAGGCCTGGGTGTCCTTGCCGGTTTCGTCCAGGTCCCAGTGCCAGGAATAGCCCACGATGTAGATGATGCGGTCGTCATTGGCCGGATCATTGACCACCAGGTGGATCATGGGCTTCATGAGCCCCAGGCCCCGCCAGCCCCGGGCGTTCTCCCCGAACAGCTCGTACATCAAGGGCGGCTTCATCTCGCCCCAGCGCTCGCCCGGCGGCGGCTGCCGCAGGACGGCGTAGCCCACGATGGTGTCGCCCTCATGGAGGGCCAGGCAGAGGTTGGTGTCCGGGTGGGAGGCCTGCTCCATGAGGCTGGGCAGGCTGGTGAGGATGGAGCGGTAGCGGCTGAACACCCCGATGCCGAGGTCCAGCCGGTAGCGGGCCAGCTCCTCGTCGCGCACGTAGGTGCGGAGCTGCACCAGGCCCTGGGGGGTCTGGAGTTCTTGGATCTCTTGCTTGCCCATGCCCGCTGCCAACCACCTTGGAAGGGACCACTACCGCCCGGCGGGCCGCCCCACGCCTCCCGCGCTCCCGACTCCCTGAATCGCGGCCCGGAGGCCTAAAAATCCTCCCAGCCGCGGTGCAGTCGCTTGACCATGAGCACCAAATCGTAGCGGTTGCCTTTGGGGTCCCGGGCGTAATCGGGCAGCACCGCCTGCTCGAAGAAATCCAGATGCCGGGCGGCGCGGATGCCCTTGTCCTCGATGCCCCGGATGAACTCCAGGACCAACATCTCCAGGCCCAGGTCCACCGCCAGCTGGATCAAGTCCAGGAGGAGATAGGTGCCCAGGCGCTGGCCCCGGTAGGCGGGGTCCACCACCACCCGGATCTTGCCCACATGTCCCCGCGCCCCTTTATGATAGCGGTTCAGGGTGGCTTTGCCCACGATGCGTTCCTGCTCGTCCAGGGCGATGATGGGCAGAGCCCGGGCCGGATGGTACTCCAGGAGATAGTGGCGCACCACCGTGGGGTCGCTGACGTCGTTCTCCAAATACCAGCGCTCGGTGGGGGGGATGCGGTCGAAGAAATCAAAGACCCGGCCCGCGTCCTGGGCCGGGTCCAAAGGCCGCAGCCAGACCTCGCAGCAGTTTTTCAGGATCAAGGGGCGGGGATAGCCATGACTGGCCACGGACATGGGGAGCCTCCGGGTCGGGGTGGAGCGGCCGGCCCCCCGGGAAGGGGGGCCGGTCATGCGCTTTCTGCCGATTTTACGCCGCCTCGGAGGCGGGCGGCCGACATTTTTACTTTTTCAGGGAAGCGGCCACCGTGGCCCCGAACTCGCCCAGGGCCCGCACCACGGTGATGCCGGCCTTTTCCATGGCCGCGATCTTGTCCTGGCCGCGGCCCTTCTTGCCGCTGATGATGGCCCCGGCGTGGCCCATGCGCTTGCCCGGAGGGGCGGTGAGCCCGGCCACGAAACCGAACACCGGCTTGGGATAGCCGGCCGCCACCAGATCGGCCGCCTGCTCCTCGGCGTCGCCGCCGATCTCGCCGATGACGCACACCGCCTCGGTTTGGGGGTCCGCGGCGAACAGCTGCAAAAGCTCCACGAAGTTGAGCCCGATGATGGGGTCGCCGCCGATGCCGATGCAGGTGCTCTGGCCCAGGCCGGCCC
>JAHLLK010000088.1 GCA_020444165.1 Deltaproteobacteria bacterium | reverse complement strand
CCGGCGATGGAGGACATGCGCACCACCGCGGTCTGGTTGTCGGTGACGTTGTAGCCGTCTCCCAAGCCCTTCAACAGGGCGGCCTTTTTCCGCATGGGTGCGGGGTCCGGCCCCTGGGGCGGTCCCACTTCCAAGGTGAGGGCGAATTGGCCGGCCAACAGGACCTTCTCAAGTTGGGTTCCAACGCGGGGTTTCATGAGCGCAAATCCTCCCTGACCATTCTCTTGGGGCCGCCGTGGCTGGAGTTGGACCAGTTCTTGGTCTGCCGGACCTTGGCCAGGTCGGCGAGCCGGCCGCGGGCCTTGGCGCGTTCCACGATGAGGTACCAGATGCAGTCGGTATTCTCGTCCACTTCGCATTTGCCGTCCCGGCGGGTGCCGCCGCAGGGGCCGTTCAGGAGGCTCTTGGCGCAGCGGGCCACGGGGCACAGGCCGAAGGTCTCGCCCAACACGCAGTCGCCGCAGGCGCCGCAGCGGGCGGTCCACAGACCGGGCAGCTCACGGATGGACAGGGAAGTGGTGTTCACGCCGGGGTAGAGGGGGATTTCCTGGAAGCGCTCGGCCACCAGCTGCATGCCGATGCCGCAGGCAATGCTCATGATGGCGTCCACCTGGGGGGCCAGGGCGGCCAGTTCTTCCACGAACTCGGGCTCGCACTGCCGCTCCAGGGTGCGGGTGATGATATTGGTGTCCTGGCCTTCGTTCTTGAGGCCCATCCGGAGGATGGGAGCCAGGGAGTTGACTTCCCGCTCGCCGCCGGCGGCGCATTCCGCCACGCAGGTGGCGCAGCCCACCAGGAGCACGTTCTTGTGGCCCTTAAGGCTGGCCAGCAGTTCGGGAATGGGTTTCCATTCGGCTGTGATCATTTATTGATCGCCTCCTTGTTGCATGGGGTTCGGCCCCAGGGGCTTGACTAGTTCCGCCTGCCGGGCGGCCAGCTCCATCAGGTCTTCCAGGGTCAGGTCGGCCGCCCTGGTCATCTGTAAACGTTCGGTGCCCATGCCCACCTGGGCCAGGAGGCCCTGGGCGTAGGCAATGCGCCGTTCGGCCCGGGAGTTGCCCACCAGGAAGGTGCAGGTCTTCTCGGGGCAGGCCACCAACAGCACGCCGGCGGCCCCGGTTTCCAGGATGCGCAGGAAATGGGGGGTTTCCACTTTGCTGCTGCAGGGCAACAGCACCAGCCGGACGTTGAAGCCGTCCAGCTTGCGGACCCCCTGGGGCTCCTTGACGTCTCTGGCCAAGGTCTGCCGGCAGTAGAGCACCACGATCTCCGGCGGAGACTGGGTGGGGGAGCCGAGAGCCACCATCGTTTCTCCTTTCAAGGTCCAAACCGCCGGGCCAGGGGCCCGGTCTTGAGATGATGCACGGTGCGTCCTGCACCGTGCATCTTGGAATCTTGGCAAAAATGCGATTTTGCCAAGACTCACAAATCTCTCGCCTTTCAGGCTCGTGAATTGGCGGGCCGTCCATGGCCCGCACGAGGTAGATTGTTTGCAAAGCGCGACGGCAACGTGGCGTAACCTACCGTCTAAACATGCATGTATTCGTTGTAGCCATGCATCGACCTCGTCTTGCCAATATCTCGCCGTCAAGCCTCCCGTGACGCCGCGGTTTTCGCCGCGCACGGCCACGGCCCTGGGGCGCGGAGCCCCGGGGCTGGGAGAAGACGGAGTTCGTTTTCGTGGACGTGCGCCCGGCCGTCATGGGGACCCGGCGGGGACGCGGGCGGCGTCCGGCCGGGGGAGCCTGAGGATGCGGCCAGTCCGGCAACGCCTCCCTCGGAAGAGCGGAGACGCGCGGATTCGCGAGATCGAAAAAAAACGACCCCGATAATTATATCATAAGGTAATAAATCCCTCTATCCTATTTTGGGCCGCTCCGCGGCCAGGGCCCCGGAGCCCTGCAATATGCCCCACAAATTGTTGAACATTTGGCGCCCTTGCTGCGCCATCTCCTGCCCCGTCCCCCCAAAGCCCGGCAAGAGAGCGTCCCGCTGGGCGGCGTCATTTTCGCACCACGCCGCCACGATGGGCCCGGTCACCTCCACGTGGAACTGCAAGGCCCAGCCGTTGTACCAGCGGAAGGCCTGGTGGGGGCAGCCCGTGCCCGTGGCCAACAGCCGTCCGCCGGCCGGCACCAGAAACATGTCGCCGTGCCAGTGGAACACCGAGAGCTGGTTCCCCACCCCCTGGAACAGGGGGTCTTCCCGCCCCTGGGGGGTCAGCTCGGCGGTGTACCAGCCCAGTTCCTTGACGGGCGAGTCCACCACCGCCGCGCCCAGGGCCTTGGCCATGAGCTGCGCCCCCAAGCAGACCCCCACCACCGGCTGCCCGGCGGTGAGCGCCCGGGCCAGAAGCTCGTTTTCCGGCTTCAGCCAGGGGTGGGCGTCCTCCTCGTACACGTTCATGGGTCCGCCCATGGCGACCACCAGATCGTAGCCGTCGGCGTCACCCGGCACGGCGGCCCCCCGGAACAGCGGCAGGATCTCCAAATCGGCGCCGTGCTCCAACAGGAACCCGCCCAGGGTCCCCGGCCCCTCGTCGGGGTGATGCTGCAACACCATTACGCGCATGGTTCTAGGAGCCTTTCGAAGAAATGGGAATGTGGGGGGAAACCCCTTTTTTGGGAAAAAAAGAAGTTTCCCCCCACACCCCCCTTCCCCCAAAAAACTTCATATATTTCATTATTTTGATAAATCATTTCTAGTTCCAGCCCGGCCGGTAGAGGTTGGTGATGGGCAGGCGCCGGTCCTTGCCAAAGGCCTTGGGGGAGATCTTCACCCCCGGGGGGGCCTGGCGGCGCTTGTACTCGTTCAGGTCCACCATGCGGGCCACCCGGACCACCAGGGCCGGGTCGTGGCCCTCGCAGGCGATCTCGTCCAGCACCTTGTCCTGCTCCACGTAGGCCTGCAACACCGGGTCCAGCACCTCGTAGGGCGGCAGCGAATCGGTGTCCTTCTGGTCGGGCCGGAGTTCGGCCGAGGGCGGCCGGTCGATGGTGCTCTGGGGGATCAGCTCGCGGCCGGCCCGCTGGTTCACCAGTTCGGCCAGCTGGTAGACCCGGGTCTTCAGCACGTCCTTGATCACCGCGAAACCGCCGGCCATGTCACCGTACAGGGTGCAGTAGCCCACCGCGGTCTCGGATTTGTTGCCGGTGGTCAAGACCAGCCAGCCGTGGCGGTTGGACAGGGCCATCAGGAGATTGCCCCGGATGCGGGCCTGCAGGTTCTCCTCGGTGACCCCGCCCACCTCCTCGCCCAGGGCCCGGCCCAACTCGCCCAGATAGCTTTCCAGGATGCCGGCGATGGGCAGGGTGAACAGTTCGATGCCCAGGTTGGCCGCCACCAGCTCGGCGTCGCTCTTGGTCTCGCCGGAGGTGTAGCGGCTGGGCATGGTCACCCCCACCACGTTGGCCGCGCCCAGGGCCTCCACGGCGATGGCCGCGGTCAGCGCCGAGTCGATGCCGCCGCTCAGGCCCAGGACCACCCGCTTGAAGCCGTTCTTTTGCACGTAGTCCCGGGTGCCCAACACCAGGGCGGCCAGCATTTCGGAGGGCTCGTCCGCCGCGGGGGCCAGGTGGCCGCTCCGGGCCGGGCCGGGCGGCGGGGCCGGGGCGTCCAGGGCCAGCACCTCCACCTCGGGGCTCTCCAGGGGCCCGGGCCACGGCGGCAGGTCCAGGTCCAACACCACCAGGTCCTCCTGGAAGCGTTGGGCCGCGGCCAAGACCCGCCCCCGGGGGGTCACCACCAGGGAGCCGCCGTCGAAGACCAGCTCGTCCTGGCCGCCGATGAGGTTGTTGTGGCAGACCACCGCCCCCGAGGCCTGGGCGTAGCGGCCCATGATCTCCTGGCGGATGGCCAGCTTGCCGGCAAAAAAAGGCGAGGCCGAGAGGTTCAGCACCAGTTGGGCCCCGTGGCGGCGGGCCGCCTGCTCCAGGGTGTTGCCCGGGATCCAGACGTCCTCGCAGATGGTGAGTTGGGCTCGAATGCCTCCCAGATCCAGGAAGAAGGGGCGCTCCCCCGGGGTGAAGTAGCGCTTTTCGTCGAAGACCCCGTAGTTGGGCAGCTCCAGCTTGCGGTAGCGCCCCAGGGCCCGGCCCTGGGAAAGCACGGCCGCGGCGTTGTACACCACCCCGTCCGCGGACTCCGGAAAGCCCACCAGGGCGATGAGGTCCTGGCAGGCCGGGGCCAGGCGCTCCAGGGCCAGGGCGGCGTCCTGGAGGAAGCGGGGCTTCATGAGCAGGTCCTCGGGCGGGTAACCGGACACGGCCAGCTCCGGAAAAAGCACCACGTGCGCTCCCGCTTGCCGGGCTTGGTCCAGGTATCGTTCGATCAGGGCCACGTTGCCTTCCAGATCACCCACCGTGGGGTTGATCTGGGCCAGGGCCACTCGCACCACGCTCATGACTCGCCCCAGGGTCCGCGCCTACCTTGGCGGGCGGTTTGGGCAAAAAACCAGGCGGTTGGCAAACAGCCTGGGGGAGGCCAGGGATGGCCTCCCGATTTGCGGAGATTTGTCAAAATCGACGCAAATCGTGAGCCTTGGCAAAACCACGCTTTTGTCAAGGCGCGACCAACCAAGGCCAGGGTGGCCTTGGTTGGCGATCTAAAGCCGTGCCATTTGGCGGATTTTTCCGCCAAACACACGTTTGAAACGGCAATGTTTGCCTTTATCCCATGGGGATACCAAATTGTCAATAGTTGGCGGCCTGGGGCGGCAAGGCGCATTAGACCGCATTTTTTAAGGAAAAATAAAGGGTAACTGGCCATGGTGTTTTCTCCGTTCCCTCGGGGGCCTCTCGTGGGAAGCTTAGGCCAAAGGCTGCAAAATTGCAGCCTTGAACTTGACCCCAGCGCCTGGGGCCGGTAGGTTGGTCACACAGCCCGTCCGGGCGGCGCCGGTCGCCGGCGCCCGGCCTGCCGCGGCGCCGGACGGCGCCCGCCGGGCGTGGTTCCGGACTCTTGGGCGGGTTATGCCATTAATATACGCTGCCTAACTCCCCCTGATCCCCAATTTGGGGCCGGTGGGGAGGCGAGGGGGTGAAAAGCTTTCCGCACTTAAAAAACCCGGCCGAAAAACGAACGCCAGGAGTTGCAGGTTCATGGCAGGCTTAGCAAGGGAGCGCGCGAGGCCGGGGCGGAGTCGGGCCCCGCACGACACTAATTGGGAGCGGCAGCATGCCGCTGGAGTCGCAGGTTCCTGGCCAGCCTACTACGGGAGCGGGCGAGGTTGGGTCGGAGTTGGGCCTCCCACGACACGATATGGGAGCGGCAGCATGCCGCTGGGGTCGCGGGTTGATGGCAAGCTTGCTCCGGGAGCGGGCGAGGTTGGGTCGGAGTCGGGCCTCCCACGACACGATATGGGAGCGGCAGCATGCCGCTGGGGGCGGCAGCATGCCGCTGGAATTGCAGGTTGATGGCAAGCCTGCTCCGGGAGCGCGCGAGGCCGGGGCGGAGTCGGGCTTCGCACGACACGATATGGGAGCGGCAGCATGCCGCTGGGGGCGGCAGCATACCGCTGGAATTGCAGGTTGATGGCAAGCCTGCTCCGGGAGCGCGCGAGGCCGGGGCGGAGTCGGGCTTCGCACGACACGAATAGGGAGCGGCAGCATGCCGCTGGGAGCGGCAGCATGCCGCCCCGGCGGGAAAGGGAATAGTATCCATGGCCATGGACGAGCGCAGCCGGCGCAAGGTGCTGGACATCCTGAACGTGTTGGCCGAGTCCGAGCGGCCCCTGGGGGGGGCCCGCCTGGCCCAGGCCCTGGAGGTGGGCGGGCGGCCCATGAGCCAGCGCACCATCCGCTACTACCTGAACATCACCGACCAGCAGGGCTTCACCGAGAGTTCGGGCCGCCGGGGGCGCGTGCTCACGGCCAAGGGCCGCCAGGAGCTGGAAAGTTCCTTCGTGGCCGACAAGGTGGGCTTCGTGGCCGCCCGGGTGGACGCCCTGACCTTCCGCATGACCTTCCGCCTGCGCCAGGCCAAGGGCCTGGTGGTGATCAACCTCTCCACCCTGAAGGTGGCCCGGGCGGCCCAAGCCGCCCTGATCATGGAGAAGATCTTCGCCGCGGGCCTGGGCATGGGCCGGCGCATGCTCTGGGCCCCGCCGGGCGCCCGCTTGGGCCGCCTGACCCTGGGGCCGGACGAGGTGGGGGTGGCCACCATCTGCTCGGTGAGCGTCAACGGGGTGCTCTTGGCCGAGGGCATCCCCACCACCAACCGCTTCGGCGGACTGTTGGCCTTTTCCGGCGGCAAACCGTTACGCTTCGTGCAGATCATCAACTACGACGGCACCACCCTGGACCCCCTGGAGATCTTCATCAAGGGCCAGATGACCTCGGTGGGCGCGGTGTTGGCCAGCGGCGAGGGCCTGGTGGGGGCCAGCTTCCGGGAAATACCCTCCCAGGCCGCGGACAAGGCCCGCCGCCTGGGCGCCCGCATGGAAAGGGCCGGGTTGGGGGGGATTCTCCTGCTGGGACGGCCCGGGCAGCCGCTGTTGGAGGTGCCGGTGTCGCCGGGCCGGGTGGGGCTGGTGGTGCTGGGCGGGCTGAACCCCCTGGCCGCGGTGGAGGAGGCGGGCATCCCCACCTTCAACAAGGCCATGGGGCTCCTCCATCCCTTTGAGGAGTTGGCTACCTTTCAAGAGGCTCTGGGGGGGTACCGGGGGGCGGCGTGACGGGATAACCCGGCAAACCTGCCGCCCCGGGGCGGCCTTTCGCCGAGGCGGTCCTCAGCGTTTGGCCACGTACCAGAAGCAAGTCTGCAACCGGGCGTCGTCCGGCGGCAGCACCAGGAAGCCCTGCTCCAGGTAATAGGCTTCCCAGCCGCAATCCTGGGCCAGATCGGCGCTGCTGCAGTACACCGCGCCGTCCAGCACGTCCTCACAAAAAAGACAATCTCGGCATCGGGGAGGGGCCGGCATCCTGTTACCTCTCCAGCATGTGCTGAATGTTGCTCATCTTCTGGCGGCAATCCTCCAGGGTGGCCATGAGCATCAGGCTGTGGTTGGCAAAGACGGAGTCCCGGGAGCCGTTCAGCACGAACAGGGGTTCGAAGTTGGCCAGGGCCAATTCGTCCACCACGTTCTGCCACAGCTCGTCCGAGCGCTTCATTTTGATCACGTCCGCGAACTCCCACTGCGCGGCCAGGAGCATCTCCCTGAGCCCATAGGACACCCCGCGGGCAAAGTAGAAGTTGTCGTCGACCTGGGTCCAGGGCACCTTCACCGAGGTCATGGTCTCGCCCTCGGAGTAGCGATCCCCGGCGGTTTCTTCGCTCAGGTGCAGGGACCAGTCCCGGGGGGCGTTGGCCAGGCGGGTGTCCACCCCGCCCAACAGGCTGGTGAACTGCTCCATCATTTCGATGAGGTTGTCGGCCCGGGGATAGAAATTGGACTTTTTGGTCTTGAGGTTGGCTTGAAAGCGCTTCAGGGTCAAGACGCCGTCGGAGATTTTGCTCTCAGCCGAGGGCAGCATCCACAGCTTGGGGTTGTTGGAAAAGTCGGTAAAGGCCCGGTCAGCCTCGGCGTCGATCTTGTCGGTGGTGCGCTGGCGGCTCAGGTTGTCCCGGAGGACCCGGCTGGCGTAGCGCAACACCTCCAACACGCCCAATTGGAAGTTCTGGGGATTGTCCAGGAAAATGCTGGGATACAGGATGTCGTTGGGCAGCCACCCGGTGAGCAGTTGCTCACCCAGGGTGATCATGGCCCCGGTGTACACCGTGCCCGGAGGATAGGCCTGGACATCGGCCGCCTCCTTGGCCGGCGGCCGGGGATCAAAGAAATCCGGAAAGGCCCGGGAATACTCCCGCCACCACACGAACGGCGCCACCAGGAAATACAGGACCACCACCAGGAGCACGGCCCGCACCAGGCGTTTGACCGGGGATATCCCGCCGCCAAAAGGATTCAACCAAGCCAGCCGGGAGGGCCGGGGCTCGGACTTCTCGGGGGTGGGGTTCATGGCGCGCTTCTTTCGTTAAAAGTTTGCTTGATGACGAGGAAGATGTGGGGGGAAACCCCTTTTTTTTCAACAAAAGGGGTTTCCCCCCACATCTTCCTTCCTCAAAAAAACTTTAAGGTTTGTATTCATCATGAAATTACTCCCACTGGCACCCGAGGGTGAGGGAAGGGTATTAGCCTAAATTCACCAGGACCGGGCGGGGGTTGTCAAGCGCTTCCCCGAATCTTCTCGGCCAGGGCGGTGGTGGAAAGCCCGGGCACCTGGGGCAGGGACGCCACCAGGCCCCCGCGGGCCCGCACGAAATCCGCCCCCACGATGGCCTCCACCGGCCAGTCGCCGCCCTTGACCAGGATGTCCGGGGCCAGGGCCTCGATCAGGGCCAGGGGGGTGGGCTCGTCAAAGATCACCACCAGGTCCACCGCGGCCAGGGCCGCCAGCACCCGGGCCCGCTGATCCTCGGGCACCAGGGGCCGTTCCGGGCCCTTGGCCAGGCTCTGCACGCTGGCGTCACTGTTCAGGCCCACGGCCAGGAAATCGCCCAAGCCGCGGGCTTCTTCCAGATAGGTCACGTGGCCGGCGTGCAACAGGTCGAAGCAGCCGTTGGTGAACACCACCCGGCCGCCGGCCTCCCGCACCTCCCGGGTGAGGCGGGCTGCCTGGTCCCGCGCTTGGAGCTTGCTGGATGTATCCATATTCTTAATTCTTACCTCTACGGCTGCCTGGGGGGGAGCCCGGCCGGCTCGTGGCCGGCCCGGGTCAGGGTCACCACCCGCACCGCCTGGGCCCCCTGGGCCAACAGCACCCGGGCGCACTCGGCCACCGTGGCCCCGGTGGTGCAGACGTCGTCCACGAGCAGCACCCGGCGGCCGGTCAGCCAGCGGGCCGCCTCCCGCCCCGGGCCAAAGGCCCCGGCCACGTTCTGGCGGCGCTGGCCGTCATTGAGCCCCACCTGGGGCCGGGTGTGGCGGAGCCGGGCCAAGAGCCGCGCCGCCACGGGGAGTTCTCCGCCCTGTTGCCGGGCCGCGCGGGCCAGGCCCCGGGCCAGGACCAGGGACTGGTTGAAACCCCGGCGGAGCAAGCGGCGGGGGTGCAGGGGCACGGGCGCCGCCACCTGGGCCCAGGTGAGCCACGCCGGCGGGATCTCCCGCCCCAGGGCCTGGGCCAGCTCCCAGCCGGTGGCCCAGCGGTAGCGGTACTTGAAATCCGCCACCGCCCGGGCCGGGGGTCCGGCGTGCCGCCAGGGGGCAAAGGCCTGCTCAAAGGGCGGCGGCTCCCGCCGGCAGGCGGCGCACGCCGCGCCCGGGGTCTCGCCCGGCCCGGCCGGGCTCCCGCACCGGGGGCAGGAGGGGACCAGCCGGTCCACCGCGGCCGCGCAGGCCGGGCAGAAGACGTCATCCGCGGCCGGCGGGGCCCCGCACTCCGGGCAGGCCCGAGGGAAGGCCAGCCCGGCCAACAGCCTGAGCCAGCCGGCCAGCCCGGGCCGGGGGGCTAGGGGGCTGCCGGAGTATTTTCGCCCTGGGCCGTTTGCCGCCATCTCCCCCACTTCCACCCGGAACCATGGCGCGAGGATGATTTTTCCCAGACCAAAGGACACTGCAAAGTTTTTTGGGGGAAGGGGGGTGTGGGGGGAAACCCCTTTTTTTTCAAAAAAAGGGGTTTCCCCCCACATCTTCCCCCTCTCCCGACAATCTCTTACAGCCGCTCGGCCACCATCCGGGCGAACTCCGAGCATGAGAGTTCCTTGGCTCCGGGGATTTGGCGGGCCAGGTCATAGGTGACCAGGCCTTCGGTCACGGCGCGGGAGAGGGCCGGGGACACGAGGTTCGCGGCTTCGGTCCAGCCCAGGTGTTCCAGGAGCATGACGCCGGAGAGGATCACCGAGCCGGGGTTCACCTTGTCCTGGCCGGCGTATTTGGGGGCGGAGCCGTGGGTGGCCTCGAAGATGGCGGCTTCGTCGCCCACGTTGGCTCCGGGGGCCATGCCGAGGCCACCCACCTGGGCGGCCAGGCAGTCGGAGATGTAGTCGCCGTTCAGGTTGGGCATGGCCAGCACGTCGTACTCCTCGGGCCGGAGCAGGGCCTGCTGGAACATGTTGTCGGCGATGCGGTCCTTGATAACCACGCCCGCGCCCTCCTCGCCCTCGGGGATGAGCCGCCCGGGGTAGTCTTCCCGGGCCAGTTCGTAGCCCCAGTCCCGGAAAGCGCCCTCGGTGAATTTCATAATGTTGCCCTTGTGCACCAGGGTCACGGATTTGCGGCCGTGGGACAGGGCGTACTCGATGGCCATCTTCACCAGGCGGCGGCTGCCGGCCCGGGTCATGGGCTTGATGCCGATGGCCGCGGCGGGCGAGATCCTGGTGCCCAGTTGGGAGTTCAGGAACTCTACCACCTTCTGGGCCTCGGGGCTCTCGGCCCGCCACTCGATGCCGGCGTACACGTCCTCGGTGTTCTCGCGGTAGACCACCATGTCCACCAGCTCGGGCCGTTTCACCGGGCTGGGCACGCCGGGGATGTATTTGACCGGCCGGATGCAGGCGTAGAGGTCCAGCACCTGGCGCAGGGTGACGTTGAGGGAGCGGAAGCCGCCGCCCACCGGGGTGGTCAGGGGGCCTTTGAGGGCCACTTTGAGCGCGCGGATATCGGCGATGGTGGTCTCGGGCAGATACTCGCCCAGGGCGGCGAAGGCCTTCTCGCCGGCCATCAGCTCCACCCAGGCGATCCGGCGGGAGTCACCGTAGGCCTTGGCCACGGCGGCGTCCAGCACCAGACGGGCGGCGCGCCAGATGTCCGGGCCGGTGCCGTCGCCCTCGATGAAGCCCACGGCCGGCGTGGCGGGGACCAACAGGCGGCCGTCGGCCTCCCGGGTGATCAGTTGGGCTCCGGCGGGCAGTTCAAACGAAAGGCTGGGTGCTTGGGCGCTCACGGGGGGTCAACTCCTTTTGAGGGCGTGGGGTATGGGGCCGGGATCCTCGAGGGCGGCCTGGGCCTGGAACTGGGCGTGGCTGGCCGCCGGTTTGATGCCCGGGCAGCAGAGCTTGGCCTCCTCGAAGGCGCCGGGGTCGGCCACGATGTTGGGCAGGAAGGGCCAGGCGCGGCAGACCCGGGGCTTGACCGGGTGGATGCGGCAGCCGGCCGGGCCCACGAGGGAACAGAGGCCGCGTTCGTCGGCCAGGATCTCCCACAGGCCTTCCAGGGGGCGGCAAAAGCGGGCCAGGAACTCGTCTTCGGTCAGGCCCAGGTACCCGGCGGCCGGTCCCACCTCGTCCGGACGGAAGAAGATGCCGCCTTCGCCGGTGCAGCAATCGCCGCAGCGGAGGCAATCAAAGGCCGGAGCCAGGGGATCGGGGGAGGATTTCGTGCTCATGACCCTGGAAATTACACGCCAAGCCGGCAGCCTGCAACCCGCGCAGGCGCGGAACTTGGCCCGAACTTGGCCCGAACTTGGCCCGAACTTGGCCGCGCCGGGAAAGTAAACCCGGCGGGGCCGGCCGCCCGGGGAGCGCGCGGGCCGGCTCAGACGGGTTTGGCCCCCAACAGGGGGAACAGGGTGTCTTCGAGGTACTTGACCAACTCCTCGGCGTCGCGGCGCGAGCGGTTCCAGAAGCGGCCGCGCACGCACTCGGCCACATCCAGGAGGCGGCACTCGTCGGCCGGCAGGCGGTGTTCGGCCGCGAAGCCGGCCGGCAGGAACTCGGGCAGGTCCTTCTCCCGCCCCAGCATCACGGCCCAGGCCGCGGTCCAGCCCCGGGCCACGTTGATGGGGTGGTAGCCGCCGCCGCCGGTGGCGATCCAGCGCCCCAGGCACAATTCGCGCACCAGGGACAGGCAGTGCAAAAAGCCCCGGGTGGTGAGGTTCAGGTTGGCCAGGGGGTCGGCCATGAAGGTGTCCACCCCCAGTTGGGTGATGACATAGTCCGGCTGAAAGGCCGCCAGCACCGGGGGGAAGATCTTCTCAAAGGCGAACATGTAGATTTCGTCGTCGCAGTCGGGCCACAGGGGCACGTTCACGGAGTAGCCCCGCCCCTTGCCGCGGCCCATCTCCTCGGCGTAGCCGGTGCCGGGGAACAGGGTGGCCGGGTGCTGGTGGAAGCTCATGGTCAGGACCTGGTCGGTGTCGTAAAAGGCCCACTGCACCCCGTCGCCGTGGTGGGCGTCCAGGTCCAGGTACAGCACCCGCCGGCCCTGGTTGACCAGGTGCTTGGCCGCCACCACCGGGTCGTTCAGGTAGCAGAAGCCGGCCGCCCGGCCGGCCAGGGCATGGTGCATGCCCCCGGCGATGTTGAAGGCCACCTGGTGGCCGCCTTGGCTCACCAGGCGCATGGCGGCCAGGGAGGCCCCGCAGCAGAGGGCGGACCAGTCGTAGAGCCCGGGGAACACGGGGTTGTCGCCGCTGCCCAAGCCGTAGGACAAGCAGTCCGGGCTGGCGGGATCGGCCGAAAGCTCTTTCAAAAGCTCGAGATAGCGCCGGTCGTGGAACACGGCCAGTTCCTCGGTGGTGGCCGCGTTTACCGGGTGGGGCGGCTGGGCCAGGCCGCAGGCCTCGATCAGTTCGATGACCATGCCCAGGCGGTCGATCCTGAGCGGGTGGTTGGGGCCATAGTCGAAATCGAGGTACTCGCGAGTGTAGACGAAAGCCGGCGCCGGGGGTGCGGGAGGAGTGGCCATGGGTGCTCCGCTGTTTTGAGATCGAGGCCGGGGATACGCGCCCCGTACCTGAGCGTGTCCCGGAAAAACCGCGGCTTTGCCGAGACGGGCAGGCAAGCGGCCGTGGCGGCTGCTGGCCTGGCGGGCCGGGCTCCGCGGTCACGGGGCGGATCGCTCCGCCGGGGGGTGGTCCCGGACCCGCGTACGGCCCATGTTTATACAATGAACCGAATTAAAAAGGTTCAACCAATGGTTGGGGAGCGCAACAAAAATGTCAAGACAGCGCTCGCGGCGCGTCTTGAGGCCGATGCGCGGCAAACAAGATTAAAACAGTTTAACAACAACTAGTTGGGCCGCTTTTCGCGGCTGAGTCAATCTGCAAGGCCTCAAGCGGGCCACGCATCCACCCCCAGCAAGCTCCACTTGTTGGGGGACCCCGGGGATGGCCCGCCAAATCACGAGCCTGCAAGGCGGGTTATTCGTGAGTTTTGGCAAAACCACGGGCCCCGGCAGGCTTTGCTTGCTGGGGTGGAGTCACGCTTTGGCCAAAACCCCAAAGTGCGCGGTGCAGGACGCGCGGGGCATCGCTCTCACCTTGTGAAAGCCTTCATTTCAGGTAAGAACATAGCATCAGGCCGCCCAGGCAGGCAAGGCCGCTGAGCCTTGGCCGTGAAATGAGCGGAGTTGACAGCCAATGGGGAGGCTGATACACTTCGCCAGACCCAAATCTCCCATATATCAAGTTTTTAAGGGAGCAGGGACCTCATGAGCCTAGGCCAAAAGGTGGAAACCGACCTCAAGGCGGCTATGAAGTCGCGTGACGAGTTGACCACCAGTTGCCTGCGTCTGGTTCGCGCCGCCCTCAAGAGCCGAGAAAAGGATCTGCGCCGCCCGCTCTCCGGGGCGGAAGAGATCGCCGTTTTCCAAACCCTGGCCAAGCAGCGGCGGGATTCGGCGGAGCAGTTCTTGGCAGGGGGCCGGCCCGAGCTGGCCGAAAGGGAAAAGGCCGAACTGGTCATCATTCAGGAGTTCCTGCCCAGCCAAATGGACGAGAGCCAGCTCCGTCTGGCCGTCGCCCAGATCATCGCCGAGGTGGGGCCGGCCGGCCCCCAGGACTTGGGCAAGGTGATGAAAGAGGCCATGGCCCGTCTGGCGGGCAAGGCCGATGGTAAGCTGGTCAACCAACTTGTCAGAGAACAACTCACGCAATCCTGAGAGGGGGGGCGGGGCCATCCCGGATTATCTGGTCAATAGCCCAGGTCTGGGCCCGGAGCCAGAGGTGCGCGCCGGGGACGGGGGAACCGCCAAGGCGGAGCCCCCGGCCTGCTCCGACGCCCACAGCCTGGCCGTCTTGGAGCTGCCCCAGTTGCTGGCCCGGGTGGCCTCCCTGGCCCGCTCGCCCCTGGGGGCCGAGCGGGTGCGGCGGCTGGCGCCCTCGGCCGACCTTCCCACCGTAGCCCGCCGCCAGCGGCGCTTGGCCCAGCTCCGCGAGCTGTTGGCCGAGAGCCCGCCGCCGGTTTTGGAGGGCCTGGCCGAGGTGGGGCCCTATTTCCCCCGGCTCATGGTGGACGGCGCCTTTCTGGCGCCCGACGAGCTGGAGGTGGTGGCCGTGTTCCTGGCCTCGGCCGGGTCGGCCCACAGCTTCCTGGCCGCGGCCCAGGACCGTTTTGACGAGCTGGCCCGCCTGCACAACCGCCTCACCCCGCTGCCCGAGGTGGTGAAAGCCATCCGCCGCATCATGGGCCCCGGCGGCTCGGTATCTTCCAATGCCTCGCCGGAATTGGGCCGGGTGCGCCGCGAACTCTCGCGGGCCCGGGACCGCCTGCGGTCCGAGCTCTCCTCCCTGTTCAACCGGGGCGACCTGGGCGGGGTGTTCAGCGACCAGGTGGTGACCCAGCGGGCCGGGCGCTACGTGGTGCCGGTGCGCACCGACCACAAGGGCAGCCTCAAAGGCATCATCCACGACACCTCGGGCTCCGGGGCCACCTGCTTCGTGGAGCCCCTGGACGCGGTGGAGGGCAACAACCACCTGGCCCTTTTGCTGCGGCAGGAAAATGAGGAAGAGGAAAAGGTCCTCCGGGACATGGCCCGCCTTTTGGCGGCCAACCTCCAGGTGCTCCAGGAGGACCAGGAAGCCTTGGCCAAACTGGACTGCCTCTTGGCGCAGGCCGATTTCTGCCGCCGCCTGGACTGCACCGAGCCGGTCTTGGCCACCACGGGCGAGCTGGAGCTATCCGGGGTGCGGCATCCCCTCTTGGCCTGGCGGGCCCTGGCCGGCCGCAGCCGGGCCGTGCCCATCGAGATTCACCTGGCGCCGGGTGAGCAGGTGCTGGTGATCAGCGGGGCCAACGCCGGGGGCAAGACCGCCACCCTGAAGACCATGGGCCTGGTGACCCTCATGGCCCAATGCGGCCTGCAGATCCCCGCCGAGGGGCACAGCCGCCTCACCGTGTTCCGCCAGATTTTGGCCGAGGTCGGCGACGACCAGGACCTGGACCGCGAGCTTTCCACCTTCACCGCCCACGCCGGCCGCCTGGCCTGGATGGTGGAGCGGGCCGGGCGGGGCTCCCTGGTGCTCATCGACGAAATCGGCGGCGGCACCGACCCCGGCGAGGGCTCGGCCCTGGCCGCCGCGGTGCTGGACTGGCTGGTGCGCCAAGGCGCCGCGGTGTTGTGCACCACCCATTTCCACCGCCTCAAGGCCTACGCGGCCCGGACCCCCGGGGTGAAGAACGTGTCGGTGGCCTTTGATCAGTCGAGCGGCCAGGCCACCTACCAGCTCCACTACGGCACCCCCGGCTTTTCCGACGCCCTGGCCGTGAGCCGCCGCCTGGGCTTTCCGCCGGCCCTCCTGGCCGCGGCCGAGGCCGGGCTGGAGGCGGGCGAGCGCCAGACCGTGGCCCTGTTGCAGGAGGCCGAGGAAGCCCGCCAAGCCGCCAACGCAGCGGTGGCCGAGGCCCAGCGCGACCGCCACCTGGCCCGGGAAAAGCGCCAGGAGGCCGACCGGGTCCTGAAGGACGCCCGCCGCGAGCGGGCCGGGGCCCTGGCCGAGGGGAAACGCCGGGTGCGTGAAGTGGTCAAGAGGATGGAAGGCAAGCTGGAGGGCGTGCTGGAGCGCTTTGCCAGCGAGACGGAAGCCGGCCGCCCGGTGAAGCCGGGGCAGGTGCGCCAGGAGATCTACGCCGCCCGGCGCGAGGCCCTGGCCGAGGTGGAGGCCCGGGTGACCCCGCCGGAACCGGAAACCAAGCCGCGGCTGACCCCGGCGCCCCTCAAGGCCGGCGACCGGGTGCGCCTGTTGCACCTGGAGCAGGAGGGTTACCTCCTGGAAGACCCCCGGCCCTCGGCCGAGACCGTGCCGGTGTCGGTGGGGGTGGGCGGGGTGCGGGTTTTGGCTCCCCTGCGGGAACTGGAGCCCCTGCCCCCGGCCGGCCGGGGCAAACCCGGCCCCGGGCCCCGGCGGGTGGCCGTGTCGGCCGAAGCCGGCGACGGCCTGGATCTCAAGGTGGTGGGGCTGACCGTGGAGGAAGCCCTGCCCCTGGTGGACAAGGCCCTGGACCAGGCGCTGTTGTCCGGCAAGCAGAGTATCGCCGTGGTGCACGGCGTGGGCACGGGCCGGCTGCGGGCCGGCGTGCGGGAGTTCCTGAAAAACCACCCCTACGTGGCCGGCGTGCACCAGCCCGAGGGCCGGCGCGGCGGGGCGGGGGTCACCGTGGTCGAGTTGAGGGACTGACGCGTTGACGCAAGCCCGCATACCCGAGCACAAGATTGAAGAAGTGCGCCAGGCCGCCGACATCGTGGAGGTGGTGGGCAAACGGGTGAGACTCGTCCAGGCCGGCCGGAGCCACAAGGGCCTGTGCCCCTTCCACGGCGATCAGGATCCCAGCCTGATCGTGAACCGGGAGCGGGGCACTTGGCACTGCTTTGGCTGCGGTGAGGGCGGCAATGTGTTCTCCTTTGTGATGAAGGACGAGGGGCTTTCCTTCCCGGAGGCGGTGCGCGAGCTGGCCCGCCGCCATGGGGTGGTCTTGCCCACGGCCGAGCTTTCACCCGAGGAGACCCGCCGCGAGGCGGCCCGCCAGCGGCTGTTGGGGGTGTTGGAAGAGGCGGCCCGCTGGTTCAGCGGCCAATTGGCCGCCCCGGGCGGGGCCGCGGCCCGCAGCTATCTCCTGGAGAAACGCGGGCTGGCGCCGGAGACCGTGGCCGAGTTCGGCCTGGGCTGGGCCCCGGCCGGCTGGGAGAACCTGCGGCGGCATCTGTCCTCCCGGGGCATAGGCGAGGAACTGGGCGTGGCAGCCGGGCTCCTGGCCTCCCGGGACAAGGGCCCGGGCTCCTACGACCGCTTCCGGGAACGGGTGATCTTCCCCATCCACAACGCCGGCGGCCGGGTGGTCTCCTTTGGGGGCCGCATCATGGGGGCGGGCGAGCCCAAATATCTGAACGGTCCGGAATCCAGCCTGTTCCAAAAATCCAAGCTCCTGTACAACTACCATCGGGCCCGGCCCCAGATGTTCCGCAAGGGACGGGTGCTGGTGGCCGAGGGCTACTTCGACGTCATCACCCTGGCCGCTTACGGCTTCACCGAGGCGGTGGCGCCCATGGGCACCGCGCTCACCGCCGACCAGGCCCGCCGCCTGGCCGGGCAGGGGGCCCAGGTGTTCCTGGTCTTCGACGGCGACGCCGCGGGCAAGAAGGCCGCCCGCCGGTCCCTGGACCTCTTTTTGGCCGAGGGCGTCTCGCCCCGGGTGCTCTTGTTGCCCAACGGCGAGGACCCGGACAGCTTCCTCAGGGCCCAGGGGGCTCCGGCCCTGGAGACGGCCCTGGCCGCGTCCCGGCCCCTGGTGGAGGAGGTGCTGGCCTGGATTCTCACGGCCGGCGACCTGGACTCCCCCGAGGGCAAGAGCCGGGCCGTGGCCGAGGCCGGCGAGGTGTTGAAGGCCCTTACGGACCCGGTGGTGCGCTGGGGCCACCTGCAGAGCCTGGCCTCGCAGTTGGACCTGCCTCCCGAAGTGGTGGCCCACCGCCTGGGCCTGCCCTTGTCCACGGGCGGCCGCCGCCCCGCCCTGGCCCCGGCCGGCCGGGCCGGCAGCCTGGTCTTCAGCCAGGAGGCCTGCGTTTTGGAGCTGGCCCTGTGCTCGGCCGAGGCCGCCCAGGTGCTGGCCGAGGGCGGAGCCTTGGCCGGGCTGGCGGATGAGGGCCTGGCCCAGGTGGGGCAGGCCATCTGCGAGCTTTTGGCCGCGGGAGAGCGGCCCGAAGCCGCCCGGGTCATCGCCCGCCTGGAGCCGGCCTTGCACTCCCTGGCCAGCCAACTGAGCCAGCGCTCGCCCCGGCTGGAGCCGGCCGCCGCGGCCCAGGCGGCGGCGGATCTGGTGCGGACCCACCGCCGCCGGCAACTGGCGGCGAAGCACGCCCTGTTCCAAAAGGAAATCGCTCAAGCCGAGCGGGCCGGCGACCACCAGCGGGTGGCCGACCTGCAGGCCCGGCGTCGCGAGTTGTGTGTCAACCTTTCGTCCCATTAAGTCAGGAGGACGCCAAGATATGCTGAAAGATGAAAAGAACCTCGCCGACCTGCAAAGGCTAATCTCCAAAGGGCGGGCCAAGGGTTTCCTGACCTACGACGAGATCAACAGCGCGCTCAGCCCGGATGTGACCACCGAGCGCATGGACGACATGTTGATGGTCCTGGATGAGATGGACATCCAACTCATCGAGGACGACAGCAAGCTGAAGCTGAAGGTTAACGAGGCGGTGGAGGAAGACGCCGCGGACGACGAGAGCGAGGAATCCAGCGAGGAAGGCGAGGGGCCGGAGTTCGCTTCCGAGGAGGGCCGGGTCAGCGACCCGGTGAAGATGTATCTGCGGGAAATGGGCATGGTGTCCCTCCTCACCCGCGAGGGCGAGGTGGAGATCGCCAAGCGCATCGAAAAGGGCGAGCGCCAGGCGATCAGCGCCCTGTTGGAGTGCTCCTTGTGCGTCAAGGAGATCCTGGAACTGGGCGAGCAACTCCGGGAAGGGGTGATCCGCATCCGCGACGTGGTGCGGGACATTGACGAGGAGGAGTCCCTGGCCAGCCAGGAGAACCGCAAGGAGGAGTTCCTGGTCCTGATCGAGAAGGTCCAGGGCCTGGACGAGCGCAACAACGAGGCCTACGAGCAGCTCCACAACAAGAAGCCCTCCCCCACGGCCGAGGAACGCAAGAAGATCCGGGACAAGCTGGCCCGCGACCGCCGCAAGGTGGCCGACCTGTTGGGCGAGGTGAAGCTGGAGAAGCGCCAGGTGGATCAGTTGGCCGGCATGCTGGAGGTGCGGCTCACCGAGATCGAGCGGGCCGAGACCCTGATCTCGGCGGCCATCATGGAGACGGGCCTGCCCAAGACCGAGATCGGCAAGCTGGCCCGGCAAATCCGCCTGGGCAAATGCGAGATGGAGGAAGAGTCCTGCCGCTGTTCCTTTGAGCGTCTGCTCGAGGTGGACACGGACCTGAAGCGGGTGCGCCAGCAGGTGCGCGGGGTGGAGCTGGAGTGCCGCATGGGCGCGGCCAGCCTCCGGAAGCTGGTGCAGCGCATCAAAAAGGGCCAGGACCTGGCCAAGGACGCCAAGCAGGAGCTGGTGGAAGCCAACCTCCGGCTGGTGGTCTCCATCGCCAAGAAATACACCAACCGGGGCTTGCAGTTCCTGGACCTGATCCAGGAAGGCAACATCGGCCTCATGAAGGCGGTGGACAAGTTCGAGTACCAGCGGGGCTACAAGTTCTCCACCTACGCCACCTGGTGGATTCGCCAGGCCATCACCCGGGCCATCGCCGACCAGGCCCGCACCATCCGCATCCCCGTGCACATGATCGAGACCATCAACAAGCTCATCCGCACCAGCCGCTATCTGGTGCAGGAGCTGGGACGCGAGCCCACCCCCGAGGAAATCGCCGAAAAGATGGACTTCCCCCTGGAGAAGGTGCGGAAGGTCCTGAAAATCGCCAAGGAGCCCATCAGCCTGGAGACCCCCATCGGCGAGGAGGAAGACTCCCATCTGGGCGATTTCATCGAGGACAAGAAGGTGGTGAACCCGGCCGACGCGGTGATCTCCCTGAACCTCTGCGAGCAGACCCGGCGGGTGTTGGCCACCCTCACCCCCCGGGAGGAGAAGGTGCTCCGCATGCGGTTTGGCATCGGCCAGAAGACCGACCACACCCTGGAAGAGGTGGGCCGCGACTTCGACGTGACCCGCGAGCGCATC
>JAHLLK010000087.1 GCA_020444165.1 Deltaproteobacteria bacterium | reverse complement strand
TGGCCCGCATCGGCCATTGCCTGCCGTAATCATGTTTCACAGCCATTTTTGACATGATATCAACACATTTTATGTGTTTCACCATGCAATGGCCTCGTTTGGGGGGAAAGGGGAAGAGCCAGCAAGTCCGCCGGGTAGGGAAAAGGGAGGAAGAGCTAGCAAGTCCGCCGGGCCGCATCAAGGCTGCCCTGCGGCGCCCTGCGGGCGGCCTTGACCCGGCCCGGCCGGCCTTGCTGCCGGAGCGCCCGGCGCCCGGGCGGCAAAAAATGTACCTTGCCTGAAGCTTAGGGTTCGTCCCCCGCCCGGCCCTGTGCTCGGCGGGACATTTTTTTGCCCGCCGGGCGCGGCCCCTCACGCCGGACCAGCCGGCGCAGCTCGGCAGAAAAAAGTGCGCGGCATGGGGCGCGGGCGTGGGTGAGGGCAGGGCAGGGCTGGGCTACGGCTTATCTTCGGGAGCGGGGGAGGTTGGTGCGGAGGAAGGGTTGTCCCGACCCGCTACGCCAGCCGCGGCACGCGACCCGGGGTTGTGGTTGCTGGCGGCTTATCTTCGGGAGCAGAGGAGTCAGATGCGGAGGAAGGCTTGTCCCGACCCGCTACGCCAGCCGCGGCGACGCGGCCCCGACCCGCTACGCCAGCCGCGGCGACGCGGCCCCGACCCGCTACGGGAGTCGCGGCACGCGACCCGGGGAAGTTGGTTGGCTACGGCCTATCTTCGGGAGCGGGGGAGGTTGAAGTGGAGGAGGGCTTGTCCCGACCCTCTTTGGGAGCCCCAGCTTGGGGCAGCATGAGGCGGCGGACGTAGCCGCCGATGATGACGCTGAGGGCGAGGGCGCCGAGGACGATGAGGGCGAGGACTTGCAGGCCCTTGAGCACGTTCATGCGGCTGAAGATCCAGCCGCCGGCCCAATAGCCCAGGCTGCCGAAAGTCAGGGCCCAGATTACGGCGGAGATGAAGTTCAGGACCATGAAGCGCAGGGGGCGCACGCCGGCGCTGCCGCAGGCCAGGGGCACGACCATGCGGAGCCCGTAGAGGAAGCGGGAGAAAAGCATGAGCGGCACGGCGTGCCGGCGGATGAGCAGGGTGGCGATGCGGGCCTTGGCGGTGAGGCGGCTGGTCATGTGCACCACCCAGCGCCCGCGCCAGTGGCCCAGGAAGAAGAAGATTTGATCGCCCAGGAAGCCGCCTGACAGGGCGGTGAGCGCCACCAGCCAGGGGTTCAGGAGACCTTGCCCGGCGGCCACGCCGGCCAGGATGAAGAAGGTTTCGCCCTCCAGGAACGTGCCCACAAATAGAGCCCAATAACCGTAGTTTTGGACCAGAGACTCGACATAGGACAAATCCATGGTTGCGAAAAAGACCCTTGCCGGAGAGTGAGTTGGGCGCCACGGGACGGAGAAATGACAAGGTGGGGCGGGCTACCGGGGCCTGGGGCACCGAGTTTACCGCCAGCTGGGCAAGTGTAACCCACCCCCCGCCGGGGGGCGACCAAAAAAACTTGTGAGACGGCCAAAGCTTGGCCTGGGCCGGCCCGGCGACGGCAGAAGGCGCGGGGAGAGGGGCATGAGGGTGGCGGGGGGCTTGTAAGGCGGGGGATGGTGGTTATTTTTAAGAGAAGGAATGATTCGCCAAAAGGGCGGGACTCTGCCATGGCCAGGCCGGGGAAGAAGGAGAGGGACCATGACCACCTGCAAGGACAAGAAGCACCGTTGCCCCGATTGCCGCGAATGCCAGGGCTGCTCGGAGACCCGTTGCCGGGTTTGCCGGGGCCAAGGGCAGCCGCAACCGTTCGCCGGCATGAGCTTGGCCGAGCAGATCGCCTTGTTCGAGGCGGTGAACCGGGGCCAGGCCCCGGAGGGCGATTATGGCGGTTGAGAGCGGCGGGTTGGCTCAGGCGGGAGGGGGAGCCTGCCGCCGCCACTGGTTGAACTCTTTTTCCAACTCGGCCAGCCGCCGGGCGGCTTCCTTTTCCAAGAGCTGATAGGCAGCCAGGAGTTGCCGGGCTTCGGGGGTTAGCCGGCTGCCCCGGCGGCCCGAGGCGTCGCGCTCCACCAGGGGGAAACCCAGGCGCTCCTCGCTGGCCACCAGACGCCCCCAGGCGGCGCGATAGCTCATGTCCAAACGGCGGGCCGCCTCGGCCAGGGAGCCCGTCTCGGCCAGAAGCTCCAAAAGCCGGCGCCGGCCCGGCCCAAAGAGGGTCCCCCCCTCGTTTTCCAGCCAAAGCTTCATCCGTAAGCGCAAGTTATCTTCTCCCGATTACCTCTTCCTTTTTCCATAGGGCAGCGCGGGTCATATGTCAAGCTTGACATAAGCCAGGATAGGCCGGATAGTGGGGGCGCTTTGGCCCGCGCGGGCCAGGGCGGGAAAAGGGGGCTCCAGGGCGAAGGGAGGGGGTTTGGCGTTGCGAGCAAGGAAACGGAGACGAAGCGCCCGGGGTACGGCGGGGTGGCGTAATCTGAGCCTGGTCGCGGCGCTGGGTTTGCTCCTGAGCCTGGTCCCGAGCCTGGTCCCCGGGGCCGCGGCCCGGGCTGGAGAGCCGGCCGCCCGGGTGGTGGTGGACCAGGCCGGGCGCAAAGTCACCCTCACCCGCCCGGTCAAGCGCATCGTGTCCTCCTTCAAGCCGGCCACGCTGGACCTCTTCGCCCTGGGCCTGGGCGACCGCCTGGTGGGGGTGGACCTCACCTCGCGCCAGGACCCCCTGCACCGGGCCTTGTGGCCGGGCATCGCCGAGCTGCCCAATATCGCCGACGCCAGCCGGGTGTTGAACCTGGAGACCGTGGTGGGGCTGAAGCCCGACCTGGTGGTGCTGTTCGCCCAGGCCGAGGGGGCCCGCACCGCGGACCGGCTGACCAGCCTGGGGATTCCCACCGTGGTGATCCTGCCCGAAAGCCTGGCCTTGGTGGAGCGCTCGCTCCAGGTGATCGCGGCGGCGGTGGGGGAGCCGGAGCGGGCCACCCGGGTGGTGGGCATCATGCACGAGGCCCTGGACCTGGCCGCGGCCCGGGTGCCGCCGCCCGGCTCGCCCGGGCGCCCCCGGGTGTACTACGCCTCCCCCCGGGGCCTTTTGTCCACGGTCTCCGGCCGGATGATGCAGGACGAGCTGATCGCCCGGGCCGGGGGGGTGAACGTGGCCCACGGGCTCACGGGCTATTTCCCCCTGGTCAGCCCGGAGCAGGTGATGGCCTGGAACCCCCAGGTGGTGGTGGTGTCGGCCTATCTGCGGGTGGATTGGCGGCAAGAGCTGCGGGCCGGGGTGTGGCCCCAGACGGCGGCGGTGCGGGCCGGCCGGGTGGTGCAGTTCCCCTCGCCCCTGGCGCCTTGGGACTTCCCCAGCCCCTTGGCCGCGCTGGGCGCCCTGTGGCTGGCCGGACAACTCCACCCCGCGGCCCTGGCCGGGCTGGACCTGCCGGCGCGTTTGGCCGACCTGCACCGGCGGCTTTTCGGCCGGAGCCCGGCCGAGCTGACCGCCCACGCCCCGGCAGGCAGCGGGGAGGACGGCCGGCCGTGAGCCGAGGGGAGGCGCCAACCGGAGGCCACGCGGGGGCCGGGGAGCGGCCCCTGGCCTTGATCCTGGCGGGGGTGCTGGTTTTGGGCGTGGCGGCCTCCCTGTTCATCGGCCGCCTGGAGCTTTCCCCGGGGGAGTTGGCCCAGAGCGCCGCGGCCTGGTGGTCAGGGGCGGCGCTGCCGCCGGAGTTGGCCTCCAAGGCCCTGGTGTTCTGGCTGGTGCGTCTGCCCCGGCTGCTGACCGCGCTGTTGGTGGGGGCGGGTCTGGCCGTGGCCGGAGCCACCTACCAGGCATTGTTTCGCAACCCCTTGGCTTCACCGGAGATATTGGGCGTGGCCGCGGGCTGCGCGGCCGGGGCGGCCCTGGCCCTGGTGCTGCCCGCGGCCGGCTTCACCGTGGTGCGGCTGTTGGCCCTGGCCGGGGGCCTGGCCGCGGTGGCGGCCACCATGGCCCTGGCCCGCCTGGTGGCGGTGCGGCCGGTGTTGGTGCTGGTGTTGGCCGGGCTGGTGGTCACCTCCTTGTGCAACGCGGTGATCATGATCCTGAAATACCTGGCCGATCCCTTCAACCAACTGCCGGCCATCGTGTTTTGGCTCATGGGCAGCCTGGCCCGCGCCACCTGGGCCGATCTCCTGCCCCTGGCGCCCCTGGTGGGCGGCGGGGTGCTGGTGGTGCACGGGTTGCGTTATCGGCTGAACGTGCTCTCCCTGGGTGACCGCCAGGCCAAGTCCCTGGGCTTGTCGCCGGCCTGGCACCGGGCCTGGTTGATAACCGTGTCCTCCCTCATGGTGGCCCTGTCCGTGGCCACCTGCGGCCAGGTGGCCTGGCTGGGCCTGGTGATACCGCATATCGCCCGCACCCTGGTGGGGCCCAATCACGAGCGCATGATTCCGGTGACGGCTTTGTGTGGGGCGCTGTTCTTTCTCCTGTGCGACGACCTGGCCCGCAGCCTGACCACGGTGGAACTGCCGGTGGGGGTGGTCACCTCGCTGATCGGGGGCCCCTTGTTTGCCTGGCTTCTATACCGCAACCGGGGGAGCGGCTGGCTGTGAGCGGGACGCCGGAAATGGTCTGCGCGGGGCTTTCCCTGTGGTTCGGGGCGCGCCAAGTGTTGGCGGACGTGTCGTTCCGGGTGGGGCGGGGTACGTTCTGCGTGCTCTTGGGCCGCAACGGCGCCGGCAAGACCAGCCTGCTCTCCTGCCTGGGGGGCCTGTTGCGGCCGGGCGGGGGCCGGGTGAGCCTGGAGGGGTTGGACCTGGCCCGGGCCCGGCGTCGGGAGGTGGCCCAACGCCTGGCCCTGGTGCCCCAGGAGCACACCCAGGTCTTTCCCTTCCAGGTGCTGGACGTGGTGGTCATGGGCCGGACTCCCTTTTTGCGCCTGAACCAGCGGCCGGGGGGGGAGGACTATGCGCAGGCCCGGGCGGCCCTGGAGGCCATGGAGGCGGGCTACTTGGCCGAGCGCAACTTCAACGCGGTCTCCGGCGGCGAGCGCCAATTGGCGCTTTTGGCCCGGGCCTGGCTGCAGAGCCAGGAGAATCTGCTCTTGGACGAGCCCACCAACCACCTGGACTTTGGCCACCAACACCGGCTTTTGGCTCGCATCCGGGAGCTTTGCCACCAGCGGGGCGCCCGGGTGGTGGCGGCCATGCACGACCCCAACCTGGCCCTGCTCTACGCCGATCAGGTGGTGCTGTTGGCCGAAGGGCGGGTCTTGGAAGAGGGCCCTCCCGGCCGGGTGATGACCCCGGCGACGGTGAGCCGCCTGTACCAGACGCCCATCCGCCGGGTGGACCTGGGCGAGGGGGGGGGAGTGTTTTTGCCGGCCGCACCCGGCGAGGCGGCACTGTGAGCGGTCCGGGCGGGAAGCCCCGGGTGGCCCTGTTGACCGGGCCGGTGATGGGGGGCAAATCCCACCGGCTGCTGGCCCTGGCCGCAGACCTGGCCGCCCGGGGCTGGCGCCTGGGGGGCTTTGCGGCGCGGAGCCTCTGGGAGGGGGAGCGCCGGGTGGGCTTCGACCTGGTGGAACTGGCCGGGGGCCGGGTCTCTCCCCTGGCCCGCCGGGACGAGGCCCTGGTGGCCCCGGGGCGGGTGCCCTTTGCGTTCGACCCCCGGGGCCTGGCCGCGGGCCGGGCCGCCCTGGCTCCCGCGGCCTGTCAGGGAGCGGACTTGGTGGCGGTGGACGAGGTGGGGCCCCTGGAGCTGGCGGGAGGGGGCTGGGCCCCGGAGCTGGAGCCGCTGTTGGGGCTGGCCGGCCCGGCCTGGGTCTTGTGGGTGGTGCGCGGCAGGCTGTTGGACCAGGTGCGGGCGCACTGGGGCCTGGCGGGGGCGGTGGTGCTGGACCTGGCGAGCCAGAGCCAGGCGGACATGGCGGGTGTCCTCACCGGCGGGGCGGACCGCGCGGGCTGAGCGCGGTCCGCAGTCCGCGGTTTGGCCGCCCTTCCTGGGTCCTAGGGACGCTCGCGGGACAGCTTTATTTGATCGACCAGGGCGCCGGTGGAGACGTCGGCCGGAGCGTCGGACTCCACGATGATTTTGCAGGTCCCCGCAGCGTTCACCCGGGCCTTGATCCGCCAGACCGCATCCTTGGAGGGGAAGCGACCTTCCTCGATGAAAAATTTCTGGCCCTCGAGGATCTCCGCCCCGCTGCCGGAAGCCTGCAAGGTCACCGTCTTCTTGCGGGGCTGATAAAGCTGGTATTGCAAGCCCAGGACATCGCCTGGTTTGCAATTGTACAAGGTCCAAATGGTACGAATTTTATCAGCTATGGTGCCGATGGACTCGCCCAGCAAATCGGACAGCAACAAAGTTTTGCCTTGTTCGTTAACATCCTGATAACTCTGGTTAACCTTGCCAAGGATCAAAGGCTTGTCAAGAGCGGACTCATTCACTTCGACAACGAAATTTTTGGCTACCGGACTGCGGAAAAAGCCATAGCTTTGGTTGTGCTTCAGCTTGTCAATGACCGATTGTGCATAAGCACGGTGCATCATATCAACGCTGTCAACGATTCTGACCTCTGGCTCTAATTCAGGACCGGTATAAAAACGTAGATTGGTGTCCATTACTACCAAGGCTTGCCAGCGGGCGCTTTCCGGCAGATTGATGATTTCGTCCCAGCTCAACACGTCTCCGTTGCGCAGGAAATAGCCGGCATAGGTGCAGTCGAAGAAATGCCACTTGCCGTTGTACCACGCCTGGGCGCAAACATGGCTGGTCCCATTCGGGGCGGCGTTGAACATGCGAAAAACCTTGGCATGGATATAATTGACCCCTAACATTTTTACAAACAGCCGTGATTTACCGCCGCAATAAGCGCTTCTCTCCACAAAATACGAGTACACATCCCGGCCGATGCTCAGTTGGCTGTTGGTCAAGTTTGCGGCTATCCACCTGGCCACCGCAATAGCCATTTCCTGGTCATTTTGCAGGCCGTTAGTTATCGTCTCAACCTTGTCGGCTATCATGCCATCGATGATATCAGCGCGCAGTTCTCGCGTATCGTGTTTGAGCTGTTTGGCCAGTTTATCCGTCTGCGAAATGGGTTTGAGCACGTTTTTATGGACCCAGTATGCCGTGCCCAATAACAGGACAGTGCAGGCCAGCGCCAAAATCACGACTAACGTGATCTTATGAGTTCTACGTTCAAACATGATTCCCCCCTAGAAATGGTGGGCCAGCGACAAGTTTGCCCTGATTGGAAAGAGATGAGGAATTTGCCGACGAAGCCGTCGGCGGGGCCGGGTGGTGAGGATCGGGGCCGGGCCAGGCCCGCTCCGGTTGGGGAGCAGCGAGGAAGCCTGCCCCGGTGGCGCCGGGGAAGGGAGCCCGGAGGCAACTGGCGGGTTCCAACAATACGGCGAGGGACCGAACACGCATGGGGCAATTATTCACGTTCTCAGTTCAATGGTTTTAACTCGAAACCGGTGGGGTAGCCGAAAATTATAACACCAGCTCTCCGAGGAATGAGGTTATTTGGCGCGCACTTGATCGCCCGCTCCGCTGGTGGCCGCATCATCGGCGCCGTGATTCGGCAGGGCCGGTTTACCGGAACCATCCCGCGGCCCTCCGCAAAAGGAGACGCCGGGAGGCTGGCAGCCAGGACGCCTTCCGGTGGATAAAGAAAAGCGCCCCCCCGGAGGGGGGCGCTTATGGGCTCGCGGGGCTAGACCACCGGATAAATTAGACCTTTTCCACCTTTACGGCGCAGGCCTTGTACTCGGCCGTGGCGCTGACCGGGTCGAACGCCGGGTTGGTCAGCCAGTTGGCGTTGCCCTCCCGGAAGTGGAAGGCCATCCACACCATGCCCCGGGGCACCTGGGGGGTGACCTTGGCCCGGACCACCACCTGGCCGCGGCGGGAGCTGACCCGGACCATATCGCCCTGGGCCACGCCCATCTGCTGCGCGTCGGCCAGGGAGATGTCCGCGGTCTCCTCGGAGAGGATGTCATCCAGCCCGGCGCAACGCCCGGTCTGGGTGCGGGTGTGGTAGTGGGTCAGGCGGCGGCCGGTGGATAGCACCAGGGGGTACTCCTTGTCCGGCACCTCGGCGGGCGGGGTCCAATCCACCGGGGTGAACCGGCCCAGACCGCAGGTGAAGCAGCCGTCGGCGTGCAGGAAGCTGGTGCCCGGATGATCCAGGTTGGGCACCGGCCATTGCAGGCCGTTGTTCTCGATGCGCGAGTACTTGATGCCGACCATCTGGGGCGCGAGCACGGAAACCTCGTTGTCCCAGATCTCCTGGCTGCTGTTGCTGGCCCAGTCCTGGCCGAAGCGCTTGGCCACTTCCTTGAATATCCACCAGTCGGGCTTGGCGTCGCCGGGAGGATCGGCCACCTTGCGGACCCGGCTCACCCGGCGCTCGCTGTTGGTGAAGGTGCCGTCATCCTCGGTCCAGGCCGCGCCGGGCAGGATCACGTGACCGAAGCGGGTGGTCTCGTTGGGGAAAATGTCCTGGACCACCAGGAACCCGGCCTGCTCCATGCAGTGTTCCACGTGGCGGATGTCCGGCTCGGTGTTGGCCACGTTCTCGCCGAAGATCCACATGCCCTTGACCTTGCCGTTGGCCAGGCCGTCGAACATGGCCGGCATCATGAGGCCGAGCTTGTTGTCCAGCTTGACCCCCCAAGCCTCTTCGAACTTGGCCTGGGCGGCGGGGTCGTTGACCTTCTGGTAGCCGGGATACACGTTGGGCAGCGCGGCCATGTCGCAGGCGCCCTGCACGTTGTTCTGGCCCCGGAGCGGGTTGACGCCGCCGCACTGGAAGCCCACGTTGCCCAGCATCATCTGGATGTTGGCGCAGGACAGCACGTTGTTCACGCCGCAGGTGTGCTCGGTGATGCCCAGGGTGTAGATGAGCATGGCCGGTTTGGTGGCGGCCAGGCGGCGGGCCACCTCGCGGATCTTGTCCGCGGGGATGCCCGAGATCTCTTCCGCCTTCTCCGGCGGATACTCCGCGACCTTGGCCTTGACCTCTTCAAAGCCGGTGGTGCAGGACTCCACGTACTTCTTGTCGTAGAGTTCCTCTTCCACCAGCACGTTCATGATTCCGTTCAACAGAGCGATGTCCGAGCCCACCTTCAGGGGAAGGTGCATGTGCGCGTGCTCGGCCATGCCGCTCTTGCGGGGGTCCAGCACGATCAACTCGGCGCCGTTCAACACGGCCCGCTTGATGAAGGTGGAGGCCACCGGATGGGCCTCGGTGGTGTTGGACCCGATCACCAGGAACAATTTGGCCAGCTCGAAGTCCGAGAAGGAGTTCGTCATGGCCCCGGAACCGAAAGCAGTCGCCAGACCGGCGACAGTGGGAGCGTGTCAAGTACGTGCGCAGTGATCGATATTATTTGTACCGAACACCGCGCGGAAAAGTTTCTGCATGTTGTAGGAGTCTTCGTTGTTGGAGCGGGCGCAGGACACGCCGGCCACGGAGTCGGGGCCGTGCTCCTTGATGATCTCCTTGAACTTGTCGGCCACCAGGTCCAGGGCCTCGTCCCACTCGGCCTCGCGGTACTCGCCATCGGCCTGGCGGATCAGGGGCTTGGTCAGGCGGTCGGCGCTCTGGGGGAAGTCATAGCCAAAGCGGCCCTTGACGCACAGGCGGCCCTGGTTGGGCAGGGCATCTTCCACGCCGGTCACCTTCACCACCCGGCCGTCCTTGACGTGCAGCCAGAGCTGGCAACCCACGCCGCAGTAAGGGCAGGTGGTGCGGACCTTCTCGGTCTCCCAGGTGCGGGCCAGGCCCTTGGCCTTCTTCTCGGTGAGCGCGCCGGTGGGGCAGGACTGCACGCACTCGCCGCAGAACACGCAATCGGAAAGGTGATAAGCCCGGTCGCCACTGGTGACGATCTTGCTCTCCGCGCCGCGGTAGCCGTAGCCGATGGCCCGGTTCACCTGCACCTCGTTGCAGGCCTGCACGCAGCGGCCGCAGAGGATGCACTTGCTGAAGTCGCGCACGATCAGGGGGTTGTCGGCCTCGATGGGGTATTCCTGGGTCTTGCCGGAGAATCTGACCTCATCGACGCCGTATTCATAGGCGTACTTCTGCAGCTTGCAGGCGCCGTTGGCTTCGCAGACCAGGCAGTTGTGATCGCCGCTGGCGAGCAGAAGCTCGACGTTCAGCTTCCGGGAGGCGTGCACCTTTTCGGTGTCGGTCTGCACCTCCATGCCGTCGCCGGCCGGCATGGCACAGGAGGCCACCAGGCTGCGGGCGCCCTTGACTTCCACCACGCACATGCGGCAGGCGCCGGTGGGGGTGCAAGATTTCAGGTAGCACAGGGTGGGAATCTCCACGCCGTTGTCCTGGGCTACCTGCAGGATCATTTGCCCCGGACTAAAGTTGACCACCTTGCCGTTCAAGGTGAGTTTGGGATTGGCCATGGCTTACTCCGCTGGCGGGGTTGTGCAAAACGGGATTTGCTCGTTAGCTCCTTCACATATTGCATTTGGGCTCGAAAGTCAATGCCTAGCTTGGGGCCGCGGCAGGGTTATTAAACCCAAAACGAGCTTTTACCAAGTAGTTGAATAACCTTTCGGGTGCTTGCCCCCGAGCCCCGGGCTGCTGCCCGGAAAAGAACAGTTTGCCAAATCAGGGGGCCAATTGGTTAGTGCTTTGTGGGTGTTGTTGCAAAAAATCTTTCCAGGCCCCCTGGCGCACGCCCCGGACCCCCGTTCCGGCCGCGGCCGGCCACGGGGGCCAAAAACCACCCCCGGCCAAACGCTCTGGTATACTGACCTGCGAAACCGGCCCGGTAAGGGGAGCCTCCCGGCCGCCCTGGCTGGCCGGTCCCGGCGGCTGGAAAAAAGCCGGCAGGAATCCCACCGCAACCCAGGACTTACCGGGCGCTGAGCCCGCGCTGCCCCGTTGGGAGATGATGCGATGTCCGATGGCGAATGGTATGTGGCCCAAGACGGCGATTCCCGGGGGCCCTTCACGGTAGCTGACCTCCGCGCCCAACTGGCCGGGGGCGCCCTGACCCCCGAGGCCCTGGTCTGGGGGCCGGAAGTGAGTGAGTGGACGCCCCTGAAATCGGTGGGCAGCCTGGCCAGCCTCCTGGCCTCCCGCCCCGGCCCCCCGCCGCCGCCCCAGCCCGGGCCGGTGGCCGACGAGATCGACTACGTGATCAACGGCAACGAGATGCAGTACGTGGAGGTGGAGCTGGACCCGGGCGAAAGCGTGGTGGCCGAGGCCGGGGCCATGCTCTACATGACCCCCGGAGTGACCCTGGACACCATCTTCGGCGACGGCCGCCGCTCGAATCAGGGCAAGGGCGGCCTCTTGGACGGCCTGTTGGGCGCGGGCAAGCGGCTGCTTACCGGCGAAAGCCTGTTCATGACCGTGTTCACCAACACGGCCGGCCAGGGCAAAGAAAAGGTGGGCTTTGCCGCGCCGTACCCCGGCAAGATCCTGCCCATGGACCTGGGCTCCCTGGGCGGCGAGCTGATCTGCCAGAAGGAGGCCTTCCTCTGCGCGGCCAAGGGCGTGGCCCTGGAGATCGCCTTCCAGAAAAAGATCGGCGTAGGCCTCTTTGGCGGCGAAGGTTTCATCATGCAGCGGCTGTTGGGCGACGGCCTGGCCTTTGTGCACGCTGGCGGCACCGTGTTCGAGATGCAACTCACCGCGGGCCAGACCATCACCTTCGACTCCGGCTGCCTGGTGGCCCTGATGCCCAGCGTGGACTATGACGTGAAGTTCGCCGGGGACATCAAGACCGCCTTCTTCGGCGGCGAAGGCCTGTTCCTGGCCACGGTCAGCGGACCCGGCCACGTGTGGCTCCAGACCCTGCCCTTCAGCCGCCTGGCCCGCCGCATGTACGCCGCCGCCCCCCAAGGCGGCGGCAAGGACCGCGGCGAAGGCAGCCTCCTGGGCGGCGCCCTGGGGACTTTTTTTGGGGATAAGTGAGCCGGAGAGTTAGAAGATGTGGGAAAAAAACCCTTTTTGTGAACAAAAAGGGTTTTTCCTCCACACCCCCTTTTCCCAAAAAAACTTTAGGGTTTTGGCTGGGTTGCCTTATAGGCCGCCGCCCTCTGGAGTTCCCATGGGATGGGGTGAAGCGAGAAAAGACAGCCGGGCCGTGAAGGCGCCGGCCGGCTCCCGGGCGGGCCGCCGGGCGGCTCGGGACCAAATCAAGAAAGGATAAGGAGCCATGCCTGGACCCTTGGACGGCGTCAGGGTGGTGGAGATAACCCTGTTCCAGCAGGGGCCGGTGGCCGGCATGCGGCTGGGCGACCTGGGGGCCGAGGTTATCAAGATCGAGGCCCCGGGCGGCGACCCGGGCCGCGGCTTCATGCGGATCATCGGGGCCATGGTGGGGCTGACGGGCCCCAACTACTACTTTGAGCACTGCAACCGCAACAAGCGGGCCATGGTGCTGGATCTGAAGAAACCGGCGGGCCTGGAAGTGTTCCTGAAGCTCATGGACACCGCCGACGTGTTCTTGAACAACCTGAGCATCGGCGCGCCGGGGCGCATGGGCCTGGGGCCCGAGGTGCTCATGGCCCGGAACCCCCGGCTCATCTACGCCCAGGCCTCTGGCTGGGGCCGCCGCGGCCCGGACGCCGAGGCCCTGTCCTTTGACTACACCGGCATTGCCCGCAGCGGGCTGATGCTGGCCGCCGGGGAGGCCGGCTCGCCGCCCACCCAGATGCTGCCCGGCATCGGCGACGAGATGGGGGCCCTCATGGCCGCCTGGGGCGTGTGCGCCGCCCTGTATGCCCGGGAGAAGACGGGCAGGGGCCAGGTGGTGGACACCTCGCTCATGGGCTCGGTCATCGCCAACCTGGGCTTCATCATGGCCGCCCCGGCCATCCTGGGCCAGGAGTTCCCCCGGGAGGTCCGGGCCACCGCGGGCAACCCCCTCTATAACCACTACGCCGCGGGAGACGGCAAATGGCTGGCCATCGCCCATTTGCAGCCGGACCGTTATTGGCCCAAGCTCTTGAAGGCCCTGGAATTGGGCGAGCTGGAGCACGACCCCCGCTTTGCCACGGTGGAGGCCCGCAGCCAAAACGCCACCGCCTTGGTGGAGATCTTCGACGCCCGCTTCGCGGCCAAGCCCCGGGGCGAATGGCTGGAGATCCTGGCGAGGGAGGGCTGCATCGCCACTCCGGTGCAATCGCCTTCCGAGGTGGCCGCCGACCCCCAGGCCCAGGCCAACCGCTATTTCGTGGAGGTGGACCACCCCGAGCTGGGACCCACCCAGATGACCGGCTTCCCCTGGGACTTCAGCGACACCCCGGCCGAGGTCAGCCGCCCGGCACCGGGTTACGGCCAGCACACCGTGGAAATCCTGGCGGAACTGGGTTATACCGAAGAAGAGGTCAGCAAGCTTCAGGAGGAGGGGGTGCTGGGATGAACCAGACCCCGGGGGCCTCGCCCGGGTTTTACTGACCGGGTGGGGCCGGCCCTGGCCGGTCCTTCCCCAGGAGAACGCCTTGGCGCCTACTTTGGAATGGCTTAAAGAGCAGTTCGCCTATGGATACGACAGCGGCGATATCCTGGCCCCGGAGCCGGACGAGCGCCGCCGGGGCGAGGAGGACCTGATCGGCGGCTCCTATGGCTCGGTGTTCGACGAGCTGGTGCGGCCCCACCTGGCGCCCGGGGCCCGGGTGCTGGAGCTGGGCCCCGGCCGGGGGTCCTGGACCAGGGCCATCCTGGCCACCCTTGCCGGGGGCGAGGTGCACACCGTGGACTTCCAGGACGTGCGCCCCTGGCTGCAGCCGGAGCGTTACCCCGGCCGCCTGATCTGCCATCGGGTGAGGGACAACTCCTTTGCCGGCCTGCCCCGGGACTATTTTGATTTCTTCTGGTCCTTTGGGGTGCTTTGCCACTGCAACCAGGCGCTCATCGCCGAGATTCTGCGGAACGCGCTCCCCTGCCTGCACCCCGGCGGGCGGGCCGCCCACCAGTACGCCGATTGGGACAAGCTCGCCGCCTGGGGCTGGGGAGGGAAAAGCGGGGTGCCGGCCGAATTCCAGGACCTGCCCGACGACGCGATCTGGTGGCCCCGGAACGACCAGGCCACCATGGCCCGCCTGGCCCAGGAGGCCGGCTGGCGGGTGGACACCGCCGACGCCGGGCTGCTGGCCCGGGACGGCATCATCCTGCTCGCCCGCCCCTGAAGGACCGGCGCGGCCCGCCCCCGCGCTCTGGTCAGGGAGGCCCACTTCTCCCCACCGGCCCGGCCCTCACTTTTCCCGGAACTGGGCCTCCCGCTTCCGGATGGCCTCGGCCCCGATGAAGCGGAAATAATCCTCGAAATTCACCATGGTCTCCGGCGAGGCAAAGCCCTCGGTGGTGCCGTAGCGCCAGAGATACCCGGCCCATTTCTGCAAGGCCCGCACCGCGGTGAACACCGAGCCGCAGGGGTAGGCCACCGCCGCGTAGCCGATATCCTGCAGCTCGGCCGCCGTGAGGAAGGGGGTCTTGCCGCCTTCGATCATGTTGGCCATGCTGGGCGCCCCCACCGCGGCGTTGACCCGGCGCATGTCCTCCTCCGTGGTGACCGCCTCCACGAAGACCATGTCCGCCCCGGCCGCGGCGTAGAGCTTCGCCCGGCGGATGGCCTCGTCCAGGCCGTACACCGCGGCCGCGTCGGTGCGGGCCATGATCACGAAGTCCGGGTCCCGGCGGGCCCACAGGGCGGCCCGGAGCTTGGGCAGGTATTCCTCGGCATCCACCACGCTCTTGTCGTTCATGTGGCCGCAGCGTTTTGGAAAGGTCTGATCCTCCAGGAACAGGGCCGCCGCGCCCATCTGCTCTACCTGGCGCACCGTGCGGATCACGTTGTTGACGTCGCCAAAGCCGGTGTCGATGTCCACCATGACTGGCAGGTCCACCCGGGCGATGAGGTTGGCGTAGTGGGTCAGCATCTCCGTGGAACTCAAAAGCCCGATGTCCGGCAGGCCCAGGAGGCTGCCGGCCGCGCCGTAGCCGGCCACGCTCACGGCCGAGAACCCGGCCTGGGCCAGGGCCAGGATGGACAGGCCATCGTGGGCCACGGGCAGCCGCAGGATCTCGGGTTCGTTGACCAGCTTGCGGAATATAGTGGTTTTCTTCACGATTATCCCTCCGGATTGGGGCCGTGCCGGCCCGGGTTGCTTACCTTGTTCCCGCAGGGTGCTTATAAGGTGGGTCGAGGTGAAATAGGGGGGAAGGGTGGCGGGGGCCGCGGCTCCCGGCCAGGCAGGCCAGGCAGCCACCGTACCCGCAGACCTCCCAGGGAAGCTTCCTATTCCAAAACATCTCCTTTCCGGTTCAGCCCTCAGACGCCCGGGGCCCCTTCACCGCCTGCCAGGCCGCTTCGGCCAGCGCCTCCGTGGCCTCTTCCGGGCTGACGGCGGTCTGCCCGGCCAGGCGGAGTTGCAGGTAATCGTAGGCCGGCCCCAGGATCAGGGCGTGGGCCAGTTCCCAGGGCAGTTCCCGATACTCCCCCCGCGCGGTGTAGCGGGCCATGATCTCCTCGCCCCGGGCCCGGGCCTGGCGCAGGATGTCCAGGATGTCGGGCTTGATGGCCGCCACCGGGCCCAGCCAGCGCATCCGGTCCAGGTAGCTGTAGTACTTCTCATGGGCCACGGCCCAGTCTATGGCCCCGGCAATGGACAGGCGGATGGCCTCCCGGGCCGACACGTCATCGGGAAAGTCGATGGTGGCAAAGGCCATGGCCCGGAAGGCCTCGGTGAACAGCTCCACGGCCAGGCCGTCCTTGCTGCCGAAGAAATGGTAGATGCTGCCCACGCTGGCCCCGGAGCGCCGGCGGATGTCCTGGATGGTGGTGGGGCCGTACCCCTTTTCCAGGAAGCAGTCCAGGGCGGCTTCCATGATGCTTTGCCGTGTGTTTTTACTGCCATTTTCCATCTTATCACCGCTAACACGGAAGCCGGAGCCCAGACAAGGCAATTCCTGGCCGGCACGCGCGCCGGGTCCTAGAAATATTTTCTAGAAAAATATTCTAGAAATAAATTCTACGCCATGCTACCGTTCCTTGCAGAACTAACCGGGGCGGGCGCCCGGCCGGAGCAAGCCGGGACTCTCTTGGCCAGAACCCGCCCCTTACCGGGAGGTGTAGCATGGAAAGCGGAATCTACGCGGGCGAGGACGGCCTGGCCCTGGCGGAGCTGATCCGGGGCCGGAAGGTGAGCGTGCGCGAGGTGGTGGAGGCGGCCTTGGCCCGCATCGCGGAGTTGAACCCCCGCTTGAACGCGGTGGTGGCCCTGTACCCCGAGGAGGCCCTGGCCGTGGCTGACCGTCTGGACCGGGAGGGTGAGCCCTCCGGGCCCCTGTGGGGCGTGCCGCTGCTCCTGAAGAATGCCGGCGGCGAAGTGCGGGGCTGGCGCACCGACCTTTCCTCCACCTTGCTGGCCGGCCTGCCGCCGTCCGCGGTGGACTCGGCCCAGGTGGCCCGGCTGAAGCAGGCCGGTATGGTGCCCCTGGGCAAGACCAACGTGCCCGAGTGGGGCATCGTGCCCACCACCGAGCCCACCATGTACGGCCCCACGGTCAACCCCTGGGGCGAGGGGCTCGCGGTGGGCGGCTCCTCCGGCGGCTCGGCCGCCGCGGTGGCGGCCGGGTTCACTCCCGTCGCCCACGGCAACGACGCCGGCGGCTCCCTGCGGCTCCCCGCCGCGTTGTGCGGGGTGGTGGGCTTGAAGCCCAGCCGGGGCCGCATAACCCTGGCCCCTTATTTCGGGGAGTTGCACGGCGGTCTCTTTGGCGAGCACGTGCTGACCCGCTCGGTGCGGGACTCGGCCGCCGCCCTGGACGCCACGGCCGGCCCGGCCCCGGGCGATCCCTACGCCGCGCCGCCGGCCCCGGCCTCCTACCTGGCCCTCTTGGAGCAGCCCACGCCGCGGCTCAAGGTGGCCTGGAGCGACGGGGCCTTCCTGACCGCCGCGGTGGAGCCCCCCTGCCAGGCGGCGGTGCAGGGTGCGGCCGCGGCCCTGGCCGGCCTGGGGCACCAGGTGGCTCCGGCCGCGCCGGCCCTGGACCCGGCCTTCACCCGCCAGGCCCTGGAGAACGCCTTCCTGCCCTGCCTGGCCTTTGGCATCGACGCCACCTGCCAGCAGACCCAGGGCCGGCCGGCCGCGGAGGCTGATCTGGAGCCGTTCTCCTGGTGGCTCCTGCAAAAGGGCCGGGCCCTGCCCGGCGCGGCCAGCCAGCTGGCCGCCTTCCAGCGGCACGCCGTGGGCCGGGTCATGGGGGCGTTCCACCAGGATTGGGACCTGTGGGTCACCCCGGTGTGGCCGGTGGAGAAGCTGCCCCTGGGCCGCTTCACCGTGGAGCCCTCCGGGTTCCCGGCCCTGTGGGACGAGACACTTCGCCTGGTGGGGATCTCCTGCCTGGCCAACCTCACCGGCCAGCCGGCCGTGAGCCTGCCCTTGGGCCTCTCGCCCGCCGGCCTGCCCCAGGGGGTGATGCTCACCGCGGCCTATGGCCGCGAGGATCTGCTGTGCCAGGTGGCGGCGGATTTGGAGCGGGTGATGCCTTGGGCCGGGAGGTTGCCCCGGGTGCCGGGAGCGTGAAGGGAAGGGGGTGGGTAAATCAGCTTGGATCAGGCGGCAGGCTGACTCCCCAAGGGCATTCAATTTTTGGGCTACAATGAAATGGTAGCCATTGGACCCACTTCAGGAGCAGTGCCATGAGCCCCCAAGAGCCCACCCCCTATCCCCGCGATTTCCGGGGCTATGCCGACCACCCGCCCGACCCGAAGTGGCCCGGCCAGGCCCGGGTGGCAGTATCCCTGGTGCTCAACGTGGAGGAAGGGGCCGAGTTGTCCCTGGCCGACGGAGACGAGCGCAACGAGACGGTTTACGAGATCGTGGAGCCGGTGGAGGGGGTGCCCAACTCCTGCCTGGCCTCCCATTTCGACTACGGCACCCGGGTGGGTTATTGGCGGGTGATGCGCGCGGTGGAGCGCTTCGGGGCCAAATGCACCATCAGCGCCTCGGGCCGGGCCATCGAGCGCTCGCCCTGGCTGGCCCGGGACGCGGTGGCCCGCGGCCACGAGGTGGCCGGTCACTCCTATCGCTGGGAGGGCCACGTGAACATGGAAGAGGCCCACGAGCGGGCCGTAATCGCGAAGACGGTAGCGGTCATCAAGGACGCGGCCGGGGTGCGGCCGGTGGGCTGGCACACCAAGGGAGCCCCTTCGCCCCTCACCCGGCGGCTTTTGGTGGAAGGCGGCTTCCTCTACGACTCCGACGCCTACGACGACGATCTGCCCCATCTCATTGAGATTGACGGCCAAAGCCACGTCATCGTGCCCTATGCCTTTGACACCAACGACATGCGCTTCATGGCCGGCGGCAACTTCATCCTGGCCGAGCACTTTGCGCAATACTGCATCGATGCCTTTGAAACCCTGTGGCAGGAGGGTGAAACCCGCCCGGCCCTGATGTCGGTGGGCATTCACCCCCGCCTCACCGGCCGGCCCGGCCGCATCGCCGGTCTGGTGCGCTTTCTGGAGCACGTCACCGCCAAGGGCGGCTATTGGTTCGCCCGGCGGCTGGACATAGCCCAACACTGGCGCGCGCTCATGGGGCTGCCGGCTTGGAGCGCGGCGGAGTAGGCTGGAGATTTCAGGAAGACCGGGGGCCGGCTGCGCTAGGAGGTGGGGGATTTGGAGAGTGCAACGCCCTGGGCCGGGCGGTTGCCCAGGTGGCGGGGGTCTGAGAAAGGGTGAACAGGGACGGTAACCGACTGCTACAAGAGCACACCAAGGCCATTAGAGGGTCTGCCCAGCTATCCGCACCACCCAAGGTGCTTTACAGGCAGTACGACAGAGGCAGATCAGAACTCGGCAAGCCGCCGCTCGGAGAGGAGCGGTCGGAGGTGCCGTGCTTAAGCCATAGGGCTTAAATGGATGCGTCAGTTTCCAGGAGGGTTTCACGAATTTCTAGCAGGTGGCCATCTGCCGGCAACATTCCTGTTTGAAGCCAAACGAGCCACTCGTCCAATAGAACTAATGCCTCATCGCTGAGACAGAATTCCGTGAGTTGTATCGAAAGGTTGTCTCTCGAGATAGGTTGGATGTGGTCCAGTCGCAGTATGGATTCTCGCGTAGTAGTATGTAAGGGAAGGGAGTCCCAAATGAATTGGGGCCACTCAGCTCTTCGGATACGCTGTATGAACTCCGGTTTGTAGCCTGCCCGCTTACCAGATTGATCCCCGCCATACGAGGGTACCACCAAACAGGTGGGGTGAAACCGTTTCGCTCCCCCTGTCCTCAAGCTACCCGGAACGTTGCCTCCCCCCTGGCATATGATTACCGCGGGCCTTTTTTTTGCCCGAAGAACAAATCTTTCCTCTCTGTGATTATCAGGCATGGCAGCCACGGGCAAACGAGGCGGAGCGGAGGGGCGTCCAATATCAAAAGCTTCAATCCTAAACAAAAAAGAGCCATGCTCGGTGGGTGAAGGCCTCGATTCAGGCACCAAAAGCATGGGCTGTTGGGCCATGTGTGGCAGATAAGCCCAAATCAGTCTTCCTCGTTCAATTTTCTGGGGAAGCTTTTTTGTCCACCAAGCGGAGCAAAAGCTTTGAACAGAATCATCAGGCCAGGCGCTCACGGCTCACTTTCCCCCCGTGCACGTGACTTCCAGATGCTAGAATCTACAACTATTTCACCGGAACATTCCTCGATTTGGTCTCCAGCTAGATCATCAAGCCACTCCAGACCTTCCATGAACACCTCATCGAAAACGGGAGGAGTAGGAGGCGAAACCAACTTACCAGCTGCTCTTGCTGCGAGGCGATTTCTAATGCTTTCTTTTTTTAGTCTACGAGCCTCATCCAGCTTTTTCTGTTTTGTTTTGCTAATTTGTTTGACTTCAAGAGGTATATCAAACAGTTCTTCCAGCGAAAGCTCATCATTTTCTCGAATGGATCTGAAATCGAGCCTCTCCCTGGGGGCAGCGGAAAGCATCGGCTTGGTCGAGTACACAAAATGCAGGAGACTCTGGGTATCATCGCCAAAGTCTCTAATGGTCTTTGAAAGATATCCCTGCAATTCAATGGGAATTTTGTGCTCTAATGCGGAAAGTAATTGTTTGTCCTCCAGGGTGAACCTCACGAAAGACGATTCATCTTGCCAATAGGTTCCGTGCCGCGTAGCCGCACCGGTCGTTTGGACCACAGGCCCGATCCTTTGCCAAGCCTCGACAGACCAAGGCCCAAAACTGTGAAATATCCAGGGTATTCCGGTGAAGGTTTGGCCGCCGTGGTGCTCGGCATAGAATAAATCGGCTAGGTATAGGTATTTTATCAGGTGGATGGGACCAAGCTCCCGCTCCCCATAGTCTTTTTGCCCGGCATAGGCAAGGCAGTACTTTAGGAGCAGGTCCGCGCGCTCCGTGTCCATGTATCCTTCCGGCAGGGGTCTTTGAGAAGCGTTACCTTATATCAAGTATCGGCTTGAATCAACACCATCTGCAACTTTGTTGCGTATGGTAGGCCCGTCTGCATAGATTATTTATCGCAACAACCGAGACACATGCTTCAAAATCTGCATCTCCGGCAGGCGTTGCGAATCTGCGGGGCCACCACACTGGCCATGGTTTCGGCGTGATTGCAGCTGCGAGAGTTCGCCCGTGGCCAATTGATTGGAATCTAAAAAGTCTCCCCCCTACAGCACCTTGGCCATGACCAAACGGTTCCGTCCGTTCTCACGGGAGCGCTCCACCCGGTCCATGAAGCTTTCCATGAGGAAGATGCCCAGCCCGC
>JAHLLK010000086.1 GCA_020444165.1 Deltaproteobacteria bacterium | reverse complement strand
TGGCCCGCGGGGGAGCCTGGCCGGCCGGGTCCGTCCCTGGCCCCGGCCTGGCGGAACCGGCCGCGGGTGAACCGCGCCGGTCTCACCCCGCCCCCCGTCCCGGTGGTCCGGGGAGCGGGGGCGGGCCGTCCCTGGCCCGCGGGGGAGCCTGGCCGGCCGGGTCCGTCCCTGGCCCCGGCCTGGCGGAGCCCGCCGCGGGTGAACCCCCCCGGGGGCAACGGGGCTTTGCCCTGGTTGCCGTGTTGTGGTTCATCGCGGTGTTGTTCCTGGCCGCCTTGGGCGCCAGTTTCGTGAACCAGGTGGAAGTGCGCTCCACCATCTACCTGGAGGAAAAGACCCGGGCCTACTTCCTGGCCCGGGAGGGCCTGGCCCAGGCCGAGCAGGAGCTTTCCCAGCAGTGGGCCGACCACCGGCCCTGGCTGGGCCAGGCCGACGGCACCTGGCGCTCCACCTCCAACGACCAGGGCCAGATCCGCTACAAGATCCGCAACGAGCAGGGCAAGCTGAACCTGAACCGCATCACCGCGCCGGTCCTGAACAACGCCCTCTCGATGCTGGGCCTGGCCTCGGACGAGGCCGCGCAGGTGGGTGACGCCATTCTGGACTGGGTGGACCAGGACGCCCTGCGCCGCGCCAACGGAGCGGAAGCCGATTACTATAGGCGGCTGGATCCTTCTTATCAGCCGCCCAACGGTCCCATTCAGAACCCAGGTGAGTTATGCTTCATAAGAGGGATCAACAGCTCCATGTTGTTCGGCCTGGGGCCCGAGGCCCGGGAGATGGGCCTGGAGCCGGGAGTGGGTTTGTGGGACATCTTCACGGTGTACACCCGCGACCGCCGGGTGGACGTGAACTCCGCCTCCTACGAGGTGCTCATGAGCCTGCCCGAGATCGACGAGGACACGGTGCTCCGGATCCTGGAGGCCCGGCGCCGGGGTCCCTTCATGTCGCTGACCGACGTGCGCCGGGAAATCGGCGACACCCGCTACCGGCGGCTGGGACCCTTGTTGACCGTAACCCCCTCGCGGGCCTATACCATCGTGTCAGAGGGCACGGTGACCCAGGGTCGGGGTCATCACGTAATGATGGCCGTGGTCCGCATCATGCCGGCCGGCCGCATCGAGCGGCTTTTTTGGGTGGATGATTTGTTCTACACGCCGCCGGAACACAAGGCACCGGTAAGGGAAGATGCAGATATTGGCAGGTAAGTCCAATTATTATCTCGGCGTGACCTTGGATGGCCAGGAAGCCCATATGGCGGCCTGGCGGCGGGGACGGCCTTCCTCGGCCGTGCAGGCCAGCTTTGCCTGCCCCCTGGACCGGCTGGCCGAGCCGGGCCTCTCGGAGGCCCTGAACCAGGCCTTGGAAGGGCTGAAGCGGCGCCTCAAGGCCGCCTCCTTCCAGGTCTACCTGGCCCTGCCGGACCGGGTGGGTCTCTGGGGGCGGATTCCGCCGCCGCCCAAGGGCGGCAAGAAGGGCAAGTCCGCGGCCCCGCCGCTGCCCCTGGACATGATCAGCCCCTTTCCCCGGGATGAGATCTACCACAGCCTCCGCCCGGACCCCGCCCGGGCCGGAGCCCGGCAGGTGGTGGTGGCGCGCCGGGAAGTGGTGGACCAGGTGCTGGCCCTGTTGGCCACGGCCGGTCTGCAGCCCAAGGTGGTGGATCTCCGGCGGGACTACCTGAGCCTGGCCTGGCCCCGGCTCCTGGGCAAGGCGGCGGACGGGTTGTTTGTCGACCTGGAGCCCGACGAGGCGGCCTGGTGTTTCCTGGCCAAGGGCAAGTTCCTGACCCACGGGGTGGTTTCCGTTGAAAAAGACGAGAGCCCGGGCGCCCTGGCCAAGCGGGCCGCCGCCTCAGCCTGGCAGAACCCGCCGCCCGGCGTGCCGCGCCAGGTTTTTTTGGCCGGCCGGCAGGCCGCGGCGGCCATGGAGGGCTTGGACGAGCGGGAAGTGCTTTTGCCCAGCGGGGACGAGAAGGAAGAAGCGGAGGGCGCCACTCCGCCCGAGAGCCGCCGGCTCACGGTGACCCGGCTCCGGCGCCAGGATCTCTTGCCCCCGGGTCTGGCCTGGCCCCACCTGGCCCTGTACGGCTTCCTGGCCGGGAAATCCGCCGCCCCGCGGCCCCTGTTCAACCTCTCGCCCATCCACGCCGCGCCCACCTTCTGGGAAAGGCCCGGTCTCACCGTGGCTCTGGGAGCGGTGGCCCTGGTGCTCCTGGTCCTGTTGGCCGGCCAGGGCCTGTGGGCCAAGTGGGCGGCCTATCACGCGGCCCAGGTCCAGGTGGCGGACCTCCGGGAGGCCTTGGCCCAGCTCCGGGAGGAGCGCAAGCGCTTTGAAAGCCAAAGGGAGGGCCTGGTCCCCCTGTTGGAGGCGCAGCGGGCCAAGCATCTGGCCCCCCTGATCCTCAGCACCCTTTCCCGGGTGCTCCCGCCCGGGGCTTATCTCAAGAGCCTGGATTTGGAAGGCCAGCGTCTGGAGTTGGCGGTGGCCGGGGCCAACGCCGCGCAGTTGGAAGGGGCCTTTGCCCACGCCTCCCATCTGCGGCTGGCCGGAAAGCCCACTCCGCTGGGCGGCAGCGGCACGGATTGGAAGGTGGTTTTGACCGCCGGGGGGGACCAGGGCGCCGCCGCCGCGCCACCGCCCGCTTTCCCCGCCCCCGGAGGGAGCAACCCGCCGCCCGGGGTGGGCGGTGCGCCGCCACGGCCGGGCAACCCGCCGCCCGGGGTGTCGAACAACCTCCCCCGGCCGGGCAGTCAGCCGACCCGGGTGATCAACGCGCCCCCGGGTTACACCCCGCCCTCGGCCCGGCAAGGCGCCCCGCCGCCCCGTCCCGCGCGGCGCGCGGCGCGTGGGGGGCCGGAGGGGTCGGAACCGCCGGGCAACACCGGGTTGCCCCGGCCCTGAGCCGGGGCTCCGGTCGCGGAGTTCGGGCGCTATGGCCCGACGGATTGGCGGAGTCGGACGGCTTAATTCGCGACGACCAGGATATCCACCCAGGCAAAGGCCCCCAGGGAACTGGCCGTGATCCGAGCGGTGCCCACGCGGTCCTCCGGCGCGGTGAAGACGGAGGTGGCCCGGCCGTTCACCGTGGTGACCGGCGTGGTGAGAGTTCCCGCCAGGGAAGAGGTGAGGGTCACATCGGTGTCATCGGGTACCGGCTCGCCGTTGCGGAGCACCGTGATCAAAAGGGTGGTTTCGCCCAACTGCCGCACAATATTGCTGGTCACGGTCAGGGTGATCGTGTAGCCCAGGGTGCCTCCCCCGCCGGTGGATTCGTTGCTGCCGCCGCAGCCCAGGGGCAAAATCGCCAGGCCGGCCAAGAGGGCCACAACCCAAGCAAGTCTTCGGGTGATTCGCATAAATTTCCGCCTTGAACCGTTTATGGGTGAGCCGGGGCGTGGGTCTGCGGCCTACCGGTCCGGCCGGTCGCCGTTCCCACCCCGCGGGCGGCCCCGGCCTCTTTCGCGCGCCCCGGCCCGGGAGGCCGGCCTCCGGCTGTGCCGGCGGGAATCCCGGCGCCGGAGGAGGAAGGGCGAGCCAAAAGGTGCACCGTGCCCCTTCGGCCTAGTTTAAGCTGGTGGAGAGAGAGCGTCAAGCTGGAGGAAGCCCGGGCGGGAAAGCCGGGCAAGTCCTCGCCAATTGGGAATTTTTCCTTGAACGGCCCGGCTGCGGCGTTTATGATGAGCCTGTTTGTCTGAATGGAAATGAAGGCCGGGCCATGAAGGCGCAACGCATGACCCAGGCCGGGGACCCCCAGGGACGACCCGGCGTATCTCTCAGCGGCGTACGGCTTTTCCCCCCAAAAGGATTATTGCCAAGGCCGAACGATAGGGGTAACCTGCCGGTCTAGGATTCCGAGTGATATTCGGCCACAGGCGGACGCTTATGGCGTGGCAGCCCCCACGGGACTCGTCCAGATTCTGGCCGGAGACCCAGCTCGCGGAAAGGCGTATGCTCAACTTTACACGCAGCCGGTACAAATTGGGCCTCGGTTGTCTTTTGCTGGTTTTGTCTCTTCTCGCCTCTTGTCAGCACCTCCAGGAACCCCAACAGGAAAAGGACATCGCCGGCCCCTGGGATCTCCCCAGTGAACCGCGCTTCCGCAAAAGTGAGCTGCCTCCCCCCCTGCCGGCGGAACCGGAAAAGAAAGCCCGGCGCAAAACCACGCCTGTGGAGCCGGAAAGCGCCTCTCCGCCGTATATGCCCCCGGGGTCCAAGGCCAGACCGGCCCTTCCCGGCGGCGAGCAAGCCCGCGCCCACATCTTCAACTTCGAGAAGGCTCCCCTGGATGAGGTCATCCGGGTCTTTGCCGACGTCTTGGGCATCAACGTCATCGTCGATCCCAATGTCAAGGGATCGGTGACCCTGCACAGCGGCGGCGAGGTCAAGGGTTCGGACCTCATGAACCTGTTTGAGACCATCCTGGCCCTGAATCAGGCCGCCCTTTTGACCGAGGGTGATGTCTATCGGGTGGTGCCCATCCAGCAGGCCAAGACCCTGCCCGGCGGCTCCCGTCTGGATCTGACCGGCTTCGGCGAGGAACTGCCCGAAGGCTTCGGCCTGGAGATCTTTTACCTCCGCTACGTCCCGGCCGCGGACGTGGCCAAGATCATCAAGCCCTTTTCCAGCGCCGGCGGCGAGGTCATCGCGGTGAGCCCCACCAACATCCTCTTGGTGGCCGACACCGGCGTGAAGCTGGCCAGTCTGCGGCGGCTCATCACCCTTTTGGACCTGCCGCTCACCCGCCGGGTCTCCATCCGCATCTATCCCGTGGAGCACGTGGACGCCGGCAACCTGGCCAAGGACCTGAAGTCCATTTTCGAGGCCATGGGCATTCCCTCCAAGCCGGCCAGCGGGGTGTGGGTGGACCTCATCCCCATGGTGGACCTCAACTCCATAGCCGTGGTCAGCACCTACCGCGAGGCCTTCATCAAAGTGGAGGAATGGCTCCAGGATCTGGACCGCCAGATCAGCGAGGTGGAGATCGGGGTCTACGTGTACCAGTGCCAGCACGCCAACGCCGCGGACATCGCGGGCGTGTTGGTGGGCCTTTTCGGCTCCGGCGAGGCCACCCCGCCCCGCCAGCGCAAAACCGGCCAGACCTCGCCCACCAGCGTGAAGCCCCTGTCCTTCCCCGGCGGCTTTGACCAGGAGGGCCGGCTCACCACCCGTTCCCAGCGGGACAAGGAGCGCTCGGAAAACCAGCCCAAGCAGGAGGTATCGGGACCCACGGCCCACGAACTGGAAGAGGGCGTGCGCATCGTGGTGGACGAGGCCAACAACAACATCGTGATCCGGGCGCCCCGCAAAAAGATCTACGAACTCCTGCGCACCGTCACCAAGCTGGACGTGTTCCCCAAACAGGTGCTCATCGAGGTGATGATCGCCGAAGTGAACCTGGATGACCGCATGACCCTGGGCGTGGAGTGGCAGACCCTGGGCAATCCGGGTGACGGCACCTTCACCGAGGGCACCCTGACCCAGGCCACGGACCTGATTCCCGCCTCAGGCCTCATCTACACCATCACCCGCACCAACCAGATCCGGGCCGCGCTCCGGGCCCTGGCCCGGGACAACAAGATCAACGTGGTCAGTTCGCCCATCCTCCTGGCCGCCGAGAACCTGGAGTCCAAGATCAACGTGGGTCAGGAGATCCCCACCATCACCAGCTTCACCACCAGTGAGGACCTCTCCACCGGCACGGGCCGCAAGATCACCGACCGCTCCATCCAGTACAAGGACACCGGCGTAATCCTCTCGGTCACCCCGCGCATCAACAACTCCGGCCTGGTGCGGCTGACCATCGACCAGGAGGTCTCCAGCGTCAGCGAGACCGCCTTTGGCGACACCGAGTCCCCCAGCTTCCTGAAGCGCTCCGCCTCCACCAACGTGATCACCGTGGATGGCCAGACCATCGTCATCGGCGGCCTCATCGAGAGCACCATCGAGGGCACCAGCTCGGGTGTACCCTTCCTGAAGGACATCCCCCTGTTGGGCTACCTCTTCAAGACGGTGCAGGACATCAAGAAACGCACCGAACTGATCATCGTCATGACCCCGCACGTGATCCACGACATGCGCGACGCCCAGAACATGATCCAGCGCTTCGGCGACCAGCTCCGCTCCTACCAGCGGGGCCACGGCCCCACCTTCTGGAAGCGGCCGGAAAACATGGAAAGTGGGAGCGTGGGCCGTCCCCAATGGGTGCCGCCGCAGCCGGGCATCCCCGAAAACCCGGAACAGTTCCCGGCGACGCCCGAGGGGGAGTCTCCGGTGGCCCCGGTGACCAGTTCGCCCCAGGCTCCGGCCGCGGACACCCCGCCGGAGGCCACGCCGGCCCCGGCCTCTCAGTAGGCCGGGTGGCGGACCGGGGAGGCTGGGGGGGCCGGCTGCGCCAGATGCCCCCCGGCTGCGTTGCGGCCTTCGCTCCAACCTCGACGTAGCTAAGGCTACGCCTCCGGTTGTCGCTTGTCCGTCGCCTTGCCGGCGAACATCTGACTGTGCCGGCTCGGGTGGCTGAACGTGACTTGAAAATCCGGAAGTCAACAACTTAAAAAGAAAGCAAATCAAGTTGTTGTCTGTAAAGCCACCTGCCCATCATGAAATATGCGGGCTAGTCAAAACTATGAAATTTTTTTGGGGAAAAAGGGCTTTCCCCCGCCCCTTCCCTTCTCCCTTTAGCCCGGGCAAGCTGTGGCGCCATTTCCAGGCCTACCGGCTTTTGAAGGCCTCTCCCTGGTTCGACCGGGGCTATTACCTGGCCCGCCATCCCGAGATGCAAGACTTCCCCGGCCCGCCGGAACTGCATTACCTGCGGGTCGGCGCCCGTCTGGGCTGGGATCCCGGGCCGGAGTTCGACACCCAGGGCTATCTGCGGGCCAACCCCGACGTGGCGGCCGGGGGCCAGAATCCCTTGGAGCATTTCCTGCGCCACGGTCAAGCCGAGGGCCGGGAGCCCCGGCCGGGCCGGGCCGACCACGGCCGCTGGCTGGCCGCATACCACCTGCTTACCCCGGAGGAACGCCAGACCCTGACCGCGGCGGCCGCCGACGCGCCCAACCCCCCCTTGTTCTCCCTCTTCCTGGTCGAAACCGGGCCGGAGAGCGCGGCCCTGGCCGGGGAGGTGGTGGCCGGCCTGGCCGCGCAGGCGCACCCCGCCTGGGAACTTACCGTGGTGCTGCCACCGGGCGACCCGGCGGCCCGGGAGAGTTGGGCCAAGGCCGCGGCCGGGCAACCCCGGGTGCGTCTGGGGGAGGGTCCGGAGCCCGCTCCCTGGGCCCGAGCCGCCCGGCTGGCTGCCGGGTCTTCGGGGGACTACCTGGGCCCCCTGGCCCCGGGCGGCCGCCTGGATCCCCAGGCCTTGTACCTGGCCGCCTTGGCGATCGCCCCGGACGCCCCCCCGGTCCTGCTTTACGGCGACGAAGACGCCCGCGACCCGGCGGGGCGGCGCCACACCCCCTGGTGCAAGCCGGCCTGGAACCTGGAGCTGGCCCGCCACCTGGACCAGCTGGGCCTGCTGGGGCTCTATCGCCGGGAAGTGGTGGCCGGCTTGGGGGGGCTCCGGCCGGAGCTGGGCCCGGCCGCCTGGTATGACCTCACCCTCCGGGTCGCCGAGACCGCGCCGCCCGCCGCGATCCGCCATTTGCCCTTTATCCTGGGCAGCCGGCCCGGCCCGGAACTGCCCCTGCCGCCGGAGCGGCCCCCCAGCCCGGACCCCGGAGCCACCACCCAAGCCCTGACGGCCCACTTCGCCCGCCTGGGCCAAACGGTGGAGGTGAGCCAGGCCACGGGCCGGGTGCGGCTGATCCGCCCCCTGCCGCCCGCACCGCCTCTGGTGTCTCTCATCATCCCCACCCGGGACCAGCGGGAGCTGTTGGCCCGCACCGTGGCCGGCATCCTGGAGCACACCGCCTACCCCCACCTGGAAGTCATCGTGGTGGACAACGGCAGCCAGGAACCGGCCACCCGGGAGTATCTGGCCGGGCTGGCCATCGGCCCCCGCTGCCGGGTGGTGCCGGCGCCCATGCCCTTCAACTTCTCCCGCTTGAACAACCTGGGGGAGGCCGAGGCCCGGGGCGAGGTGCTGGGCTTCCTGAACAACGATCTGGCCATGCCCGACCCGGCGTGGCTGGCCGAGATGGTGGGCCTGGCCCTGGAACCGGCCACCGGGGCGGTGGGCGCGCTCTTGACCTACCCCGACGGCCGGGTGCAGCATGGCGGGGTGGTCTTGGGCCTGGGCGGCCTGGCCGAGCACGCCCACAAGTTCTTCCCGGCTGAGGCCCCGGGCTACGCCGGACGCCTCCTGGCGCCCCAGGAGGTGTCCGCGGTCACCGCGGCCTGCCTGGTGCTGCGGCGGGAGGTGTTCCGCGCCGTGGGCGGCTTTGACGAGGCCCACTTGGCCGTGGCTTACAACGACGTGGATCTCTGCCTCCGGGTGCGGCGCCAAGGCTGGCGGGTGGTGTGGACCCCCCGGGCCCGGCTGGTGCACTACGAGTCCGCCTCCCGGGGCGCGGACCAGAGCCCGGAAAAGGCGGCCCGCCTGGCCCGGGAGAGCGCCTACTTGGAACAGGCCTGGGGCGAAGTCCTGGGCGAGGACCCTTTCTACAGCCCCAACCTGGCCCGGGAGGTGCTCCTTTTCGGCCAGCCGGCCGACCCTCCCCGGGTGCGGCCCCCGTGGCGCGGCGGCCCGGCCCGCCCCGGCCGCGGGCCCTGGCTCTGGCCGGGGGGCGCTGAAAATTAGGTCGGAGTATGCGTGCCATGATTGTTTCAATCCCTTTTCCCAGTTCCGGCAGGACCCACGGCTTGAGAATTACTGCTTCTCAACAAATTGAAACATATGAAGTTTTTTGGGGGAAGGGGGGTGTGGGGGGAAGGACCCTTTTTTTCAAAAACGGGTCCTTCCCCCCACATCTTCCCCTTTTTCCCGTAGGCTCCTAGGCTGTGCCGCGCCACCGGCTTACCCCTAATCTGGCCGCCCTGGCCCCGGCCGGCCGGCCGGGCCGCCGGGTGCTCCGCCGCCTGGCCGGCCGGGTGTGGCCCGCCCGCTTCCCTCCGCTGCTCAGTTATGACCAGTGGGCGCGGCGCTATGCCAGCCCCGGCCCGGACCAGCTCGCCGCCCTGCGCCGCCGCCTGGACCATTTGGCCCTCCGGCCGGACGCCCCCCGCTTTGCGCTGGTGTGGGCCCTGCCGGCCGGGGAAGCCGCGGCCGAGCCGCCGGCCCTGGCGGCCTTGCGGGGCCAGATCTATCCCCACTGGGAGCTGCTGGTGGTGGGCGACCCGGCCCTCACCGGCCCCCTGGGCCCGCTCCTGACCGCCTGGGCCGGCCGGGAGCCCCGCTGCCGCCTCCTGGGGGCGGGGGGGGGCGGCCAGAACACGACCGCCCTCTGGCACACCGCGCTCACGGCGGCCGAGGGCGGGTTCCTGGGACTGTTGGACCCGGCCGGCCGCCTGGCCCCCTGGGCCCTGAGCCTCTTGGCCGAGCGCCTGGCCGCGGACCGGGCTGCGGGACAGGTCCGGCTCATCTCCTGCGATGAGGAGGTGCGGGACCCGGCCGGCCGCCGCGCCCCCTGCTTCAAACCGGCTTGGAGCCCGGACAACCTGCTCAGTCACAATTACCTGGGCCAAGGGGTGTTCCTGGCCCGGGACTTGCTGGAGGAGGCGGGAGGCTGGCAGACCCCCGACGGTCGCGCCGCCTGGTACGGCCTCTTGTTGCGGGCGGCCGCTTGCCTGGCCCCCGGCGAGGCGGTTCACGTGCCTCAGGTGCTCCTGAGCCGGGAGCCGGAACCCACGCCGGTCGAGGCCCTGGCCGGCCACCTGGCCCAGACTGCGCCCGGGGCCCAGGTGCTGCGTACCGGCGACCCGCGGAGCCATCGCGTGGTTTGGCCCCAGCTCACCCCCGCGCCCCTGGTCTCGGTGATCATCCCCACCACCGGCTCGGCCGCCACCCTGCCGGGGCTGTTGGCCCACCTAACCGACCAGGCGGCCTACCCGCCCCGGGAGGTGCTGCTCTTGGCCAACAACCTGGCCGGGCCGGCGGCGCGGGCCAGGGTGGTGGAGGCCGCCCGCCTGCCCGGGGTGCGGGTCTTGGAACAGACCGGGCCTTTCAGCCACTCGGCCATCTACAACTGGGCCGTGCCCCAGAGCCGGGGCGAGGTGTTGGCCCTGTTGAACGACGACCTGGAAGCCGTGGCGGAGGACTGGCTGGCCGAGATGACCGGCTGGGCGCTCCGGCCGGCTGTGGGCGCGGTGGGCGCGCTCCTCACCTATCCCTCCGGGGTCATACAGCATCTGGGAGTGATCCTGGGGGTGGGTGGCGCGGCCGGCCACCTGGGCAAGGGGCTGACCCCCGCGGCCTTGCCGGACCAGGGAGCCCTCTTTCAGGTGCGGAACGTGGGAGCGGTCACCGCGGCCTGCCTGGTGCTGCGGCGCGAAGTGTATGAGGCGGTGGGCGGCTTTGACCCAGGGCTCCCCACCTCCTTCAACGACGTGGACCTGTGCCTGGCCATCCGGGCCCGGGGCTGGCGCGTGGTGGTGACCCCCCACGCCCGGCTCATCCACCATGAATCCCTGAGCCGGGGCTATCTGCGGGGACGGGCCGCGGCCCGGCGCCTGGCCCGGGACCGCGGCTATTTGCGGGCCAAATGGGGCGAGGCCCTGGACCAGGACCCCTATTTCAGCCCCAACTACAGCCTGGCCTCGGAAAAGCTGGACCTGGCCGTGCCGCCCCGGGTGGCCCGGCCCTGGCAGGGAGAAGGCCATGCCGACGCCTGAGCCAACCCCCGCCCCCTCGCCCCCACCCCGGGTGGCGGTGCTCATCGTGAACTACAACACGGCCGACGAACTGGCCCGCTGCCTGGCCGCCCTGGCCGCGCAGACCGTGGCCCCGGCCCGGGTCATCGTGGTGGACAATGCCAGCCAGGACCACACCCGCCAGGTGCTGGCCGCCGCGCCCTTGCCGGTGGAGGCGGTGTTCGCCGGGGCGAACTTGGGCTTCGCCCCGGCCAACAACCTGGCCGCCGCCCGGGTGGACGACTGCGCCTGGCTGGCCCTGGTGAACCCCGACGCCTATCCCCGCCCCACCTGGCTGGCCGAGCTGCTGGACGCGGCCCGGCGCCGGCCGGAGTTCCGCTTCTTCGCCTCCCGCCTGGTGGCCGCCGACGACCCCCAGCTCCTGGACGGCACCGGCGATCTCTACCACGGCAGCGGCCTGGCCTGCCGGCGGGATCACCGCCGGGTCGGCCGCGGCCGGGCCCTGGCCGAGGAGGAGGTGTTCGCACCCTGCGCCGCCGCGGCCCTTTATGACCACGCGGCCTGGCAAGAAGCCGGAGGGTTCGACGAGAGCTACTTCTGCTACTTCGAGGACGTGGACCTGGCCTTCCGCCTGCGGCTCCTGGGCCACCGCTGCCTCTACGTGCCCCGGGCCGAAGCCCTGCACCAGGGCTCGGCGGCCAGCGGGGTGCGGAGCGACTTCGCTACCTACCACGGCCACCGCAACCTGGTCACCACCTTCCTGAAAGACATGCCCGGCCCGCTCCTCTGGCTCTACCTGCCCTGGCACCTGGCCGCCAACCTCGCCACCGTCCTCTGGCTGGCCCGCCGGGGTCAAGGCAGGGTGGCCCTCCAGGCCAAATGGCACGCCCTGCGAAACCTCCCCCACACCTTGGCCTCCCGCCACACCATCCAGCAAAAACGCCGCGCCTCCGCCACCCAAATCCGTCGCGCCTTCACCACCACCCGAGAGTTTTTCCGGCATTTGAATGGGTGAGAGGGGAAGAGGATAAAGACGAAGATGTGGGGGAAAACCCCTTTTTGTGAACAAAAAGGGGTTTTCCCCCACACCCCCTTTCCCCAAAAAAACTTGGTGGTTTTTACTCGCGGGCTGTGGACTAGGTCCTTGGCGGGGTTTTTATTCCAGGTTTTCCGGATACTCTAGGTACCCTGAGCCGGCACAGCCAGATGTTCGCCGGCAAGGCGCCGGACAAGCGACAACCGGAGGCGTAGCCTTAGGTACGTCGAGGTTGGAGCGGAGGCCGCAACGCAGCCGGGGGGCATCTGGCGCAGCCGGCCGGTATAAACTACGGCGAGGTTGGAGCGGAGTCAGCAACGCAGCCGGGGGGCATCTGGCGCAGCCGGCCAGTTATACGCAGCAGACGCCCGGACACTGGATAAAATAAAAGGCGTGGTAGACTCGCGCGGCCTGGCAGGTCTCGGCCGGGGTGGGGGAGTGGGGTGGACGTTCCCGCACCAGGGCGGCCAGCTCTTCCCGGTGGGGCAGGGCCGCGGGCCCGCTGGCCAGCACCTTGCCGCTGGCCGTGTCCAGAAGCTCCCCCTCGTCGCCGTTGAACACCGCGGCCAACGGCACCCAAGTGGGGAACAACAGCCGGGCCTCGGCGATGGTCTCCTTTTCCCGGCTGACCAGGGAGCCGCGGCGGCAGGTGATCACCAGCGCCGGCCGCCCCGCGAGGCTCACCAGGAGATCGGCGTGCACCCGGAGCGGCTGGCCCTGGTGGGTGAGCAGGGTCCAGGGGCTCACGGCCACCTCTTCCCGGGCAAAGCCCCGGGCCAAAAGCTGGGCCTCCGCGGCCTGCCGGATGTACTCGTCGTCGCTGTCGGGCCAGGGCAACCCGGTGATCAGGTCCAAGCCTTGATCCATACCCGCCTCCTTGCCTGCCGTACCCCACCTATTTAAAAAGTAACCCTCCCGCCCCGGGCGGGCAAGCCGCGGCGGGGCGGGGCGGGGCCTTTGCTGGCCTGCGATCCTCCCCCGATGCTATCATGCTTAGAGGCCATTGCAGGGTTGAACACATTAAACGTGTTGATATTATGCCGAAAATGGCTGTGAGACCTGATTACGGCGGGCAATGGCCGATGCGGACCAAGGATGGCCCGCCAAATTGCAAGCTTCAAAAAGCTTGCAATTTGTGAGGCTTGGCAAAACCCGGGCCCCCGGCAAGCTCTGCTTGCTGGGGTGGAGTCACGTTTTTGCCAAGCCGACATTGCACGGGGCAGGACGCCCCGTGCAATGCTCTCGCTTGAGGAACTTGGGACGTTTTCCGGGCAGGGGGCTGCGGCCGCGGGTTGATTATATGAAGATTGCGATCATCAGCGACGTGCATGGCAACCTGGAGGCGCTCGAAGCAGTGCTCCAGGACGCGGCCGGACAGGGGGTGGAGATCATCTACAGCCTGGGGGACATGGTGGGCTACGGCCCCGACCCCCAGCCGGTGGTGGACCTCCTGGCCCGCCGCGGCGTGCCCTCGGTCATGGGCAACCACGAGCTGGCCCTGTGCGAGCCCGAGATGCTGGCCTGGTTCAATCCCTCGGCCCGCCGCTCCCTGGAGCAGACCCGGGAATTGTTGGACCAAGGAGCCCCGGAGCGTTTTCGGGACCTGCCCCGCTTTCTCACGGCCCACGGCTGCCGCTTCGTGCACGGCTTCCCGCCGGACAGCCCCACGGTATATTTGTTCGAGCCGGAGGAGGCGGAGGTGATCCAGGTGATGAGCCGCTTGCCCGAGCCCCTGTGCTTCGTGGGCCACACCCACGACCTGGAGCTGTTGGCCCTCACCCGGGGGTCCCTTTGCCGCCAGCCCCTGGGACGGCGGCCCATCTTTCTGGACCCGGACAGCCGGCATTTGGTGAACGTGGGCAGCGTGGGCCAACCCCGGGACGGCGACAACCAGGCCAAATACGTGATCTGGGAGCCGGCGGAACGGCGGCTGACCCTCCGCCCCGTGCGCTATGACGTGGATGCGGTGGTGCGGAAGATTCTGGAGCGGGGCCTGCCCGAGGTCAACGCCAAGCGGCTGTTGTGACGGACCCCGCATGAAGTTCATCGGCGCATACCAGGTGCGGGGGCTGTTGGGCCGGGGCGGCATGGGCAAGGTGTATCTGGTGGCCTCCCCTCACCGGTCCGGACTGTGGGCCCTGAAGCTGTTGGAGCCCAATCCCTTTCTGGTGGAGGTGTGGGGCGAAGCCCTGGTGCGGCGCCATTTCGCGCGGGAAGCCCAGGCCCTGGCCGAACTCAGCCACCCGCGCCTGGTGCGGGTGGTGGACCAGGGCGAGGAAGCCGGGCGGCCCTTTTACGTGATGGAGCATTTCTGCCGCAGCTTGGGCGGGGAGATCGGCGAGGGAGCCCGGGTCGAGGACCCCAGCCGCCCCCTGGACCCGGCCCAGGCCCTGGCCTATCTGGCCCAGACCCTGGCGGGGGTGGCCGCCCTGCACCGGGCCGGATTGGTGCACCGCGATCTGAAACCCCACAACCTCATGCTGGACCGGGCAGGGGGGGTGCGGGTCAGCGACCTGGGCCTGAGCCTCCTCCGGGGAGAGCGGGACGCCACCCCCCGGAGCCTCAAGGTGGGCTCGCCCTTTTACGCCGCCCCGGAGCAGGAGGCCCAGCCGGACACGGCCGGGCCGGCGACGGATTTTTTCTCCCTGGGGGCCACCCTGTTCCGTCTGGTGACCGGGGTGCTGCCCGAACCGGGGGGCCCGCCGGCCAGTAGTCTGAATCCGCATCTGGACGCGGCGTGGGACCGGTTTCTGGACCGGGCCCTGCAGCCCGACCCCGGGGCGCGCTACGCCGATGCGGGCGAGATGCTGGCCGCGCTCCGGGAGCTGGCCCAGGGCTGGGAGCAGACCTGGGAGCGCACCTGCCGCCTGGCCGCGCCGCCGCCCCGGCCCCGCGAGACCTCCCCGGCCCCGGTGCGGGCCCGGCCGGCCAAGGTGAGCCAGGGCCAGGCCCCGGCGGCCTTTGGCCTGGACCCCCTGGGGCGGCCGCGCCACTACGCCGCCCCGGCCTGGCAACGCCGGGGCCAGGTGGTGGAGGACCCCGGGCGGGGCCTCACGTGGCAATGGAGCGGGGCGGGGCAAGGGCTCGGTTGGGCGGAGGCCTTCGCCGAGGCGGAACGCGCCAACCAGGCCGCCTGGGCCGGACGGCGGGATTGGCGGCTGCCCACCGTGGCCGAACTCTTGACCCTCCTCGCCCCGCCCTATCCGGGTCGGCGCTGCGGCGCTCCCCGCTTCGATCCGGCCGTGGGCGCGGTGTGGAGCGCTGACGCCCGCTCCTTCACTTCGGCCTGGGTGGTGAGTCTGGAGGCCGGTTTTGTGGGCTGGCGGCACCGCTCCTGCCTGGTGGAGGTAAAGCTGGTGGCTGGCGGAGAACCGGGGGCTGGAGCCGCTATTTCTTGACCGTAATCACACCCGCGAGTACGTTTATTGTTACAATATGAGGCCGATCCATGCTTTTTGCGATCATATCGTAGTCCACACCAAGAGTTACGTCATCTTTTGGCGGTTGGTTGCAGGCAATCGGCCTCATGCGGGCCATGGAAGGCCCGCCAAATCACGAGCCTACAAGGCGAGTGATTTGTGAGAATTGGCAAAACCACGCTTTTGCCAATTCTCCGAGATGCGCGGTGCAGGACGCACCATGCATCGCTCTCGATTTTGAGACGAAGGGGCAATTGCCGCCCCTGGAACGGGGGATTGCCAACCTCCCGCTCGACAAACCAAGCTTGCGGCCCGGGCCGGGGTCCGGTCGCGGTGAAAGGCTGGGGATTTGGAAAAACACCATAAATTTTCCATCTGGTACGTTCTCCTGGGTATCTGGGTCGTACTCATCCTGAATAACATGTTGAACACCAAGTTCGGCCCGGAGCAGGTGTCCTACAGCGATTTCCTGAACAACCTGCGGGCGGACAAGGTCAAGGAGATCGCCATCGGCGAAAACGTGATCCACGGGGTCATGCTCGACGACAAGGGTAAAGAGATCAATTTCCGCACGGTCAGGGTGGCGCCGGACCTGGCCAAGGAGCTGGCCGGGCACAAGGTGGAGTTCCGGGGCGAGATCGAATCCACCTTCCTGCGGAGCCTGCTGTCCTGGGTGGTGCCGCTGTTTTTGTTCTTCGGCATTTGGTATCTGATGATGAAACGCATGAACCCCGGGGCCGGGGCCCTTAACTTCGGCTCCAGCAAGGCCCGGGTCTATGCCGAGGAGGACATCACCACCCGTTTCGCCGACGTGGCCGGGGTGGACGAGGCCAAGGAGGAGCTGGAGGAGATCGTCCAGTTCCTGAAGGAGCCGGAGCGCTTCACCCGGGTGGGCGGCCGCATGCCCAAGGGTGTGCTGCTGGTGGGCCCTCCCGGCACGGGCAAGACGCTGTTGTCCCGGGCCGTGGCCGGCGAGGCCGGAGTGCCCTTCTTCAACATCAGCGGCTCGGAGTTCGTGGAGCTTTTCGTGGGCGTGGGCGCGGCCCGGGTGCGCGAATTGTTCAAGCAGGCCAAGGAAAAGTCCCCCTGCATCATCTTCATCGACGAGATCGACGCCCTGGGCAAGGCCCGCGGCATGTCCATGATGGGCGGGCATGACGAGCGGGAGCAGACCCTGCAACAGCTGTTGGTGGAGATGGACGGCTTCGACCCCCGGGCGGGGGTCATCATCATGGCCGCCACCAACCGGCCCGAGATCCTGGACCCGGCGCTCCTCCGGGCGGGGCGCTTCGACCGCCAGGTGCTGGTGGACAAGCCCGACCTGAAGGGGCGCGAGGCCATTCTGGCCGTGCACGCCAAGCGGCTGATCATGGGGCCGGACGTCGACCTGACCGTGCTGGCCCAGCGGACCCCCGGGCTCACCGGCGCGGACCTGGAGAACGTGCTGAACGAGGGAGCACTGTTAGCCGCCCGAGCCAACCGGGACACCGTGACCATGGAGGACCTGGAAGGAGCGGTGGACCGCATCATCGGGGGGCTGGAAAAGAAGAACCGGGTCATCAACCCTCGGGAAAAGAAGATCGTGGCCACCCACGAGACCGGCCACGCCCTGGTGGCGGCGTTCTCGCCCCAGGCTGACAAGGTGCACAAGATCAGCATCATCCCCCGGGGCATCGCCGCCCTGGGCTACACCGAGCAGCGCCCCACCGAAGACCGTTACCTCATGGGCTATTCTGAGCTGTTGGCCCGGGTGGATGTGATGCTGGGCGGCCGGGTGGCCGAGAAACTGACTTTCGACGAGGTCTCCACCGGCGCGTCCAACGACCTGCAACGGGCCACCGACCTGGTGCGGGCCATGCTCACCCAGTATGGCATGGGCGAGACCCTGGGGCCGGTGACCTACAACCGCCGCAACCAGCCGGTGTTCATGCCCAGCGAAGGCGGCTTGCTCTCCCCGGGCCAGGAATACAGCGAGGCCACCGCCGCGGCCCTGGACGAGGAACTGCGCCGGGTGTTGAGCAAACGGGAGAAGTACGTCGAGGAGCTTTTGAAGGAGCACGCCGCCCTGCTGCAGAAAGTGGCCGACCAGCTCCTGCGGGATGAGGTCATCGACGGCAAGGAGTTCGCCCGCTTGATCGATGAGTCCGGGGTCAAGGTCCCCAACCCTCCGGCCGAGTAAACCCAGGCTCCCGGGGCGGGGGCCTTCCCCCGCCCTGGGCGCCGGGCCGTCAGGCCCGGGTTAGCCGTACTCAGGCGGGTTGAGCGACTCGCCGCCCTGGGGCGCTTCGCCCACCTCTTCCAGCTCCATCATCATTTCCTGCAACTCCATAGCCTCGCTGGGCAAGGCGATGTTGCGCCAGCCCTTGGCCAGGTCCGGCGGCACATGCTGCTCGATCTCCTCGCAAAGTTCCGGTCCGAGGCGGGCCTTGATGAGGCTGATGACGACCTGGGACAGGCGGTCGGCCTCCTCCAAGGAGGCCAGGCCGGCCCGTTGCTTGATTTGCTTTAAAAAGTCCTTCCGCGTCTCGTACATGACCGTCCTCCTTGGGTAGGTGGCGACCGCGCCGGACCTCCCGGCGAGCGCCGGTCAAGGGGACAGGAGCTTCCTCGGGCTCTGCCGGGGCCGCCTGGGCCCCGGGGGGCAGCCGCCACGCGGCAAAAGCGTGGCCTGGCCAAACTCCTGCCTCTCCAGATGATTTTCCCCGCCCGGGGCAAATCTCCGCGGACCCTGGAGCCTTCCCGGTTTCCCCCGCCAGCCCGGGGCTGGCTGCGGGGGAGGGCCCCGGTCCGCGCCGGGCGGTGGGTCCACCGCCCGCTGCCGGGCTGATTCCCCGCTGGAAACCACGAAAACGGCCTAGCTGAAGCTGCTTTTATATTTATAGGATACCAGACTCCAGGGCTGGGCGGGGCGATTTGGTGACACAAAAGTGAAAAGTGTAAGGTTGCGCTTGACACTTTACCAGCGGCGAACTAAGCTGGGGGCATCTTCCCAGGCCAGGAGCCAAACTGCATGACCGCCACCAACCATAACCATGCCAAGCGCGCCACCCCGCCCGCCGGCCCGCCCCCTGGCTGGCTCCGCATGAAAGAGCTGGTGCAGGCCAGCGGGGCGCCCAAATCCACCATCTTGCACTACCTCAAGGAAGGGCTCCTGCCCCAGCCGGTGCGCACCAGCCCCAACATGGCCTACTACCCGCCCGAGGCGGTGGCGCGCATAGCCCAGATCCGCCTGATGCAATCCCGGCACCGCCTCTCCCTGGCCGACATCGGCCTGCTCTTGACGCGGCAGGAGCAGGGCGGGGACATTACGCCGCTCTTGGCCGTGCGCGAGGCCGTATTCAGCAAGGGCAGCGGCCCGGGCCTGGACTTGGCCGGGTTTGCCCAGGCCGTGGGCCTGGAGCCGGGAGATGTGGCCAAGCTCCTGGAAATTGGCGTCCTCCGTCCCCTGGAGCCTGGCGTGTTCGACGAAGAGGACCTGGCTCTGGGCCACGTGCTCAAGACCTTGCGAGGTTTGGGCGTCTGGCCGGGCCAGGGCAGCTTCTACCCCCGCTTGGCCCGGGAGATTGTGGACGAGGAGTTGGCCTTGCGCCGCCGGGTGGTGGCGGACCTGGAGCCGGCCGCCAACGCCGCGGCCACCCTGGAGCTGATCCGGGCGGCCCGGGTGCTGCGCTCCTACGTCATTGACCGCGAGTTCCAGCACCGCATCCTGGCGGGGGGTGAGGACTAAACAGCGAGGCACCGCCGGCAGGCCCCGGCCCCGCGGGCCGGCCCCCGGCGGACCAAGGGAACAGCTTGTCCCGGGCCGGGCCGCGGTGGGATCCGGCAGACACCGGGCCAAGATCGCAAAAGACCGGGGCGCCGGCAGCGTCCCGGGAGGGAGGTAAGCATGAGCGCAAAGTGGACCGTGACCATGGTCAACGGCTCACCCCATGAGGGCATCAGCAACACCGGCTTTCTCATGGGCCTGGTGGCCGAGAACCTGGCCCGCCGGGACTTCTCGGTGGAGGAGATTTACCTGAACCAGCAGCACATCGAGTACTGCACCGGTTGCGCCTGGTGTCTGGAACACGGCGCCTGCTGGATCAAGGACGATCACCGCGGCATCTTGAAAAAGGTTTTGGAAGCCGACGCCCTGATCCTGGGTTCACCCGTGTACTTCTTCCAGGTCACGGCCCAAATGAAGACCTTCATGGACCGCTCCCTGGCCCTGGGCCACCGCCCCCGCGCGGTGTGGAAGCCGGGCCTGGCCGTGTCGGTCTCGGCCGGCCATGGCGAGACCCAAGTGGCCCGCTACCTGAGCCACGTCATGCGAGCCTTTGGCGCCTTTTCCGTGGGCGAGCTTACGGCCATGGCCGTGGGGCCCGGCGGCTTCGTGGGCCTGGATGCGGTGAAGTACCGGGCCGAACGCCTGGCCGATGACTTGGCCCAGGCCGTGGAACAGGGGGTGCGCTACCCGGCCACGGAATTGGATCTCTCCTTCTGGTATTTCATGGCCGGGCTGGTGCACGAGCACAGGGATTTCATGACCGCGGACCACAACTACTGGGAGGAGCAAGGGCTGTACGAAAGCTTCCGGGCCTATGTGGGCCAGCACGCCGAGCCCAGCCTCGGCTCGCCCGAGCAGCGCGAGCAGTGGATCAAGGGCCTGCAAGCCCGTTTCCGGGAGCAGGGCACCCTGCGGGCGGGCAAGGGCAAGGGGGAGGCGGCCTCGGGAGAGGAAGCAGACGAGGCCCGGGAGGTCCAAAGCCTGCGGGAGCTCTTGGCCGCCATGCCCCAGGCCCTGAACCCGGAAGCGGCCCAGGGGGTTCACGTGGTGTATCAGTTCGAGGTGAGCGGCCCCCAGGGCTTCACCGCTCATCTGGCCGTGGCCGACGGTAAGGCCGCCTTTGCCGAGGGCCCGGCCGCCGACCCCAGCGTGGTGATCTGGACCCCCCCCGCCGTGTGGCTGGCCGTGTCCACCGGCGAACTGGACGGAGCCCAGGCCTTCATGGCCGGCAAATTCAAGGTGCAGGGCGACCTCAGCCTGCTGATGCAGCTTAAGGCCCTGTTCACCCCGCCACCGGCTTAGGAGTTTTTTTGCGGTAAGAGAAGATGTGGGGGGAACCCCCTTTTTGTGGACAAAAAGGGGGTTCCCCCCACACCCCCCTCCCCCAAAAAAACTTCCTAGGGTCTGGCCAAAGAGGGCTCTGCCTGGGCGGGGGGGCCGGTTCTTTCAAGAAGCCCGGGCGGTTATCTCCAGGCGGAGCACCAGGTGCTCGATCACCCTCTGCAACAGCTTGCCGCCGCCGGGAGGCTTGATGGTGTAGTAGCGGATGCCGCAACCCCGCAGGCGCTCCTCCATCTCCGGCCGGTAATATTGGTGCTTGGCCATGGCCACCAACACCATGCCCGGCCGCGCCTCCCCCAGGGCGGAGAGGGTGGACAGGTCCGGCTCATCCTCGGAAACATCGTAGAACGCCGCGTCGAACTCCGCCCTCCCGCAGGCCGCCAAGGCCTCGTCCGGGGTGGCCACCAGGTGAACCTGATGCCGCCAGCCGCCCAGGGCCGCGGCGATCTCCTGGGCCAGGGCGGCCTCCTCCTCCACTACCAGAAAACGCATACACTCATCCCTTGCCAGCAGGGGAGCCAATTCAAAGCGGGGCGGGCCGGCCCATGATAACCCACCGGAAAGATAGGCCGGGAAAAAACCAGCCGGTAGCCAGGAATTGCTCCGGGCGGGGGACAAAAAGGCGGCCCCTCCCGGGGGGAGGAGCCGTGTTTGGCTCTCAGGGGCTGCCCGGGAGCCTGCTGGAGCGTGGCCCCTAGCAGGGTGTTGAAAAAGACCATCCATGGCCTTTTTCAACCCAACTTGGCAAAAGCGTCGTTTTGCCAAGTTGGACAAATTGCTTGCCTTTTCAAGGCCGCGCAATTTGGCGCGCCCTCCCCGGGG
>JAHLLK010000085.1 GCA_020444165.1 Deltaproteobacteria bacterium | reverse complement strand
CACGTCCGGAGGGCAACCTGACACGACCCGCTACGCCAGCCGCGGCGACGCGGCCGGCGCCCATGAAATATCCGTGCTAGTTAAAAATACAAAGTTTTTTTGAGGAAAGGGGGTGTGGGGGAAAACCCCTTTTTTTTCAAAAAAAGGGGTTTTCCCCCACATTACCTTTCTTACCACTTGGTTGTTATCCCTGGCCCTGGCCTGGTATAAATTGGAGCCATGGGCCTTTACCCCGCATTTCTGGACCTGACCGGCCGGCGCTGCCTTGTGGTGGGCGGAGGGCCGGTGGCGGCCCGCAAGCTGGCCAGTCTATTGGCCGCGGGTGCCGAGGTGCGGCTGGTGAGCCCGGAGTTGCACCCCGAGACCGCGGCCCTAGCCGCCCGGCCCGGGGTGGAGTTGGCCGAGCGGGCGTTCCGGCCCGAGGACCTGGCTGGTGCGGCCCTGGTGGTGGCCGCGGCCCGGGGCGAGGTTAACCGCCGGGTGGCCGACCTGGCCCGCGCGGCCGGGGTCTGGGTCAACGTGGTGGACGACCCCGGCCGGGGCGATTTCCTGGTGCCGGCCAGCTTCCGGCGGGGCGAGTTGACCGTGGCCGTGTCCACCGGCGGCGCCTCCCCGGCCGTGGCCCGGCGGGTGCGCCAGCAGTTGGAGCAGGTCTTCGGCCCGGCCTGGGGGCCCTATCTCCGCCTTTTGGCCCGGGTGCGGGCCCGGCTCCTGGAGGGAGACGGGCCGGAGGCGGCCTCCGGGGTCCGGCCCGCCGGGGCCAACCGGGATATTTTCTACCGCCTGGCCGACTCCGACCTCCTGGACCTGGTGGCCCAGAGCGACGCGGCCGGGGTGGAGGCGCTTCTTTCGCGGGAACTGGGGCCGGGCTGGAGCCTGGCCCATCTGGGCCTGGAGCCCGGGGATCTCCTCTCCGGCTCCGGGAACGGAGAGGAGGACTAGGTGTCCACCGCTTTGCATTGGGCCACCCTGGTAGCCTATCTCTTGGGCTCCGGCGTATTTCTGGCCTTTGTCATCACCCAACGGCGCGGCCTGTTCAAAATGGGCCAGGCCGTGTTGGGTGTGGGTTTTGCGTTGCACACCCTGGCCCTGGCCGCCGCCTGGGTGGAAACCGGGGCCCTGCCCGCGGCCAGCCTGCGCCAGTCCCTGGATCTCTTCTCCTGGGGCATCATGGGCGCCACCCTGGCCGTGAACCTCCGCCACCAGGTGATGATCCTGGGGGCGGTCAGCTCCCCCATCTGCGTGCTCCTCTTGCTGGCCGCCGCGGTGCTGCCCCGGGTGGGCGTCCCCACGGCGCCGGCTTTCAAGAGCCTCTGGATCGCCGCCCACGTCTTCGCGCTCATGGCCGGCTACGGCCTCTTGTTCCTCACGGCCTTGGGCGCCATCATGTACCTTTTGCAGGACCGGGCCATCCGGGGCAAGGAACTGGGGCTCCTGTACCGGCGGCTGCCTCCCTTGGGCCGCCTGGACCAGATGATCCAGGCCGCCCTCATGGCCGGTTTCGTGCTCATGACCCTGGGGCTCATCCTGGGCGCGGTGTACGCCCAGATGTCCCTGGGCAGCTACTGGCGTTGGGACCCCAAGGAGGTCTGGGCGCTCATCACCTGGCTCCTCTACGCCGGGCTGATCCACACCCGCCTGGTGCAGGGTTGGCGCGGCCGCCGGGGCGCCTGGCTGACCTTGTTGGCTTTCGCGGCCCTGGTGTTCACCTTCATCGGCGCGGGCCTGGCCCTGGGCGGCTATCACAGCTTCGAGGCCCTGCCCAACCTGGGCGGGGAAACCGCTCCGGCCCCGGCCCTGCCTCCCGCTCCGGGTCTGGCGCCGGCGCCGGCGCCGGCCGGCCGATAGGGGGCGGATCATGAGCCCGGAAAACGCGAGCCCGGCCCCAACCAGCGGCGAAATCGCCATGCCCGCCGTGACCCTGGCCCTGGTGGGCCTGAACCACCAGTCCGCCCCGGTGGAGGTCCGGGAATGCCTGGCCCCGCCGGCCGACCTGGCCCGGGACTGGCTGGCCGCCATCAGCCAACTGGAGGGCATCCGCGAGGCCTTCCTCATCTCCACCTGCAACCGGGTGGAGGTGCTGGCCGCTGCGGATTCCCCGGCGGCTGCGGGCACCATCCGCGACTGGCTCACCCAAGGCCGCAACCTCCCCCCGGACCGCCTGGCCCCCGCCCTTTACACCCACTTGGACGGCCAGGCCGTGCGCCATCTGTTCCGGGTGGCCAGCAGCCTGGATTCCCTGGTGGTGGGCGAGCCCCAGATCCTGGGCCAGATCAAGGACGCCTACCGCCTGGCCGCCGACCTGGGCACCAGCCGCACCGTGCTGAACCGCCTCTTGCACAAGACCTTCCAAGTGGCCAAGCGGGTGCGCACCCAAACCAACATCGGCGGCGCGGCCGTGTCGGTCTCCTTCGCCGCCGTGGAGCTGGCCAAGAAAATCTTCGACGAACTCGCCGGCCTGGGCGCCCTGTTGGTCGGCGCCGGCGAGATGGCCGAGCTGGCCGCCGAGCACCTCCTGAACCAAGGCGTCTCCTCCATCACCGTGGTCAACCGCACCCTGGCCCGGGCCGTGAACCTGGCCAGCCGCTGGGGCGGCGCCGCCGCCTCCCTGGACGACCTGCCCCGGGTGCTGGGTCAGGTGGACATCGTCATCACCTCCACCGGCGCCGTGGAGCCGGTCATCACCCACGCCATGGCCAAGAAAGCCCTCAAAAAACGCCGCGGCAAACCCCTGTTCTTCATCGACATCGCGGTGCCCCGGGACGTGGACCAGCGGGTGGGCGAGCTGGACGGCTGCTTTGTCTACGATATCGACGACCTGACCCAGGTGGTGGAAGCCAACCGCCAAAACCGCGCCGGCGAAGCCGCCGAGGCCGAACTCATCGTGGCCGAGGAGGTGCTGAAGTTCCAACACTGGCTGGAAAGCCTGGCCGTGTCCCCCACCATCAGCGCCCTCACCCTCAAAGCCGAGGCCATCCGCCGGGCCGAGCTGGAACGCACCCTCAAGATCCTGGGCGCCGCGGGCCCGGAAGTCGGCCAGGCCCTCGACAACATGACCCGCTCCCTCATCAAAAAACTCCTCCACGACCCCATCCGCTTCCTCAAGGAAAGCGCCCACGAAAAGAACCAGGAAACCACCCGCGCCCACCTGGCCCTCACCGGGCGCATTTTTGGTTTGGAGGAGAATGGGGAAGGCGAGGGCGGGGATTTGGAAGAATGAGAATGTGGGGGAAAACCTTTCCTTTTGAAGCCAAAAGGAAAGGTTTTCCCCCACACCCCCTTTCCATAAGGAAAAGCGGCGGCAAACGGCTGACGCCATTTGCCGTGGGGGGTATGGGCCAGATTCGGCTGCTCGCCCCGCGTGGTTGGGGGGCTTCCTTATTCGATGAGACCCCAAGTCAACTACGGGAGCGTGCGAGATGGCGTACGAAGGACAACCTGACCCGACACGCATTGCCAGCCGCGGCGACGCGGCCCCGACACGCTACGCCGGCAGCGGCACGCTGCCTTCGGGAGCGCGCTAGATGGCGTACGAAGGGCAACCTGACCCGACTCGCTATGCCAGCCGCGGCGACGCGGCCCCGACACGCTACGCCGGCAGCGGCACGCTGCCCCGCTACGCCAGCCGCGGCACGCTGCCTTCGGGAGCGCGCTAGATGGCGTACGAAGGGCAACCTGACCCGACTCGCTATGCCAGCCGCGGCGACGCGGCCGGCGACGCGGCCGGCGGCGCGGCCGGCGACGCGGCCGGCGTAGCGGCCCAAAGGGTACTTATGCTGCTCAGCAGCTTCCAGACCGGGGGCATGGAAAGACAGGCCCTGAGCCTGGCCCTGGGTTTGCGGCAGGAAGGCTGGGATTCCCTTTTCGCCGCGCTGGACGGCCAGGGACCCTTGCGGGAGATCATTGCGGCCGAGGGGTTTTCCTGTTTTGAGCTGGGGAAAGCGCCGGGCCTGGACATGGGCCTGCCCGGCCGCCTGGCCCGCCTGGCCCGCGGGCAGGCGGTGGACCTGATCCACGCCCACAACTGGTTCGCCGGGGCCTATGCGGCGGGGAGCCGGGCCTTTTCCCGGCTTCCGGTGGTCACCACCCTGCACGGCCTGGCCCATGAAATCCCGTTCCGCCGCCGGCTGCTCCGGGGGATCGGGGCCCGGTTCAGCAACCAGACGGTCTCCGTGGGCGAGACCATCCGTGAGCAGGCCATCGCGCGGCATGGGCTGAACCCCGCTCGCGTCACCACCATCTGCAACGGCGTGGACTGCGCCGCCCTGGCTCCCGTGGCCGGCCGGCGCGAGGCGGCCCGCCAATGCCTGGGCCTGGCCCCGGAGGAGTGGGTGTTCCTGTTCGTGGGCCGCCTCTCGCCCATCAAGGATCTGCCGTCCCTGCTCGCGGCCGCGGCGGAGCTGGCCCGGGAGGGCCGCGCGCACCGGCTGGTGGTGGCGGGCGGCGGGGAGGAGCTGCCCCGGCTGCGGGAGCAGGCCAGGCAGCAGGGCCTGGAGGCCTCCACCCTCTTCCTGGGGGAGCGCAACGACATTCCCGCCCTCTTGGCCGCGGCCGACGCCTTGGTCCTGCCCTCCCTCTCCGAGGGCATCTCCATGGCGATCTTGGAAGCCATGGCCGCCGGCCTGCCGGTGATAGCCTGCCAGGTGGGCGGCAACCCGGAGTTGGTGCAGCCGGGCCGCACCGGTTATCTGGTCCCTCCCCGCCGGCCGCCCGAGCTGGCCCGGGCCATGGCCCGGCTCATGGCCGATCCCGCGGCCGCGCGCGCCCTGGGCGAACATGCCCGCCAGATCTGCCAAGCCCGCTTCAGTCTGGAGAAAATGGCGCAGGGCTACGCCGCGGTCTACGCCAGGGCCCTGGCCGGCCGGGGATAGCCAGGCCCCCGTCGCCATTCAGTGTTTGGCCGGATCGGCTCCCTTGGGATATGGTGGGGACTGCGGCAGCCTCCCGGGATCGGCAGCCAAGGTGGCGGAAAGGGGCCCTGGTCGGCGCCCCCTCCGCCGCCCAGCCACGGGAGCAATTTTAGTCATTTTTGGCCCCCGGCCTGACGGGGGCAAGGGCGGTGCATCCGTGCGTGGCATGTCCCTGTACGCCACCCTTTGGCAAAAGGTGTTGGAGCCCCGCTGGGAACGGGGCAAGCTCCTGCCCCAGTTGGCCGGGTTTTTGGCCCAGAGCCAATACTGGTCGCCGGCGCGCTTGGCGGATTTGCAGTGGGAGAAGCTGGGCGCGCTTTTGACTCACGCCCGGGACCAGGTGCCTTTCTACCGGGAGTTTTTCGCGGCGAGCCAGCTCACGGTGGCCGACATCGTGGCCGCCCGGGACCTCTCGCCCCTGCCGGTGGTCACCCGGGCCCAGCTCATGGAGCGGCCCGAGCATTTCCGGGCTGATCCCCCGCCGCCCGGGACGTTCCAGAAGGTCACCGGCGGCTCCTCCGGCGAGCCCCTGGCCTTTCTGGTCTCCGGCCTCTCGGACCAGTGGCGGAACGCCGTCAAGCGCCGGGGCTACGCCTGGGCCGGGGCGGTGAACGGCCGGCACACCGTGCTGTTGTGGGGCACGGACATCCACAACCCGCCGCTCAAGACTCGTTTGAAGCACAAGGCCCACCTCTGGCTCTTGCGGGCCAGGCACGTGAACAACTTCGAACTGACCGAGGAGAAGCTGGCCGGCCTCACCCGGCTCATCGACCGCTTCCGCCCCCGGGTCATCGTGGCCTTCACTTCCTCGGCCGAGATCCTGGCCCACTACGCCGTGGACACCGCCTGGCGGCCGGCCTATCCCCTGGACGCCGTGCTGGTGGGGGCCGAGAAGCTGCATGACCCGGCCCGCCGGCTCATGGAAAAGGCCCTGGGCTGCCCGGTGTACGAGTCCTACGGCAGCCGCGAGTTCATGCTCATGGGCATGGAATGCCATTTGCACCGGGGCCTGCACGTCTCGGCCGAGAACCTCTTCCTGGAGCTGGTGCGGGACGGGCGGCCGGCCGCGCCCGGCGAGTCCGGCCAGGTCCTGGTCACCGACCTGCACAACTACGCCCAGCCCTTCATCCGCTACCAGAACGGCGACCTGGCCGCCTGGGCCGCGGGGGAGTGCCCCTGCGGCCGGGGGCTCCCCTGCCTGGAGCGGGTGGACGGGCGCGAGCTGGACCTCATCCGGGGATTGGACGGCCGCCCCCTCACCGGGGCCTTCTTCCCCCACCTCATGAAGGAGTACCCGGCGGTCAAGCTGTTCCAGGCGGTGCAGGAGGCCCCGGGCCGCCTGGAGCTGCGGATCGTCCCCCAGGGCGAGCTGGACCAGGCCGCCCGGGCCGACATCCTGGCCCAGATCGACCGGGTGCTGCCCGGCCTGCGGGTGAATCTCCGGGAGGTGGCCGAGCTGGAGAAAAACGCCAGCGGCAAGGTGCGGGTGACCATCGGCCTGCCCGGGACCGGGCTCTGAGAATTTATTTAGCCTAATAACCTTATTTAACTATGCTTTTCCTTTAGGAAGGGGGTGTGGGGGAAACCCTTTCCTTTTGGCTTCAAAAGGAAAGGGTTTCCCCCACTCTTCCCCTCTTTTCCTCCTCTTCTTGCGCATGGCCTCCTTCCGCCTTAAGAATTAGGAAGCGGTTTTTTTCTGTCCCTTCCATAAGGAGCTGCTTTCATGTCCTCTTCGCTCCGTTCTTTCCAACGTTACCCTGGGCCCTGTGCCCGCGCGGCGGCGCAAGTGGCCCCGGTGTGGTTTTGGTGGTTGCTTCCCTTCCTCATTTTGGCCCTGTGGAGCCCGCCGGCCTGGGCCGCGCCCGAGCTGCACAAGCTTTCCAACGGGCTCACGGTGATCATCGACGAGAACCACGAGGCGCCGGTGGCGGCCTTCCAGGTGTGGGTGCGGGCCGGTTCGGCCTACGAGGGCCCCAAGGAACGGGGCATCACCCACCTCATCGAGCACATGATCTTCAAGGGCACGCCCAGCCGCCCCGCCGGGGAGATGGCCGGGCAGATCGAGGCCTTGGGCGGTGAGGTGAACGCCTACACCACCCTGGACCACACCAACTATTACGTGGTCACCTCCAGCACCAAGGCGGGCGACGCCTTGGACATTTTGGCCGACGCGGTGGTTAACGCCAGCTTCGAGCCCAAGGAGCTGTCCCGGGAGAAGGAGGTGGTGGTGGAGGAGATCCGCATGAACCTGGACAACCCCGACCGCCGCCGGGGTTGGGCCGCCATGAAGTTGATCTTTGGGGACCATCCCTATGGCCGGCCGGTCATCGGCTCCATCGCCTCGGTGCGGGCCATCACCCGCCAGGACATCCTGAACTACCGGGCCAAGTGGTACCGCGGCCCGGGCATGGTGGTGGTGGCCGTGGGCGATTTCTCGGCCAAGGACATCCTGGCCCGCATCAAGAAGGATTTCGCCGGGGTGTCGCCCCAGACCCCGCCCAAGTTCACCCTGCCGCCGGTCAAGACCCCGCCGGGGCCCCGGCTGTTGGTCATGCGGGACAAGGTGGCCCAGGCCCACCTGAGCCTCATGTGGCTCACCCCGGGCCTGCCCAGCCCGGCGGTCTATCCCCTGGACATGGCCTCGGCCGTGTTGGGCGGCGGCGAGACCAGCCGCCTGTGGTCCCAGCTCAAGGAGAAGGACGGCCTGGTGGACTCGGTGGACGCCTCGGCCTACACCCCGGACCAGGTGGGCATGTTCGAGGTGGACGCCAGCCTGTCCCCGGACAAGGTGCTCCAGGCCTGGCCCCGGCTGTTGGCCCAGACCATGGAGCTGATGGCCGACCAGCCCCGGCCCAGTGAGCTTTCCCGCGCCCGGGTGAGCCTGGCCGCCGAGTTCATCCGCGACCGCCAGACCATGTCCGGCCAGGCCAACACCCTGGGCTATTTCCAGATGTTCCGGGGCGGCTACGAGATGGCCCGCACCTATCTGGCCCGCTTCCAGGCGGTGGACGCCGCCCAGGTGGCGTCCCAGGCCCGCCGGACCTTCACGCCCCAGGGCCTGGCCGTGGTGATCCAGCTTCCCGAAGGCGCGCCCGCCCCGGACCAGGCCCAGCTGGCCGCCGAGGCCGACCGCCTGGCCCGCAAGCTGGCCGCCACGCCGGCCACCCGGCCGCAGGCCCAGATGCACGTCTTGGACAACGGGCTCAAGGTCATCATCAAGCCCCAGCACGCGGTGCCGCTGGTGGGCCTGGTGCTGGCCACTCCCAGGGGTCAGGCAGCCCTGGACCCCCAGACCCAGGGCCTGGCCAGCCTGTGGGCCCGTTCCCTCACCCGGGGCAGCGAAGGCCTGACCTATGAGGACCTCACCCGCGAGCTGGAGGACATGGCCGCCAGCTTGAGCGGCTTCTCCGGCCGGGACACCAGCGGGGTCACCGGCAGCTTCCTTTCCCAGGACTGGAAAAAGGGCCTGGAGCTTCTGGCCCGGGTCTGGTTCACTCCCCAGTTCCCGGCCGAACAGGTTACGCGGGCCAAGGCCGAGCAAGCCGCGGCCCAGCGGGCCCAGGAGGATCACCCCATCGCCCGGGCGGCCAAGCGCTTCCGCAAGCTGATCTACGGCGCCCACCCCTACGGCCTGGACCCCCTGGGCACCCCGGAGACCCTGGCCTCGTTCCAGCCGGCCGAACTGGCCAAGTTCCACCAGAGCCTGGTGGGGCCGGGCGGCCTGGTGCTCTCGGTGGTGGGCGACGTGGAGCCGGAGCTGGTGCTGGCCGAGGTGCGGAAGCTTTTCGGCGCGCACAAGGGCCAGGTGACCCCCACCCCGGACCTGCCGGTGCCGGCCCTGACCACGGCCCGGGCCTCGGAGGTCGCCGAGCCCCAGGCCAAGCAGACCCAGATCCTGTTGGGCTGGGTCACCCCCGGCCGGATCGACCCCCGTCGTCATGCCCTGCGGCTGTTGGAAGCCGATCTGGGCGGCATGGGCGGGGCCCTGTTCCAGGAGCTCAGGGACAAGCTCTCCCTGGCCTATGCGGTGCAGCCCTTCTTTGACGACTACCGGGAGGGCGGTGTGTTCGGGGTGTACATGGGCGTGGGCCCGGGCAAGGAGAAGCAGGCCCTGGCCGGCCTGGGCAGCGAGCTGCAAAAGGCCCGGGACAAGGCCCCGGCCGCGGCGGACCTGGCCCGGGCCAAGGCCTACGTGCTGGGCCAGGAAGCCATGGGCCAGCAGACTTACGGAGCCCAGGCCCTGACCATGGCCCTGGACGAGCTGGCCGGCCTGGGTTACCTTTACCACCTCAAGGAGCCTCAGGAGCTGTCCGCGGTGGACGCCCAGGAGGTGCTGGCGGTCACTCGGGAGTTCCTGCGCCCCGCCGGCCGGGCCCTGTTGACCATGGGGCCGGACAACCAGGCCGGCGCTCCCGCCGCGCCTCCCGCGAACAGACCAGAACCTCCACGGCCATCCATGCCCGCACACGGGGCTCCCGCGCACTAGCCGAACGATCGCGGGCCGGGCAAGCTGTTGACCAACAGCCTGCCCGGCCCCGCGAATTAGCAGATAGGATTTCAACACGCTGTGAGATATCCGCTCACCCGCCACGGGAGCGACCAGCCATGGAAGACCGTTTGATCCTGGTGCGGGGCATCCTGGAAGGGGCCTTTTTCTCGCCCCTGCACATCCTGGATTGGCCCGCCTTTTGTTTTGACCAACCGGCCCTGTTGGGCCTCGAGGACGAGGAGGTTTTCGACCTGTTCATCCGGGGGGCCATCACCGCCGAGACCATGCACCCTGACGAAGCCGAGGGCCGTAACCCCCTGGCCTGGCTGTGGCTGGTGGAGGAACCCGCCCCGGTCCTGGCCCACGTGCTGGCCGATTTGCAGAAGGACCGGCCCCTGTTGTTCCACCGGACCCTGCTCTCCCTGCCGGCCGTGAGCCAGGGCAGCCTGGACCCCAAGGAATTCGAGCTGATGGAGGACTACCTGGCCCGGGCCCTGGAGAGCCAGGCCGAGCTGACCACCCCGGCCCTGGCCGAGTTCGAGGCCGTGCGGAACCGGGCCTTGCAGGCCGCCGGCCAGGACCCGGCCGCGCCGGACCCCCGGGTGGCCGAGTGGGCCGCGCGGGTCCTGGCCGCGCCGGACATGGCCCGGCTGTGGGGCGACCGGGAGCTGATCCTCTGGTTGTGGGGAGGCGGCGGCCTGGACAAGGTGCCGCCGGAACTGGCCCCCGCCGTGATGGTGGAGGTCTGGTCGGCCTGGGTGGGGGCCATCCTGGGGGCCCAGCCGGACCTGGAGCTGCTCACCCGCCTCATGCCCGAGCTGGACCTGGCCGCCCCGGAGCTGGCGGGCTACGTGCCCCTGGATCGGCGGCAAAAGGCCGAGATCGCCGTGACCTGCCCCTTCTGCGGCCTCAGCAACCGCTTGCAGCTGGGCCCCCGCATCAAGGAACTGGGCCGCTGCCCCCACCTGATCTACGTGGGCACCTCCGACCCGGCCCACCTCTGGGAGGTGCTCCGCAACTTCGACCTGGGGGAGGACTTCCACACCCTCCTGGAGTCCTACTACGACTCCGCCGGCGACCTGGAGCTGTTCACCACCCTGGTCAATGACCTGGCCGAAATGCTCCAGGGCCAGGGCCGCCTGGCCGCCGCGCCGGTGCTCTGCGAGGAACACCCCCACGCCCTGTACTTCCTGAAAGCCTACTTCGCCGGCCCCCGCGCCGAAGAGGAAACCAGGCATTAGGAGTTTGTGGGAGGAAGAGGAAGATGTGGGGGGAAGGGGTCCTTTTTTGAAAAAAGGACCCCTTCCCCCCACACCCCCCATCCCCCAAAAAACTTTCGCGGGTCATGGCTTCATCCCAAGCAAGCGAAGCTTGCTTGGGATGAAGCCATGACCCTCCTGTGGTCTAGGCTCAAATATTTCAGGAGAGGTAGGTGGTTTTGGACGAATCTGCGTCCCAGGCTGGTTGGTTTTTTAATTGCCGGTTCGCCCCGGACCGGCACGGCCAGATGTTCGCTGGCAAGGCGACGGACGAGCGACAACCGGAAGCGTAGCCAGCTACGCTGCCAGCTACGCTGAGGATTGAGCGATGTCCGCAACGCCGCCGGCGGGCATCTGGCGAAGCCGCCCACGTCCTGAAATCCACACCCTAAAACGAGTTGACCCGCCCCCCCGCCCGCCCGCATGATGAAACCACCTGCCCTGCCAACTCCGTTCGCGGAAGGGGGTACGCCTTGTTGAAGGAATTCAAAGAGTTCGCCATGCGCGGCAACGTGGTGGACATGGCCGTGGGCATCATCGTGGGCGCGGCCTTCGGCGCCATCGTGAAATCCCTGGTGGATGACGTGGTCATGCCGCCCATCGGCCTCATCCTGGGCAACGTGGACTTCAGCAACCTGTTCCTGGTGCTGAAGGAAGGGGCCGCCGCCGGGCCCTACGCCACCCTGGCCGAGGCGGCCAAGGCCGGCGCGGTGACCCTGGCCTACGGCAAGTTCCTCAACACCATCGTAAGCTTTGTGATCGTGGCCTTTGCGGTGTTCCTCCTGGTCAAGGGAGTCAACCAGCTCCAGCGCAAGAAGGAGGAGGCCCCGGCCGCGCCCGACCACAAGGACTGCCCCTATTGCCTGACCAGCGTGCCGGTGAAGGCCACCCGCTGCCCAGCCTGCACCTCGGAGCTGAAGGTTTAGCCGGCGCCAAGAAAGTGCCGGCCAGGCTGCGCCGCGGCAGGCCGTTTTCAACCCCGGTCAGGGACCGAATGGCGGTCCCCTCGGGCTGGAGGTTGTTTCACTCAAGCTGGGCCCGCCGCCCCGAAAAACTACTATTTAAACCCGGTGATGAACCTAAATCCGGGAAGGTTTTGCGCAGCAAATTTCCCTTCCTCGGCGGCTCGGCACGGCGCAATTGACAGGCGGTCCCAGGCTCGCTAATATCCTGCAGGCCCTACAAATTTCCACCACCATCGACAACGGGGGGCGCCCCCCGCGCGGGAAGCTTTCCGCGGCGGCCGCCCATGGCGGGTGAGGGTTTACCCCCTTGAAAACCCGCTTAAAACCGTACAGGAGTCAGCCATGCTCGCCCAACATTTAGGCTCCACCCGCAAGGTCGTCTTTTTTACCTTGGCCGCCGCGTTATGCCTGGCCTTTTCCCCCGCCCGGGCCCAGGAGGCCATTTCCACCCCCATCCTTCACTCGGCCCCCAATTTCCGGGACCTGGCCGGCATCTCCGCCCGGCATGGGGGAACCGGTTATGTGAACCCCACCGACCATGGCGGGGTGATGCGCACCGGGGTTTTCTTTCGCACCGATGAACTGGCTTACCTGAGCCCCCATGACTCGGGCATCATCACCTCCCTGGGCGTCGGCCGGGATATCGACCTGCGCACGCCTTTTGAGATCAACAATTCGCCCGACCGGGTGCCGCCGGGAATCATCTACACCAACGTCAACATCTACGGCGTCAAGAAACCGGTGCCCGACCCGCCCTTCACCGTTTCCCACGCGGCGGCCGCCCAGTTCATGCAGCAGGGGTACCGGGAGTTCGTCACCGACGCGGTGCAGCGGGAAGGCCTGCGCACGGTCCTCTTGACCCTGGCCCACGACGACTTTCCGGTGATGTACCACTGCTCGGGCGGCAAGGACCGCACCGGCTGGACCTCCCTGCTGTTGCAGAGCATCGCCGGGGTTTCCCCGGACACCATCCGGACCGACTACCTGGCCACCAACAGCTACACGGCCGATTTGATCGCCATCTCCCGGGCGGCCATCCTGGCCAACACCCCGGGGGCCAACCCCGCCACCATCGACGCGCTCTTGGGGGTCGAGGCCAGCTACCTGGAGGCCGGGCTGGACCAGGTGACCGCCACCTACGGCTCCCTGTACGCCTATCTCACCGAGGGCTTGGGCCTGACCCAGGCTGATATCTACGTGCTGCGCGGCAAGATGGTCTACTACGCCACCTTGCCCGGCCAGGCCGGCCTGAGCGGCAACGCCGCCGCCGGGGCCGCGCTCTTGCGAAACTTGCAGGACTCCCCCCTGTCGGGCCACTACACCAGCTATAACTACTATTTGCAGGCGGCCGTGGACGCCGGCGCCCTGGGCGGCGTGGAGACCCGGGCCGGCGGCCAGGTGCACGCCGATGCCGCCGCCTTTCTCCTGCGCCAGCCCTCGCGGGTGGACGCGGCGATCCGGCCGTTCACCCAGGGCGCGGACCTGGCCCCCGGCCAGACCCGGGTCTGGCTGGCCGGCCTCGGGGGCCTCGCGGAAACCGAGGGCCACGACGGCATCGCCGAAAGCAAGGAATCCACCGCCGGCTCGCTCATCGGCGTGACCCACCGCCTGGGCGACCGGGCCAGCCTCTCGGCGGGCCTGGGCTACGCCTGGGGTGAGGTGAAAAGCGCCGACGCCACCGCCACCCCCAACACCCTCTTGGCCACCCTGGGGGGGCGGTACGGGTTTGCGGCCCTGGATGCCGGGCTGTTCCTGGAGGGGCGCGTGGACGCCGGCTGGGTGCACTACCGGAGCGACCGCGACCTGGGCCTGGGCCTGGGCACGGCCTCCGGCAAGACCGACGGCGCGGTGTACAGCGGCCAGGTCCGCCTGGGTGACGTCATCGGCCTGGCGCCCTTCACCCTCACCCCCCAGGTGGGGGCGCGGGTGACGGGGCTGAACCTGGGCAGCTTTGACGAAAACGGCAGCGAACTGGCCCTGGACGTCGACAGCCTGGACGAGACCTACCCCAGCCTCCTGGCCGAGCTGGAAGCCGCCCTGGCGCCGCAAGAGTTGGGCTCGTGGACCCTGACCCCGGTGGCGACCCTGGGCTACGAGCGGATTCTGGGCGACCCCCAGATCGAGACCTCCGGCACGCTTTACGGTTTCTCGGTGAGCCAACAATCGGCCTATGACAGCCGCAACCTGTTCACCGCCGGCCTGAGCCTGGCGGCCACCCACGGCGGCCTGTCCCTCACGGGCATGGTGGCCGGGGTGATGGGCGACGACGCCCAGACCACGGGGATCAACGGACAATTGTCCGTGGCTTATAATTTCTGAGCTAAAGAAAACCGGCCGGCTCCACGGTGGAGCCGGCCGGACAAAACGCCAGCGCGGTACGGTGCTTCGAGTCCCGTGCCGCGCTCTTTTGGACGCTTTCAAACTACCGTTGTCCGAACCAGGCATAAACCGCTTCCCGGGCGATCACGCTTTTGAGTCGCGGTTTAACCGTGTCGGCCAGGACCAAATCCACCGGCCGTTGGAGACGCCCTTCCAGGAGAAATTTCAAATCCAGGTAATGGTCAAAGGTGGGCTCGGCCAGCTCCACGATGATGTCCGCGTCACTGGCTGCGGTCCCCTCGCCCCGGGCCAGCGAACCAAACACCCCGATCCGCCGCACGCTGAAGCGCCGGGAAAGCTCGGGGAGCATCCCGGCCAGGATCTGCACCGCGGGGGCTTGGGGGTTGGTCGGAGCGAGTTCGGGGATCATGGCTCCGCCCTGACCTCGGGAGTGGGCTGTCCCCAACCGGCTCATCGCCGCCGGGTCTCTTCTATCCTTTATCGCACAACGCTGGGGTTGACGGGCGCGATCACTCCGCAGCCGGCGGCGGGTCGGAGGGGGTCTCGAACTCGGCTTCGGCCGCGGCTCGGGCCAGGGCCTTCTTCTTTTCCGTGGCCCGCACCAGCCAGATGGAAACCTCGTACAGGAGGCACATGGGCACGGCCAACATGCACTGGGTCACCCAGTCTGGCGGGGTGAAGATGGCCCCCATGACGAACATGATCAGGATGGCGTACTTGCGCTGGCGGCGCAGCATGGCGGAGCCAATCACCCCCAAACGGCCCAGGAACACCAGGATCAGGGGCATCTCGAACACCATGCCAAAGGCGAACAAGAGCATGGTGGAGAACGAGAGGTAGCTCTTCAGGGAGAGCATGGGGGTGATCTCGTCCGAGGCGAAGCTCATGAAGAACTGGAAGGAATAGGGGAACACGGTGGTGTAGCAGAACGCCGCGCCGCCCATGAACAACAGCGAGGAGAAAATCACGAAGGGCAGCACCGCCTTGCGCTCCCGGGAATAGAGGCCCGGGGCCACGAAGCGCCACACCTGATAGAAGATATAGGGCGAGGCAGCCAGGATGGCCGCCAGGAAGGCGATCTTGATGTAAGTGAAAAAGGCCTCGGCCGGCGCGGTGTAGATGAGCTTGGCGTCGGGGGGCATGGCCGCTTTCAAGGGCAGGGCCAGGTAGTGGTACAGCTCTTCCTTGAAGAAATAGGTGACCAGGAAGCAGACGCCCACCGCGATGGCCGCGTGCACCATGCGGGTGCGCAATTCCTCCAGGTGCTCCATGAAGGACATGCGGGACTCGTTGACGTTCTCCTCGGGAGGAGTCTCGCCCGGCAGGGTGGCGGCGGGCTGGCTGTCCGGCACGTTCTCTTTAGGCATGATTCTTGGCGGGGGCCTGTCCGGTCTGGGGCGCGGAAGCCGCGTTCTTTTCCTCGGCGACAGCCGCGGCCTCGCCCTCGGCCTCGCCCGGGGCGGCGGCTTCCTCGGGGGTGGCCTGCTCAGCCTCGATGCTGTCGTACACCGCCTGGCGGCCCGAGAGGTCCAGCTGGGGCTCCTTGGGCTGCAACTCGCCAAGGCCCGCGTCCGCCGGCTTGACCTCGTTGGGGGGCGTATCCTTGGGCTTGACCTCGCCGCCGGTGGCCGCGTCCAGGAGATTGCCGGGCTTCATGGAGTCCACGGTGTCCTTGAAGCTCTTCTTGATCTCCACCACGTCCTGGTAGGCGTCGTTCTGGTGCAGCTCCGACTTGAGGTCATCCGCCGCCTTCTTGAACTCGCTGAGCCCCTTGCCCAGGCTCTTGGCCAGATCCGGCAGCTTACTCGGCCCCACCACGATCAAGGCCACCACCAGGATAATCAGGAGTTCCGGCAGTCCGATGCCAAACATATGAAATCTCCAGGAAGTTGCCAGGAGTCTACTCGGGCTTACGGGAAGTGTCAAGAGAGGCCAAAAAAGCCTCCACCCGCTGGGCCGTGGCCAGGTCCAGCCCGGCCTCCTCGTGCATCCGCTGGGCCCCGGCCCGTTTCAGCGCGGCCAAGGACCCGAAGGCTTTCAACAAGTTCCGTTTCTTGCCCGGACCGATGCCCGGCACCTCGTCCAGAATGGAGCGCCGGAGCGCCTTGGAGCGCAACAAACGGTGGTAAGTGATCGCGAAACGGTGGGCCTCGTCGCGCAATTTCATCAGGAGCAACAGCCCCTGGTCCCCGGCCGGCAGGTTCACGGGGTTCTTGCGGCCCGGCACGAAGACCCGGTCCGGCTCGCCCGGGGCGCGGCCCTTGGCCAGGGCGGCCGCCGGGGGACGGCGCTCCGGCGGCAGGTCCGCCATGGCGGCCAGGGCCATGGCCAACTGCCCCTTGCCGCCGTCCACCACCAACAGGTCCGGCGGCTCGCCGCCCCGCAAGAGACGGCGCTCCACCACCTGGCGCATGGCCGCGTAGTCGTCCGGCCCCTCCAGGCCCAGAACCTTGTAATGGCGGTAGCCGGACTTGTCCGGCCGGCCGCCGGCAAAGCGCACCAGGCTGGCCACGGTGAGCCGCCCGCCCAGGTGCGAGATGTCCACGCATTCCATGGTCTCGGGCGGGGCGGCCAGGCCCAGCTTGCGGCCGAGCCGCGTGAGCGCCGCGGCCAGGCGCTCCTCCTCCCCGGCCTGGCGGGGCTGGGAGGCGTTCAGGAGGGCCAGTTCCAACAGCCCCATGGCCCCGCCCCGCTGGGGTTTCCGCAGCTCCACCCGGCGGCCGGCCCGCTCGGAGAGGATCTCGGCCACCAGGGAGGGATCGGCCGGCATGAGGTTCACCAACACCAGGGGCGGCGGTGGCGCCCCGCCGTGGTAAAGGGCGATGAGCGCCTGGGTGAGGATCTCCTCGGGTGGCTCCGGCCCGGGCTCGAACTCGAAGACCCGGCTGGCCAGCACCCGGCCCCCCCGGGCCTTCAACACGGCCAGGCGGGAGCCGCCCTCGTCCTGCACCAGGGCCAGGGCGTCAGTGTCGCGGCCCTCGGTCCGGGCCACCTCCTGGCGGGCCAGGGTCTTGGCCAGGGCCTCCTTGCGGTCCCGCAGGATGGCCGCGGCCTCGTAGCGCTTGGCCTCGGCCGCCTCCCACATGCGCCGCTCCAACTCGCCCACCAGCTCCCCGCCCTTGCCCCCGAAGAAATCGGCCAATTGGCGGGCCAACACCTGGTACTCCTCCGGGCTCACCCGGCCGGCGCAGGGCCCCAGGCACAGCCCGGTCTCCAGGTCCAGGCAGGGGCGGGTGCGGGTCTTCAGGGCGTGGTCGCCGCAGCGGCGGAGCGGAAAGATGCGCTGCAGCATGCGCATGGTGCGCCGGGCGGAGCCGGCGTCCTCGAACGGCCCGAAGTAGCGCGCCCCGTCGTTCAGGTCCGGCCGGCGGACCAGGGTGAAGCGGGGGAAGTCGTCCTCCAGGTTCAGGCGGAAGTAGGGGTAGGTCTTGTCGTCCCGGAGGTCCACGTTGTAGCGGGGGCGGTGCTCCTTGATCAGGGTGTGCTCCAAGAGGAGCGCATCCTTTTCCGAGCCGGTGACCACGTATTCCAGGGTGCGGGCCCGGGCCAGCATGGCCTCCACCTTGTGGCGGTAAAAACCCTGCACGCTCTGGGGCCGGGCATAGGAGAGGAGGCGGTTCTTCAGGCGCTTGGCCTTGCCCACGTAGATGATCTTGCCCTTGGCGTCCTTGAAGAGGTAGACGCCGGGCGAGGCCGGCGCGTGGGCCAAGGCCTCCCGGGCCGCCCGCGAGCCCTTCAGCTCGGGCGGGCCCGCGCCCTCCGGCTCCGGCAAGACGCTCTGGGCGCTGCTGACTTCCTCCAAACCCATGCCCTCATTCCTGGCGCAAATGAGCATAGCCACCGCCCCGCGGCTCTTCGCCCCGGGGACCCCCTAAGGTTATCACGCCACGCCGGATTTGCAGGAATTCGCCGGGTTCGCTCCCGGCCGGGAAGCGGGGCGGCCGGGGGCCTCAGGCCGGGGGCGCCTCCGGCGGCGGCCGGTCCAGCACCTCCCGCACCGCAGCCAAAAGGTCGGGCAGGCGGAAGGGCTTGGCCAGATAGGCCGCCGCCCCGGCGGCCAGGCAATCCGGGGCCTGCCCGGCCGAGCTGTAGCCGCTGGCCACCAGGATGCGGGCCCGGGGGTCCAGGGCCAACAGCTCCCGCAGGCATTTCTCGCCGCCCATGCCCGGCATGTTGAGGTCCAGGATCACCAGGTCCGGGCGCTGCCCGGCTTCCCGGTACATGGCCAGGAGTTCCTCGCCGCTGGCCGCGGCGCGCACCTGGTAGCCCACGCTCTCCAGGAGGCGGGCGCCCATCTCCCGCAGGGCCTCCTCGTCGTCCACCAGCCAGACGGTCTCCTGTCCCGGTTGGTCCGGGCGCGCGGCCGGGGCCAGGCTGGCCTCGGCCGCGGCGTCGGCGCCCAGGGCCGGCAGAAAGACCCGGAACACGGTGCCCCGGGCGGGCCCACTCTCGCAGAGGATGTGCCCCTCGTGGGCCTTCACGATGCCATAGACCGTGGAGAGCCCCAGGCCGGTGCCCTTGCCCACCTCCTTGGTGGTGAAGAAGGGGTCGTAGATGTGCTCCAGGGTCGCGGGGTCCATGCCCTGGCCGGAGTCCGCGACTTCCAGGAGCGCATATTCCCCGGGCCGGATCTCGGGCAGGGCGGCCTGCCCCTCCTCGGGAAGGTGGACGTTCCGGGTCTCCAGGAGGAGCCGCCCCCCGCCGGGCATGGCGTCGGCCGCGTTGGTGGCCAGGTTCAGGATGATCTGCTCCATCTGGTTGGGGTCGGCGCTGACCATGGCCAGGCCGGGGAAGAGCCGGGCCTCCAGGCGCACCATGCGGGGCAGGGTGTGCTCCAAGAGGCCCAGGGCCCGGGTGACGGCCTGGTTCAGGTCCAGGGGGCGGCGCTCGGCCGCCACCTTGCGGCTGAAGGTGAGGATGCGGCGCACCAGGTCGCGGGCCCGTTCGGCCGCGCTCAGGATGCGCGCCAGGTCCGGGGCGGGATCGCGGCCCAGGGTGGGGGCCAGCCCGGCCAGCTCGGCGTAGCCCATGATGGCCGCCAGGATGTTGTTGAAGTCGTGGGCGATGCCCCCGGCCAGGGTGCCCATGGCCTCCATCTTCTGGGATTGTATGAGCTGCTCCTGGAGCTTTTTCAGCTTGCGGTTGGCCAGAACCCTTTCGGTCACGTCCCGGCCGGAGCCGCTGATGTAGGGCGGTCCGTCCTCGGGAGTGACCAGGGTGCTTTTGTATTCGATGTAGGACCGTTTGCCCTGTCTGGTCTGATAGGCGCTGGTGCCGTGATGGAAGCCCTTGGTTTTCAGGTCGCCCAGGTACTCCTTCACGAACAGCGGCCGCATGCGGGATTGCATGAACTCCGAGGCCTTGCGGCCCAGGATGGAGGTTTCGGAGCAGCCCAGGAGGTTGCACAGGGCGGCGTTGGCCGAAAGGAAACGGCCTTCCATATCCTGGGTATAGATGATGTCGTTGATGGAGTTGAAAAGATCCCGGTAGCGGGTCTGGGAGTCCTCCAGTTCCTTCAGGGCGTTCTTGTAGCCGGAGACGTCCCGGATGGATTCGATGGCCCCTATCTGGTTGCCCCGGAGGTCGTAGAGGGGGCCGGCGACGTTCCAAAGGTGCCTGGCGCCCAAGCCGCTGGTGTTTTTCAGCTGGGTTTCGGAAAAGAGTATCTCCCCCTCCCTCTTGAAGGAGGCATAGGAGGATTCCACCTTGGGGTCCTTGCGGTTTACCAGATCGATCAGCACCGGGCGGCGCCGGCCGTAGAAGGGCAGGGAGTATTCGTAGTCGCCCTTGCCCAGGATGTCCAGGGCCTTTATGCCGGTCATCTTCTCGATGGCCCTGTTCCAGGCCACCACCCGGCCCCGGTGGTCGATGACGAAGGTTGCGTCGGGCAGGAAGTCTATGATCTGGGCCAGGCGGCTTTCGGAGTGATGGGTAATCTCAGCCGCATCCGGTTGGAGGCCAAGATTTTCGGCGAAGTGCACCGTGCCCCTGGGAAGGTGGTCCGGGCCGGGCCAGGGGACGATTTTCCAGCGGATGAGCCCCGGTTGGGCTCCGGGGCGCTCCAGGGTGTCGGAGAGACAAAACACGACCTCGTTGGACGGAGGTCCGCCGAAGGCCTTGGCCCACTTGGGCGGGGGCGGCAGGCTGCACGCCTCGCCGTGGGTATGGCCGGCCACGGGTCCGTCCTCCAGACCGAACAGGAGGGCCCAGCCGGGGGAGGCCCAGAGATAGCGGCCCTCCAGGTCGAAAACGGCCAGGGCGGATGAATTGTGGGACAGGATTATTTCCAGAAGACCGGCATTATCCGGATAATCCGGACCGAAGTACTGGAACGGGTCTCCGGACAGACTTCCTCCTTGGTCCGGAAGACTCCGGGAACCGCTTTGCCGGGAGGAACTATTTTCCGGATTTGCCTTGTGCCGGTTGAGATGCCGTCCTTTGGTGATGTAACACCTCCCGGAGCATTTATTTTCCCTCTACCGGTTATCACGATATCACAAGGTGAGGGGTTGAATTAAGGTCAAAAATCGGGCGGAGGGGGATAGGCTAGCCATAAGATGGGAATGGATATCATAAGCCGTCGCAAGGGGTTGGGAAGGCCGGTCCAGGCCGGGGGATCAATCGAAAGCGGGAGTGGAGGTGGCGGGATTTTCCAGAATGTCCCGGCGCATCAGTTCCAAAAGGCGGCGGGCCACCGGGCCCACCCGTCCTCCGCCCAGTTCCCGCCCGGCCAGCCGGGTGGCGGGCAGTACGTCCAGGGTGGTGCCGAAAAGCATGACTTCCCGGGCCGAAAACAGGTCGTCCATGCTGAGGGGCCGCCGGTCCAGGCCGGTGAGCAGACCCTCGGCCACCAGTTGGCCGGCCAGTTCCACGGCCCGCCGGGCCGTGGTGCCCTCCAGGATGTGGTCGGGCGGAGGAAACACCAGCCGGCCCTCCTGATCCACCAGGCCGAAGTTTTCCGTGGAGCCCTCGGCCAGGCCGCCGCTTTCGTCCAGCCCCAGGGCGAAGTCCCAGCCGGACTCCACCGCCTCCCGTTTCAAGAGGACGTTGGGCAGGTAGTTGCAGCTTTTCACCGAGGCGAAGAACCCGCTCTTGGCCGGAACGTGGCTGATGCCCAGGTTCACCCCCTTTTCATAGGCCTCCCCGGCGGGGGGGTGGATGAGGCTCGCCACGATGTACACGCCCCGGGCGGGGCATTCGTAGGGGTTGGTGCTGAACCCTCCCGGACCCCGGGA
>JAHLLK010000084.1 GCA_020444165.1 Deltaproteobacteria bacterium | reverse complement strand
CCAAATTGCTTGCTTTTTCAAAGCCGCGCAATTTGGCGCGCCATCCCCGGGGTCCCCAAACAAGCCGTAGCTTGTTTGGGGTGGTCCCTGGCGCGCTTAGCAGGCTGTTTTTCAACAGCCTGCTAGCCGGCGGTGACCTGACCAGCCGCGCGAGACTTCCGCCGGGGCGGGTGGTTTATTTGCCGCCCTCCCCCGCGATTTTCATTCCAGCCTCGGCCGGGCGCGCTAAAATATCCTCGCTCCGGCCCGCCCCTCTTTGCTATCCGTGAAAAAAATCCTGCTGCCCAGCCGGAGGAACCACCGTGTCTGCCTTGCCGCGCTTCTCTCCTGTTCTAGGCCTGCTGCTGATCCTGAGCTTGTCGATGCCCGCCGTGACGGCCCCTGCTTCCGCGGCCGGCTCCTATGAGCAGAGCCTGCAACAAGCCCGCGCCGCCCTAGCCGGCAACGACTTGGCCGGCGCCAGGGCCGCGGTGGAGCGGGCCTTGGCCGTCAAGCCGAACGACCCCAAGGCCCTGAACCTCCAGGGCATGGTGCTGCACCGCGAGAAGCGCTATGCCGAGTCCCTGGCCCTGCTCACCCGGGTGGTGGAAGCAGAGCCCAGCTTTGCCGCGGCCTGGGCCAACCGGGCCAACGCGGCCCTGGCCCTGAAGCAATATGACAACGCCTTGGCCGACGCGGGCCGGGCCTTGCAACTCTCGCCGAACCTGGCGGTTTGTCATCTGACCCGGGCCTCGGCCTTCAATGGGCTGAAAAAGCCGGCCGAGGCGAAGAAGGAAGCGGATGCGGCCCTGCGCCTGAAGCCCGGTGACCCTCACGCCCTGTATTTGCGGGCCTTGACCGAGCAGAACCTGGGCCAAATGCCGGAGGCCCTGGCCGACGTGGAGCAGGTGCTGACCAAGTGGCCCGACCACGCCAACTCTTACCTGGTGCGAGCCATCGCCCGCGGCGCCTTGGGCCAGCCCCAGGCGGCCTTGGCGGACGCGGACCGGGTCATAGCCATGGACCCCGGCAAGAATGCGGCCTTTCGGGTCAAAGGCGAGTCCCTGGCCGCCCTGGGCCGTCCCCAGGACGCCCTCGCCGCCTTTGACCAAGCCATCAAACTCAACCCCGACAACGGCAAGGCCTACGCCAGCCGGGGCCAGGTCTACGCCCAATTGGGCCGGACGGAGCAAGCCCGGGCCGATCTGGCCCAGGCGGTGCGAATCCATCCCGAGGAGGCGGCTTACCGGGCCGAGTTGGCCAAGGTGGACACCGTGGTCGCCGGCGGCAACACCCGCGTGGGCGGCGGAGATACCAGGGTGGGAGGCGCGGATACCCGCGTGGGAGGCGCGGATACCCGCGTGGGAGGCGCAGATACCCGCGTGGGCGGCGGGGATACCCAGGCCGGCGGGGGTGGCACTCGGGTGGGCGGGGGCGGCCTGCCCCCGGACCCGGGCAGCGGCCTGGACCCCAGCGAACAGGCGGCCCTGGAAGCCCTGCCCTCGCCGCTGTTCGACCTGCCGCCCCAGCCGGCCGAGCAGGCCAGGCTGTCGCCCAAGGAGACCCAGGCCCTGGACGATCCCTGCGCCGGCCTGAACCTGCCCGAGGGCGACGAGGAACCGCCGGCCGCCTCCGGCGCCGGGCCGGACCTCTCCCGCCTGCAAACTCCCCTGGCCCAGAACCTGGGCAAGCTCACCAAGCGCCAGTATGCCGGGGTGGTTACGGCCGCCCGGGAGGCCACCCGCATGCTCCTGGGCCAGCTGACCCCCGAGGAGGAGGCCCGCTTCAACCGCGCCTGGCTGCCTTTGGCGGACTATCCCTCTTATCGGGTGGCCGCCTATCTGGACCGGCTGAATCCCCTGTTGGTGGAGTTTCTGAGCCTGAAGAACGCGGCGGAGATGGCCCTGGTCTCGGTGGAGGACCTGAATTTTGAGGCGGAGATGGCCCTGGCCTACGAACAGCCCACGGCCTCCCAGGAGACCCTGGCCGGGATGGGCCCCCTGGCCGGGCAACTGAAGGAGATCAAGGCCCGCATGGCGGAGATCATCCGTCGGGTGCAGGCCCTGGGCGACCCGCCCAACCCCCTGGAGGACAAGTGCCGGGCTCGCCGGCGCTTCAAGAAGGCGCTGGCAGCGGTGCAACCGGCGGCCGCTCCCCCCGGCAAGCCCTCGACCGGCAAGTGCAAATTCGAGCGGGCCCCGGGTTGGGATTACCATGTCCCGGAAAAGGTGCCCCCGGCTCCCTGGGATCCCTGGCCCAACCTGCACGCGACCAACCGCTTCTGGGCCGAGGTGGCCGGCAGTTCCGATGATTTCCTCAAAGCCGAGCTGATCGCGGATTTGCATTACGTTTATCAGGCCCAGAACGAGCAAGGGGTATACAGCCCGCCGGTGTGGTCCGGCCGCCGCTTCACGGTGGAGAACAAGGACACCGGCTTTGACAAGTTCACCTGCGCGGCCAAAAGGCAGTACAAATACGTGATCGAAGGCGAGCTTTCCGAGGACGGCCGCACCCTGAAGCGCCTGTGGGGCCTGAAAACCGAACGGTTCTGCGTGCGCGCCGAGCTTCTGAAAAAGGGTTACCACCCCAAGGGCGCCAAGGGCATTGGCGCTGAAGGGGATGACGGGAAGTTTGAGCGGGAATTCGGCGAGGTGGAGTTCGTGGACCTGCCGCTGCTGTCCTATCTCCCCGGCCCCAACAACCCCTATGTCTGCCCCACCTTCGTGGCCCTGACCTTTGGGGTGAAAGGGCCCCAGGCGGCCCGCCACATCAAAACCGTGTACGTCAAGAACCCCACCTTCAAGCCAGGCCCCGCGTTGGCGGTGCAGGTGCACCTGGACATAGACGTGGCCACGGCCGGCGCCGGCTCGGCCGCCCCGCCGGACGCCACTCCGGACCCGGCCAAGCTGAAGGCGGAAAAGATCGACTTCCACCAGAAGCAAATCGAGCTCCTCACCGAGGACATCCGGCGCTACCAGGCCATGTTGGCCAAGACCACCGATCCCCCGGGCCGTTTGCACCTGGAATACGTACTCACCGGCAAGGATGCCGACCTGCAGCAGGAAAAGGACGCCATCACCACCCTCCAGACCGGGCAGTTCACCCGCACCCGCACCGCTTTTGACGAGATGGTGGCCGGCCAGATGCGGGCTCAGGGCCGGGCCCTGGCGGCCAAGATAAACGAAGACCGCTACCGCCGGGAAACCTTGGACCGGGTGGTGAAGCTCTTGCCGGCCGATCAGCAGGCCCAACAGCGGCGCTGGGCCGAGGACCAGATCAAGGCCAAGCCGGGCGACGCGGAGCACCGCAAGAAGGTGTTGAAAGCGGTGGCCACCAAAGCTGGGGGCCTGAACCAGGCCGAGGCCGCGGCCTATGAGGAGGACGCGGCCGAGGCGCAGTGCGTGGTGGATGTGCTGGAGAACTACCAAAAGGCGGCCCAGATCGCCATGTACGCCACGCCGTTCGTCACCGGCGGCAGCACCCTGGCCCTGGTCTACGGCCTGACCCAGGGCGGCATCCAGGGCTACCAGACCGGCGGGTTGTTGGGACCGGAGTACCAGGGCTGGAAAGGCGCGGCCACCGGCGGCATGATCACCGCGGCCCGTTATATCTACCCCAACATCGACTACGCCCTTACCTTTTACGAGGGCTCCGTCACCCCGGACGCCTCGGGCCAGCCCGGGGGCTGGTGGGGCGGGCTCAAGGCCGTGGGCAGCACCTATGTCCAGCGCAAGATCACCCAGAAGGTGGTGGGTACAGTCCAGCGCTACCAGGCGGCCGCCGCCGCGGCGCGCAAGCAGGCCCGTTTGGACGCCTGGCAGAACGCCCAGCGCCGGGTGGAATTCCGCCAGCAGCGGGAGTGGGGCAAGAACCTGGTGGATGAGCACCAAAGGCTCTACAATGAATTCCAGACGGCCAAGCGCTCGGGCGCGCCACCCCAGGAGGTGGCCCGCCTGGAAAACCGGCTCCTGGACATGACCGCGGCCATCAAGCACGCGCCCCACGCCAAGGGCTACCTGAAATTCAACTGCACCCGCCAGCAAAAGGCGGCCTACGAGGCCACCAGCCGCTTGCACACCGCCCGCGTGGTGCGGCAGTTCCGCCAGGAGTTGGAGAACGAGGGCTTTGACACCCAAGGTCTCACCTTCCGGCCCATCCGCAACGCGGGCAACACCTCGCCGGGCATGGACCTGGACCTGGCCGTATTCACCGACCTGAACCGGGTGCAGTTGCGCGACCCCGCGGCCCCGGGCGGCAGCCGGCAGTTGGACCTCTATACGGCCAACCAGGCCTTCCAGCGCACCTTTGCCCGGGTCTACGCCCAGAACTCCGGGGGGCGCTCGGCCAAGGCCTCCTGGCAGATGGTGACCACCAGCCGGCACTTGGAGGCCTACCGGGACCTGGCCTGGCTCCGCGTGAAACGAGTGGGCGCCGCGGGGCAAAACCCTCTGGCCCAGATCAACCCCCAATATGCGGCCGACGCGGCCCGGGTGACCGAGGTGAAGGCCCACGAGATGCAGCAGCAGGCCGGGCTGGGGCGGGACAACCAGGTTTGGGAGATTTATCGCGGCACGGCCAAGGATATCGACAGCAAGGTGCTGCCCAACATCTACGCCCGTATGCAGAACGCCTCCAACCCGGCGGTGCGCGCCAAGTTGCGACAGAATTACGAGTTCTACCAGCAGCTCTCCCGGGCCATGCAACTGGCCAACCACGACCCGGTGGCCGCCGAGCAGGCGGTGCGAGGGCTCACCGGCTACGACGCGGTGGACGTGGTGCACATGACCTCGGCGGGCATCGAGGCCCTGGGCAAGTTCTCCGGCGGGGCGGGACGGCCCTGACCGGCGGGAGTCAGACGGTGAAGTACTACTTTTTCGGGGATATCCATGGCAACCTGCCGGCCCTGGAGCGGGTTTTGGCCCACGCCCGCCAAGTGGGGGCCGACCGGGTGATCTGCCTGGGCGACCTGGTGGGCTGGCTGCCCTGGGGCGACCGCATCCTGGAGCGGGTGCGCGGCCTGGGCCTGGCCGCGGTGGCCGGCAACCACGACCTCATGGTGGCCGGGGCCTTCCCGGACCTGCCCCAGATGAGCGACCGGCGGCAGGCCAGCGCTTTCAACGCCGGGCTGCTGACCCGGGTGCCGGGCGCCCGGGAATATCTTCTGGGCCTGCCGCTGACCCTGGAAGGCCCCGGCTTTTTGGCCGTACATCACAGCCCCTTCCACTTGCCGCCGCCGGGCCTGGCCCCGGACATCGGCTGCTTCGGCTATCTGGACGAGGCGGCCCTGGCGGCCAGCCTGCCGGCTTGGCGGGATTTTCCCGTGGGGCTGATCCTCTCGGGCCACGACCACCAGGCCGGGGTGTTCGAGCTGGCGGACCAGGCGGACGCGCCCCAGGTGCACCGGCCCGCGGGCCTGGCGCCCTTGGAGCTGCCCCTGGCGGAGGGCCGCCGCTACTGGGTCAAGGCCGGCAGCGTGGGCGGGCCTTATCGCGATGGGGTGGCCGCGGCCGGGTCTGTGCTGCTGGACACGGAGGGGCCACGGCTTACCCTGTTCCGGCTGCCCTATCCCCTGGCCGGGCTCCGGCGGGAGCTGGCCGGGGCGCCGTACCTCGCCGCCCTGCCCACCCTGCAGGACTACCTGGCCCTCTTGGACCGGCAAATGGCAACGCTGGAGGGGGCCGATTTCTAACCGCGGCCAGGGGCTCCGGGGCGGAAAAAGAAAATAGCCCATTCCCCAGGCCACGCCGCGGTCCCCAGGTCAAGCCCGGGACATTACCAGCATGCTTACCAGGGCTTAGGAGACCAAGCACCCGCTGGCGGCGCCGCGCCTCCGCCGTCCTGCTCAGGGGTAAGTCGGCGCCGTGCTTGGCAGGCAACCCGTGGTGTGTTAGTTTTGTGCCACTTCGTGGCCCTCGTAGCTCAGCAGGATAGAGCAACGGCCTCCTAAGCCGTAGGCCCCCGGTTCGAATCCGGGCGTGGGCACCATAAATTTCGAGGACTTAGCTTCGGCTAAGTCCTTTTCATTTTGATTTGTTCGCCTTTAGGTTGCGGCCGGTTGCGTCAGAAGGCTGGGCGTGAGGATGTGGTACAAAGCAGTGCAGGCCCTGCAATCATCAAGCCGTTAACGAAGGTCACGATCGGACTCAGCAATTTCGGCGAGAGGTTCATGGCCCGCAACTGCTTTCTGTGGCTTAAGTTTCGTCAAGACCCCTGAGATGGGCTCCAACTCGGGGCCAAGGCAAAATATGGGCTCTGATTAAGGTGCTGGTTGTATATGGTGAAATTGTGAGTCTGCATGGCCATGAATGCCACGTCAGCCGAAAAGGCGCTTATGTCGTACTGGCAAAGAAAAACTGAGGGCACGTTTTCCCGTTGCTGATTGGTACCCTTCTCCAGTTCATAAAGCTGTTCCAAGTCCCAGCCCCTTTCCACCGTCCAAACCATATCACCCAAAAGACGGAAAAAACGCCCCTCCCGCTGGGCCCGATCCATGAATTGATTGACCATGACTACTTGCTCTTTGGCGTTCTCCATGCCCTCGCATACCCGAAAACTCCCTTGGTTCTGCAGCACCGAAACCGGATAACCGGATTCCTCCAGCGCGGCCAACAACCTGGGGCGGCGCTTGGCGGGAGACATGGCCAGTACTACTTCTCCTTTGGCCAATCCTTGACGCAAGTAGCCAATCCCAGCCTCCATACAGGCTTCTTCAGTGCTGTAGAAATGAGAGATATGCGCGTGTGCGGGTGCTACCATATCTTCAATACCCAGGATAATGTTCTGGGATCCGCCGTCGTTTTCAACCAAAAAGTCTTCCAAATCAGACAGTTTGAAGCGGCGTTCCTTTTTTAAACCCACTCGGTAGCACTTCAGCTTGCCCGAGTTGGTCCACCGCCGTAGGGACATGGGAGAAACATTTAGAAATTCAGCAGCCTGTTTAATTGTGAGCATTTTTTCGTTTAAGTCCATCTCACACCTTTGCTGTCCGTGTAATCACTTTATTTCTTTTACTTATACATTGTTATATATTTATTGTCAAATCTACTCAGCTCAAATGAGACCATGGCCCAAAAGCGCTACGGACCCTCCTATGTCATTTTTGTTCATATTTTTGTAAATATTCGGTCGGGATGGCCCTTGTCATTCCGTTTGACAGCCTCCGCAGACCCTTGTGAGCCCGTGAGGGCTTTTGCCGCGGACTTTCCCTGCCCTGGCCGCTGTGCCCCGGCCGGGAGGGCGGCCTTCTTGAGGTTGAAGGCTCTGGCTTAAATCGTGAGTCGCACCCTCTCCCCAAACCGCAGGGCGATGATCTTGGTTACCGCCGGCATAATGGCCGCGATAGGCCGGGGAAGATTTACCTTTGAAAAACGAGGTTGGTCGCGGCAGCCCACCCCTATCTTTCGGGGTACTTACAGGCGCCATCCCGAAGCTCCTCCGTAGAGTGGCAAGCCGCCATCATGGTTTGGGCAGACGAGAAACCTGATACGCTGAACGGCACCAGGAAAGTCAATCCGATCTTGATCATCAGTGCCGAGGTTAAACCTTGACTTAATACGGAGTCCAGATGGTTGATGGTGGCCAGGACCGGACCCACCACCAAAGCAACTTTGATGGAACGGGCTACAGTTCTGGGATGAAAAAAGCTGCTGAAAAACAGACGCCAGCCTTTGGTTTGCACGGCCCGGTTACCAACTAGCCTGGTACACATATACATCCACTCATCCATCATGCCTCTCCACGAAGCCCCATCTTAACAAGCACCTCTGCAAAAACGGCGGGATCGGCAGTCTCCAACTCCAGTGGCAAGCCCAGATAATCGGCCACCTGCCTGGCGGCCTCGGTCAGACCAGCACCCTCGTAATCGATGTAAACCGCCCTCCGGTAATGCTTGAACATCAAGTCCTTGATTTGAGGGTGCTGGTCAAACTTCAGAGCTTCGATCACCAAGCGATGGAAATTCTCACATAGATACCGCTCCAGGAAATAGGTTCCCGACTCCTGGTTGAGCAACTCTTGATAGCGGTTGCCCAGAAACATATGATAGCAATTTTCGCAACCGGTATAGGGAACCCGCAGCGATTCAGACAGGCTCTTCATATCCACAATGCAATTGCCGAACAGCAGCATGCTTTTCCCGCCGCCTTTTTCGGTCCGAGTCACTTCCTGGCTGATCCGCTGGTGCAAAAGCCTTGGTCTGAGATGCAAGGCTGCATCCAGAAAACGCACTTCGCCTTTATGGCCAATTTTCTGCAAGGCTTGGGTTAGGCGCTTCTTTAGCGCTTCGCAAGCGATAATCACTTTGTTGTTTTCCATCGCCTAAACTCGCCGCTTATTGAAATACCCTATACAAAGGGTGACCCTTGGCGTAAGGTTTCACTTTAAAATACCGAGCGCCATAGGCCAGTTCCGCGTCCACCATGGACATGGCCGGAATCACCTCGGTGGCCTTGATGTCAAATATAATGAAGTCGCCGCCGGCCGATTGCAGCATGCTTGCAGTGGCAACCCTGGCCGCCGCCTGTTCCTTGGGGGTGTACTCCTTGGCTCTAGCCCAGCGGGTTATATGGGTATGGGTAGGGGAGCAACCGCAGGGTAAACCGAACTCCTCCTTCAATAGAGGAATGGCCACCACGCTGGTACCGACGTCCACGATATCCAGGACCGCCATATCGAGAAGCAGGTTCTTGAAGCCTGCGGCCTTGGCCCGGGGAACCAGTTCGCGGGCGATTTTAACTTTGCCCTTCACGGTGGGGTCTTTGGAGTTGACCAGCATCACTACGGCGCTTTCGCAACCCAGGGTCACGACCTTGGCTAGCTCTCGGTCCAAGACTGTTTCTTGCACTGCGTTGAAGATGACTCGGTCCAAGGCGCCCAGCTCAGAAGCTCTTTCCAGGCCCGCCCGGCGAACTTCCGGGGTGGTGCCATCCATCAATACCGGCCTTTCGCTAACCTCCAAGGCGAATCCGATGAACGCCCGGGCTTGCGCGGGCGTGGCGCATATTACATCCAGCACCAGCGGAGTGCCCACCGCGGCGCACATTTTATCCGCTTTCTCTACGATTCGAGTAGCCCTGGCCCGGTCAAACTCCGGGGAGTTGGTGCCAGCCACCAAACGGTCGCCGGCATAGAAAATGGCTCCCATCAAAGCAGTCGGATATTGCCCCAACTGGCCGCCGATGAAAGTATCCGCTACCTCAATGATTTCCTGTTCTCGCTCAAACACCCGCATCATAGGTAGGTCCCATATAGTTCCGCCGATTTCACAAACGCCTTGATGTTCTCCGGCGGGGTGTCGATAGTGATTTCGCAGCCAGGCCCCAGCATAAAAGCTTTTGCTTTCATGCCTTCCTTGATGGCCTTTCCACAAGCTTCGCTCACTTCCTCCGGGGTGGCATGAGGCAGAAGTTGGATATGGTCTATGTTTCCGCACAAGCCCATGTTTTGTCCGAACACTTCGAGCATTGAGAAGATGGAGACTTCATGGGAGAAGTTGACGAACTGGAGGTTGGGCACCTGGCAAAGCTCCTTAGCTCCTGCCTTTAGGTGCGCTCCCACCTGACCACAGGTGTGCAGCACGTTGTAGGGAGTCTCGGCGGTAATGGCCGCGATCCGTGGCAGAATAAACGAGTGCATATCCTTGGGTGAGAACATCTGCAGATCATGTTCGCAGATCACATGGATCTGGGCTCCGGCCTCGGCCAGGGCCTTGGCAAACCCCTTGGCCACCTGGGTGGCCTTGTCCACCACCGCATGGGCCAACTCCGGGTTTTTCCGGCTGGCGATGATAAAGTCATTGTAGGGAATCAACTGCAAGGCAAAGGTGAGGGGGCCGGTCATATAGCCAGAGATAGCCACTTCATCGCCCAGCTTGTCCGCCAGCATCCGGGTAGCGTTCAAAATGGTGGCCGTGCCCGGATGGGCCCAGAAATCAGGCACCTTCACCTTGTCCACGTCTTCGAGAATTTTGATAACGTTTTTGGTGACCCAGGGACACTTATTAGGAGGGTAAGTCACCTCGCATCCGCAAGCTTCCGCCACCGGCCAGCTGGGCTCCACCTGGATGGCCAACACATCATAACCGTAGTCTTGATAGGCCTTCAGGTGAGCCTCATAAGCCTTTTTAGCGTCGTGATACAAAACGTCAAAAGTGAGACCCTGGATATGCCCAGCATGGTCGCCAATCTGGGGCATAACCGCTACACGATCGGGCTTGCGGCTCTCAAATAATTCTATTACGCGTTCGCGAGAATTCATACGGTCTATTTCTCCAATATTGCTTGGTTGATGGGAAAGGTCCCGTAATGATGAAGGGCATCCAAAAAGGCATGGATATTTTCAGCAGGAGTGCCCAAAGGGATGTTATTGGGTACGATGATGCATCCCTTGTCGCAGGGGTAAAGTCCCTTCATAACTCTGCGGACTTCATCCCAGATCTCCGCGGGAGTGCCCCGGTGCAAAACCTCGTCCTTGATTCCCAGGATGTAGCTTTTGTCCAGGCGGTGGGCGGTGCGGCGGTAAAGATCCAGATCGTCACTGGGCGCGGTATAGTAGTCCGGCGCCAAATCAGTAAGACAGAAGGTTCCGGTCGCGGCGCTCTTTTCCAGGAACTCGATCCAGCCGCCGCGCCCGTTTGCATCAGGAGCGCCGCACAGGCGTAGGCCCCAATAGAAATGGATGCATGGCGCGGGCATCAGGGCGTCCAACAGGCGCTTGACGTAGGGCTTTTCAAACTCAAACAGAAACTCCTTGCGGAAATTTGGCACGGCGTTCCAGGCGTCGATACAAATAAAGCCGTGCACTCCCCGTTGGGCTATGGCCTGGCACCATTTTATGTTGGCCTCAAGTTGCAGTTCCATGGCCTGGTGAAACACCTCGGGCGTATTTCGCATGGCCAGCACGGTGCGTTTGTAGCCCATGGCCTGGACGGCTTGCGCAAAGGTGGCCGAAGGGGCGGCGATCACCGGGTATCCGCCAGGTGCGCCCTTTTGGACCAATAACTCATACAGTTTCAAACGCAGAGGCAAGCGTCCATCGCGTTCCGGATCAAAGGCCTTCACCGCCTTTTCCCAACGCTTCAGCATGGCCTTATCATCCAGGTCATCAAAGTAACGGATCTTTATATCCGCAGGTACATTTTCGGGATATTTGCGCTCCACCAGACCCAGAGCATCTATCTCGGTGGTCATGGTGTCTATGCCCTCGCACACAAACTCCATGTCAAATTCGTCATACCAACGCATTATCAGGTTGCTGTGCAGTTCGGGATCAGACTCTACCTCGCGACAGGTATGGCTGTAGTGATTGGCGATGGAATCGGTGAAAAAGGTGCCGGTGGGAATACGATCGGCATCATTTTGGGTGGCGACCAGCAATATGCGCTCCAAGGGAGCCAAGGTCTCGCCACGTTCACGCTTTTCCAAGGTAGCTTTGACGGCTGCCATGATGTTGTCAATCTGTGCTTGCATTTGGGGATCCATGAAAACCTCCTTGCAATCCAGGGCTCAGGGCTCGACAAGAGTGATTAATGCCGCTCGACTTTAGCTCGCGGCAGCAGCTTAGGCCATGGCCTCTTTGCAGAGCTTTACGCATCCCCAGGCATCCTCGGCGTAGCCATCGGCATCGATTTCCTGGGCCCAGCGCCCATTGACCGCCACGCCGCCCACGAAAATCTTGCCCTGGAAGCCGGAGTCCTTGATGGCTTTGAGCGATTCTTCCATGGCCGGCAGGGTGGTGGACATGTAGCTGCCGAGACCGACCAAGTCAGGGTTATGCTCCGCGATGAGTTTGATGAATTGGGCGGCAGGGATATCGACTCCGGCGTCGACCACCTCAAAGCCATTCGCCACCAGAAGGCTCAGGCAGATGTTCTTACCGATGTCATGCACATCGCCCTCCACGGCTCCCATGATGATTTTGCCCGCCGAATCGGAGTTTTTGTCAGCGCTGAGCACCGGCATAAGGATTTTTAGACCGGCTTTCATGGCTTCGCCGGTGAGCATCAATTCCGGCAGGAAATATTCCCCCTGGTTGTATTTGTCTCCGCACACCTCCACACCCTTGGAATAGGCTTCCTGCACGATGGAGACGGGATGGCGTCCTTCTGCCAGAGCCTGCTTGGTCAGTTCCACGGTCTCGCGCTCCTCGCCCAACTCCACGGCCAAGGCAATTCTTTGAAACAGCTCATCCATTTGATTCCTCCTAGATTGGTTAAACCCTCAGCCAAAAAACTCTCTCAGTCAGCTATTTCGTAGCGGCCTTTTTCTTTGAGGCCGCCCCGGGAACACTTCATCTCGCCCGAGCTGATCCAGCGTCTCGGGGGCATGGGGTAACCATGCGGGAATTCGCCACCTTGCCTTCTCGCTAGCATCCTGGCAGACAGACCCAGATCCTCTCAACGATATTCATATATGGTCTTTTCGTATCATACTTATACTTTGCTATTCAATTTAAATCGTTTTTCAATGAAAAATAGCGGTTTTTTTATTGTTCAAATTTTATTTTTCCAATTAATTAAGACAGTTAAACGATTACCAGAGATGGCACGACGGCAAAAGGCGTGTACATCATTTTTAATTTATTGTTATTATTGGTTAAATGGCTGTGGATGATGCTTGGGAGGGGCCGTTTTCTCCTCGAGGTGGGACCCGGCGCGGTGGGCGCCCGTACAGGCGGCGGCCAGCCGCCAGCCAGCACAGACCTTTCTGGATGATTTAGAGCGGGTCATCTCCGGGGCGCGGGACGCGGTGGAGTGCGCCCTGGGCAACCTGAAAAAGTACTACGGGCGGGGGCGGACCGGTTATCTGGGTCGGACCGAGAGCGGTTGGCAACCCAGGCTCTCAGCTCTGGCCTTCTCCCTCCAGGCGGTGGTCTTCCCGGCGGGGGCACAAGCGGCCAGAGGGACGGGAGGCCCCGGGCAAAGGGCCAGCCGGGCTCGTCTGGATCCGCTCGGGCTGCCCAACGGACTATGGAAAGGCCCTCCCGCTCGAACATCCACCAAACCAAGACTAAAAATCTCCCGGGAGGATCCGAAGCGTCTTTGGGCTATGACCTCTTAGCAGGATGTTGAAAAAGTCCCTCCATGGCCTTTTTCAACCAAACTTGACAAAAGCGTGGTTTTGTCAAGTTTTTCAAATTGCTTGCTTTTTCAAAGCCGCGCAATTTGGCGCGCCATCCCTGGCGCGCCTAACAGGCTGTTTTTCAACAGCCTATTAGGGCTTCCCCAGGTCGCTTGTTAGCATAGTTTCCCACCCTTTCCTTGCCGCGGCAGTTAGCGGGCAGATCAGACCGGTCCCGTTATGCCTGCGCCGAAAATCGGCAAATGAGTTTGATAATAATCCGTTTGAACCAGGTTTTTTCCTCAAAGGGCGCGCCCTGGCGTGATAACTTCGAATAGGTCAAAAGGTTTCTTACGTGACGGAAACAGAGGTCCTTGCCGGACTCTGGGGATCCGTTCGCGCTGGCTGGCAATTTCAGCGACCTTCTAGACCTTGGGGTTCCAGGTAATGCGACTGAGGATCATCACCATCGGGATGTTGCTATGGGGGCTCTTGGTGACAGGCGCCCTCGCGGCGCCCGCCAAACTCACGGTCGCGCTCGGCTCCGATAGCGTTCCCTACTATTTCCAGGACCAGAATGCCCTGCCCTCAGGCCTCTTGGTGGACTTGTGGAAAACCTGGTCCCAAAAGACCGGGATTCCGGTGGAGTTCAAGGCAGTTGCCTTTGCCGAGAGCTTGGCCTTGGTGCGCCGGGGGGCGGCCGATATCCACGCCGGTTGCTTCAAGAGCGAACAACGCGCCAAGTATCTGGATTTCGTGACCCCGGTTTGCCAGGTGCAAACCAATTTCTTCGTGCACCGCAACATCTTTGGGGTGGAGCGCGTGGAGGATCTCCGGGGACTCAGGGTGGGGGTGATCGCCGGGGATTATGCCCTGGAATATTTGGCAAGCAAGCTGCCCGCGGCTTCCCTGGACATTTTTCCCGACAATATGGCCCTGTTCCAGGCCATCGCCCGGGGCGATATCCTGGCCTTTATCAAGGACACGGCCATTGCCGTGGAGCAACTTTCCCGGCTCGGCATCCTGAATCAATTCCGCTTCGACATTGAGCGGCCTTTGTACGAGCGGCCCTGGTTTGCCGCCGTACGGCACGGCAATCACCAAGTGGCGGACCTGGTGCGCCGGGGCATGGAGCTGATTTCCCCCCCCGAGCGGGCGGCCCTGGAGCTGCGCTGGTTCAAGAGCACCAATTTCAAAGCCTCGGACCGTTTGGTCATCGCCTGTTCCAAGGGCTTTGCCCCCTATTCCATGCTCACCCCCTCCGGGAGGCCCACGGGCCTTTTGGTGGATATCTGGCGCCTCTGGGCGCAAAAGGCCAGCCAGCAAATCGAGTTTCGTTTCGCGGATTGGCCCGGCGCCCGGCGCGATTTGGAAACTGGCGCGGCGGACCTGCACGCCGGCCTCCCCCCGGCCGAGAGTCAGGTCGGCCCCCTGGCCTACACCACCCCGTTCTATGCCGTACATGCCGGCTTGTTTTACAACCGCAAGCGCCTGACCATCACCCGCCTGAGCGACCTGGCCGGACAAGCCGTGGGGGTGGTGGCGGATTCCCTCCTGGATCGGCAACTGCGGACCAGCCTTCCCCAGGCCCAGATCGAGGTTTTCCCGGACACCGACGCCCTGGTGCACGCGGCAGTGGACGGCAGCATCAACGCCTTTGCCGCGGAGTTGGCCCCGGCGGCCCGGTATTTGGGGGAGTTGGGAGAGCAGGATTCCTTCGCGCGGCTGGAGGGCTGGCAGATCAAGGAGCCTTTGGCCCCCGGGGTGCTGAACGGCAATCAAAAACTGTTCGCCTTGGTCGAGGCCGGCTTCAAGGCCATCAGCCCCCAGGAGTTGGCCCAGTTGGAGGAGCGCTGGATAGCCGACCCCAAACTGCGCTATCTGGGGGCGACCAGCCTCCGCCCCTACCTGAGCCCCCAGGAGAAAGCCTGGCTCCAGGGGCACAAGCTGGTTCTCCTGGGCGTGGCCCAGGGCTATCCGCCTTTGGACTTCGTGTCAGCCCGGGGCGTGCACCAGGGGCTGGCCGCCGAGTATCTACGCCTGTTGGGAGAGCGCCTGGGCATCCGCTTCGAGGCGGTGAGCGCCTTCCCCTGGTCCGAGATGCTGGCCAAGGTGCGGCACAAGGAACTGGGGGGCGTGGCCTGTCTCGCCCAGAGCCCGGCGCGGGAAGCCTATCTTCGCTTCAGCAAGCCCTACTTCTATAGCCCCTACTTGGTGTTTGCCCGCACGGACAGCCCCCGTATCGCGAAGCTGGCGGATCTGGCCGGCCAGACCGTGGCCGTGGAGGAAGGTTTTTACCTGGAAGCCAAGCTCCGGGAGGAGTTTCCCCAAATCAAGCTGCTGATCACCCCCGACACCCGGGCGGCCCTCCGGGCGGTGGACACGGGAAAGGCCCAGGGTTACGTGGGCAACCTCCTGGTGGCGGAGTACCTCCTCAAACAGAACCCCGAGCTCAAAGTGAAGCTGGCCTGCCCCGCGCCCTGGCCCGGCGCGGAACTCCGCATCGGGATCCGCAAGGACTGGCCCCTCCTGGTGACCATCCTGGACAAGGGCTTGGACTCCATAACCATAGAGGAGCAGGCCGAGATCAACAGCAAATGGCTGACCAGCCAAACGGCGGAACTGACCGGATCCCTGGTCATGGCCCTCACCCCCAAGGAGCGGGACTGGCTCAAAAAGCATCCGCGCCTCCGCCTGGGGGTGGACCCCCAATGGGAGCCCTTTGAGTTTGTGGGGCCAGAGAAAAAATATGCCGGCATGGCCTCGGACTACGTGCATGTCCTGGAGGACAAGCTGGGGATCAAGATGGCCATGGTGCCCGGTCTGACCTGGGTTCAGGCCCTGGCCCAGGCCCGGGCCGGCCAGATCGACATCTTCGCCTGCCTGGCGCGGACCCCCACCCGGGAACAGATCCTCAATTTCACCAAGCCTTATCTGCAGTTCCCCATGGTCATCGTGACCAAGGTCGACGCTCCTTTCCTCACCGCCCTGGCGGACCTGGGGGGCAAGACCGTGGCCGTGGGCCAGGGCTATGCCTCGCACGAGATTCTGGCCTCCCAGCATCCCGACATCCGCCTGCATCCGGTGGCTGAAGTCAAGGACGGGCTGCGCCTGGTGAGCCAGGGGGAGGTGGACGCCTTTGTGGGCAACCTGGCCTCGGTGACCCACTTCACCAACCAGGCTGGCCTGACCAACCTCAAAATCGCCGCCAGCACTCCCTACACCTATGACCTGTGTTTTGGGGTGCGCAAGGACTGGCCCGAGCTGGTGGGTATCCTGGATCGGGCCATCAGTGGGATCAGCCCCGGACAAAAGGCCCGCATCCACAACGCCTGGGTGTCCATGCGCTTTGAGCATGGCGTGAATTGGAACTACGTCTGGAAGGTCATCTTCGCCATCGTGGCGGTTTCCCTTTCCGCCCTGGCCCTGTTTTTCTACTGGAACCGGCGGTTGCAGCGGGTGGTGAACGAACGCCGCCGGGCCGAGGAGGCCTTGAGCAAAAGCGAGGCCCAGCTCCGGGGCCTGGTGGACAGCTCGGCCGACACCATCATCGCCGTGGACACCCAGCGCCGCATCATTGATTGCAACCAGGCCTTTTCCGAACAGTTCGGTTTTGCCCGGCCAGAGGTCATCGGCCAATCCGTGCGCTTGATCCATGAGGACGAGGAGGCCTACGAGCGCTTTGGCCGGGAAGTGTATCCCGTGATCACCACCGCGGGCTCCTGGCGGGGGGAATGGTCCTACAAACGCAAGGACGGCAGCATCTTGCCCATGGAGTCGGTGCTTTCCGCCTGGGGCGGCCCGGACGGCGCCATTCACGGCTACTCGGCCGTGATGCGCGACATCACCGAGCGCAAGCTGGCCGAGGAAGCGGTGCGGAATTCCAAACAGCGTCTGACCGAGATCATCGACTTTCTGCCCGATCCCACCTGGGTGGTGGATAACCAGGGGGTGGTGGTGGCCTGGAACCAGGCCCTGGTGGAATTGACCGGAATCCCGGCCGCCGACATGTTGGGCCAGGGCGATTACGCTTACTCCCTGCCCTTTTACGGCCACAAGCGGCCGGTATTGATCGATCTGGTCCGCGCCTGGGACGAGAGCTACCGCGACCAATACCTCTCCATCCGCCGGATCGGCCAGAGTTTTATCGCCGAATCGTTCCATCCCCACATGGGCGAGAACGGGATATATCTCTCCGCCGTGGCGCGGGAGCTGAAGGACGCCACCGGCCAGAGAGCCGGCGCTATCGAATCCCTCAGGGACATCAGCGACCAGAAAAAGGTGGAAGCCGCCCTGGAGGCGGCGCGGGTGGAGCTGGAAGACCGGGTCAAGCGGCGCACCGCCGAGCTGCAAGAGGTGGTGGAAGCCCTCTTGGAAGAGGTCACCGAGCGCGAGCAGATCGAGGCTTCTTTGCGCAAGAGCGAAGAGGAGCACCGGGCGGTGCTGGAGGCCTCACCCAACTGCATCATCGCCTACGACACCGTGGGCCGGGCCATTTACGTCAATCAGGCCTTTACCCGCATTTTCGGCTGGTTGCCCGAGGAGGTCATCGGCAAGCGCCTGGATTTCGTGCCCGCTACGGAACGGGAAGCCACCCTCCAGGCCATCAAACAAGTGTACCAAAGGCAGGGCGCGGTCCTTTCGTTCGAGACCAAGCGCTACACCAAAGACGGCCACCTCATCGACGTCAGCATCCACACCGCGGTTTTCCTGGACCCCAAGGGGGAGCCCTTGGGCATGCTGGTCAACCTGGAGGACATCACCGCGCGCAAGCAGGCCGAGGCGGAACTGGCCCAATATCGCGAGGAGTTGGAGCGACTGGTGGAGGAGCGGACCGCGGAGTTGGCCGTGGCCATGGAAAAGGCCCAGGAGGCCGACCGCATCAAATCGGCCTTCCTGGCCTCCATGTCCCACGAGCTGCGCACCCCGCTGAACTCCATCATCGGCTTCACCGGCATCATCCTGCAAGGCCTGGTGGGGCCCTTGAACGAGGAGCAGAACAAGCAGATGGGCATGGTGCAGCGTAGCGCCCGCCACCTTTTGAGCCTCATCAACGACGTCCTGGACATCTCCAAGATCGAGGCCGGCCAACTCAAGGTGGAGTTCCTGCCTTTTGACCTGCCCCAGTTGGTGGCCGAGGTCCAAGCCGGCCTGGAGCCCTTGGCGGAGCAAAGGGGCTTGAGCCTGGCCTGCCGGCTCGCCCCCGAGGTGGGCGAAGTGGTGAGCGATCGGCGGCGGGTGGAGCAGATACTCATCAATCTACTAAACAATGCCTTGAAATTTACCGATAAGGGTGGTGTCCAACTGGATTGCCGGGTGGAGGACGGCTGGGTGAAGACCAGCGTGACCGACACCGGCATCGGCATCAAGCTGGAAGACCAGGCCAAGTTGTTCCAGTCATTCCGGCAGATTGACACCGGCCTGTCCCGGCGTTACGAGGGCACGGGCCTGGGGCTCAATATCTGTAAAAAGCTGGTGGAGCTCTTGGGGGGGAACATCTGGGTGGAAAGCCAAGGAGAGGGCCAGGGCAGCACCTTCACCTTCACCTTGCCTGGGGAAAGTAGAGGCCAGAATGCCTAAAAGGGTGTTGGTCATCGAGGACAACGAACAAAATATGTACCTGACCACATTTATATTGGAGAATAAGGGATATGAGGTTTTGCAAGCCTGGGACGGCCGCCAGGGTATAGAAGCGGCCGTCAGTGCTGTCCCCGATCTGATTCTCCTGGACATCCAACTACCGGAGATGGACGGCTACGCCGTGGCCGGCAACCTGAAGGCAGACCCACGCCTGGCGGAGGTGCCCATCGTCGCGGTCACCTCCTATGCCATGGCCGGCGACCGCGAGCGCATCCTGGCGTCAGGGTGCACGGGCTACATTGAAAAGCCCATCAACCCCGCAACGTTCCTGGCTCAGCTTGAACAATACATGCAGACACCGCCCACCGGAGAACGATGAGATGGCCCAGCTTTTGGTAGTGGACGATCAGGAAGTTAACCGCTACCTGCTAGAGGTGCTGCTCAAGGGGCATGGCCATGCGGTGACCTCCGCCAGCAATGGGGTGGAGGCCTTGGCGCTGGCCCGGAAGTCCCCTCCGGAGGTGGTGATCACCGACATCCTCATGCCGGAGATGGACGGCTTCGCCCTGTGCCGGGCCTGGCAAAAAGACCCGGCCCTGGCTCCCATTCCGCTCATTTTCTACACCGCCACCTATACCGATCCCAAGGATGAAAAGTTCGCCCTAAGCCTGGGCGCGGCCAGGTTCATCGTCAAGCCCACCGAACCGGACCGCTTCATAAGCATCTTGGACCAGGTGCTGAAAGATCACCGGGAAGGCAAATTGGGGCCAGCGGCGACCCCCGTGGAAGAGGAGGATGTCTTCCTCAAGGAGTACAACCAAACCCTCATCCACAAGCTGGAACAAAAGATCATGCAGTTGGAGCAGACCAACAAGCTCCTCTTGCAGGAGGTGGAGGACCGCAAAAAGGCCGAGCGGGAGCTGAGCCGCAGCGAAGAGCAGTACCGCACCCTGATGGAAGCGGTGGCCGATCCGGTCATTGTCTATGACCTGGAGGAGAGGGTCCTGTTCTTGAACCGGGCTTTCAACCAGGTGTTCGGCTGGACCCTGGCCGAGCTGAAAAACCAAACCTTGGCTTTCGTGCCCCCGGAGGATGTCCTGCCTTTCCAAGAGGTTTTGGAACGGGTCAGGGAGGGGGAGCCTTGTTGCGCTTATGAGAATCGCCGCCTGACCAAGGACCGTGGTTTGGTGGAGGTAAGCATCAGCGCCGCCTGTTTCCGGGATGACCTGGACCAGCCCCGGGGGGTGGTGGTCAGCCTGCAGGATATAACCCACAAGAAACAGGCGGAAGAGGAGCGTAACATCCTGCGGGCCCAGTTGATCCAGGCCCAGAAGATGGAAGCCCTCGGCACCCTGGCCGGGGGCATTGCCCACGATTTCAACAATATCCTGAGCCCCATCATCGGTTTCACCGAGCTGGTGGCCCAAAAAACCGCCGACGACCTGCAACGCGGGCGCCTGCAAATAGTGCTCGACAGCTGCCAGCGGGCGCGCGATCTGATCAGCCAGATCCTCACTTTCAGCCGCCGCACCGAACCAGAGATCGTGCCGGTGACCCTGGGACCCCTGCTCAAGGAGATCACCAAGCTGTTGAAAGTGGCCGCACCCAAGGACGTGGACATCTCCTACGAGGCCCCGGCGGGCCCGGTGAAGGTCTCGGGCGATCCCTCCCAACTCCACCAGGTGCTGTTGAACCTGGGCACCAACGCCCTGCATGCCCTGGCCAAGAGCAAGGGCCGGGGCTCCCTGGTCTACCAGTTGACCTTGGAGGATATGTCGGCCGAGAACCTCACTTCCTTCCCGGAACTCCAGGCGGGGCCCCATGCCCTCATCCGGGTGGAGGACACCGGCTCGGGCATGAGTCCGGAGGTGCTGGAGCGCATATTCGAGCCATTTTTCACCACCAAAGCCAAAGGCGAAGGCACGGGGCTGGGGCTCTCGGTGGCCCACGGCATCATCACCCAAATGGGCGGGGCCATGCGGGTGAGCACTACAGAGGGCCGGGGCAGCCAATTCTCCCTCTACCTGCCCCTGGACACCAGCGCCGCCAATCGGGAGGAAGCCCCGGCGGCTTTGGTGGCGCCGCGGGGCAGCGAAGCCATCTTGGTGGTGGACGACGAGCAGGCCATTCTCATGTTGTACGAGCAAATCCTGGGCGAGTTGGGCTACCGGGTGACCAAAGCCGGCAGTGGGGAGGAAGCCCTGGCCCTGGTCCGGCGCCAGCCGGGTGAGTTTGACTTGGTCCTCACCGATTTCGCCATGCCGGACCTGAATGGTCTGGAGGTGGGCCGGGCCCTGCACTGGCTGGCCCCGGATTTGCCCATCATTTTGGCCTCGGGGACTCCGGAAGACGTCAGCCAGGAACAGCTCCGGGAGGGGGGGATATGCTACCAACTGCCCAAACCCTGCACCCTGCACAAAATGGCCGTGGCCATCCGGGCGGTGTTGGATGAGGCGCCGCCACGCTACCCCCGGGGGGAGAATGCTTAACTTGGGCCGGAGTCACGGAACAGGACTGAACCCATGAGTTACCTTATGGTGGCGGCCGCCTTGGCCCTGAGTTTGAACGTGGCGGACTGCCCCGATTCCCCCAACTGCGTCTCCAGCCAAGCCTCCGCCCCGGGTCACCGCGTGGAGCCTTTCAGCTATGCCGGCTGGTCCCGGGAGGCGGCCCAGCGGGCTCTCCTGGCCGCCTTGGCCACCCTGCCCCGGACCGCGGTGGTTGCCGACCAAGCCGCCCAGGTCAAGGCCACGGCCACCAGCGCGCTTTTCGGCTTTGTGGATGACCTGGATTTTGTTTTCGATGACGAAAACCACGTGATCCAGGTGCGTTCCGCTTCCCGCACCGGGTACTGGGATCTGGGGGTGAACGCGCGACGCATAGAAGACCTGCGGGAAGCCTTCCAGCAAGCCCTGGCCCAGGAGAAACCCCCAGCCCCGCCCGCCAACCGCTAGCCGCCCTCCCGCGCTCCCCGGACGCCCCCGACGCCCCTGGGCCGGGAACCCCTCCCGTCCGCCCCAGCCTGGCGCTCCCCGACCGCGCATCCCTTCCGGGGGAGCTGCCCTCCAGCAGGCTGTGGAAAAACAGCCTGTTAGGCGCGCCAGGGATGGCGCGCCAAATTGCGTGGCTTTGAAAAAGCAAGCAATTTGCCAAACTTGACAAAACCCAGGCCCCCAGCAAGCTCTGCTTGCTGGGGTGGAGTCACGTTTTTGCCAAGCCGACCTTGCATGG
>JAHLLK010000083.1 GCA_020444165.1 Deltaproteobacteria bacterium | reverse complement strand
GCGAGGCTTGGCAAAACCCGGGCCCCCGGCAAGCTCTGCTTGCTGGGGTGGAGTCGCGTTTTTGCCAAGCCGACATTGCATGGGGCAGGAAGCCCCGTGCAATGCTCTCATTATAGGACGCGGTCCGCTCCCTATCCACCGCCATGGGGCTTGGCTCTTGGCCCGGGCTGGGGCGCGGGGCCGGAAAGGAGCCGTTGCCATCGCCGAGGTTTATCCCGAGTTGTGCTCGCCGGGCCGGGGCTTGGCCTGCTTTGCCTGCTGCCCGCCCATGCGGCCGGCGGGCTATGACCACGCCGACTTTCCGGGCAGCCTGCGCCGGCTCCTGGGGGAGAACACCGCCGACCTCCGGGCCGGCCGGGGGCCTTCCCGCCCCATGGTGGGCTTCTGGTGCGCCGGCCTGGGCTTTTTGGACCCCACGGGCCGGCGGGTGGGCTGCCTCTTGCACCCGGCGGTCAACCAGGGCCGCGATTTGCGGGAGGTCACCGGGTACCGGGACAAATGCGCCCGGGAATCCTGCCCCGCGGCCCGGGCCTGGCGGGAGCTTTCGCCCGGCGCCCGGGAGGTGCTGTTCGCGGCGTGGCAAGGCATGGAGAGCTTCGCCTTTTCCAGCCCGCGCTTGAATCCCTGGCGGCGGGTGCTGGCCCTGGGGCCCGGGGTGGCCGAGCTGGTGGCCGGGCTGGCCCTGGCCCCCGGCGAGCCCGGCGGCTGGCCCTGGCTGGCCCGCCTGGCTCCGGCCTGGGGCTGGTTCCTGGCGCGTCTGGCCCGGGAGCAAGGCCCGGCCCTGTGGCGGGAGCCGGAGCTGGACCGGGTGGTGGAACAGGAGGCCCTGGCCCTGGCCCGGGGGCTGGGCCCCTTGCCGCCGGTGGCCGGGGGCGAGACCTGGCACGCCCTGGCCGGGGAGTGGGAGGGCCGCTTCTGGCGGCGGCTCACGGGACGGGACCGCGTGCTCCCCGAGGTGTGGCGGCGCTGGCGGGCGGCCGGGGACGTGCCCGGGGCGGGAACCCGGACTTGCCAGGTCGGGCTTAAAGGAGTACAAAAATAAACTGCCCTCATCGGAGGCCCTGGACCGGCGGAAAGACCCGCCGCCAGCCCTTCAGGGGCGGCTCTTTGACTCCGGAACCCTTCTTCGGCGGCTTCCGCCGGCAGCAGCGGGGAAAATATGATCGAGGTTAAAGACCTGACCAAACGCTTCGGCGAAACCTTGGCCGTGGACCGGCTGAATTTCCGGGTGGAAAAGGGGGAAATCCTGGGGCTGTTGGGCCCCAACGGCGCGGGCAAGACCACCACCATGCGCGTCCTCACCGGCTACTTCCCGCCCTCGGGCGGCACGGTGAGCATCGCGGGCCGCGACGTGCTGGACGAGCCCCTGGCCGCCCGGCGGGCGGTGGGCTATTTGCCGGAGAACGTGCCCCTGTACGGCGACATGCGGGTGGGCGAGTACCTGGCCTTTGTGGGCCGGGTCAAGGGGCTCACGGCCGAGGCCACCCGCCGGGAGCTGGACCGGGTCATGGCGCTGCTGGCCCTGGGCGAGCGGCGGGGCCAGCTCATCCGCCAGCTCAGCAAGGGCTTCCGCCAGCGGGTGGGCCTGGCCCAGGCGCTCTTGGCCGATCCCCCGGTGCTGATCCTGGACGAGCCGTCCATCGGCCTGGACCCGGGCCAGATCGTGGAGGTACGGAGCCTCATCAGGGCCATGGCCGGGGAGAAGACCGTGATCTTCAGCAGCCACATCCTGCCCGAGGTGGCCGCCACCTGCTCCCGGGTGATCATCATCCACCGCGGCCAACTGGTGGCCGAGGGCCCGCCGGCCATGCTGAACACCGCCGCCGGCGAGGGCGGCCAGAGCCTGAACCTGGCGGCCACGGGCCCGGCCGAGGCCCTCGCCGCGGCCCTGGCCGCGGTGCCCGGGGTGAAGGCCGTGGCGGCCGAGGGCCCCTCGCCCCTGGCCGAGGACGCCTGGGCCTTTTTGGTGACCACCAGCGGCGAGGCCAAGGTGCGGCCCCTTTTGGCCCAGGCCGTGGCCGCGGCCGGCGGCGGGCTGTTGGAACTGGCCTCCCGGCCCGCCACCCTGGAGGAGGTGTTCGTCCGGCTCACCGCCGAGCCGGCCCCCAGCGAGGAGGAAGCGGCATGAAAGCCTTTTGGGCCATTTACCAACGCGAGCTGAGAGCCTATTTCCACTCGCCCATCGCCTACGTGCTCCTGGTGGCCTTCCTGGCCCTGTCGGGCTACTTCTTCTTCTCGGGCGTGGCCTTCTACTCCCTGGCCAGCATGCAGGCCACCCAGAACCCCATGATGATGCAGCTCAATTTGCAGGACATGGTGGTGCGGCCGCTCTTGTCCAACATGTCCATCATCTTCATGCTCATCTGTCCGCTACTCACCATGCGGCTCCTCTCCGAGGAAAAGAAGACCGGCACCCTGGAGCTGCTCTTGTCCTATCCCCTCACCGACACCAGCGTGGTGCTGGGCAAGTACCTGGCCGCCTGCACGGTGTTCGCGCTGATGGCCCTGGGCACCTGGGTGCAGATGGGCATGCTGTTGTGGCTGGGCGAGCCCCATTTGCCGGCCATGCTGGTGAGCTATCTGGGGCTTCTCCTGGTGGGCGCGGCCTTCCTGGCCCTGGGCCTGTGGGCCTCGGCCTGGACCGAGAACCAGATCGTGGCCGCGGTGGGCGGCTTCGTGGGGCTTCTCCTCATCTGGGTGCTGGGCTGGTCGGCCAGCGTGGTGGGGCCGGGCCTGGGTCCGGTGTTGGAAGCGCTCAGCATCGGCAGCCATTTTGACGGCTTCACCCAGGGCCTGGTGGATACCAAGGATCTGGCCTACTTCGCCCTGTTCATCGGTCTGTTTTTGTTCCTGACCATCAGAACCCTGGAGGCCAAACGGTGGAAGGCGTGAAAACCGCTAAGCAATTGACGCTGGCGGGGCTGGTGCTCCTGGCCGGCGGCGGCATCTTCTACAATGTGAGCATGCTCCACGGCGAGTACGGCCTCTACGTGGCCGGGGCAGGGCTGCTCCTGCTCCTCGTGGCCGCTTTCCTGGCCCGGGCCAAACTGGGCCAGAGCCTGGCGGGCCGCACGGCCCGCCTGGGCCTGGGCGCGGGCCTCAGCGTGCTGGTGGTGGTGGCCCTGGTGTTCTTCCTGGGCTCCCTGGCCGGCCGGCACCACCTGCGCTGGGATTTCTCGGCCAGCGGGGTGCACACCCTGGCCCCCCAGACCAGGCAGGTCCTGGCCGGGCTGGGGGAACCGGTGAAGGCCTACGCCTTTTTCCGGGAGGCCCAGGCCGGCCGCGCCGAGGCCCAGGCGGTGCTGGACAACTTCGCCTTTGCCAGCCCCGCTTTCACCTACCAGTTCGTGGACCCGGACAGTGACCCCGGCCTGGCCATGCGCTTCAAGGTGCGCACCTACGGCACCGTGGTCTTGACCCAGGGCGAGCGGCAGGAGCGGGTGCAGCTTCCCGAGGAGGAGAACCTCACCAACGCCCTGGTGCGCCTGACCAAGCCGGGCCAGAAGGTGGTCTATTTCCTCACCGGCCACGGCGAATCGGGCCTGGACGACATCGGCAAGGAAGGCCTCGGCAACCTCAAGAAGGCCGTGGAGGGCGAGAACTACGTGGTGAAGGCCCTCTTGTTGGCCACCAGCCAGCGGGTGCCCCCGGACGCGGCGGTGGTGGTGGCGGCCGGGCCCCAGAAGCCCTACACCGCCCCGGAGTTGGCCCGGCTCGCGGATTACCTGAACCAGGGCGGCGGGCTCTTGCTGTTGCTGGAGCCCAAGCAGGACGCCGGGCTCAAGGATTGGCTGCAGGCGCGGGGGGTGATCCTGGCCCAGGACCTGGTCCTGGACAACGCCAGCCGCCTCCAGGGCCTTTCCCCGGCCGCGCCCCTGGCCGTGTCCTATGGCGCGCACCCCCTCACCAAGGGCCTGGAGGGGATCTTCTGCTTCTTCCCCCTGGCCCGCTCGGTGGAGCTGGCCCAGCCCCTGCCCCCGGGGGAGGAGGGGGTGTCCCTGGTGCAGACCAGCCCGGCTTCCTGGGCCGAGACCGACTTCGCTTCCCTGGAGCAGGGCCAGGCCGAGTACCAGGAGGGCGTGGACCGCCAGGGCCCCATCAGCCTGGCCGTGGCCGTGACCCTGCCGGCCCAAAAGGAAGCGGCCCAGGCCGCCGGGAAGGAAGGGGACCAGGCCAAGGCCCAGGACCAGGCCGCGGCCCAGGATATGGGCCAGGATAAGGCCCAGGATAAGGGCCAGGAAAAGGAGCCGGCCAAGCCGGCGGACAGCAAGCCGGTGAAGGGCAACTTGGTGGTGGTGGGCGACACTTCCTTTGTCGACAACACCTACCTCGACCAGGGCGGCAACCGCGACCTGGTGATGAACACCATCGGCTTCTTGGCCGAGGAACAGGATCTCATCGCCATCCGCCCGAAATCCCAGGCCAGTCAGCCCTTGTTGTTGCAACCCGAGCAGGCCAGACTTATCTTCTGGCTGCCCGTGGTAATCTGGCCCCTGGTGTTCGTGGTGGCCGGGGTGTTGGTATGGCTTTCCCGGCGGAGACCGGCATGAAACCCAAACAGCTTCTGATTTGGGTGCTGTTCCTGGGGGCGGCGATAGCCGCCTGGCTCATCAGCAACTGGGCCGATCAGCGCCAGGCGGACTTGGCGGACAAGGCCGGCCAGGTTCTGTCTTTCACCGATCCCCTGACCGTGGTCAAGGTGGAACTGACCGGGCGCGAGGTGCCCCGGCCGATCACCCTGGAGCGCCAGGGCAAGGACGCCGCCTGGCATCTGCTGGCGCCGGTGGACTACCCGGCCGACAACCTGGCCGTGGGCCGCCTGGTGCGCACCTTGATCGACGCCCGGGTGACCAAACGGGTGGGGGTGGACGGCGGCAAGGACCGCCTGGGCCCCTTTGGCCTGGAGCCGCCGGCCTTTGACGTGAAGCTCACGGACAAACAGGGCCGAGTGAACCAGGTGCGCCTGGGCATCCTGAGCCCCACCCGGGAGTACCTCTACGCGGCGCCCGCCGGCGAGACCAAGGAAGTCTGGTGCCTGCCGGCCCAGGTGCGCGGCGCGGTGGACCGGACGCTGTTCGATTTGCGCAACAAGGACGTCCTGAGCTTCGTGGTGGCCGATGTCAAGAGCCTCAAGCTGAACTGGCCGGGCTCCGAGGCGTTGGAAGTGACCAGGGAAAAGGGCGGGGCCGCCCCGGTGTGGCGTTTTGCCGACGGGGAGCGGGCCGACCCCGACGCGGTGGAGGACTTCCTGTTCCAGGTGCACGGCCTGCAGACCAAGGACTTTCTGGACACCGACCTGGATCTGCCCAAGCTGGGCCTGGAGCCGCCGGCCGGCGCCCTGGCCCTGACCATGGCTGACGGCGCGAAAATGGGCATCATGTTGGGCGGCGCGGTCACCGGGCGGGACGAGAAATATCTGCGCCGGCTGGCGGGGGGGCCGGTCCTGGTGGGCGCGGACCAGATGCTGGCCCCTCTGGGCAAGCTCACCCGCCACGCCCTGGCCCTCCGGGCGGTGTGGGACCTGGACCGCGAGGCGGTGCGGCGGCTCACGGTGCAACTCCCGAACCAGAAGCTGGTGTTCGTCCAGACGGCCGAGGAGCCCTGGAAGCGCCTCGAGCCGCCCCAGGAGCGACCCGGTCAGGAGACCCCGGCGGAACTCTTGGTGTGGGACCTGGCCAAGCTGAAGTGGGAGAAGATCCTCCCGGCCGGAGGCGACTATGGCCTGGACAAGCCCCAGGCCGTGCTGACCGTGGGCCTCTTGCCCGCGGAAAAGAACGGCGCGCCCCGGCAGCTCACCCTGGTCCTGGGCCAAGTGGACCCGGCCAGCGGGCTTTTGGCCGCCCAGGTGCGGGGCAAGGCTGAAATTTACGGGCTCGACGCCGGGTTGTTGAAAAACGTGCCCGGCCTGGCCCCAGCGGGAAATTAGGCCGGATATTTCACCGGGCCGGATGGTTTGATCAGCTAAACTATCCCCTGGATTGGTTCCCAAAACGAGGTTTCCCGAATTTCCGGGCGACGTTTCGGCCTGGGACCGGCGCAGCCAGGTGGCGGCCGGCTAGGCGACGGACGAGCGGCAACCAAAGGCGCAGCCCAAGCCATGTCGAAGTTGGAGCGAAGTCCCGGACGCCGCCGGCGGGCAGCTGGCGAAACCGGCAAACGCCCCTGGCGCTTGCAAATTACCCTACGATCTGGTTTATTTACTGCTTTGCCCCGTGCGGGGGGCGCGGTAACAGAGAACCAGAATCCCATGTTGGCAGGGCCTTGGCCCCGCCTGGGCGGAGAGACACATGGCCAGAGTGACCGTGGAAGATTGCCTGCGGAGAGTGCCCAACCGTTTTTCCCTGGTGCATTTGACGGCCCAACGGGTGCGCCAGCTCCGGGACGGCGCGCCGCCCATGCTGGAAAGCAAGAACAAGGAAGTAGTGCTGGCCCTCCGGGAGATCGCCTCGGGCGAGATCTACCCCGTGAGCCCCGAGGAGGCCCAGGAGGAACGGGCCCGGGCCGAGGCCCGGGAGAAGGCGCGCCTGTTCGAAGCGTCCGCCGCCCTGGAAGCCCGCGCTTCCCGCCCGGCCGAGGAGGTCGAGGAAGAGGAAGAGCCCCTGCAGGAGGAGCTGGTCCTGGACGGCGAGCTGACCGAGGTGGACCCGGAGGACATCTAGCTCCTCCGCCGGCGGCCCGAACGCCGGCCCGGCGGCCCGGCCGGCTCTGGGTTGCCCCAGGATTTGGCGCGGGGCTGCCGCGGCCCCGCCCGGCGCGCCTGGCCGCCAGCGCGGGCGCGACCCGTGGATAACAGACCCGGGATGAACTTCCCGGGATAAGGAATGTAATGCCCGCCCGCCCCGGCCGGTGGCCGGCCGGGCCGGCCCGAGACCGAGTTCAGCCATGAAGAAGTGCTACTACGAGACGTTAGGTGTCGAGCGCGACTGCGACATCGAGGTCATCAAGAAAACCTACCGCAAGCTGGCCCTGCAGTATCATCCGGACCGAAATCCGGACGACACCGAGGCCGAGGAGCGCTTCAAGGAGTGCGCCGAGGCCTACGAGGTGCTCCGGGACCCGGAAAAGCGCCGCCTTTACGACATGTATGGCCACGATGGCCTCAAGCGCTCCGGCTTCAGCGGCTTCGGCGGGGTCGAGGACATCTTCAGCACCTTCGGCGACATCTTCGGCGACCTCTTCGGCTTTGGCGGCCAGGCCCGCGGCAGGGGCGCCACCGGCCCCCAGCCCGGCCGGGACATGCGCTATGACCTGGAGATCACGCTGGAGCAGGCGGCCCAGGGCTTCGAAACCAGCGTCAAGGCCGGCCGCGAGGTGAACTGCAAGACCTGCAACGGCACCGGCTCGGCCGACGACGCCGGCCCCAGCGTCTGCGCCCATTGCGGCGGCTCCGGCCAGGTGATCCGGGCCCAGGGCTTCTTCCGCCTGGCCACCACCTGCCCGGTGTGCCGCGGCGAGGGCCGGGTCATCACCGACCCCTGTCCCGACTGCGGCGGGCGGGGCCGCGCCTTCCAGGAGCGGGAGCTGTCGGTGAAGGTGCCGGCCGGCATCGACCACGGCCAGCGGCTCCGCATGCGCGGCGAAGGCGAGGGCGGCTTCCGGGGCGGCGGCCCCGGCGACCTCTATGTGGTGGTGCACGTGGCGCCCCATGCGGTGTTCGAGCGCGAAGGCGACAATCTCTACCGCCGCCTGGAAGTCTCCATGTTCCAGGCCGCCCTGGGCCACACGGTCATGGTGGACACCCTGGTGGACGATGAGGCCGAACTGCCCTTGCCGGCCGGGGTGCAGACCGGCCAGGCCCTGAAGCTGGCCGGGCTCGGCATGCCCAGCCTCCGGGGCGGACGCCGGGGCGACCTGTTGGTGCAGGTGGTGGTGAAGACCCCCTCCAAGCTCAGCAAACGGCAGAAGGAGCTGTTGGAGGAGGCGGCGGCCCTGGGCGACCGCGAGGCCGCGTCCCTGCCCCCGGCCGAGGGCGAAGCCGCCCTTGGGGGTGAGAAGAAGAAAAAACGGCGTTGGGGTTTCAACTAAGCTCCCGCGGGGAAGAGCCAAACACCGCTCCCGAGCTTTACACCCGCCGGTCAGCGTGCTAAAGTTCCCGCGTCAATCAGCCCGTGGGACTGAGAGGATGCCATGGACCAGGAAAAACTGGAATTCTTCCGCAATTTGATGCATGAGAAGCTGGAGGAGTTGCGCAAGGAAGCCGCGAGTACGGTGAGCGGCATGACCGACGACAAGGACAATCTGCCCGATCCCACCGACCGGGCGGCCATGGAGTCGGACCGCAATTTCCTCTTGAGGATTCGGGACCGCGAGCGGAAGCTCATCGCCAAGATCGAGGAAGCCCTGGAGCGCATCGATGACGGCTCTTACGGTATCTGCGAGTCCTGCGGTGAGGACATCAGCGACGAACGGTTGAAGGCTCGGCCGGTGACCACTTTGTGCATTGACTGCAAAAAGCGTCAAGAGGCCAACGAAAAAGTCCGGGGCGTGTGACACTCCGCGTTTGCCCGCTGCCGGCGCCAACCGCCAATTCCGGTAGCGGCAGCGGACACTAAAGGGCATGTTCCAGAAACGCCTGCAATTTTTTCGCTCAGTCCTCTACGCGGGCGACTTGGCCCTGGTGGCCGTCTGTTGGCTTCTTTCCTATTACGTTCGTTTCTTCCTGCCCATAATCCCGGTGACCAAGGGCACTCCGCCCATTCAGCAATACGTCATCCTGCTCTTTCTGGTGCTCACGGTGTTCGCCGTGACCTTGCCGGTGATGGGGTTGTACCGCCGGCCCTGGGCCCGCCTGGCCCAGGCCTGGTGGCCCATCCTCCGGGCGGTCACCCTGGGCGCGGTGGTGGCCATCGCCCTCACCTATTTCCTCCGGGCCTATGAGCTTTCCCGCCTGGTCTTTGCCCAGTTCTTCATACTCCTCACGGTGACCATGATCGTCAGCCGCCCCTTTTGGCACCGGGTCTGGACCCGCCGCCGGAAGAGCGACCCCGGCGAGGGGGTGATCATCGTGGGGGTGGAGGAGCTGGGCCGCACCGTGGCCCAGATGATCCGCTCCCACCCCGAATTGGGCCTCCGGCTGGTGGGCTTCCTCACCCGGCGCCCGGAGCTGGTGGGCCAGACCGTGGACGAACTGCCGGTCATGGGCCTGTACCAGGAAATCCCCGAGGTGCTGGCCCGCAACCCCGTGCAGGTGGTGATCATCGCCCTGCCGCTGGCGGCCCACGACCGCATCTACGACGTGATCAACAACGTGGCCGACGAGATGGTGGACATCAAGATCGTGCCCGACCTCTACCGCTTCATGCGCTTCAAGAACTCCATCGAGGAGTTCGAGGGCATGCCCATCATCGGGCTCCGGGGCAGCCCCCTGGAGGGTTGGGCCCGGGTGGCCAAGCGGGCCATGGATCTGGCCGGCAGCCTGGTGGCCATCATCCTCCTGGGCCCGGTGATGCTGGCCGTGACCCTGGGGGTGAAGCTCTCCTCCCCCGGGCCGGTGCTCTACCGCCAAAAGCGCATGGGCATGGACGGCCGGGTATTTGACATGCTGAAGTTCCGCTCCATGGCCCGGGACGCGGAAAGGGACTGCGGCCCGGTGTGGGCCTGCCCCGAGGACCCCCGCCGCACCCGTTTCGGCTCCTTCATCCGCAAGACCAGCCTGGACGAGCTGCCCCAGCTTTTCAACGTGCTTCGCGGCGACATGAGCCTGGTGGGGCCCCGGCCGGAGCGGCCCGAGTTCATCACCGAGTTCCGCCACCAAATTCCGGGCTACATGCTGCGCCACAAGACCAAGGCCGGCATGACCGGCTGGGCCCAGATCAACGGCTGGCGCGGCAACACCTCCCTGGAGCGCCGCATCGAGCACGACCTTTATTACATCGAGAACTGGTCCCTCTGGTTCGACCTCAAGATCGTCCTGATCACCCTGGTGCGCGGCTGGGTCAGCCCCCACGCCTACTGAACCCCGCCCGAGGCCGCCCGGGTCTTCCCCCGCCGGTTGATTTTCCTGAAGTCCCGCTTCTCTCCCTGGCGCGAACCGCCGCCCTCCGTGGCCGCCACCCTGACCGCCTTGCCCCGTGGGAGCAACTGAGCCCTCTGGGTCACGCTTTCCGCCAACCAGCCTGGGGCGCGCTCCCCGGGGACGGCCCCCGGACCGGCGGGGCAGAATTAGCTTGGTTTAGCCGTATGACGGGTGCTAATAATCTCTTTCAGCAAAATCAACAATTTTGTTCCTTATAATACTGAATATTGATACCTGCCCGCTTCGGTGGCCCCCGAGGTAAGCCATGCCCCCCGCCAGAATCCTGTCCCTGGTTGTCTGTCTGTCCCTCTTCACCCTGCTCCCCGGACCCGCCTCGGCGGCGGTGTTCGACGTGGCCAGCGAAGCCGAGCTGGCCGCCGCCTTGGCCATTGCGGCGGCCAATGACGAGGACGACACCATCAACCTGGCCTCCAATTACTACAGCCTCTCCAGCACCCTGGTCTTCGATACGGCCGAAACCAACCATTCCCTCGTGTTGCAGGGGGTGGGGGGGCCAGCCTTGCTGGACGGCGGGAACACCGTGCAGGTGGCCAGGTTCACCAGCGCCACGGAAGGCATATCCCTTACCCTGCAAAACCTGCATTTTCGGCATGGAGCCGGGGTGGCCAACGGGGCCGGCCTCGCCGTCCAGCTGCAGGGCGCCAACTCCTCCCTGCACCTGGCGGACTGCACCGTACTGAACAATGTGGGCGGCGATGGCCTCGGCCCCGGGTCGGTTTTGAGGGCCACCGCCCTGGTGGAGGTGCGGCGCTGCCGCGTGCAGGACAATGCGCCCGCCACGCCCGCGACCGCCTTTGTGCAGGGCGGGGGCATGGCGATCGTCGTCAACGATATCGCGGGCCGGATCCTGGTGAGCGACAGCCTGTTCACCGGCAACCAGGGAGGGGAAAGCGGGGGGGCCGGTGGGGCCCTGTACTGCACCGGAGGGGCGGACTACACGCTGGTCAACAACACCGTGGTGGGCAACCACGCGGGAACAACGGGTGGGGTGTTCCTGGACCTGCGTTCCGGCGCCACCCAGCCGCAGGTGGTGAACAACGTGATCCGGGGCAACACCGCCGTGGCGGGGGGGGGAGCTGATTTGTATTGTGCCTTCAACTATGTGGTTCCATATACGGCGGTGGTGCTGGGTAACAACATCCTGGGCGCCCGGGTCGGGGATCCCACGAATGTGTTCAACGAAACCGGCACCCTGGACCAGGACCCCGCCCTGGACGGCAACTTCCGCCCCACCGAGGCCTCGCCCGGCCGGGACACCGGCGACAACAACGCCCCGAATCTGGGGACCCTGGACCTGGGCGGGATGCCCCGGGTGCAGAACCAGGTGGTGGACCGGGGGGCCTATGAGTACCCGGCGGCCGAGCTGCTGCTCACCCCGGCGACCCTGAACCTGACCACGACCCCGGGCCAGAGTCCCGTGGCCCAGATCGTGACCGCGCGCAATCTGGGGGGCTTGGGCTTCCAGTTTGGCCTGGACCTGAACCAGTCCTGGCTCGCGGTGGACCCCGCGTCGGCGCCTTTGGCCCCGGTCGGCAGCCGGGACGTGACCGTGTCCTTCGCCACCGGCAATCTGGCCCCGGGCGCCTATAAGGCCCAGATCGTGGGGCATGACCTGGTCAGCGGAAACTCCAGCCAAATCACCGTGAACCTCACCGTGGAAGATGTGGCCAAGAAGCCGGTGTACCGGCTCTACAACCCTGGAGACGGGCAGCACTTCTTCACCAGCGACCCCCACGAGGCCCAGGCCCTGGCGGCCCTGGGCTGGGCGGACGAGTCCACCCCGGCGCCCTTCTACCTCATCAGCACGGCGCACCCCGGCGCGCGGCCGGTGCACCGGCTCTACAATCCCGCGGGCGGCGCGCACTACCTGACCCTCAGAAACGGCGAGCGGGACGCCCTGGTGAACCTCGGCTGGCGGGCCGAGCGGGACCAGGGCTGGGCCTTCCCCAGCAGCCTGGGGGGAGCCAGCGAGGTGGCCACGTTCTACGACCCGGCCACGGGCTTCCATTTCTACACGGCCAACCCGCACGAGGTGGCCTGGATCCAGGCCAACCTGCCCGCCTGGCAGCAACAAAGCCCCCTGGGTTACGCCTACCGCTAAGACCTGACCCCGGGCCCGTCCCCCGGGGCGGGCCCGCCGCAGCCCCCAAAAAAAGGTTATTTTTTACCGGAGATGGTGCTATACAGGGCCGGTGGCCATCAGCTTGCATCCGCATCCCAACCATAACCGTTTTTGCCTGCCCGGCGGCTTGGGGGGGAAATCCGTGCCTGCCTACCGACCTTGCCTGTGGTTTCTGGCGGTTTTCTGCGCCCTGATCTGCCTGGCTCCCGGCCCGGCCCGGGCGGCCGTGTTCGACGTGGCCAACGAGGCCGAGCTGACTGCCGCCCTGGCCACCGCGGCGGTCAACAACGAAGACGACACCATCAACCTGGCGGCCGGCACTTATAACCTGACCGCCACCGTCACTTTCAGCAGCGCTGAAATCAACCACTCCCTGGTGCTCCTGGGCGTAGGAGGGCAGGCGGTGTTGGACGGCGGCGGGGTGCTGCAGGTGGCCAATTTCCAGGCCGCAGGGGATGGCTACAGCCTGAGCCTGCAAAACCTGACCGTGCAACATGGGGGTGGTGGCTACGTGGCCGGGATCGGGCTCTTGGTTGGCTTGACCGGGACCGACACCACGATCCGGGTCACTAACTGCGCCTTCCTGGATAACCAGCAAGTCACCGGCCTCGGCCTGGGGGCTCTGGTCTCGGCCACCCGGGAAGTGGTGGTGGAAAGCTCGGTTTTCCAGCGCAACCAGACCACGGTGGGAGGAGCCGGTGAACGGGGAGGCGGGCTGTTTATCATGGCCGAGGCGCAAACCCGGGTGTTGGTGGCCGATTGCCTGTTCAGCAGCAACCAGATCCTCGCGGGGCTGGGCGGGGCCATCTACTGCCAGGGCACGGGGGACGTGACCCTGGTCAACAACACCATCGTGGATAACCGCGCCATGGCCGGCGGCGGCGTGGCCTTGTCCTTGGACTCCAACCAGGGCCAACCCACTCTGGCCAACAACGTGATCTGGGGCAACCTCGCGACCCTGGCGGAATCCAACGATATCTTCGCGGCCACCGGCTACCCCGACCCCATGGTGCCCGTGACGCTTTCCGCCAATATCCTGGGAGCTCACGCGGCTTCCCCGGCGGACCTGTTCGCGGAAAACGGCACTCTGGACCAGGACCCGGCCCTGGACGCCGACTTCCGGCCCACCGCGGCCTCCCCCGGCCGGGACACGGGCGACAACGCCGCCCCGGACCTGCCGGCGGTCGACCTGGACGGGCTGCCCCGGGTGCAAAACCAGGTGGTGGACCGGGGGGCCTACGAGTACCCCTCGGCCGATCTGCTCCTCACCCCGGCGACCCTTAACCTGACCACGACCCCGGGCCAGAGCCCCGTGACCCAGATCGTGTCGGCGCGCAGCCTGGGGGCCTTGGGGTTCACCTTTGCCCTGGCCGCCAACCAGCCCTGGCTCGCGGTGGACCCCGCGTCCGGCAACCTGGGCCCGGTGAGCAGCCGGGACGTGACCGTGTCCTTCGCCACCGGTGATTTGGCCCCGGGCCTGCACCAGGCCGCGATCGTGGGGCGGAACCAGGCCACCGGGGCCTTCAGCCAGATCACCGTGAACCTCACGGTGGACGCCGGGACGCAGAAGCCGGTGTACCGGCTTTACCACCCCGCGGACGGGCAGCACTTCTACACCACCGACGCCCGGGAGGCCCAGGTCCTGGCCACCTTGGGCTGGTCGGACGAGTCCACCCCGGCGCCTTTCTACCTGGCCGGCACGGCGCTCGCGGGCGCGCGGCCGGTGCACCGGCTCTATGACCCCGCCAGCGGCCAGCACTACCTGACCCTGCGTAACGGCGAACGGGACGCCCTGGTGAACCTCGGCTGGCGGGCCGAGCGGGACCAGGGCTGGGCCTTCCCCACGAGCGTGGGGGGAGCCTGGGAAGTATACAAGTTCTACGACCCGGCCACGGGCGGCCATTTCTACACGGCCAACCCCCATGAACTGGCCTGGGTTCAGGCCAACCTGCCGGCCTGGCAGCGGCAAAGCTCCCTGGGTTGGGCCTACCGCTAGGCCCCGCCGGGGCTGTCCCTGAGAGCCGGGCGGCCCCGCCTTATTTCCGCCGTCCCCGGTGGTTTTTCGGGTTCAAATTCCTAGGAAATCATGGCATATTGATCTCCACCGCCGGAGCCGCCCGGGGAGCCGCGCCCCCCGGAGCATTTTTACCCCGGCGGAAAAGGATCGATCATGCGTTTCTCCGGCTTGGCGGCCCGTTGGGCCTGTCTGGCGGCCCTGGCGGTGGCGCTCTTGAGCGCTTCCGCCTCCCCCGCAGCGGCGGCGGTTTTCAACGTGTCCAACGAAGCGGAGCTGGTGGCCGCCCTGGCCCAGTGCGAGACCAACTACGAAGACAACGTCATCAATATAGCTCCTGGCACCTATAACCTGAGCACCTTCCTTGCCTTTGAGAACGACGTCCCGGACCGCTCCCTGACCGTGCGGGGTGACGGCGGCCTGGCCGTCCTGGACGGCGGCGACGCCAACCAGGTGGCCTATTTCTACCCCGACGGCGACCGCTTTATCCTAACCTTCCAGAACCTGGTGTTCCAGCACGGCGGCGGCCCGGACCCTTATCCCGGCATGGGCCTGGAAGTCAGCATGTACGGGGTGGACGCGGTGGTCCGGGTGGAGGACTGCCAATTCCTGGACAATTTTTCACCGATGTTCGGCCAGGGGATAGGGACCTACCTGGAGTCACACACGGTGATCCTGGAGCGCTGCATCATCGCCCGCAACACCTTCGATCCCACGGGATTCACGTGCCAAGGCGGGGGGGCGGCCATCCTCTCGGACATAGACGGCCAAGTGCGGGTGGCTGATTGCCTGTTCATCGACAACGACGCCGGGGCGACGTTTTGTGTGGGGGGCGGGTTGATGACCGTGGTGCCCACGGACTTCGCGCTGGTCAACAACACCTTCGTGAACAACCACGCCGCGGCGGTGGGCGGCCTCTTCCTGATCATGGCCCCGGAAGTGTACACCGCCCCAGTGTACAATAACGTGATCCGGGGCAATACGGTGGATGTGCCCAGCCCGGCGGACGTTTTTGTGGAATGGGACGAACCCGGCATAGAAGCCAAGATCATGTTTTCCCACAACATCCTGGGTGAAATCGACGGAGATGCGCCGGAGCTGATTTTGCAGACGGCCAACCAGGACGTGGACCCCGGCCTGGACGTGAACTACCGGCCCACCGATACCTCACCCTGCCGGGACACCGGCGACAACGCCGCGCCGGGCCTGACCGCCCTGGACCTGGACAGCCTGCCCCGCATCCAGAACGGGGTGGTGGACCGGGGGGCCTACGAGTACCCCGTGGGTGATTTGGGCTTCGCGCCCGCCTACCTGGCGGTGACCACCGCCCCGGGCCTGAACCCCGCCTCCCAAGTCTTCCAGGCGCGGAACCTGGGCGGCGCGGCCATTGACTTCACCCTGACCGAGGACCGGCCCTGGCTCTCCCTGGACACCGCGGCCGGCCACCTGGGCCCGGTGGGCAGCCAGGACGTGACCGCCAGCTTCGCCGCCGCCAGCTTGACCCCGGGCCTGTACCAGGCCCTGGTGCTGGGCCGGGACGTGACCCACGGGACCACCCGGCTCTTCGTGGTGAACCTCAACGTGGACGCGGGCACCCAGCGGACCATGTACCGGCTCTACAATCCCGCGGACTACCAGTACCTCTTCACCACGGACCCCCACGAACAGGCCGCCCTCGTGGCCCTGGGCTGGTCGGACGAGTCCTCGCCCGTGCCCTTTTCGGTGGCCTCCACGGCCATCTCCGGCTCCCGGGTGGCGCACCGGCTCTACAACCCCTGGACCGGGGTGCACTACCTGACCCTCAACAACGGGGAGCGGGACGCCCTGGTGGGGCTCGGCTGGCAGGCCGAGCGGGACCAGGGCTGGATGTACGCGGGCCAGGTGGCCGGGGCCGCGGAGGTCTACCACCTCTACCACCCCGACACCGGCGGCCATCTCTACACGGCCAACCCCCGGGAGTTGGCTTGGATTCTGGCCAATCTGCCGCCCTGGCAGCAGCAGACCTCCCTGGGCTGGGCCTTCCGGCGCTGGCCCAACTAGCTGACCAGCCGAGGTTGAGGGTGGGCGTACCTTGGCAGGTACCCGCCTTGCTGCCGGCAGGGATTTCTCGGCGCATTGATCTTAGATTTGCTGGCCAAGGAACATCTTTAGTTTTCAACAAATCCCTGACGCTCCAGATCACCCGCACTTCCTAAAAGGCTAAACCGATTAGCCAAAGGGTGGGCTTTGCCTGTTTGGGACTTGCGCGGCCTATCTGCCGCTTGACGATCCAGGATCGGACCTCAAACACGCCGCCGAATGTTCAACTCGCCCAAAAATCCCGCTAGGTAAATCCCGTGTTTTGTGGCATAGTTGTCCGAAAATTAACAACGTTCATCCTTGCCGGCACATGTTCGCTTTTCGCGCCGGAATACCTGATTTGAATCCTGGGGGGAAGCATGCCTGCCGCTGGAAAGTCCCTGGCTGTCCTCTGGTGTTTGGTCTTTCTGGCCCTGCCGACCGCCGCGGCGGCCGCCATCTTCGAGGTGACCAGCGAAGCCGAATTGACCGCCGCCCTGGCCACGGCGGCTGCCAACAACGAGGACAACACCATCGCTATCCAGGCGGGCACCTACCATCTGACCCAAACCGCCAGATTCGAAACCGGCCAGTCCAACCACTCCCTGGTGATCCAGGGCCAGGGCGGCAAGGCCATCCTGGACGGCGGCGGCACCTACCGGGTGATGTTGTTGAGGTCCTTCGCCAGCGGGACGTCCATAACCCTCCGTGACCTGGTCCTCCAGAATGGCTACATCAGCCCCAATGTCGGGGGCCTCTATGCGGACTTTATGGGAAGCAACACCCAAATCGTGGTTACGGACTGCTCTTTCCTGAACAATAAGGCGGTGGTTGCCTGGGGAGGGGGAGTGCTCCTCGACGCGACCCGCATCCAAGTCTCCCGCTCGATCTTCTCCGGCAACGGCCTTGCTTCGGGGAGCATGGCTCTTTACGGCGCGGGCCTGCTCCTCAGCACCAGCGCCCAGGGATACGCCAGCGTGGACAATTGCCTGTTCGTGGGCAATGACGGGGGAGCCGCGGGGTACGGGGGAGGTTTGTACGTCGAGGTTTCGGGCCCGGTGCAGCTGACCAACAACACCTTTGTCAACAACGCCGGTTTGCAGGGCGGGGGAGTGTACCTCTTCATGCTCAGCGCCGCTTGGGCGCCCGAGCTTTATAACAATCTGTTCTGGGGCAACACCGCCACTGCACCGGACAGCGACGACATCTATGCCCGCGCCAATGTGGCCGGGCCCTATCCCGACGTCATCCTGTGGAACAACCTGGTGGCCGCCTACAGCGGCGACGCGGCCATCTCCTTCAACCCCCAGGACAACCTGAACGAGGACCCCCTTCTGGACGGCTCCTATCTTCCCACGGCCGGCTCCCCCTGCCGGGACGCGGGCTACAACTCCGCCGTGGCAGACCTTCTCCTGGACCTGGAAATGACTCCCCGGGTGCAGAACGAGGTGGTGGATATCGGGGCCCGGGAATATCCCACGCCGGGAATGGTCCTCGCGCCCGCCAGCTTGAGCCCCGCCGCCCCCCTGGGCCAGAACCCCGCGCCCCAGGCCTTGCAGGTGGGGAACCAGGGCGCCCTGGGCTTCGACTTCACGGCTTCGAGCGACGCCTCCTGGCTTCGCCTGGACCCGGCTTCCGGCACGGTGACTCCCGGGGGCAGCCAGACCGTCACCGTGACCTATGACACGGCCAGCCTGGCCCCGGGCTCCTATTTCGCCTTGATCACCGTGGCGGACCTCACCCCGGTGTACTTCCGGACCAGGCAGATCGCGGTGAGCCTGACCGTGAGCACCGGCGACTTGGCCCTCACGCCGGACGGCCTGCACCCCGCCGCCACCCTGGGAGGGAACCCCGCGCCCCAGACCTTCCTGGTGCGGAACCTGGGCGGCGCGCCACTGAACTTCACCGCCGGGAGCAACGCCGCCTGGCTTCGCCTGGACCCTGCGTCGGGCACGGTGGCTCCCGGGGGCAGCCAGACGGTCACCGTGACCTACGACACGGCCGGCCTGGCCCCGGGGACCCATGCCGCGCTCATAACCGTGGCGGACCCCACCCCCACCTACGGCCGGACCGGGCAGGTCGCGGTCGATCTGGCCCTGGGAGCGGGCAGCCTGGTGGGCATGCGGCGGGCCTGCAACCCGGTCACCGGCCGGCACGTGTTCTCCCTCAGCGCCCGGGAGATCGCGGCGCTCACCGCCCTGGGCTGGCGGGACGAATCCAGCCCCATGCCCTTTTACGTGACCACCACGAACCTGCCGGGCAGCCGGCCGGTGCACCGGCTCTACAACCCCTTTTCGGGCGAGCACTACCTGACCCTCAAGAACGGGGAGCGGGACTTCCTGGTGAGCCTGGGCTGGCTGGCCGAGCGCGACCAGGGGCGCATGTTCCCCGCGGCGGCGCCGGGGGCCAGCGAGGTGCTCACCCTGTATCACCCCGTCCTGGGCGAGCATTTCTACACCACCAGCTCGGAGGGGGCTTGGATCCTGGCCAACCTGGCCCTGTGGTCGCAACAAAGCTCCCTGGGCTGGGCCTTCCGGCCACAGCCCAATTAGAGACGGTTGCCCAAGGCTCCCTGCCTGGGGCAACTAGCGGTTTGCCACAGCCTCGCTTTTGCCAAGTTTGGTTGAAAAAGGCCCTGGATGGACTTCTTCAACCCCCTGCCAGATCCGCCTCCTCCCCCATCTTCAGCCAAACCGTTAGCGTCTTGCTTTTGCCGTGCCGTGCTCCCGCCTGGGGAAAGGCTCTCCCCCAAAAAACAGCAATGGTTATCAATTAAAAACCTAGTCAATAGATATGAAAGACCTGATTTTCCGGAGCGGACAGCCGGGCGGTGCGCGCTTGAATCTATGCCAAATCCAGGGAGAGGTGTTTTCAAGTAAAAATAAATATCAAAGTTAATTCCCTAGGTGTCTGACCGCAACGCAAGGGAAATGAAGTATTTCAATCGGGTTCATGGTTGGATATCTAGTTATTATAATTAAAAAATTATGCGTACTCGCTGCGAAGCGCAAAAAACAAATCCTAGCATACCGCAAGAGCAACTAAGAATAATGGGAATTTTCCTCTGTTCAAAATACCAAATTGTGACGATTTATCCAATCTGCCAAACCAGCTTACGTTTAATCAGGATGTTTCCTGATCGAGCGCAAAAGGTTATGTGAGCAACGGCCAGGCATCACCTAAATTGAACTGCCCTTGGGCCGGATCTCCGTCAAACCTAAACTCAGAAATGAGACTGTTGCACCAGGCTCCCGGCCTTGGGCAACGATCGGCTTGGCAAAAGCGTGACTCCACCCCAGCCAGCAGAGCTTGCCGGGGGCCCGGGTTTTGCCAAGCCTCACGAATAACAAACCTTTCAGGTTTGTTATTCGGCGGGCCATCCACGGGGTCCCCAAACAAGCGAAGCTTGTTTGGGGTGAATCCGTGGCCCGCAGGAGAACATTGCACGGTCTTTTCTGGAAAATACCGTGCAATATCCTCGAAATTGTGAAGTTTAAGGCCTCCACTTGGCGCAAGCGCCAGGCACAGCATTTTCAGGGTCTGACCCTGCGTATGAAATGGGCGGGATTGTCCCGACGATAACAGAAGAACCTGCCACATAAGGAAGAAAGAGATGTTAGCTAGGTGGTCACTTTGGGTGGTGTGTTTTCTCCTGGCGGCGGGTCCGGCCTTGGCCGAGACCCCACCGGTTTATGACCAAAACTGGGAGAAGGTGGGAAAACAAATCTACTTCGACACGTCCCTATCCGATCCAGCGGGCCAGAGTTGCGCCAGCTGCCATGATCCGGCCTGGGGTTGGGCCAGCCCCGACCCCGTTGTCAATGCCGCCGGCGCGGTGGTGCCTGGCGTGGTTTCCACCTTGGCCGGTAACCGCAAGCCTCCGAGCGCGGCCTATGCCGGCGCCAGCCCGGTGCAGTACGTGGACGCGGACGGCTTGGTGGTGGGTGGCGTGTTCTGGGACGGCCGGGCCAACGGGGCCATCCTGGGCGATCCCCTGGCCGAGCAGGCCATTGGCCCGCCCGTCAACCGGGTGGAGATGCACAATCCCAACGTGGAGACGGTGGTCTGGAAGGTCATCTTCTCCAGTTACGGCGCCGACTTCCTGAAGCTGTACCAGAGATATTGGGGTGAGTCCGCGGTTCCCAACGGCTTCTCGCTGGAGGCCGCCCGGGCCAGCGGCGGCACCTTCACGCTCGCCAGCGACGTGGCCTCCAAGGCCTATAAGGTGATCGGCTATGCCGTGGCCGCTTTCGAGCGCTCGGCCGAGGTGAACCCCTTTGACTCCCGTTTTGACCAGTTCTGGGATGCCGCCGGGGCGGCCGGCCTGGACGTGACCCTGATCACCACGGCCAACTTCCAGAACTACCAGGGCCTGGGCCTCACCAACGACGAGGTGCGGGGCCTGGCCATCTTCAACGACGCCACCAAGGGCAACTGCGCGGCCTGCCATGTGCTGGACGCCGGAGTTGAGGGCTATCCCCTGTTCACCGACTTCACCTACGACAACCTGGGCGTGCCCAAGAACCTGGCCAACCCCTTCTACACCATGCCGGCCGACATCAACCCCCTGAGCGTCGACTGGCTGGACCTGGGCGTGGGCGGCATTCTGGGCGACGCCACTTTGTGGGGTAAGCAGAAGGTGCCCACCCTCAGGAACGTGGACAAGCGGCCCACGGGGGGCGTGAAGGATTTCACCCACAACGGTTTCTTCAAGACCCTCGAGGAGGTCGTGCACTTCTACAACACCCGGGATGTGGAGGTTTGGCCCGCGGCGGAAGTCCCGACCACCGTCAATGACACGGAACTGGGCAACCTGGGCCTCAACAACGAGGAAGAGGCGCTCCTGGTGCTGTTCATGAAGACCCTGAGCGACACCAGCACGGTGAGCCCGGCCATCAACGTGGGCATGCGGCGGCTCTACGACCCCTCCAGCGGCCGGCACTTGTTCACCATCAGCCCGGGTGAAGCCACGGCCTTGATAGCCATGGGCTGGCAGGACGAATCCAGCCCGCAGCCCTTCTTCGTCTCGGTCAGTGAGCTGACGGGGAGCAAGCCGGTGTACCGGCTCTACAACCCCTACACCGGCGCCCACTACCTTACCCTGCGAGCCGGCGAGCGCACCGCGCTGATCAGCCAGGGCTGGCAGGCCGATAACAACCAGGGCTTCATGTTCCCCACGGCCCAGGCCGGGACCTCCGAGGTCTACACCCTGTACAATGCCGGGCTGGGTGACCACCTCTACACGGCCAACCCCAATGAGTTGGCCTGGATCCTGACCAACCTGCCCACCTGGGAGCAGCAGAACTCCCTTGGCTTCACCTTCCGGACCCTGCCGAACTAGGCCGGCCCCGGGCCTTCATTCCTGTCGGAATACACCGCGGGCGCCCTTCCGGGGGCGCCCGCGGCAATTTGCACGGCGGTCGTAGCCGGGCTTCTTTATCTTTTAGCGCCAGGGAAAGTTATTTTGGCATGGCCTGGTTCGCGAAAAGCGTGCTCCGCTCTGCCGCGAATTTGGCTGGGGCGCGGCCTTGATATTACGCCTTGCTTGTCGTTAATTTGGACTGATTTCTCCCCGCCGACCTGGTCTGGCCTCCCGCAAGGCTGGAAGATTCATTTCTTTACTGTACGTAAAATATCACTAGCAGGCTGTTGAAAAACAGCCTGCTAGGCCGGGCCCGCGCCGCAAATTCAGCCGCAATCCCCCGCAGGCGCCTCCCCAGGAGGCGCCTGCGGGGGCGCAGGGAAGACAGCAAACCCACAAAACCCCCGGCCCCGTACCGGGCAGGGTGTGCGTTGCGCCGAATATATCAAGGTGTTGAGCCTATCCGCATGGTGCATCGAGAGGTTTCATAAGGTTGACGCCTTTCACGA
>JAHLLK010000082.1 GCA_020444165.1 Deltaproteobacteria bacterium | reverse complement strand
CAGATGTTTGCCGGCAAGGCGTCGGCCGCGTCGCCGCGGCTGGCGTAGCGGGTCGGGTCAGGTTGCCCTCCAGACCTGGCCGCGTTCGCTCCCGTTGTTAGGCTGGGGAAAGCGCTTGGTGATCTTATTCCCGCTGATGTTTTACGCCCCGGAACCGGCATAGCCAGATGTTTGCCGGCAAGGCGACGGACAAGCGACAACCGGAGGCGTAGCCCCAGCTACGTCGAGGTTGGAGCGAAGTCCGCAACGCAGCCGGCGGGCATCTGGCGCAGCCGCATCCGTCATGAAATGACGAGCCCCGAGGCGAGGTTGGAGCGCAGGCCCGGGACGCAGCCGGCGGGCATCTGGCGCAGCCGCATCCGTCATGAAATGACGAGCCCCGAGGCGAGGTTGGAGCGCAGGCCCGGGACGCAGCCGGCGGGCATCTGGCGCAGCCGCATCCGTCATGAAATGACGAGCCCCAAGGCGAGGTTGGAGCGCAGGCCCGCAACGCAGCTGGCGGGCATCTGGCGAAGCCGCCCCCTAAACCACCCGAAACACCCCCCCTTCATCCCTGACTCGTCCCAGCTCCACCAGCTCCGCCAAGTGTTCGGAGATCATCACCTTTTCAAAATGCATGAGCATTTCCCGCTGGTGGGGGAACCGGCCGTAGATCAGCGCCGCCTCCACGATCTCGCCCAAGGTGCGGGGTTGGGCCAGAAGGGCCAGGAGCTTGTCGCTCCGCTGGGTGAAGTGCCCGCCCCAGGCCCGGAGCTGGGCCGCGGCCTCCTGATGTTGGGGCGGGAAGTGCGAGGACACCACCACCCGGGGGCCCAGGTCCGCGGCCCGGGCCACCGAGTCCCGGAACTCACGCAGGTCCGACTCGGGGTTGCCGTACCAGGGGCCGAAGGGGGTCAGGTCCAGGTCGCCGCTGTAGAGCACCCTTTCGACTGGGAACCAGAAGCAGTGGAAGTCGGCGTTGTGCCCCGGGGCCGGAAAGGCCACCAACCGGGTGCTGCCCAGGTCGAACTCCTGATAGGGCTCGTAGAAATCATCAGCCGACCGGTCTTGCCAGGGGACCAGGGTGGTGATCCAGGTCCGCCAGGCGCGGCCCATGGCCGCATCGGGGATGAAGCGTTGGCGCAGGCGGTCCAGGTGACCGAAGGTCTCGGCCGAGCCCCGGGGGGCGGTAATTGTGGCCCCGGGCAAGAGGTGATTGCCCCAAGTGTGGTCCAAATGGGCGTGGGTGCACAGGACCAGGTCCACCTGACCGGCCAGCCCGGCCAGGAGGTCCCGGCCCAGGCCCGCGTCGATGAGCGCGGTCACCCGGTCCCGCACGACGATGGCGTGGGCCCGGGGGAAGCGCCCCTGGTTGGCCCCGGCAATGAACCACAGCTTGCCGCCCAGGTGGATCTCCCGTCCCGGGGTCATGCCCAGGCCGCCTCCCGGGCGGCGTAGTCCCGGGCCGCGGCCACGGCCTCGGGCGGGGTCACCTCGGTCAGCGCCACTTCCTGGCCGGGCAGGGCCCGGGCCAGGAGATCCAGGTCCGGGCCGATCACCGTGGCCGCCTTGGCGTAGCCGCCGGTGGTCTGGTCCCGCAAGAGGATGATGGGCTGGCCGTCGGCCGGCACCTGCACGATGCCCGGGGCGTTGGGCTCGCTGACGATGCTGGTGGGCACGCCCGGGGCCAGGGGCACTTGGCCCCCGGTGAGGCGCACCCCCCGCCGGTCCGAGCGGGGGCTCAATTTCCACACCGTGCCGAACAGGGCCCGGCGGCCGGCCTCGCCGAAGAACTCGGGGTTGGGCGCGGCGGTGGCCCGTAAGAGCAGCACCCCCCGGGGCGGCCGGGGGGCCAGCTCCGCGGGCAGGGGCCCGTGGGCCGGAGGGCCGGCCGGGGGCAGGGCGCTGAGCACCTGGCCCGGGGCCAGGGGCCCGCCCATGAGGCCCAGGGGATAGGTGGCGCGGCTGCCCAGGATCAGCGGCGCGGCCAGGCCGCCGGCCACGGCCAGAAAGGCCCGGGAGCCGTCCCGGGGTCCCCGGAAGGCCAAAATCTGCCCGGGCTCCATTTTGACCGCCCGGTCCCGGGGGAGCGCCCGGCCGTCCAGGCTGGCGCCCAGGTCCGCCCCGCACAGGGCCAGGGTCAGCGGGGTCAGGGCCTTCAGGCGGGGTCCCAGCAGGGTCAGCTCCAGGCCGGCGGCGTCGGGCGGGTTGCCCACCAGGCGGTTGGCCGCCCGCAGCGCCGCCTGGTCCAGGGCCCCGGCCATGGGCACCCCCAGGTTCTGGCGGCCCCAGCGCCCGGCGTCCTGCACCGTGGCGCAGCCCGGGGTCAGCACCTCCCACACCGACCGGCCCGTGGGGTCCCAGGGCTGGTCCGCCACGGGGGGCAGGGGGAAGGCGGCGTCCTCCACCGCGGTGAAGCGCACCAGGTCACCGGGCAGGATCAGGGCTGGCGGCTCGGCCAGGGGGTTGAAGACCATGAGCGGGGTGCGGCCCATGATGCGCCAGCCGCCGGGCCCGCCCAGGGGGTAGAGCCCGGTCTGCTGCCCGGCTATCCCCACCGCCCCGGGCAAGAGCCCGGCCCGGGGAGAATCCAGGCGCGGCGCGGCCAGGGCCGGGTCGAGCCCGCCCAAAAAGGGGAAGCCCGGGGTGAAACCCACCAGGTAGCAGGGGTAGAGCGGCGCGGTGTGGCGTTCGATGATCTCGGAGGCCGCGAGCCCGGTGTGGCGCTCCAAAAACTCCAGGTCCGGGCCGTGCTCCCCGCCGTACACCACCGGCACCTCCACCACACGGGGGGAGTGCTCCGCGGCCGGGGGCAGGCCGGCCAGCACGCCGCGCACGTGGTCCTCCACCTCGGCGTGGTCCGTGACCAGGGGATCGAACTGCACCTGCACCGTGGCGTAGCCGGGCATGACCTCCCGCTGGCCCGGGGCGGGGCGCCCGGTCAGGCGGTCGGCCAGGGCGCGCACCGCCCTGCCCAAGTGGGGGTCGATGCCCCGGCCCAGGTGCACCATCACCGCGGCGTCACCCTGGGCCCGGAACCGGGGGAACTCGGGATGAGACGTCATGCGGCTTGATTTCCGAGGGTCACGGGAGCCAGCTCCACCCCGGCGGCGGTGAGCGCCGCCTTGACCGCCTTGACCAGCTCCAGGGCGCTGGGGGTGTCGCCGTGCACGCAGATGGTCTGGGCTTCCAGGGGCACCTCCTGGCCGTCGATGGAGATCACCACCCCCTGGGTGGCCATCTTGACGCAGCGCTCGGCCACCAGCTCCGGGTCGTGCAGCACCGCGCCCTCCTGGCCCCGGGGCACCAGGGAGCCGTCGGCCCGGTAGGCCCGGTCGGCAAAGGCCTCGGCCGCCACGGTGAGGCCCAGGTCCCGGGCGATGGCCCGGAACTTGGCGCCGCCCGGCCCGGCCAGGGTCACCAGGATGAGCCCGGGGTTCAGGTCGGCTACGGCCCGGGCCACGCCCCGGGCGGTCTCCTCGTCCTTGGCCGCGGTGTTGTAGAGCGCGCCGTGGGGCTTCACGTGGGAGAGCCGCACCCCGGCCGCCGCCGCGATGGCCGCCAGCGCCCCCACCTGGTACAGCACGTCGGCCCGCACCTCCTCGTAGGAGGCGGACATGGGCCGCCGGCCGAAACCCCGGAGGTCCGGGTAACCGGGATGCGCCCCCACCGAGACCCCGTGGGCCTGGCACAGCCGCACGGTGTGGTCCATGACCAGGGGGTCCGCGGCGTGGAAGCCGCAGGCCAGGTTGGAGCTGGTGATGAATTTGACCACCTGCTCGTCCAGGCCCAGGCGGTAGTTGCCGAAACTCTCCCCCATGTCGCAGTTCAGGTCCATGGCCATGTGCCTCTCCCGGGTTCCCGCCCCGGCGATGAGCGCGGCCGCGCCTCCACCGGGCTTAAGGTAAACTGGTCAGTCAAGCGCCGCGGCTCCGGCCGGGGCAGGCCGCCGGAGCGAGCGCTCGCTTTAGTCTAACCGCCGGGCCCCACGCCGGCAACGCCGTGGGTTCGCCCCGGGGCCGGGGTGGGGCAAAAGCCTTGAAAAATCCGGCGCTCCTGGGCTATGATAATGCCATAATTCCGGTAACCTGACGGCTTTTCATCTCCCGCGCCTCCGGTCGGTGGGACGTCGCCTGCCTGGGACAGTCAGAAAATGGAAATAAAACCATCCACTCAGGGCACCCCTGCCCAGGTGCGGGCCCGGATCGCCCGGGGCGAAATAACCGGTCCCACCGCGGAACTTTGTCCGGGCTTTGGTCAGGCCAATCTGGTGATCGTGCCCCGGGACTGGGCCTTTGATTTCCTCCTGTTCGCCCTGCGGAACCCCCGCTCCTGCCCCCTGGTGGAGGTGCTGGACCCCGGCGACCCCTTCACCCGGGTCACGGCGGACCACGCCGACCTCAGGCGGGAGATTCCCCGCTACCGGGTGTGGGAAAAGGGTAAGCTGAAGGCCGAGCCCACGGACATCACCCCTTGGTGGCGGGACGGTCTGGTGAGCTTTCTTTTGGGGTGCAGCTTCAGCTTTGACGCGGCGCTGATGGCCGCGGGGCTGCCGGTCCGCCACGTGGAGGCGGGCTGCAACGTGCCCATGTACCGCACCAGCGTGCCGGCCCGGCCGGCCGGCCGCCTGGGCGGGCCCCTGGTGGTGTCCATGCGGCCCATGCCCCCGGAGCTGGTGGAGAAGGCCCACGCGGTGAGCGGCCGCTTCACCTCGTCCCATGGCGCGCCGGTGCACCACGGCGACGCGGGAGCCCTCGGCATCGCCGATTTGGCCGCCCCCCACTACGGCGACGCGGTGGAAGTGCGCCCCGGCGAGGTGCCGGTGTTCTGGGCCTGCGGGGTGACCCCCCAGGCGGTGCTGGTGGAGTCGGGGGTGGATTTCGCCATCACCCACGCTCCGGGGCACATGTTCATCACCGATTTGCCGGCCGGCGAGATGGCAGCCGTGGGCCCCGGCGCGGCGCCGGCAGCCGCCGCGGCGCCGGACCGGCCTTGAGCCAGACGGCGGACCAAGCCCGTCCCGCCCCTGGCCGGCCGTTTGGGTCTGCCGGCCTTTTTTGACGAGCCAACCGATTGCAAACCTTGTTGGGAGGAGACGCGCGATGAAAAAATTGACGCTCTTGGCCGTGGTCGCCCTGGTGGCGGCCCTGGTCCTGCCCTCGGCCGGGCTGGCCGAAACCAAGGAGATCAAGATCGGGGTGATCTATCCCCTGACCGGCAACCTGGCGCCCACCGGCCGCCAGCTGCGGGCCGGGGCCGAATTGGCCGCCAAGATCGCCAACGAGAAGATGCCCGGGGTGGACATGGCCATGGCCAAGATGGCCGGCATCCAGTCCCTGGGCGGCGCCAAGATCACCCTCATCTTCAAGGATCACCAATCCAACCCCCAGCTGGGCGCCGACCTGGCCAAGAAGCTCATCCTGGACGACAAGGTGGTGGGCATCCTGGGCTGCTACAACAGCAGCGTCACCAAGACCGTCAGCGCGGTGTGCGAGCGCTACGGCGTGCCCATGATCAACGGCTCCTCCACCAGCCCCGAGCTGACCACCCGCGGCTTCAAGTGGTTCTGGCGCACCACGCCCCATGACACCCAGTTCACCAAGGACCTCTTCGAGTTCCTGAAGGGCCTCAGTGAGGGCAAGGCCAAGGGCGTGCCCGCCGTGCCCATGGCCGAGATCAAGAACCTGACCGCGGCCTGCGAGAAGACCGAGTGGGGCTCCCACGTCTCGGCCCTGATCGAGAAATTCGCGGGGGAGTATGGCTTCGACCTGAAGCTGAACCTGCTCTACGCCGACAAGAGCCCCGACCTCTCCAGCGAGGTGCAGAGCCTCATCTCGGCCCAGCCCGACGGCATGCTGTTCGCCTCCTACATCTCCGACGCCCTCCTCATGATCAAGACCCTGAAGTCCATGAAGGCCCATCCCAAGTTCATCTGGGGCCAGGACGCCGGCTTCGAGGTGCCCGAGTTCAAGTCCCTGGGTGACGACATCGTGGGCATCATGACCCGCACCGTGTTCCTGCCGGCGGTGGCCGAGAAGAAGGCCGTGTCCGGGCAGGTGAACAAGCTGTACAAGGAGATGACCGGCAACGACCTGAACGGAGCCAGCGCCCGCTCCTTCACCGGCTTGGAGGCCTGGATCTACGTGCTGGAAAAGGCCGGCTCCACCGATCCCAAGGCCATTCAGGCGGCCTGCAACTCCATCAACATCCCCGGCGACCAGCTGGTGGTGCCCTGGTTCGGCATCAAGTTCTCCACCGAGGGCGACGAGCTGGGCCAGAACGTGTTGGGTTCGGGCATGATCGGCCAGTACCAGAAGAAAGGTGACGAGATCATCATGGAGGTGGTCTATCCCTTCGACCTGGCTACGGCCAACCTGATCTACCCCTTGAAGGGCTTCTGATCCTGCACCACCGAGGCGGCCCCCCGCGGGCCGCCTCTCTCGTAATCCTGCTTTTATTCCCCTTTCCGCCGGGGGGAGCGCTCGGCCGCTACCCCCGGCGGCCGGGGAGACCGCGCGGCGACCGGACCCGGGGGGGCCGGCCGCCGCCTTGGCACCGGGAGAGCCCATGGAGGCGCTTTTCAACGAAATCCTGAAGTCCCTGGTCTCGGGGCTCCTCATGGGGGCGGTGTTCGCCCTGGTGGCCCTGGGGCTCACGGTGATCTTCGGGGTCATGGACATCGTGAACTTCGCCCACGGCGAGTTTTTGATGGCCGGCATGTACACCACCTTCCTGGCCAGCACGGCCTGGGGCCTGGACCCCCTGGTGACCCTGCCCCTGGCGGCGCTGTCCGGGGCGGTCCTGGGGCTCGCGGCCTACTACGGCCTGGTGCGCTTTCTCTTGCGCGGCCCGGCCTTGGCCCAGCTTTTCGGCACCTTCGGGCTCATGGTGTTCCTGCGGAACGTGGCCCTCATCATCATGGGCTCCGAGCCCAGGATCGTGCCCGAGGGCCTCTTGGTGGGGAGCAGCTACCTGGTGGGGCCGGGGGTGGTGCTGGACGCCACCAAGGTGGTGAGCGCCGTGGCCAGCGTGGCCTCCTTCGCCCTGGTATGGTGGCTCATGCACCGCACCCGGGTGGGCAAGGCGCTCACCGCCACCAGCCTGGACAAGGAAGGCGCCCGCTACATGGGCATCTCCACCGAGCGCATGAACGCCCTGGCCTGGATCATCGGCGGGGGCAGCGCCTCCATGGCCGGGGGGCTGTTGGTGAACTTCTGGCCGGTGTCGCCCAACGTGGGGCTCTTGTTCACCATGATCGCCTTTGCCACCGTGGCCCTGGGGGGCTTCGGCAGCGTGCGGGGCGCCTTTGTGGCCGGCCTGTTGATCGGGCTCATCGTGAACCTGCCGCCGGTGTGGGACGCCATCCTCCGGGCCACCGGCGGCCAGCTCTGGTCCATCCACAGCTTCAAGTACACCATGGTCTACCTGATCTATTTCCTGATCATGGTGGTCCGCCCGCAAGGATTGTTCGGATGGAAACAATAAGAAACGCGCTGGATTTTTCCGACTTTCCCCGGGGCGAACTTGGGTTGGTGGTGGTGGTCATGGGCTTTCTCCTGACCTTCCCGGCCCTGCCGCACAGTAGCTTCGCCATGGCCACCATGATCCAGTTCCTCATGTTCAGCCTTTACGGCATGGGCTGGAACCTCATCGGCGGCTACGCCGGCCAGGTGGACCTGGGCAAGGCCCAGTACGTGGGCATCGGGGCCTACACCACCGCGGTGATGATGGTGCGCTGGGACGTGCCCTTCTGGCTCTCGCTCCCGGTGGGGGTTTTGTTGGCCGTCGTCTGGTCCTTCATCATCGGCTATCCCCTGTTTCGGCTGAAGGGCCACTATTTCGCCATCGCCACCATCGCCACCAGCCTGGTGTTGAAGGACCTTTTCGACAGTTGGAGTTTCGTGGGAGGGGCCCGGGGCATCGAGTTGCCCATGAAGGGCGACATGCCCAACTTCCTCTATTTGCAGTTCCGGGAGGATTACTACTACTACTACATCCTCCTGGGCATGTTCGTGGTGGCCATCCTCTACATCAACGCCTTCCGCCAGTCCCGGCTGGGCTACCGGCTCAGGGCCATCAAGGACAACGAGAACGTGGCCCGCAGCCTGGGCATAGACGTGCATTGGTGCAAGATCAAGGCTTACGCCACGGCCACCGCCTTTGTGGCCGTGGTGGGCTCGTTCCACGCCTGCTACAACTTCAACATCGAGCCCGAGGACGTCATGAGCCTGGACCTCTCGGTCCTGATCGCCATGATGGCCATGCTGGGCGGGGCCGGCTCGTTGTGGGGGCCCATCATCGGAGCCGCGGTGCTGGTGCCCCTCAAAAGCTACCTGGGCTCCTGGCTGGGCGGCCAGGCGGGCCTGGCCGGCCTGGACCTGGCCATCTACGGGGCCATCATCATGGCCATCGCCGCCCTGCAGCCCCGGGGCCTCTACGGCATCGTGGAGTCCGCCCGCGCCCGGCGGCGCAGGAAGGAGGCCGGCCATGGCGCTCATTGAGCTGGACCGGGTGACCAAACGCTTCGGCGGCCTGGTGGCCAACCGCGAGGTGAGCTTCCGCCTGGAGGAGCCCTGCCTGGTGGGGCTCATCGGGCCCAACGGGGCGGGCAAGACCACCCTGTTCAACTGCATCGCCGGGTTCTTCCCGCCCACCGAGGGGCGGATCATCTTCCGGGGCCAGGACATCACCCATCGCCGGGACTATGAGGTGGCTCGGCTGGGCCTGGCCCGCACCTTCCAGATCTTCCAGGCCTCGGGTGACCTCAAGGTGGTGGAGAACGTGATGGTGGGGGCCTTTCTCCAGACCTCCTCCCGCCGGGCCGCCCGGGCCAAGGCCCTGGAGGCCCTGGAGTTTTTGGGTATCGGCGACAGCGCTCCGGCCCTGATGACCGAGCTGCCCGTGGCCGCCCAGAAACGGGTGGCCCTGGCCACGGCCCTGGCCTCGGACCCGGTCTTGATCCTCCTGGACGAGGTGGGGGCCGGGCTGAACCGGTCCGAGATCGAGGGCTTGGTGGGACTGCTCCGGAAAATTCACCAGGAACGCGGGGTCTCGCTTCTGTTGACCGAGCACGTGCTGGAGATGGTCATGGCCCTTTCCCACCGGGTCCTGGTGCTGGAGAGCGGGCAGCTCATCGCCGACGGACGGCCCGAGGAGGTGGTGCAGAACCCGGAGGTGATCCGGGCCTACCTGGGCGATCACTTTGTCAAGCGGACGGGAGACGGGGCCGCGCCGGCCGGAGAGGGGGCCCAGGATGCTTGAGATGCTGGAGGTCAAAGGCATCACCGTGCGCTACGCCGGGCTGCCGGTGTTGCGCGACGTGTCCTTCACCGTGCGGGAGAACCGGACCGTGAGCGTGGTGGGGGCCAACGGGGCCGGCAAGTCCACCCTCTTGAAAGCGGTCATGGGGGCGGTCAAGGTCCAGGGCGGCGCCATCACCTTCCTGGGCCAACGCATCGAGCGCCTGGCCACCGAGGCCATTGTGCGCCGCGGGCTGATCTACGTGCCCGAGGACCGCAAGCTGTTCAAGCCGCTCAGCGTGGAGGACAACCTGTTCCTGGGGGCCTACACCATCACCGACGAAGTGCTCCGCCGCCAAAACCTGGAGTTCGTGTACGATCTCTTCCCCCGCCTGGCCGAACGCCGCACCCAGTCCGCGGGCTCCTTGTCGGGTGGTGAGCAACAGATGGTGGCCATCGGCCGGGGGCTCATGAGCCGGCCCAAGCTCCTGATGCTGGACGAGCCCAGCCTGGGCCTGGCCCCCCTCATGGTCAGCGAGGTGTTCGAGACCGTGGCCCGGCTGCAAAAGGCCGGCGAGACCACGGTGCTCCTGGTGGAACAGAACGTCATGGAGGCCCTGCAGCTCTCGGATTACGGCTACATCCTGGCCACCGGCCGGGTGCGCGAGGAGGGCCCGGCCGCGGAGCTGATCGCCTCGGATATGGTGCGCAAGCACTTCCTGGGCCTGTAGCCGGGGAGCTTGTGGGAGAAAGAAGAAGATGTGGGGGGAAACCCCTTTTTGTGAACAAAAAGGGGTTTCCCCCCCACCCCCTTTCCCCAAAAAAACTTTATAGTTTTCGCTGTCTTGAACAATCATTCCCGCCGGCGCCGGCTCAGCCGTCCAGGAGGCGGCGCACCGCGCCCAGGATCTCGTTCCGGCCAAAGGGTTTGCTCACAAAAGCCCCCGCGCCGCGCTGGTATAGGGAGGCGATGCGGTCCTGGTCCGCGTAGCCGCTGGCCACCAAAACCGGCAGGCCGGCGTAGGCCGCCTTGAGTACGGTGAGGCAGCTCTCGCCGCCCATGCCCGGCATGCCCAGATCCAGGATCACCAGGTCCGGCAGGCCCCCAGGCCCGGCGCAGGCCTCCAGGGCCTCCTCGCCCGAGGCGGCCGTGACCACGGTGTAGCCGGCCCGGCTCAGGATGCGGCGGCCCAGATCGCGCAGGTCATCCTCGTCATCCACCAACAAGACCCGCTCCGGCCCGCCCAACACCGGCCCGGTCCTTTCCCCGGCCGGGGCAGCCATGGACCGGGGTTGGCCGCCGGCCGGCAGGAGGATGCTGAAGGCCGCGCCCTCGCCCGGGGAGCTGTCGCACCAGATCTGGCCGCTGTGGCCCTTGACGATGCCGTACACCGTGGAGAGCCCCAGGCCGGTGCCCCGGCCTTTTTCCTTGGTGGTGAAGAACGGGTCGAAGATGCGCCGCCGGGTGGCCTCGTCCATGCCTTCCCCGGTGTCGCGCACCGTCAGGCGCACCCAGGCCGCGGCCCCCGGCAAGGGTTCCTCGGGCCGGCCCGACAGCTCCGCCAGACGGTCCACGTTGCTGGTCTCTAAGGTGAGGTGCCCGCCGCGGGGCATGGCGTCCCGGGCGTTGGCGGCCAGGTTCAACAGCACCTGCTCGATCTGGTTGGGATCGGCCTTGATGGGGTAAAGGTCCGGGGCCAGGTCCAGGCACATGGTGATCATCTTGGGCAGGGTGCGGGACAACAGCCCCGCGGCCTGACCCACTTCCCGGTTCAGATCCAGGGGCTCCAGGCGGGGCTCCAGGCGGCGGCTGAAGGCCAGGATACGGCGGACCAGCTCCCGGGCGGAGCCCGCGGCTTTCAAGATCTGGGAGATCTCGGTCACGGCCGGGGTCCCCTCGGCGGCCTGATCCAGGGCCAGTTCGCCAAAGCCCAGAATCACGTTCAAAAGATTGTTGAAGTCGTGGGCGATGCCCCCGGCCAGGGTGCCCAGGGCCTCCATCTTCTGGGCCTGCCGCAGCTGGTTTTCCAGTTGCTCGTGGGTTTCGTGCGCCCGGGCCCGGTTCAGGGCCAGGGCGTAGAACTCGGCCAACTGCTCCACCGCCTTCTGGTCCTCCGGGGTGTAGTCCCGGGGCGCCCCGGCCAGGGCCAATTGCCCGGCCAGCTCGCCGAAGAGCCGGACCGGCACGGCCAAAAGGTTCCACCAGGAGGGGCGCTCCGACGAAGGGGCGGACCGCGGGCCCTCGGCCGCTTGGTTGTCCAGGATGGCCTCGCCGGCAAACAGGGTGCGCCCCCAGGGCGCCGGGGCGGTGCGGCCGGTGACGACCCGGCAGCCCCGGGAAGGCTTGCTCGGGCCGTCGATCCGGAATTCCGCCGCGTCGTCTTCGGAGATCAGCGAGTTGACCCCACCGCCGGCCACCAGGACCGACAGGCAGGCGTGGGCGCTGCCGGTAAGCTCCCGGGCCGTGGCCAGCAACAGGCGGGCAAAGCTTTCGTGTCCATTGGGCGAGGAGATGAGGGTGTTGGCCAGGCGGGCCAGGGCCGCGTTGACCCGGGATTCCCAGCGCAGCCGCTTCTCGGTCTCCCGGCGGCCGGTGATGTCGCGCATCACCCCGATGAGACCCTGCACCTGGCCATCGGGCCCGGCCAACAGCGAGGTGGTGGTCTCCACCCAGATGCGCTTGCCGTCTCTTCTGATGTGCTCCAACTGCCAGACCCGGGGAAGCAGCTCCCGGCGGGGGGCCAGGCCGTCCCGCAGGCCCTGCTCCAAGGCCCCGGTGATCACCGCGAAGGAATCCGGGGTGCAGAACCTTTCCAGGGGAGTGGTCATCATCTCTTCGGGCGTGTAACCCAACAGCCCCCGACAGGAGGGGCTGATGTAGGTGAAGCGCAAATCACGGTCGGTCTGCCACAAAACGTCCAGCACGTTTTCCGCCAGGAGCCGGTAACGTTCCTCGCTTTTCCTGAGTTTTGCCGCGGCCTCGCGGCGTTCGGTCACGTTTTCGCCCAGGGAGAGCACCACGCTGCCCTCCCCGCTGGGGTGGGGCAGGGGGGTGTTGAACCACTTCACGGTGACGATGCGGCCGTCCCGGGTGGGGCAGGGGTGCTCCTGGTTGTTCGGGAAGATGTGGGAGCCCAGCTGAACGGTGACCTCGGGGCCCAGGCGGGCGGGCTGGCCGGTGGGCAGGTGTTTCAGAAACCCCCGGGCCAGCATCTCTTCCCGGCTCCAGCCGAACATCTCCTCCGCGGCCTGGTTCCACTCCAGCACCTGGAAGCGATGGTCCCGGGCCTCCCACAAAACCATGGCCAGGGGCGCGGTGCGGAGGCAGTCGATCAGGACCTCGGAACGCTGATCGGCCCGCTCCAGGCGGGCGCGCACCCGGGCCAGTTCCTCCAGGTTTTGGGCCAGCCGGCGGTTTTGCAGATCCAGGGAGGAGAGCTGGCCGGCCAGGAGGAACAGGGTCTCGCACACGTGGCCAAAGCGTTCCCGGGCAAACCTGGCCAGCGCCTCGGCCCGGGCGGCCTCCGGGCCGGCCGGGGGTTCGGGGCCGCAACCCGGGGCCATCTCACCCACCACCCAGGTGGCCACGTGGCGGCCATGGGACAACAAGGCCGCGCCGCCGGTGGCCAGGCCGGTGAGAGGGCAACTGCCCATCCAGGGTTCGCCCTGGCTCTGCCGCCCGATCTCGGCATGCACCTGGCGGCAGGGCGAGCCGCGGCCCTGCAGGAGCAAGGCGCGGCAGGCCGGGGAGAAATTGCTGGGGCGGGTGAGGGGCCGTCCCTCGGGAGTGGTGATGAGGGAAGCCACCCCGGCGGCCCAGGCAAAGCTGTCTTGCAGCTCCTGCCAAAGGCCGAGATCCAGGGTGTCGGCCCTGCCGGGGCCTTCCGAGGGGGAGCTTTCCGGCCCGGGGGAGGCGGACGAGCCGGCGGGCGGTAAGCCGGCTTCCCGTTCGCCCAAGTCCCCTTCGCTTTGCCTCCTGAGGCGCTGATTGGTTGGCACTGGTAGATACTCCTGCGCTGGCGTGGGGCGGCCCGCCGGAAAGCGGAACCCATCCGGCCGGCGCGGAGGCGAAAACCAGCGGGAACAGCTCCCTGGGCAGGATGCAAAATCTTGACAATTTCACTCTATGACGCGGTGCGCAGGGGGTAAATGGGGTCCGCCCCTCATTTGAGGGCAGGTCCACCGCTCAACCACCCCCTGGTCCTGGGGGATGGGAGCGGCCCGGCGGGAAGGCTATTTGGAGGCGGCGGTGCGTGTTTGGAGCAGTTGCAGCAGGTCCTTGGCTTCGGCGAAGGCGGGGTTCAGCTTCAGGGCGCTGGTCAGGGCCGTGGCGGCCCGGGCCTGGTCGCCGGCCTCGAAAAGGCAGCGGGCCAGGTTGAAGAAGATGTGCTCGTCGCGGGGGTTGACCTTCAGGGCCTTCTGGTACTGCGCCGCGGCTTCCCGGTGCTTGCCCTGGCGGCGGAGCAGGATGCCCATGGTATTGTAGATGTTGATGGTCTGGGGATTGGCGCTCATCACCTCGGCCAGGATCTCCTCCCGGCTGGTGCCCTCCTTTTCCTTTTCCAGATAGATGTCCACCGCTCGGTTCAAGCTCTGCTCGGCCTGGTCCGACTGACCCATGGCGTGGTAACACTCGCTCATCTTCTGGAAGGCCCGGGCACAGCGGTGGTCGATCTCGGTGGCCCGGTGGAAGTAGGTGATGGCCTCCTCGTAGTTCTCCAAAAGGGTGTTGATGTAACCCAGGTTGTAATACACCTCGGGGTGCTCGAAGTCGGTCAGCACCTGCTTGAAGCAACCCAGCGCCTCGTTGTAGCGCTGTTGCTGCATCAGCTTGATGCCCTCCTGGTAGTGGCGCTGGGCCTCCAGGTGGCTGTGATCCGTGGCGGGGTCCAGGATGGCCTGGAACTTCTTCTGGATGCGCTCTTCCGACAGGGGACGGCAGAGGATCTCGCTGACCCCGGCCTCGCCGGCCTCCAACACTTCCTCCTTGGTGACCATCTCGGCCACCAACAGAAAGGGGATGAAGGCGAACTGGGCGTCGGCTCGCACGATCTTGAGCAGGCTGATGCCGCTGATGTCGGCCAAGTGCACCCCCGCCACCAGCACGTCCGCCCCCCGCTGCTTCAGCAGGGTCCAGGCCTGGGTGCCGCTGGGGGTGGTGAACACGTCGGTGTAGCCCATGCCTTTCAGCACGGCCATGAAACGCTGCCGCAGGGAGATGTCCCGGTCCACGATCAGAAAGCGGGGCTCCTTGGTATACACGCTGTCCTCCCGGGCGGCGGACCGCGCCGCCGGCGGGGCGGGCCGGTGGTGCGAAGGGGTAGAGAACTCCGTAGCAGTGATTACGGACCAAGGCCGTCCCTGGCCTTCGTCGGGCTGCTGGCCGGCAGCCTAGTTTTCTAGAATACGCAATGCGGCCGGCAAAGCCAAGCCCGCTGCTGCCCGCCAAGGGGCAATCTGGGCGAGCGAAACGATTTTTCCCCACTACGGTAAAGGTTGCGGTAGATTTAGCCACGGCGGGCTTGCCCGGATGTTCCCGGCAGACCGGGCGTCCGGCTGCCCCAAATGCTCGTTGGCCGCGCCCGGGGCTTCGCTCCAACCAGGGCGTAGCCTTGGTTACGCCTCTCGGTTGTCGCTGGCCCGTCGCCTGGCCGGCCGCCCTCTGGCTGGGCCGGGTCAGGTGACAGAACGTGACTTGGAAAACCGGATGTCACCAACTGGAAAGATAAACCATATTAGATATTTTTCGGTTTAACCGCCCGGCCCCCCTGAAATGTCCGGGCTTGCCGGATTGCCCGGTCTGGGTGAGGGTTGGGCCAAGGCCCTGCCGGTTTTGAGGGCCTGGGGACAAGGAGGCGGAGCCCTGCCGTGGGGGCGGCTCCCCGGCCGATCGCGGAGAAGTTGACATGCAGGCGCAACAGGATATTTCAGAAAAAACCACCCTGGAAAAGCTGCGGGAGGAAGAGCGGGAAACCCGGCGCAACCTCATCATCGACGCGGCCATCCGGCTCTTCGCGCGGGCGCCTTTCAACCAGGTGGGCGTGCGGGACATCGCGGCCGAGGCCGGCATGTCCCCGGCCTCCCTCTACCGCTACTTCGCCGACCGCGACGAGATGTTTTTGGAGGCGCTCCTCCGGGAAAGCCGCTCCCTCTCCACCCGCCTGGCCGCGCCGCCCGCCGCGGACGAGACCAGCGGTCTGGCCTGGGCCGCCCGGGTCTTTGTGGAGCATCTCCTGGACCGCGACGCCTTTTTTCAGATGATGACCTACTTCATGGTGGGCGGCGGCATCCGCTCCGCCGCGGTGGCCCGCTTCAACCAGATCCAGCGGGACCTGGTGGACCGCTTCGAGGAGTTGTTCCGGGCCAGCGGCCGCGGGGACAACAGCCGCCTGGGGGCCCACGGCTTTCTCTCTTCCCTGAACGGCATCCTCATCACCTTCCGCAACTACCCCGGCCGCACCCGGGAGGAGGCGCGCCGCCACATGCTCCGGCTGGCGGACCTCACCGCCCGGGCCTTCGCGGCCCCGGACGCCTGCCGCCTGCCGTGAGCCCTGGCCTTGGTTGGCCCCCAAAAAGGGGCGCCCCCGGCGGGAGCGCCCCTTGGCTTTGCTTATGAAGTTGGCGGCAGCCTAACGCACCTGCCAGCCGGGTCCCAGAGTGGCGGGCAGGGTCGCGCTTTTCACCAGCTTGCCGTTCGCCAGGTACCACACGGCCACCCCGCCGGTGGCGGGGTTCCGCCAGAGCAGATCGTCCGTGCCGTCGCCGTTGAAATCGGCGGCCAACACCGGGGCCCAGGCCGGGTCGGCCACCCGGCCCAGGGCGTTCTCACTGCTGACCGTCTCGCCAGCCAGCAGCCACAGGGCGGCCGCGCCGCCGGCCGGGTCATACCACAACAGGTCCGGGTGGCCGTCGCCGTTGAAATCGCCCACCTGGCTGAGCTGCCAGCCGGCCGGGGCGCTGGGGGCCAGCTTGGCCGCGCCCAGCACGCTCTCCCCGTTCAGGTACCAGAGGTTTACCTTGCCCTCGCCGTCCAGCCACACCAGGTCGCTGGCGCCGTCGCCGTTGAAGTCCCGCACCGCGCGGCCCGCCGCGCTGGCGGCGGCGGCGTTGCCGAGGCCGCTCGCGGCGGAAGCCCTGCCGCCGGCCAGTGCGCCGCGGCTGGCCGGGGCGGTGCCGCCGCTGCCGGCCGCCACACCGGTCTTGACACCCTTGCCGTCGCTCACCGCCGCCTGCACCGCGGCTGCGTCCCGCGCCACAAAGGGATCGCGTATTTCCGCCTCCGCGGGCAGCCGGGCGCTGGTGGGCGAAAGGTAGGCGTAGCCCAGGGCGCGGTGCTCTTGCCAGGTGGGCATGTTGGCCAGGATGAAATCGCGCTCCGTGGTCTTGTAGGTGTAGAGATGGGTGCCGGTAACCGTGTTGTAGAGCTTGAATATCTGGCTGGTGCCGGGCTTGACCGAGGTAAAGATGTAGCCTTCCCCTCTTTCCTTGCGCCAGCCCAGCGCCTCCAGCGCATCGGCCTCGCTGAGCTTGGCCGTGTAATAGTGCACGCCCCGATTGGGGTCGTAAAGCCGGTTGATCTGCGCGGTGCCGGGGAGGTGGTCCAGCATCACGTAGAACGGAATGGGGGTGGATTCGTCGCTATACCCCGCCAGCACCGCCATCTGGAACTCCACGCGATAGCTGGTGAAAAAATGATATTGCAGATAAGGGTTGTAGGCGCGGTACATGGGCTTGCGGTCTGGGGAGGTCACCGGAGCCTCGCTCATCATGGCCTTGTCCACCCGGATGCGCGGTTTGCTGCCTCCGCCGGAGCATTTCGTGTTGATTGGAACCCCCCGCTCCAGCAATCTCGCCAACATTTCATTTACATCCCCGGCTGGCTCGAATTGCCGCAGCAGGGCAAAGGCTCCTGCCGCGTGCGCGGTAGCCGTGCCGGAACCATACCACCAAGCGTAGCTGGAGTCGGACAACCCTATGGGAGCATAAATTCGTTCTCCAGGCGCGAACGCGGCCATTGTTTCTGCGTTCCAGTTGCTGTAACTGGCTTCGGTATCGTTCTTGGTGCTGGCACCCACGGCCACAGCCAAGGAAAGGCAAGCAGGATAATCAATCCAATCGCAACTTTCAGGGTAAGATTTATTACCTGCGGAAGCAAAAGTGGGAATGCCCACGCTTCGGAAGAGATTAATGGCATTCATGATATGGTAGCCATCTGAAAGATCGCAACTTTTTGTACTTCCTTTATTCCGTATGCCGGCAGCCAGGCACACACTAGCGATGTCTATCTGCGTCGTAAGCAGGACGGTGTAATCCAGGGCGGCAGACAAGTCGCTTTCCCAAAAACCCACAACGTCCACATTCGGGTACCCCCCAGAATATTTGGAATAAATCTGGATGGCGAGAATGTTGGCACCGGGAGCAACTCCCTTCAACGCGCCGGAATTTCCGGCAACGATGCCGGCAATATGAGAGCCATGATCGAATCCGTAATATTTGCTGGGGTGATGGGCCGCTGCGCCAGGCCCCACCATGGTGGGCAAGCCATTGGGGCAATCACCGGAGGAGCCGTCATGAGCAGGATAGCGGCCACTGGCAAAACAAATCTCGAAAACGTTTTTACCCGCGAACATTTCGTGGGTAATGCGGATGCCAGTATCCAAAATCGCCACCCAGTAGCCGGAACCGTCAATATGCCTGGACCAGGCATTGGGTGCTCCAATAAGATCGACTGATTCGTTCATATTAGGGGGATTGGGTGCTTTGGGGGGGGCAACTCCCACCTGGCTCCAGCCGTCCTCGGCGGGGAATGGCTCTGACAGGTCTCCCAGGTCAAGGGAGCCTTTGGAGCCATCTCCGGGTTTCGCCAGGGACGGTACATTAAAACGATCCGGTTGCACTCGCTCCACCTCGGGCGACGACTCCAAGGCGGCCAGGGCGTCCTGATTCACCATAGGGCCAGGAAGGGGAAAAGACGCAGCCGGCGGACCATCTGGAAGCTGTTCGCGGGCAGGGCGTTGAGCACCGCGTCGGCCCCGGTGGACACGGCTTTTATCAGGGCCTCATCCGCCAGCACGGCGGCCTGGTTCAGGCCCTGAGCGCCCCGGCTCTGGAAATCCTGGCGGGCGGCCCGGGAGGCGTTGGTCAGCTTGGCCAGGTCGGGAACCTGGAACTCCACGATCACCCGGGCCAGGCCGTCCTGGGCCAGGGCCGCTTGGATCTCCGCCGCCTGGGCGATTTTGGCCTGGGCCAGGGCCGGCGGGCTTCCCGCCGCCAGGAGGCCACCAACGGCCAGGACCAGGCAGAGGAAGTTGGCACCAATTTTTCGAAATTTTTTGGGCAGACTCATGGATTCCCCCCGTCGGAGCGCCTTCCGGCGTCCTGCCAAGCCGGTGATCCGCTACGGTCCCGGCAACCCGGTTCTCGGGAGCGGCCGGGATGCCCGGCGGCAACCCTCCCCGAATTAGACTTGGTTTTTAGGTGGATATAAGCAAGATTCGGCAGCCCCCCCCACACCTGGCGAGCATAACACGAAAGGCGCCGTCAAGTCGAACGACATGTGGGCCGGCCCCGCCCAGGCTCTGGCCCCCAAAAAGAGGCGCCCCCGGCGGGAGCGCCCCTTGGCTTTGCTTGTGAAGTTGGCGGCAGCCTAACGCACCTGCCAGCCGGGTCCCAGAGTGGCGGGCAGGGTCGCGCTTTTCACCAGCTTGCCGTTCGCCAGGTACCACACGGCCACCCCGCCGGTGGCGGGGTTCCGCCAGAGCAGATCGTCCGTGCCGTCGCCGTTGAAATCGGCGGCCAACACCGGGGCCCAGGCCGGGTCGGCCACCCGGCCCAGGGCGTTCTCACTGCTGACCGTCTCGCCAGCCAGCAGCCACAGGGCGGCCGCGCCGCCGGCCGGGTCATACCACAACAGGTCCGGGTGGCCGTCGCCGTTGAAATCGCCCACCTGGCTGAGCTGCCAGCCGGCCGGGGCGCTGGGGGCCAGCTTGGCCGCGCCCAGCACGCTCTCCCCGTTCAGGTACCAGAGGTTTACCTTGCCCTCGCCGTCCAGCCACACCAGGTCGCTGGCGCCGTCGCCGTTGAAGTCCCGCACCGCGCTGCCGGCCGCGCTGCCGGCCTCCGTGCTGTCCAGGCCGCTCGCCGCGGGGGAAGCGCTGCCGCTGGCCAGCGCACTGCCGCTGCTGGCCGGGGCCGTGCCGCCGCTGCCGGTCGCGGTGCCGGTCTTGACTCCGGCGTCACCGTCCAGCGCTGCCTGCCCCGCCGCGGCGTCAGCCACCAGGTAGGGGTCGGAGCCCGCCGCGCCGTCCGCGGCCTGGCGGGCGGTGCTGGGGGTCAGGTAGGCGTAGCCCAGGGGATCGGTGTCCTGCCAGGAGGGCAGGTTGGCCAGGATATAGTCCCGCTCCGCGAGGCTCGAGGTGTAGAGGTGGGCGCCGTAGGTGGTGTTGTAAAGCTTGTAGATGAGGCTGGCGCCGGTGGTGGCGGAGGTGAAAATGTAGCCTTCCACCTTCTCCAGGGTCCAGCCCAGGGCCACCAGGGCCTCAGCCTCCTTGGCTTTGGCCGTGTAATAGTGGGTGCCGGCATAGGGGTTGTACAGCCGGTTGATGCCGGCCGAGCCGGCCTGTTGGCTCACCAGGGGGTAGAAGGGGATGGGGGTGGACTCATCGTTGTAGCCCGCCAGCACCGCGTTCAGGAACTCGGCGTAGTGGGTGGTGAAAAAGTGATAGTGGAGGCTGGGATTGTAGGCGCGATACATGGGCGTGCGGTCCGCCGCGTGGGTGGGTGACACGCTGACCATGGCCTTGTCCACTTGCACCCGCGGCTTGGGGATGGGGCTGGCGCAGTCGGTGGAGATGATGGGCGTCCCCCGCGAAAGCAGGGTGGTCAACAAGATGCCCATGTTGCCCGTGGGGGAGTATTGCCGCAGCAGGGCGAAAGCTCCGGAGAGGTGCGCGGAGGCCATGGAGGAGCCGCTCCAGGCGGCGTAACTGGTGTCGTTGGTGCCCACGGAGGAAGTGATCTCGGCGCCCGGGGCGAACACGTCCACCAGCACCGACTGCCAGTTGGCAAAAGAGGCCCTGGTGTCCGACTTGGTGGAGGCGGCCACGGCCACGGCCGAGGAGACGCAGGCCGGGGCGTGGATGGCGGAGCACCAGGCGTCGTTGCCCGAGGCCACGAAGGTGGGGATGCCCACGCTCTTGAGGTTGTTCATGAGCGCGAGATAGGCGGCGTTATCCGCGTCGCAGGTGGCCTGGTCGGAGTATTGCCCACCGCCGCCGGCGATGTTGGCGGCCGCGATCAGGTAGGTGCTGGACAACTGGTACACGTGGTCCAGGGCGGCGAGCATGTCCGTGTCCCAGAACGCCACCCAGTAGCCGCTGGTGGCGTCTTCAAACTTGGAATAGGCCTTGATGGCGATGAGGTTGGCGTCGTAGGCCACCCCCTTCACCGAGCTGGAATGGCCGGCGGCGATGCCCGCGATATGGTTGCCATGGTCGTAAAGGGTGTAAAAGCTGGGATAGGGGACCGCCGCGCCGCTGCCCAACATGGTGGTGGCGCCGTTGGGGCAGTCGCCCAACCCGAAAGTCTGCCCGCTGGCGAAGCAGGCCTCGTAGATGGTCTTGCCGGCGAACATCTCGTGGGTCTTGCGGAGGCCGGTGTCCAGGACGGCCACGTACCAGCCGGCCCCGGTGTAGCGCCGGGACCAGGCGTTGGCGGCGCCGATGAGGTCGGCGGAAACCAGCAGGTTGGGGGGCTGGGGCGTCTCTGCCCCCGCAGCCGGGTCCCCCACCTGGCTCCACCCGCCCTGGGGTGCGAGGTTCGCACCTCCCTTGGACCCGTCGCCGGCCTCGGGCAGGACCAGGGGATTGGCCCGGTCGGGCTGCACGCGCACCACCCGGGGCGAGGCCTCCAGGGCGGCCAGGGCGTCCCCGTCCACCCACAAGCCCAGGAAGGGCACGGTGACCAGGCGCCGGCCCACCTGGAAGCTGCCTGGGGGCAACCGGCCCAGCACCGCGTCGCCCGCCTGGGCCACCGCCTGCCCCAGGGCCTGGTCCGCCGTCACCGCGGCCTGGTTCAGACCCTTGGCGTCCCGGGCCTCTCCATCCTGGCGCGCGGCCCGGGAGGCGTTGGTCAGCTCGGCCAGACCGGGGACCTGGAATTGCACGATCACCCGGGCCCTGCCCTGGCTGGCCAGGGTTTCCCGTATTTCCGAGCGATGGCTTATCTTGTCCTGCGCCTGGGCCGGGAGGCCCCCCACCGTGAGCCCCAGGATGAGGACCCCAACCGTCAGCCAGAGGGTGGCGGCGGTCTTTCGGGTGCAAGGCGGTGTGATCATGGGCAACCCCCAGTCGAGGCCGTTGAACGTCAATCGAAAGAATATCTCAATTTTAAAGCAAGTTACAAAACCTCTCAGGGGTTAATTGTATAAAACCAGCCTGGCGCGGGCCAAGGATTCTCTCCCGGCAAGCTCAGCTTGCCTGGGGGCTCCGGGTCGGCCCGTCAGGTGGTTAGCCTAAAAAATGAGTTATTTTAGGGTCATGGTCAACCGGGGGCCCCGGAAAGCAGAGCCGGACCTGCTGCCAAGTTCCCGGGACAAGGCGCACCGGGCCGCACGCTCCCGGCAGGTCAGCGGCAAGGGGACCCAGCCCCGGGGCAGGGGGGTATCGGCAGGAGAAGGGTCGCGGTGGCCCAACAGGTCGCGGCGCCTCCCGTGCAGGAGGCGCCGCTTGGCGGGCCGGGGGGGAAAGCCGGCCTAACGCACCTGCCAGCCGGGGCCCAGGGTGGCGGGCAGGGTCACGCTTTTCACCAGCTTGCCGTTTGCCAGGTACCACACGGCCACCCCGCCGGTGGCGGGGTGGCGCCACAGGAGGTCGTCCGTGCCGTCGCCGTTGAAGTCGGCCGCCAGCACCGGGGCCCAGGCCGAGTCGGCCACCTGGCCCAGGGCGTTCTCACTGGTCACCGTCTCGCCAGCGAGGAGCCACACGGCCGCCGCGCCGTCGGCCGGGTCATACCACAACAGGTCCGGGTGGCTGTCGCCATTGAAATCGCCCACCTGGCTGAGTTGCCAGCCGGCCGGGGCAGTGGGCTCCAGCTTGGCCGCGCTCACCACGCTTTCCCCGTTCATGTACCAGAGGTTCACCTTGCCCGCGGCGTCCAGCCACACCAGGTCGCTGGTGCCGTCGCCGTTGAAGTCGCGCACCGCGCTCCCGGCGGCGCTGGCCACGGCGGTGTTGCCGAGGTCGCTCGCGCCGGAAGCGCTGCCGCTGG
>JAHLLK010000002.1 GCA_020444165.1 Deltaproteobacteria bacterium | reverse complement strand
CGCCCAGGCCAAGCCGGACATCTGCATGATGGCCCAGTGGGGCACCGGCGCCATCCAGGTGCTGAAGCAGGCCCATGAGCTGGGCCTGGCCAAGACCACCAAGATCTGGTTCGACTGGATGACCAACGTCTTTGGCAGCGGCGTGCCCGCCGAGGCCCTGGAAGGCGTGTACAGCCTGATGAGCTGGTACTGGAACATGGAAGGCTTTGACGATCCGGCCGTGGTGGCCGAGGGCAAGGCTTTCGTGGATAAGTACACCAAGGTGTACGGCGAGCCCCCGGACCCCTACGCCGGCATGGCCTACGTGGGCACCAAGGAGCTGATCCGCGGCATCGAGCAGGCCCAGAGCACCGAGCCCCTGAAGATCGCCGAGGCCATCATGGCCAAGCCCACCTTCCCCAGCATGAAGGGCCCGGGCACCTGGCGGATCGACCACCAGCCCGTGTTCAAGTACGGCGCGTTCGTGGTGGTGGGCAAGAGCCCGGCCGAGCGTAAGGGCAAGTGGGACCTGGTGAAGGTCATCGGCGCCTACACCGGTGACGACTACCTGCCCTCGCTGCAGACCGAAGGTTATTAAGCCATAGAACTGCGATCTCAACCCCGGGGGGGCGTTCCCGCCCCCCCGGCTACCAGCGAGCCGGAATAGCAACCATGGGCGAGCCGTTATTGGCAACCAAGGGAGTCACTAAGCGCTTTGACGGCTTGGTGGCGGTGGATGACATCACCTATGAAGTAGCCGAAGGCGAGGCCGCGGGCATCATCGGCCCCAACGGAGCCGGGAAGTCCACCTTCTTCAACTTGTTGACCGGATATTTCCGGCCGAGCCAGGGCCAAGTGTTTTTCCAGAACGCCGACATCACCCGGCTGCCCTCCTACCAGCGGGTGATGCTGGGGATCGCGCGCACTTTCCAGCTGGTCAGCGTGTTCGACTCCATGACCGTGATGGAGAACATGATGCTGGCCCGGGTGCGCCAGGGCCGCGATTACGAGTCCAAGTGGCGCTTCTTCTTCAAGAACGCGCACTACCAGGACTTGGAGCGGCAGTGCGGCGAGGCCCTGGAGACCCTGGGCATCGCCGACAAGGCCGACACCCTGACCGCGGACATGGGTTACGGGGAAAAACGCGAGCTGGAAATCGCCATCGCCTTGTCGCTCAACCCCCGGGTGCTCCTGTTGGACGAGCCTTTCGCCGGGCTCAGCCTGGTGGATATCGCCCACATCTCGGAAGTGATCAAGAAGATCAAGGGCAAGTTCACCATCGTGATCATCGAGCACAAGATCTCCAAGCTGATGGACCTGGTGGAGAGCCTGTGCGTGATCAACGAGGGCTCCCTGGTGTGCAAGGGCGACCCCGAGGAAGTCATCTGCGACGCCAGGGTCAAGGAGTGCTACTGGGGCAAGGAAGACAGGGTATGTTACTGAGCGTCGAGCATCTGAACGTCAACTATGGCCATGCCCAGGTCCTGCACGACGTATCCCTGCACCTCACGCAGGGGGAATTGGTGTGCGTGGTGGGCCGCAACGGCGCCGGCAAGACCACCCTCTTACGGACCATCGGCGGCTTCATGCGCCCGGCCTCGGGCACGGTCAGTTTCCAGGGCCAGCGTATCGACGGCCAGCCCCTGGAAGAGGTGGCCCGGTCCGGCCTCAAGTACGTGTACCAGGACAAGCGGGTCTTTGGCGAGCTGACCGTGCGCGAGAACATCGAGCTGGCCGCCCACCCCACCCACGAGAGCCTCGAGGAGGCCATCGCCAAGGTGGTGGACATCCATCCCAAGATGAAAAAACTTTTGGACGCCAAGGCCAAGGGCCTGTCCGGCGGCGAGCGGCAGATCCTCCTGATCGGCCGGGCGCTCATCGGCGACCCCAAACTGTTGTTGATCGACGAGCCCACCGAGGGCTTGGCCGCCATCATCATCGGCGAGATCATCAACATCCTGGCCGCCGTGAAGTCCCGGGTCACCATGGTGGTGGTGGAGCAGAACCTGGCCACCGTCTCCCGCCTGGCCGACCGGGTCTACGTGATGAAGGAAGGCGTCCTGTCCCGGGAGATAACCGACCCCGAAACCATCGCCAACCCGGCTCTTTACGAAGCCGAGTTGTAGCCCCCAGGGTAATGCCATGTTCAGCAAGGTAGAAAAAAGTCCCGTCCTCACCCTGGCCATGATCGCGGCGTTGTTTCTGATCTTCGGCTACGCCACCAGCCTGCCCAAGATCACCGATTTCATGATTTTTTGCATCTTCGTAATCGGCTTCGACCTCTTGTATGGGCACATGGGCCAGCTCAGCTTCGGCCACATGCTTTATCTGGGGGCCGGGGCCTACGGCTGCGGCATGTTCGCCTACCACGTACACCCCGACCCCTTCCTGGCCCTGTTGGTGGGCATCCTGACCGGCGCGGTCCTGGCCGCCCTGTTGGGGCCGGTGGTGGTCAAGACCTCCGGGGCCGCGTTCGCCCTTTTGAACCTGGCCCTGAACGAGGTGGGGGACTACCTGGTTTTGAGCCCCCTGCACAAGTGGACCGGGGGTGAGGACGGCCTGAGCCTGTTTTTTTACCGTTACGGGTTCATCGACTTCGGCGACGCCACCTTCCGCTTCTATTTCATCCTGGTCTCGCTCCTGTTGGTGTCGCTGTTGGTGCTCACCTTCGTGCGCTCCCCCTTCGGCATCCTCTTGAAGTCCCTCAAGGAGAACGAAACCAGGGCCAAGTTCCTGGGCTACAACACCTACGTGTACAAGTACGTGACCTTCATCCTCTCCGGGGCCATCGTGGGCTTTGCCGGGGCCTTGACCAGCCTCAACCTGTCCTACTGCAACACCAGCCTCATGGCGCCCAGCCGCAACGTGGAGGTGGTGTTCGCGGCGCTCATGGGCGGAGCGGGCAACGTGGTGGGCGCCGTGGTGGGCGGCACCGCCTTCATGACCATCAGCAACTACCTGGCCTCCTACATCGTCCGCTGGGAGATGTTCCTGGGCGCGGCTCTCCTGGCCTTCGCCTTCTGGTTCCGCAAGGGGATTTGGGGCTATGCGCGCAAGTTCTGACCAGAGGTTGAAAAAGTCCATGCCGCGCCTGGCGGGCTGTTGTCAGCAGCCTGCCGGCCAGACGGCCGCGGGTCAAACACGGGGCAGCAGATCATGATCAACTTCATCCAGTCCATACTCTACGGCCTGACCATAGGGGGCATCCTCTACATCATCTCCATCGGCCTCTCGCTCACCTTTGGGGCCATGGGCATTGTCAACTTCGCCCACGGGTTGATCTACGCGGTGGGGGCCTACGCCCTCTATACGGTGGCCAACCTGTTGGGGGCCAACTTCCTGGTGGGAGCGGTGGCCGCGGTGGCGGTCTCCATCCCCCTGTCCTTCCTCATCGAGCGCTACATCATCAGGCGGCTCTACGGGCAGAACATCGACTACGCCATCATCGCCACCTACGCGGTGCTGTTGATCGGGGCCGACGCCTTGAAGTGGTTGTTCGGGGCCAGCCCCCTGCCCATCAGCGACCCGGTGGGTGAGTTGTGGCGCTTCGGCGGCCTGCAGATGCCGGCCTTCCGGGTGATCATCATCGCCCTGTCCGGCCTGGTCTTCGTGGGCCTCAGCCTGTTCTTCAAGAAGACCCTGGTAGGCAAGATCGTGATGGCGGGCATCCAGGACCGCGAGGCGGTCCGCAGCCTGGGCATCAACGTGAACAAGTACTTTGCCATCGTTTTCGTCATCGGCAGCGCCTTGGCCGCCCTGGGCGGGGTGCTCTACGCCCCCCTGTCCACCCTGGACCCCTACATGGGCTTCAGCATCATCATCCTGTGCTTCGCGGTGGTTATCGTGGGGGGCATGGGCAACCTGAAGGGCACGGCCATAGCCGCCTTTTCCCTGGGCATGGTCCACTCGCTCACCGCGGCCTACCTGGTTTCCTCCGCTTCCGACGCCATGGTCTACGTGGTCATGGCCCTGGTGCTCATCTTCCGGCCCATCGAAACAACGGCCTGATCGGTGGCAGGATGTTGAAAAAGTCCATCCATGGCCTTTTTCAACCAAACCTGGCAAAAGCGTGATTTTGCCAGGTTTGGCAAATTGCTTGCTTTTTAAAAGCCGCGCAATTTGGCGCGCCATCCCTGGCGCGCCTAGCAGGCTGTTTTTCAACAACCTGCTGGGGAGTTTATCCGCCGTGCAAACCAAAATGGACGCCTATCTCAAAATGGGCCTCGTGCACTTCATGGCCTATCCCCAGCTGGCGGGCGGCACGGGCCCCTGGGCCGAGACCGCGGCCCGCATCGGCCGGGACACCTTCTTCACGGCCATCGAGGTCACCCACATCGCCGACCCGGCCGAACGGGAAAAGGTGCGGGACGTCTGCCGCCTGGCCAAGCTGGCCCTGGGCTTCGGGGCCCATCCCCCCATCCTGGGCGGCCGCCTGAACCTGAATTCCCTGGACCAGGGCGAGCGCCGGGCCGCGGTGAACCGCCTGAAGGAGCTGTTGGAGGAGGCCATCTACCTGGAGGCCGAGAGCTTCGTGGTGCTTTCCGGCAAGGACCCGGGCGAGGCTGACCGCGAGGCCGCGGTGGAGGCCCTGGTGGCCTCCCTGGGCGAGCTGTGCGCCTATTCGGCCGAACGGGGCGGCCCGCCGGTCATCGCCGAGGTCTTTGACTGCGCGGTGGACAAGTGCTGTCTCCTGGGCCCCGCGCCCCTGGCGGCCCGGGTGGCCCAGATGGTCAAGGCCTCGCACCAGAACTTCGGCCTCCTGGTGGACCTGAGCCACATCCCGCTTTTGGGCGAGACGCCGCGCCAGGCCCTGGAGCCGGTGGCCGAGCACCTCATGGCCGCCCACATCGGCAACGCGGTCACCGTCCCCGCCATGCCCGGCTACGGCGACTACCACCCCATCTTCGGCACCCCCGGCTCCTGCAACGACGTGCCCGAGGTGTTGGAGTTTTTGCGGGTGCTCAAGGAGATCGGCTTCCTGGACGGGGTCAAACGCCCCATGGTCAGCTTTGAGATCAAACCCATGGAGGGTCAGGATCCCGAGCTGGTCATCGCCAATGCCCAACGGGTCATGAACCTGGCCTGGGCCCAACTGTAAGCCCCTGATCCCCCAGAGGTAAGCAAACTCGGCTGAGCGACCGGACTTGGTCCGGTTGGTTTGGCCGGAAAAAAGGTATGAATGGCCTTTTTTCCCCAACCGTTAGGAGACATTGCCATGCAGCCCAATATCTTCGTGTGCCGCCGCCTGCCCCAAGGGACCATGCAGGCCCTGGAAAAGGATTTCGCGATGGAGTGCAACCCCCACGACCGGGTGTTGACCCGCGAGGAGCTGTTGGCCGGGGTGGCCGGCCGGGACGGGTTGGTCTCGCTGTTGACCGACCGCATCGACGCCGAGGTGCTGGAGGCTGCCGGGCCGCAGCTCAAAATCGTGGCCAACTACGCCGTGGGCTTCAACAACATTGACGTGGCCGCCTGCACTGCCCGCAAGGTGGCGGTGACCAACACCCCCGGGGTGCTCACCGACACCACCGCCGACCTGACCCTGGCCCTCCTCCTGGCCACGGCCCGCCGCCTGCCCGAGAGCGACGTGTTCGCCCGGGCCGGCAAGTACGAGGGCTGGGCCCCCCTGTTGTTCCTGGGCACCGACGTGCACCACAAGACCCTGGGGCTCATGGGCTTCGGCCGGGTGGGCTATGCCGTGGCCCAGCGGGCGGCCGGCTTTGACATGAAGGTCCTGTACCACGACGCCCACCCCTGCCCGCCCGAGCTGGCCCAGAAGGTGGGGGCCGCCTGCGTGGACCGGGACACTCTGCTCAAAGAGTCGGACTTCGTGTCCCTGCACGTGCCCCTGACCCCGGAGACCCGGCACCTCATGAGCACGGCGGAGTTCGCCCAAATGAAGCCCACGGCCTATGTGATCAACACGGCCCGGGGCGAGATCATTGACGAGGCGGCCCTGGTGCAGGCCCTGGCCGACGGCCAGATCGCCGGCGCCGGCCTGGATGTGTTCGAAAACGAGCCGGTCATTCACCCCGGCTTGCTGGCCAACCCTTCGGTGGTACTCTTGCCTCATATCGGCAGCGCCTCTATTGAAACCCGTACTGCCATGGGAATGCTCGATTACAACAACCTCAAGGCCTGCCTGATCGAGGGAAAGGTGCCGCCCAACTGCCTTAACCCCGAAGTGTTCAAGTAGGCCTGAGCGAATACCCCGGCGCCACCCGCGCCGGGGTGGCGCGCCAGAGCGCCAAGGTGACGTGAGAGATGGTTTCCAAGGTTAGCCTCAAGAATCTCCGGGTGCTGGTCCGGGGCGCCGGCGAGATGGCCAGTGGGGTGGCCCACCGCCTCTGTCGGGCCGGGTTCTGGGTCGTGATGACCGAAGTGCCCGAACCCCTGGCCGTACGCCGGGCGGTGAGCTTCTGCGAGGCGGTGTATGAGGGGCACAAGACGGTGGAGGGCCTGACCGCCCGCCTGGTGCCAAACCCGGCCGCGGCGCCGGCGGTGTGGGCCCAAGGCGAGCTGCCGGTCCTGGTGGACCCGGAGATGACCTGCCGCCACGAGCTGGCTCCCCAGGTGGTGGTGGACGCGCTCCTGGCCAAACGCAACCTCGGCCTGACCCCGGACCTGGCTCCCCTGACCATCGGCCTGGGGCCCGGCTTTGCCGCGCCAGAGGACGCCCATCTGGTGATCGAGACCCACCGGGGCCACAACCTGGGCCGGCTCATCTACCAGGGCGCGACCCTGCCCAATACGGGCATCCCCGGCGAGATGGGCGGCTACACCCATCAGCGGGTGCTGCGCTCCCCGGGCGACGGGGTGTTCCGGGCGCTGGTGGAGCTGGGTGACAAGGTAAGCGCCGGCCAGGCCATCGGCCTGGTGGGCGGCCAAGAGGCGACCGCCCAGGTGGGCGGGGTGCTCAGGGGGCTGATCCGGCCGGGCATTACGGTGCAAAAAGACTGGAAGATCGGCGACGTGGACCCCCGGAACCAGGCGGAGTACCTGGATACCATCAGCGAGAAGGCCCGGGCCATCGGCGGCTCGGTGCTGGAAGGCATCCTGCACGCCTTCAACCGCTGAGCCCCGCTGGCCCCACCACAACGACCAGGAAAAACCCGGGGAGAGGCCGCCCGCCCTCCCCGGGTTTTTTTGCTGCCCTGTCTCGCAGGCCGGAGTTGAGGTGATGCTCCCCGCGACCGGCGCGGTACCCCGAGTCCTCCCCGGGTTTTTTTGCTGCCCTGTCTCGGAGGCCGGAGTTGAGGTGATGCTCCCTGTGGCCGGCGGGGCACCCCGGGTTTCTCCCCGGTTTTTTTGTCGCCTGCCAACCGACCGCCGGACTCAGTCCAAACGGATGATCTTCACCTTCTTGCCCACCCACTCCGGCGGCAGATAGATCCGGCCCGAAGGCCCGGACTGCTTGACCTCTTTCTCGATCATCTCCTCGCCGTAGCTCACGAAGCGGGCCTTGACCGGCGCCGGGACGCCCGGGGCTGGGGGCTCGTTCCCCCCTGGGGGAGAGAGTGGGGGATGCTTCATCTCGCTTCCGCCTTCCGCCGGCCGCCCTTCGGACCGGCGGGCCAAGCCCGCCAGGCGGGCCGCCCTCAGCCATAAAAAGCTACAATATAGTTACGTTTAATCTATAATACAGTTACGTTCTAGCTGCCAAGTCACTATGGCAAAGCCCGGAGGACCTGTCAATTCATATTATGTCAAAAAAAGCATAAGTGCCAGCCCAACTGTCCCCGGACCCCGGCCGGCGCGAGCCCGGCGGGCGGCCGCGGCCGCGCGTCCGTATTAGCTTTGGCCCGTGCCCGGGTGGCGTGGTAGCATCTGCCGGGCGACGGGCCGGGCCACCGGCCGCTCGCGGGCGGGAACCACAAGCAAGGCGGAAGGCGGACAGCATGACCAGGCAAGACATTCCGGCGGGACAGGAGTGGGTGATCGATCTCATGCGACCGGAGGACGCACCGGGCGTGGCCCAGCTGTTCCGCTCCGTGTACGGGGAAGGCTATCCCGTGCGCACCTATATCTCCCCGGAAATCCTGGTGGCCGAGAACCAGGCCAAAAACGTCATCTCCTCCGTGGCGCGCACGCCCGCCGGCGACATCGTGGGGCACAACGCCCTGTTCCACAGCGCGCCGTCCGCGCGGATCTACGAGTCCGGGGCCGGGCTGGTGCACAAGCACTACCGGGGCGGCAAGGGCATCTTCGGCCAGCTCTTTGATCACGGGGTGGAGATCGCCCGGGGGCTCCAGGTGGACGCGGTGTGGGGCGAGCCGGTGACCAACACGGTTTTTGCCCAAAAAATGAACGAGTCCCACGGCATGGTGGTGTTCGCCGTGGAGGCCGACCTCATGCCGGCCGCGGCCTACGTCAAGGAGGCCAGCGCCGGGGGCCGGGTCGGCACCCTGATGACCTTCCACATCCTGAACCACCAGCGCCAGCAGGTGTACCTGCCCGCGGTGTACGCGCCGCAGCTGAAAACCATGTACGGCGAGCTGTTGGCCTGGCGGGACAGCGAGCTGGCCCCGGCCCGGGCTCCGGAGGGGGGAGACTCGGAAATCACCGCCCAGTATTTCGAGTTCGCCCAGGTGGTGCGCCTGTCCGCCACCCGGCTGGGCCCGAATTTCGCCCGGGCCCTGGCCGCGGCGGAGGAAGCCCACCTGGCCCAGGGCGCCCGGGTGCTGCAAATCTGGCTGCCGCTCACCGACCCCGCCGGGGGCTGGGCCGTGGATATCCTGCGCGCCCGGGGGTATTTCCTCGGCGGGCCCCTGCCCTACTGGTTCGGCGGCGACGGCCTGTTGCTGCAGAAGACGGTGGAGCCTCCCCACTGGGACGCGATGCAGATCGCTTTTCCGCGGACCCAGCGGTTCTTGGAGCTGGTGCAGGAGGACTGGCGGGCGGTCACCGGCCAGGCCTGAGCCGGCCGGGGCAAACGGCCGCGGGCGGCCGCCCCGGGCGGGGAGCCCTTGGTTGCTCCCCGCTTTTGGTTTTTCCCTCTTCCCGCGCGCGAGGACAGAGCCGCCGGGGGAGCCATCCTGCCAAACCCTTGCCGGTGGGGCCGCCCCTTCCTTGGGGCGCAGGCTCAGGCTCTCCCGGCAGCCCTGTGTGAGGCTGGTTGAGCCCAGGAAGCCGTCGGAGAGTTGACTCCGGCCCGCTCCTAGGCGGTCAGGTTCAAACCCCCCGTGCTCTGGCTGGTGGAGCTGAGGCTGGCCAGATTATTGCTCAAGGTTTCCTGATACTTGGAAGTTCCGTAATTGGCCAGCAGGTTGGCCAGTATCTCGCTCAGATCCAGCTCGGTGGCCGTGGCTTGGTCGCTGCCGCTGGCCGAGGCATCCGTGCTGGAACTCCCGGGCGCCCCCCCCGGCGGCGGTCCGGGCGGCGGCCCCATGGCGGACATGGCCTCGCTGAACTGCTCCTCGGTGAGCCCGCCGGCCCCCTCGCTGTCCAGCTGACTCCACATCGCCGTGGCGTCCTCTTCGCTCACGTCGTCCGGGCGGCCGGCCAGGAACTCCTCCTGGCTCACCACTCCATCCTCGTTGGTGTCCAGGCTGTCGAACATCTGGCTGGCATTGGGGCCGCCGCCCTTGGCCATGCCCCCGGCCTGCCCCGCCCCCGGCGGGGGTCCCATGCTCTGCAGGATGTTCATCAACTCGTCGTTGCTGAGCTGCCCGTCGCTGTCGGCGTCACCTTGAGCCAACTGCTCCTGGTCCACCCCGATTTCCTCGGCGCTGAGGAACCCGTCGCCATTGGCGTCCAACTCCTCCAGCATTTTGTCGGCCAACTGCGAGGCCATGTCGCTCTGTCCACTCCGGGACGTCGACGCGGTCTGCACGGCGTAACTGGCGCCGCTGCTCCCGATGGCTGAAATACTCATCGCGATATCCTTTCGCTATCCTGATGATCTTTGGCTCTCCCCGGCCGACATTTCCTTAGGTCTTCATGACGGCACCTCCCGGTTCAAGCAGGAACGGCGCCGTAGAGGAGTGCAGGGGTCATGCCCTCGCGGGCGGATTTTTTTGCGCTTATGTCCTATTTTTTGTCTCTAGATGGCCTTCTCAGGCGCTCCCAGAGAGTCACCGGGCATTTATTGCCGCCACCCGGAAATTCTTGAACTCCGGCCAAGGGTGGGTCGGAGAAAGTCCTCCCCGGAGCCCTAGCCTATGTGGGAGTCTGTCTGAGCGATCTCCTCCCAGCCGTTGCGGAGAGGAAGGCGGGGACCGGGCCTCCGGGGAGCTTTGGAGACCCGGCCCCCGGGGGTAGGCTCAGCTCAATAAGGCCCGGGCCAGGTCCGCGTCCGCCAAGGGGGTGACCTCGCGGTAGAGCACGGTCATGCTTTGGTTGGCATGCCCCACTTGCCGCTGCACGAAACGCAGGTCCCCGGTCTGGGCCAGCAAAAAGGCGGCGTAGGTGTGGCGGGTGTTGCGCAGGGAATACACCGCCGGCAGGCGGGCCGCCTCCACGGCCTTGCGGAAGCTGGCGCCCAGGGCGGCGGTGCTGTAGGGACGGCCCCGGCGTCCGGGCAGGATGAGGTCCGGGCCGGCGCAGATCTCGCCCCAGTTCCGCCGGCGGAACTCCAGGAACTCCCGCAGATGGCAGGCCAGCCCCAGGCCCACCTGGACCCGGCGGGAGCGGCCCACCTGGGAGTGGCGCACCACCAGCTGGGGCCCCGCGGCCGGCTCCTGGAAGTCCGCCACCCTGAGACCAGCGATCTCGCCGGCCCGCAAGCCGCTGGCGCAGGCCAGGTGCACCAAAAGGTAGCGCTTGACCCAGGCCGTACGGCCTTGGTCCAAATCCCGCTGGGCCAGGCGCTGGCTGGTCCGGAGGAGGTGGGCCACCTCCCGGGGGGACAGGAGCTTGTCGGGCGTGATGTGGTAGTCGTCCCGCGGCGGGCGCGCCGTGGCGTCTTCGCCGGCCGCGCTCTCCCGGCCGGCGGCCGGCGCGGGGCAGGTTGGCGGCGCGGAGGCCGCGGAATCCCCACGAGGGAGCAGGTCCCGGATAACCGGGCTCGTATCCTGTTTCAAGGTCGCCTCCTGGCTTTATCCCCATCCTTGGGTAACGGAGCGGATAGACTGTCGCTCCGGGGTCGAGTATGGGGCAGAAAGGCCCTTGGAGGGTTTAAGGCCGGGTAAAAAAAATGTAATTTTTTTGTAAATCCCCCGGGATCGCGGGCCGGGACGTGATATGGCCTCGGGAGTTGGAATCGAGGCTCCTGGCTGGAGCGTCCCGCGCCGGGCAATGATCTGAAAAGGTGAAACCTTGGCCAATCACATTCTTATCGTGGATGACGACGCCAAGTTGCGGCGGCTGTTGACCGAGTATCTTTCCGGGTACGGCTTTCAGGTCACCGGCCTGCCCGACGGGGCGGGGCTGTTGGACCATTTGGAGCGGACCCCGCCCGAGCTGCTGGTGCTGGACGTGATGCTGCCCGGCCAGGGCGGCCTGGAGCTGTTGAGCGCGCTACGCCAGCGGCATGCCCTGCCGGTGATCATGCTCACGGCCAAGGGCGAGGAGGCCGACCGCATCGTGGGCCTGGAAATGGGGGCTGACGACTACCTGGGCAAGCCCTTCAACCCCCGCGAGCTGTTGGCCCGCATCAAGGCCGTGCTCCGGCGCGGCGCGGCCGAGCTGGAGCCGGCCGCGGCCTGGCCCCCCCTGGCCTCCCTGCGGGCGGTCGGCCTGGAGCTGGAGCCGATCCGGGGCCTCCTTTCCGCCAGGGGCCACAGCGTGGAACTGTCGCTCACCGAAACCAAGATCATGGCCGCCCTGATGTCGCGGCCCGGCGCGGTGTTCACCCGCGACGAGCTGTTGAACCTGGCCCGCGGCCGCGAGTGCCTGGCCTTTGACCGGGCGGTGGACGTGCACATCAGCAATCTCCGGGCCAAGCTCAAGACCCTGGACCCGGGCCGGCAGTTCATCAAAACCGTGTGGGGCGTGGGCTATCTCTTGCAGGAATCGTGAGGCCAAGACGTGGGTATCTACGGCAAACTCCTGCTTTCTTTCCTGGGCATGCTGCTCATGGTGCAGCTTTTGGTGATGGGCAGTTTCCTGATCGAGGGCCCGCCCTCCCCCCGCCGCACCCTGGACCCCCACCTCAAGGCCCTCACCCTGTTCGCCCAGAAGCTGGCCCGGCAGGGCCTGGCCCGGGGCCTGGCGCAGGGCAAGCCCCAGGATGAGGTGCTGTCCGGCCTGAGCCGCGAGATCGCTGATATCACCGGAGGCCGGGTCTGGTTCCAGGTGGACGGTATGGCCCGGGCCTTTTCGCCGGGAACCCTGCCGCCCCCCGGCCTCCTGGAGCGCGCCGAGGCCCGGGGCGACCGCCAGGGCCCCTTCCTGTCCCTGTGGGAGCCGCCGCGGGAGATGCTCATCGCGGTGCCCCTGGAGGCGCCGGCCCTGCCCGGCGCCCGGCTCTGCCTCTTGTTGGTCCATCCCCCGGAGCGCCCCCCGCCCCACTATCCCTTCCTGCTCCGCCTGGGCTTCATCTGCCTGTTGGTGAGCCTGTTGATCATCCCCCTGGCGCGGCGCATCTCCCGGCCCCTGAAGGAGCTGGACCGCTCGGCCATGTTGATCGCCGAAGGGAACCTGGACCACCAGGCCCAGGTCAGCGCCCGGGGGGAGATCGGCGAGCTGGCCCAGGCCTTCAACCTCATGACCAGCCGCCTCAGGCAGATGATCCTGGCCGGCCGGGAGCTGTTGGCCCACGTGTCCCATGAACTCCGCAGCCCGCTTACCCGCATCTACGTGGCCAGCCAGCTCTTGTCCGAAAGCCTGCCGGAGGAGGCGGCCCCCCGGGCCCAGGGCTATCTGGCGGACATCCGCGAGGAGATAGATCGCCTGGACGGGCTGTTGGCCCGCATCCTGCTCCTCTCCCGGCTGGACCTCTTGTCCCAACCGCTGCCCCGGGAGCCGGTGGACCTGGCCGAGCTGCTCCGCCAGCAGACCGATCTCTGCGGCCCCTTGCTCACCTACCGCGACCTGCAGCTCCGCCTGGACCTGCCGGATCAGGCCTGGGTGCTCGGCGACGGCGAGAGCCTGGCCTCGGCCTTCAGCAACCTCCTGGACAACGCGGCCAAACACTCCCCGGCTCCGGCCGAGATCACCCTCCGCCTCACCCGGCGGGGCGAGCACTGGCGGGTGGTCCTGGCCAACCCCAGTCCGCCGCTCTCGCCGGACGACCTCACGGCCATGTTCACCCCCTTCCACTCCCTGCCCGGCGCCGAAAACCCCGGCTCCGGCCTGGGCCTCACCCTGTGCCAAAAGATCATCACCGCCCACCAAGGCGCCATCCGGGCAGAGTACCGGGAGTCTCAGTTGGCCATGGTGGTGGAGCTGCCGGTGGGGACCGGGGGGGAGAAGGGGAGTTGAGGGGAAGCGGGTGAGGCCCGGAGATGTGGGCTCGTTGACCTGCGGAGCGGGAACGGCGAGGCTGACAATGGCGCGGTGCCGTCGCCTTTGCCGGTCACCCGGGCGGAACCTCGGCCCGAAGGATGGCGGCGTCTGCCGAGGCAGGAAAGGCCCGAAGTTGGGTCAGGACCCCAGGCGATGCATGGCTTCCACCACCACCGGCCAGGCCTGCGAAGCCGCCACGGGCAACACCGCGACATTGACCGCATTTTGCAGCCAGGCCCAAGCCTGTTTGGCCGTTCCGGGTTGGTTGTCGCGCACGGCGGCTACCAGTTCATCCAGCTTGGCCACCAATTCCGCCTGGTCGGCCGCCTGGCTTGCCGGGGCTTGGCTGCCGATTATGTCCGCGCGTACGGTTTTGAGGGCTTGCAGCAGGACTTGCGGGTCGTGGTAATAATTGTCGCCTGCAACCTTGCCCACGGTCTGCCCGGTGTTGCCGATCTGGTTGATGGTGTCTCCACCTTTGGTCATGTTTTTCTCCGCCTTCATTCGCCTCAGCCTTTGCGCTTCGATTTCGGCCAGCCGAGCTTACCCCGGCCAACGGCGTTGCCATTGCGCGGCAATTTCCACCGCGCTCTCATCGGATATTTTTGGCGAGTGGGCAGTCAACTGGTCCATGGGGTCGGGGGACATGTCTGAAAAAATGGCGGCCAACGCCCCGGCGGCGACCAGGCGAACCAGAAAGTGCTCATCCTTCAGGGCCTTCAGCAGCGGCTCCACGCTCCGGGGATCCTTCAGCTCGCCCAACGCCCGGGCAGCGGCCCAGCGAACAACTGCATCCTCATCTCCCAGGGTCTTCAACAGCGGCCCCAAGGCCCGGGGATCCTTTAGCCCGCCCAACGCCTCGGCGGCGGACCGGCGAACATCTTTATTGTCATCCTCCAGAGCCTTCAGCAGCGGCTCCAAGGCCCGGGGATCCTTTAGCCCGCCCAACGCCCCGGCGGTGGCCTGGCGAACATATTCCTCCTCATCCTCCAGAGCCTCCCGCAGCGGCTCAACGGCCCGGGGATCATTTAGCTCGCCCAACGCCTCGGCGGCGGCCACGCGAACATCTGCATCCTCATCCCTCAGGGCCTTCAGCAGCGGCTCCACGGCCCGGGGATCCTTTAGCTCGCCCAACGCCTCGGCGGCGGCCCGGCGAACATATCCCTCCTCATCCCTCAGGGCCTTCAGCAGCGGCCCCAAGGCTGGGGGATCACTTCCCCTGGCCCACACCCCAAAGGCGGCCGCGTGAACAGATACATCCTCATCCCGCAGGGCCTCCAGCAGCGCTCCCTCGGCCCGGGGATCGTTTAACTCGCCCAACGCCCAGGCGGCGGCTTGGCGAACATATCCCTCCTCATCCCTCAGGATCTCCCGCAACGGCTCCACGGACCGGGGATCGTTTATCTTGCCCAGCGCCCCGGCTGCCCTGGCACGGGCAGATGGGTCAGGAGAGTTTACAAATGGTGAAACCAGATCAAACGCGATGGCAGGGTCAGCGGTCGCCAACAAACCTATCCATTTTGGTATTTCCTGGAAGCTTGGCAGATCAAAAGCCCTGCCCATGATGGCGCGGCGGTCCGCGTCTCCCAACTGGGCCAAGCCGTGGGCCAACAAGCTGTCCAGCCGCTCATGGCCCAGGTGATCCCATAGCTCGGCCTCCAGCCAACCGCCTTGCCGGGCGGCCCGCAAGCGGCGGGCCAGGTGCCTGCCGCCCAGATGCTCCATGAATTCCTGGTGGATAAAACCCACCGTGCAGTCCGGGGTGGTTGGCGACACTATCCCGGCCTGGCGAAGCTCCGCCTCGCTCCTGGCCGCCGCTTCCGCCGCCGTGGAAAGCGGCTCGGGTGGCCCCGCCCCGCCCGGCAGGGCCGCCGCGCGGGGCAGCAGATCGCCACGCTCTTTCCCGGGGATGGTCTCCATATGCCCGGCGGCCAGCGCGGCCCAGCAAAGCCCGTTGAAGGCCTCGCCGCTGTAGCCCCGGTAACCGCCCGGGAGGTGGGTTTGCCCTTTGGCCCGAATGATGAAGTGATCCACGAAACCGGCGAAGAGCCCCGCCCGGCCCGGGTGGGCCCCGCAGTTCAGGGGCTCTTGGCCGCCGGCGGTGGCCAGGGCCGCGGAAAGGGCCATGGCGAAAAGCAAGGGGGTTTCGATCAGTTTTTCAGCCGCTTGGCTGGCCTGGCAAATCTGGTCGAAGGCCTTTTGGGCGCCCGGGCGCCTGGCCTCGCAGTTTTGCAGCCAGTCAGCCACGGCCTCCCGGTCCAACCCGGCCAGTTCCAGGCGGCAGGATTTCCCCGCGTCGGCCAGCCCGCCGCGCACGCTTTCCAGGGGGCGGCTGCTGAAGACAAAGGCGTGCCCGGTCTCCCAGGTCAGTTTTTCCGCCGCCTTCACCAGGGATGACGGATCGGGCTGGCCGGTCAGCAGATCCAGGCCGTCCAAATAGAACAGCCCGGCCCCTTCGCGCAGGCTGGCCGGGCGGCCCGTCACGATCCCCGCCAGCACTGTCCGCGCGTCCCCGCCGATTTCCAGGCGGCCCAGGTCTTCGTGCCAGGGGAGGCGGAGATTTTCGGCCGGTTCGCCGCCCCCCTGGGCCAGCTCGGCGCACTTCCGGTGCATGGCCCAGTGCAGGGCCGCGGTCTTGCCCTGGCCGGGGCCGGCCTCCAAGAGCACCACCCGCGCGCCGTCGGCCAGGGCGGCCTCCATGGCGGCTTGCGGGGTGGGATAGATTTTCTCTACCTCTTGGCTGCTTCCCTTGAATATTCGGAGAATGGTTTTGACCGGCAGCGGTCCCGGCAAGTCGAAGCTCTGCGGCAGTCTTTGCCAGACCTCCGCGTGCCGTTCGGCCAGCGTTTCCAGAGCTGTTTTTAGATTGTCGGCGGCCCCCATGCCGGGCATTATGCTCCGCCCGACGGCCCATGGCAATGAATTGGCATCCAAGGTACCAGGAGGCTCAGTTGGCGATGGTGGTGGAGCTGCCGGCCGGGGAGGAGGGGAAGGACTGAGCCGCGCGCGAGGCGGGCGCCCCACGCCCCCCGCCTCGCGCTCAGCTCAGGAGTCCCACTCGTAGGGGTTGCGCAAGCGCACCCGGGCCCCCATCTGCTGGAAGACCCGCAAGAGGCCGTACCGGGTGCGGTTCAGGAAGATGATCTGCGGATTCACCGTGATGTGCCCCCGGTACTTGTACATGGCCTGCATCTGGACCTTGCCCGCGGCGATGAAGCCGGGCTCGGCGGCGAAATCAAAACGCTCGGTGCGGAAAATCTGGTCCAACCACTGGCCGAAACCATAGACCGCCCTGAAGATGTCGTCCTCGATCTTCGGGTCCAGGCCGGGCGGCAGGACCTTCAAGGTCCGCAGCAACGCGAAATATTCGTCCTGCCGGCCGCGGATGATGCACCCGGGCATTTGCCGGTAGATCTGGACGAATTCGTCATCCAACCTTTTGACACAGCCGAAATCGACCAAGCCGAGGCCAAGCTCGTCGTCGATGATGAAATTGCCCGGGTTGGGATCAGCGTGAATGCAGTGCAGCTCGTAGAGGCTTTCCAGGAAAATGTCGTTCAACCGTTGCGCCACCCGGTCGCGCTCTTCCTGCCCGGGGTTGGTCTTTAACCAAAGATTGAGGGGCAGGCCCGCCAGATAGGTGGCGCTGAGCACCGTGGCGCTGGAGGCCGGTGCATAGGGGGCGGGTATGGTCACGCCTGGCAGGCCCAGGCGTGAGCCAAAAAAGGTCAGGTTGGCGGCTTCCTTGACGTAATCGATCTCCTCCAACAACCTCGCTTCGATTTCGTCCAGGGCGGGCGCGATTAATCGGTAATCGGGCAGGGGCCATAATACGCCCCGCAAGAGTTGCAGGTCGCTCTTGATGGTCCGCTGGATGCCGGGGTACTGCACCTTGACCGCCAGGTCCCGGCCTTCGTGGCTGCGGGCCCGGTGCACCTGCCCCAGGCTGGCCGCCGCGAAAGCGGTGGGTTCGAAGCGAGCGAACACCTCTTCCGGCGGGCGGCCCAGGGAATTCTGCACGGCCTTGCGAGCCAGCACCCGGTTCAGGGGCGGCACCTGGTTGTAGCTTTTCTGCAATTCGCGCTGGATGGCCGGCGGAAAAAGCTCCAATTCCAAGCTCAAGAGCTGAGCCACCTTTAGCGCGGTTCCCTTCAACAAACTCAGGCAGTTGAAAATAATCTGGGCGCTCTTTTCGTCCAACTCCTCCTTGGCTGCGACCCGGCCCTCGGGTGAGCGGAAAGGTTTGCTGGCCAAATACTCCACCAAACCGCCTCCCAGCTTGGCTGCGGCCCGGCCCCCCACCAAGCTGCGGCGGAGCTTACTTTCCGGTAGCCGGCTTTCCACAGACTTCCTCCGTAAAGGCGCGCCGCACTTGGCTGAAGGCATCCAAGCCACCACGGAAGGTGTCCAGGCGGCTCACGATGTGGTTTCGGAAAAGGAAGGTCACGATATCGAACACCTTGTTCACCAGGCCCGCCGCCAAAACCGCGCTGGCCAAGTCCATGGTCTTATCGATGAGCTCAGTGGTATCAGAAAAACATTCCGAGGCATCTTTCAGCCAATAGAACACCACACCCAGGAAATAATCCCAAAACAGGTGCAAGCTCAAGTCGCGGAAGGGAGGCTCCTGGATCTCGCCGTTTTCCACGGCGCTATCGAAGATGCGGCTCAGGCATTCCTGGAAAGGGGCCTTGATGGCCTGCAATTCCTTGGGTGGAGTCACCGGGTAGAACACCAAGCGGAAGGTCTCCTGCAGGAACTCACGGTCGGCCAGGAAATTTTCCAAACAGGTCTCGAAATAGGCCTGCAGCTTCTCCTTGAAGGAATATTCCTCCAGCCCCGGGACGCCGGCCAGTTGGTCCGCGGCGGCGGCCAACTTGCCCTCATAGTAGGCGTAGAGCAGGGACTCCTTGGTGGGGAAGTAATTATAGATGGTGGCGTCGCCCAGGCCGGCCTCGCGGGCCATGGCCCGCATGGTGGCGGCCTTGAAGCCCTTCTCGATGATGATATTCACCGCGGCCTGGAGGATGGCCTCGCGATTTTCCTGCTTTTTTTCGTGGCTGATTTTCATGTTCTCAACGCCTTCCCTGAAACTTGGCCAGGCCATGGACCTGCCTTGATCTTCTTGTGGAGCGCCGGGCCAGCCGCGTCGGGGTTCGCCGCGGGTTCAAGACGCTACCTCGCCCGGGCGGCCGGCCGGGGGCGGGGGGAAGCCCCCAGGGCCAGGAAACTGGCCCCGCTCACCATCAGGCACACCAACACCACCATGGCCTCGGGCAGATTCCAGCCGAACAACGGAAAACCAAAAGCGGCGCGCAGTAAAAAGAAGCCACCAATGAAAACCAGGATGGCCTTTTCCGCCACGCTCCAGGGGCCGGGCTTCCTGGCCAAGACAAAGGACGCGAAACCCTGAAACAAGAAGCCATAAATACAGACGATGTTGAGCATTTGCATGATACCCGCGTTTTCAGGGCTCAGTTTGGGCAACTCCCCGGCCCAATCGAACAGCACCCAAAAGGACGCGTGAAATACGGCGGAGGCCAAGGCCACCCCGCCGCTGATCAACAGTAGTTTGCTTCTCATGCCCACCCTCCACCTTGCGTTTCTCCGCCCCGGAAATCCTCTGCCGGTCCCCGCGGCATTTGGCTGGCTTCCGGATAGCATCCCAAACGGTCTTCTATTAAGACGCTGTTTTATGTTTTTATTGTATAGCAGTTTTATATTGGGTCAAGGCAAAAAAAGCCCCCGTCCCCCGGTTGGGCGGTGGTCTGCGGCTATTTATCCACCGAAGGGAAAGGGGTGTGCGGGCAAGGTGCCGGGGTCACGGGCATTCTGGAATTTTACTCGCTAGTTTCCTGTCCCTTACCATGCCTGCCCGACCGGGCCGGGCGGCTATCCGCCCAGCCCGGCCCCGCCTCAGCCCTGCACCCGGGCCAGGCCCGTCAGCTCCTCGGTGAGCAGGCCCTCCAACAGGTACAGCTTGTAGCGGTTGTGGGCCAGGGCCCGCGCGCCGGAGAGCGCCGCCCGGGCGGCGTCTCGGGCCACCCCGGGCGTCAGCTCGCGGCCCTCCAGGGCCTCCTCCGCGGGCATGGAGCGCCAGGGCACGGCGGCCACCCCGGAGAGCACCACCCGGGCCCGGGCCACCCGCCGCCCCTCCAGATTCAGCACCAGGGCCGCCCCGGCCAGGGCGAAGTCCCAGGCGCCCCGGGCGCGGATCTTGCGATAGCGGCCCCAGGCGCCTTCGGCCGGGGGCAATTCCACCCCGGTCACCACTTCCCCGGGCAACAGCACGGTCTCCCGGTCGATGGCCGTGGCCGGCGGCACGTGGAACTCCCCGGCCGGCAGGCGGCGCGCCCCTTCCGGCCCCGTGGTCAGCACCACGGCCCCGTAGGCCGCCAGGGCCGGCGCGGTGTCCGAGGGATGCACATAGGCGCACCGGCCCGCCGTGCCGAACAGGGCGTGGAACTGGTTCTGGCCCCGCAGGGCATAGCAGCGGAGTCCGCCCTTCCGGGCGCAATGGAATTCGCCGCGGTAGTACCAGCAGCGGGGCTTCTGGCAGAGGTTGCCGCCCAGGGTGCCCTGGTTCCGGAGCTGGGGGCTCCCCACCGCGGCCGCGGCCTGGGCCAGGGCCGGATAGCGCTCCACCACCAGGGGGTGGGTGGCCACCTCGTGCACCGTGGTGAGCGCTCCCAGGGCCAGACCGCCGGCGGCGGTCTCGGAGATGCCTCGCAGCTCGTCCAGGCCCGTCAGGCTCACCAGGGTCGCGGGGTTCTGCACGCCGTCACGCATGATACCCATGATATCGCTACCTCCGGCCAGGGCCACGGCGCCCTCCCGGGCCAGCGCGGCCGCGGCCTCCGCCAGGTTGGCGGGCCGGACATAATCAAAAGCGGGCAGCATGACTACTCCTCCTCCCGGGCGGCCAGCAAGGCGGCCAGGCGCACCGGGTTGGCCGGGGTTTCCCGCGCCCGCACCCCGCAGGCGTCGCAGATGGCGTTGGCCAGGGCCGGGGCGGTGGGGATGGTCACCGGCTCGCCCAGGCCCTTGGTCCCCACGGTGTTGGCCTTGGTATCAATGATCTCTATGGGCACATTCACCAGCTCGCCCGCCGCGTCCAGCATGGTGGGCAGCTTGTAGTCGTGCCAGTTGCGATTCACCAGCTTGCCGGTCTGGCCGTGGTCCAAGACCCGCTCCTCGGTGAGCCCCAGGCCCAGGCCCATGACGATGCCGCCGCCCACCTGGTTGTCATAGGTGAGGCGGTTCATCACCCGCCCGGCGTCGGTGGCCCCCAGGAAGCGGAGCACCCGCACCTCCCCGGTGAGGGTGTTCACCTCCACCTCGCAGAACTGGGCCGCAAAGGGGCAGATGGCCACCTCCGGGGGGTTGGGGCCCCGCTCGCCCACGCCGGTCACCCGGCCGCCCGGGGCCCGCGCGGCCAGCCGGGCCGCGCTGACGCTCTGGGCCGCGTCGTCTCCCACCTGGAGGCTGGCGCCCAGGTAACACACCTCTTCCTCCGGCGCGCCCAGCTCCCGGGCGGCCAGGGCGGTCAGGGCCCGCTTCAGTTCCAGGCAGGCGGCCCGCACGGCCGGCGCCTCGGTGGGCACGGTCTTGCTGCCGCCCGAGGCGCGGGTATATTCGGTGAGCCCGGTGTCGGCCCAGACCAGGCGCACCTCCCCGGGCAACAGGCCCAGATCCTCGGCCACCACCATGGCCATGATGGTCTTGGTGCCGGTGCCAATGTCGCTGGCCCCCATATTCAGTTCCACCCCACCGTCAGCCAGTTGCGACACCTTCACCGTGCTGGGCAGGAAACCCGAGCCGGCGATCCACACCGCCGCGGCCATGCCCACCCCGCGGCGGAGGGTGGCCTCCCGGGGCTGACGGGCCGTGGCCTCCCGCGCCGCCGCCCAGCCGAACTCCGCCGCGCCCTGGGTCAGGCACTCGGCCAAGCCCGTGACCGAGTACGGCAGGCCGCCCCGGGCCTGGCTCACCGCGGGCACGTTGGCCAGGCGCAGATCCACCGGGTCCATATCCAGCTCCCGGGCCAGCTCGTCCATCATCTGCTCCAGGGCCCAGGCCCCCTGGGGGTGCCCCGGCGCCCGGAAGGCCCGGGAGGGGCCGCCGTTGATGAACACTTCCTGCAGGCTGGTGCGCACGTGGGGGCAGGTGTAGAGATCCCGCACCACCCAGTCCACCAGGAACACGCCACTGGCCGGAAAGGCTCCCCCGCTGCCCGAACCGGTCATCTCCAGGGCGGTGAGGCTGCCGTCCCGCTTCACCCCGGCCTTGATCCGGAGTTGGGACGGCGGCCGGTTGCCCACCGAAAGGAAAGTCTCCTCCCGGGTCAGGAACAGCTTCACCGGCCGCCCGGTCTCTTTGGCCAAGAGCGCCGCAAGCACCGCGTACTTGCCGGACTGCAACTTGGCCCCGAAGCCGCCGCCCAGGTAATGGCCGATCACCCGCACTTTTTCCAGCGGCAGGCCCAGCACCTCGGCCACCGCCTCGCGCACGATGAACACGCCCTGGGTGGACTCGTGCAGGTTCAGGGTGTCGCCCTCCCACCAGGCCACGCAGCCGTGGGGCTCCAGGGGGGTGTGGATCTCCGCGGCGGTGGCATAGATCCGCTCCAAAACCAGGTCGGCCTCGGCAAAGCCCTGGGCCACGTCGCCGCGTGCGTACTCCACCGGCGCACCGGCCCGGTTGCCCCCCGGCTGCACCGCCGGAGCCTCCGGCGCCAGGGCCGCGGTGAAGTCCGAGGTAAAGGGCAGCACCTCGTAATCCACCTCCAGGGCCCGGAGCGCGTCGGCGGCCAGGTATGGGGTGTCGGCGGCCACCGCGGCCACGGCCTCGCCCTCGAAGCGGCACTCCGCGGGGAACAGCTCGCTGGCCACCTCGTCGTATTTCCAGGCCAGGCGCGCCGCGGGATCAGCGGGGGTGAGCACCGCGCGCACCCCGGCGAGCGCCCGCGCCGCCCCAGCCGCCACCCCGCGCACCCGGGCGTGGGGATGGGGGCAACCCAGGATGGCCGCGTAGAGCATGCCCGGCAGACTGAGGTCGCTGGGGTACACCGCCCGGCCGCTCACCCGGGCAAAGGCGTCCACCCGGGGGAGCGCCCGGCCCACCACCCGGGTCTCGCCCCAGGGCTCCGGCTCTTGGCCGGCCGGCGGAGTGGGCGGCAGGGCCAAACCCTCCACCTGGCCCTCGACATGACATCGCTGCCCGCGGTCCGTGGCCATCATTCCGCCTCCCTTCCGCCCCGTAGCTCCGCGGCCAGGGTCACCGCCTTTTGGATATGGTCATAGGCCCCACAGCGGCAGAGGTTGCCGCTCATGCCGCGGCGGATCTCCGCCGCGCTCGGCCGGGGATCGGCCCGGAGGAGGCCCTCGGCGGCCATGATCTGGCCCGGGGTGCAGAAGCCGCACTGGAAGGCGTCCTCCCGGGCAAAGGCCTCCTGCACCGGGCCCAGCTCGTCGCCGTCCATCAGCCCCTCCAGGGTGGTGATGGCGTACGGCGCGGCCTCCACGGCCAGGGTCAGGCAGGAGTAGCGCGGCCGGCCGGCCAGGAGCACGGTGCACGCCCCGCACTCCCCCCGGCCGCAGCCCTCCTTGGCCCCGGTGAGGCCCAGGACCTCGCGGAGGACATAGGTGAGGGTCCAGCGCGGCTCCACCACCACCTGGCGGGGCACGCCATTGACCAGCAGTTCCAGGGCGATGCCGCCCGCGGCCGGAGCCGGCGGCGGGGACGGAGCGGATGCGGTCATGACTTCTCCCAGGGCCGCGGCCCGGCCGGGTTTTCGTGTAAAACCCGCCGGGACCGCCGCGGATTAGGCTGTGCTGCTGAAATCAGGGATGTTTGGTTGGGTAGCTTGCGAATCCCCGCGCTCCGTAGGGCTGGCTGGGGCCTGAGAAAATTGTAAGGACGAAATTTCGGCAGGGGCAAGCGAAAATACGGGAAAAGCGGGGGCGTACGTTTTGGGCGCCTGGGAGCGGCAGGGGAACGGGACCCTGCCAAAAGCACAGCGGCAGGGTTATTTAGTGCAAGTGAACCGGCAGGCCGTCGTGTTCATGCTCGGCCACCCGGTGATAATCCTCCCCGGGCGCGTTGGCGGGATCGATGTGGATCGTGGCGTTTGAGAGGTATTGCAGTTGGTGCAACAGGCGGTGCCGCACCTCTTTGGCGATCTCATGCCCCTTGTCCACCGAGAGTTCCGGATCTACGGCCACGTTCAATTCGGCGTGCAGCCGATGCCCCAGCCAGCGCACCCGCACTTCGGAAATCTCTTGCACCCCCGGGGTCTGGCTTGCGGTGTGTCTGATTTCGCCGGTAATCTCCGGGTCCACCCCATCGAGCATGCGGGTGAAAATGGCTTGGCCGGCTTGCCAGACGATTCTGAGAATCACCACCGTGATCAAGAGGCCCACCAGGGCGTCCGCCAGGGGAAAGCCCAGCCAGACCCCCAAGGCCCCCAGAAGCACGGCCAGGCTGGTGAGCCCGTCCACCCGGGCGTGGCGCCCGTCGGCGACCAGCGCGGCGCTGCCGATCTCTTGGCCGACCTTGATCCGGAAGCGGGCCACGGCTTCATTGCCCAGGAAACCGACCACGGCCGCGGCGCCGACCGCCCAGAGATGGCTTACGGTCCGCGGATGCCAGAAGCGGTCGAGGGTTTCGTAGCCCGCCACCAGGGCGCTGGCCAGGATGGTGAGCACGATCGCCAGGCCGGCCAGGTCTTCCAAGCGGCCGTAACCATAGGTGAACCGGCTGTTGGGTCGGCGGCCAGCCAGCCGGAAGGAAACCCACAGCGGGAGGGCGGTGGCCGCGTCGCCCACGTTGTGAATCGTATCGGCCAGAAGCGCCACGCTGCCGGTGAACAGGACAATGACCAGCTGGAAAAGCGCCGTGGCGAGGAGCCAGATGAACGACCACTTAACCGCCCAAATACCCCTTTGGGTGCTGAAAATGGAGGGATCGACGACGCCGTGCATATGGGCATGCCCGCCAGGCCCGTGGTGATGACTTGGACCAGCGTCGTGCTGATGTTTGGGTGGCTCATCGTGCATATTCAAAACCTTTGGCGTAGAACCCTCCCTGATCTCCCCGTACCTTGCCAAACCCGTGTTCAAGCGGCCCGGTTGACGGAATCATAGTGGGAGAGCGGGGCCTGGTGCAACGCTCTCGCACAGCTTCCAGCTAAAACTCCCGGGTGAAGTTCCGACGAATCGCGCCCAGGGATCATCTCCTAGCGCATTATTTCCGCTTTTCGAGGCATGCACAATATGGGGGGAATATCACCCGCCGCCCTCCTCATCCACCCTCCCCCGCGGCGCATCTCCCCCCGCATAATGCCACCCCCCTCTTCCCTCTGGAATCGCCAGGTGCATTTGTGCTATAGTTTCTTGCCCGGCGTTGTTCCTTGGCGTCGGCTCTTCCCGCGTAAAATTTGCGGCTTGTCGCACAACCTGCCCCGCGGGCCCGCCCGGTTCGCGGCGGAGGCGGCCCCCCGGAGAGCCGGGGTGCGCAACCGGTGCGGCTCCGGCCCCCTCAAGGTCCAGTAAGGAAGGTAACAGCTCATGGTACGCAGCATGATTCGCTTGGCGGCAGGTTTATTGGCCGCCGTCCTGGCCCTGCCCGGCCTGGCCGGCGCAGGGGATTTCTCCCAGTTCGTCGGCCTCGGCGACAGCACCATCGACACCGGATACTTCCGCTACCATTCCATCGGCTTTCCCGAGGGTGATCAGGCGATCGCCGCCGCCATAGCCCGGGGGGCCAAGGGCGGCTGGGCCGGCAACGGGGTGATGAACACCACCATGCTGGCCGACCGTTTCAGCCTGAGCGCCGCGACCATCGACGGCGGCGGCGCCAACTACGGCGTGGGCGGCTCCTATACCGCCATGGCCGCCCCGGACCTGGTGCCCGCCACCCAGCAGATCACCAACTACCTGGCCTCGGTGGGCGGCCGGGCCAATCCCGACGCCCTCTATATAGTGAGCACAGGCAACAACGATCTGCTCTATGTCACCCGGAACCCGGCCCCCCCGGACTACCTGCACCAGCAGGTCACCGCGCTGGCGGCCAAGGTCGCGGAATTGCAAAGGGCGGGGGCGCGCACCATCCTGGTGCCCAACTCCTATTACGGCGCTACCCTGGCCGGCCCCGGCGGGGTGCTCCCGGCCGACCAGGTGGCGGCCTATCAGCGGGTCGTGGCCAATGGCCTGGATTGCTGGCGCAGCCTGACCGCCGCCGGGGTGCATTACATCCCGGCCGACCACACCAGCGTGTTCCAGTACGTGATCAAGAACCCCACCAAGTTCGGATTCACCGCGGAATCGGTGCTGTCGGCCAACGCCCCCTCCCCGGTCCCGGCCATCCTGGCCATCCTCACGCCGGAGCAGCATCAGGAGTACCTGTTCATCGACGGCCACCACCTGACCACCGCCGGCCAGACCATCGTGGCGGATTACAACTACAGCCTGCTTACCGCGCCCAGCCAGATCTCCCTGATCACCGAGGGGGCCGTGCAAGGGGGCTTGTCCCGCACGGCGACCATTCAGAGCCAGATCGACCTGTCCGGGCAGCACCGCGGGCCCAATGGGGTCAACGTCTGGACCAGCGCCGGAGCCAAATACCAGAAAATCAAGAACGCCGCGGGCTACCCCGACGACTCCGGGGTGCCCTTTGGCGGCTCGGTGGGCGTGGATTACCTGGCGCCGGGCGGGATCATCGTGGGCGCGGCGTTCACGGCCGGCGGCCAGCGCCAAAGCTTCTCCACCGGAGGGCACTTCGGCCAGGTGGAAGAGGCCCTGAGCCTCTATGCCGCTTACCGCTACGGGCCGGCCTGGGTCAACGCCGTGGCCACCTACGGGATGTTGCAGGAAAAGATCGTGCGCCAGGTGCCGCTGGGCCGTTACCTGGATGAGAACGAAGGCGACACGGACGGACAGTCGCAGACCCTGGCCCTCCGGGGCGGCGGCGATATCCGGCTGGGCCCGGTCACCACCGGCCCGGTGGCGGGCCTGGTGTGCCAGAAGATCTGGCTGGACGGCTTCACCGAAAGCGGCGGCTCCGGGCTCACCGCCCTGTCCTTTGGCGACATCACCCGGGACTCCGAGGTCAGCCAACTGGGCTGGCGGGCCGCCGTGGAGCTGGGCGCCTGGCGGCCTTTCGCAGAAGCCCTATGGAACCACGAGTGGGCCGCGCGTGACCGCACGGGCACGGCCTCGTTGACCACGGTGGACGCCCCGGCCTACACCGCCGACGCCGCCCCGGTGGCGGCCGATTGGGGCACGGTCACCCTGGGGTCCAGCTACCAACTCAACCCCCGGGTGACGCTCCTGGGCCAAGCCTCGGCCGTGGTCTGGGACCCCGAGGTGATCACCTACGGCGGCGAGTTGGGGGTCAGCATCAATTTCTAAGCCGCACGAACATTGAGCGGCCCGCCTGGGAGGACCAGGCGGGCCGTTTCATGCTCTTTTCCCTCAGAGCACCGGCGAGGAGTCACCCGGCCGGCGCCTAGAACCAGAAGTTCACCCCCACCACCGGGCCGTGGATGGTGGCGTCGAACGCGTTCTCATCCCGGCCCGAGCCGTCGGCGTAGTCGGTGTAAAGGGCCCGGTAGCCCACCACCACCCCGGCCCAATTGGCCAAGCGGTACTCCACCAGTGCTATGGCCTGCCAGGCCGAGTCGGAGCCCACCCCGAAACCTCCCACATCGCCCCGCAGGCGGAAGAGCCAGTTCTCGGTGAGGCTGAAGGCCAGCCGCGCCCCCACGAAGGGGTCGGTCCAGCTTTGGTCCCCGCTCACGGTCCGCCGGGGGAGACCGATGTCCACGTTCAGATCCCAGTAGCGCCCTCCCGCCAGGACATCCACCGCGAACTCGCGGCCCGGCCCGGCCAAGGACGTCCGGTACACCCGGTAGAAGGCGCCGTACTCGAACAGGGTCACTTCCAGGGTGGTGTCGAGGTTGAGGGGCCCGAGGCTGTTTTCCACGGAAACCTTCAGGTAGCTGGGGTCCAGGAACAGGCCCAGGCGGCCCTTCATGACCTCGAGGTGCAGCTCGCCGGCGAAATCCAGGGCGTCCCAAATGTCCCCGAAGTCCACATTCACCGAAGCCCGCTGGCCCCTCACCGTCACCTCGTCACTGATGCCCATCAGCCAGCCATAGGGCGCCACACTGAACTCCCAAGGACCCTCCAGGGGGCCGCCGCCAGCCTGGGCCGCAGGGCAGCCCAGGGCCAGGCTCGCCAGGCAGATCCCCCAGGCCAGGAAAAGCTTGTGCACCAGACGCATAGTGCGTTTCTCCTCGCAGCCTGGGCACAACCCTGCCGGCCCGGGCGAGAAAATGGTTGGCAAGTTGGGGGCAGGCCAAGAGACGTCCCCTGCAGGGGAGGTGGGGCGGCGCATCCGCAAGGGGCTGGCGCGGGCTGAACCGGACTCGGCCGGGACAGGCCTTGCTTCATTATATAGCTTGCCACCCTTGCCGAGCGGCAAATCCTATCTCCGAACCCCTGGCCGCCCGCCCTGGAAGCCCGGCCGGGGCACCCATCAGCTTTATCAATAAACAGAACTATATTGTATCCATATTACTGTCTTGACTAGGTATTTACCTCTTGGTACACCAAGCGCACCATGTGCCCAAATACCGGGAAATTCTGAAATGCATACCCGTCTCGCTTTCACCTGAAAGACCTCCGGGAACCCGCCGGGACCGGCCGGGCGCCCCGTGGGTATAAGCCGCCGTATTCCGCCCCCTGCGTGATCGGCCGGCTCCCGCGCCGCCCCTGCCGCGCTTGCCTGGCGGTCCCCGGGGCAGGCAGGGCCCGGGCCGGCATGCCCAACCGATTCGCAAAGGGAGAAAAAATGTCAGCCGACCACCGCGCCATGTGGGAATCCCTGGGCCTGGACCTCGCGGCCCACGACCAGCTTTTGGAAGTGCTGGGGCAGGGTTATCAGCAGATATTCCTGAGCCAGAAGAACCGCCCCCAGGGCATGGAGTACTTCAACTTCGTGATGAGCGAGGTGCACGGGCTCAGGGTGCAGGAACTGTTGGACGGCAAGGCCGCGGGCCACAAGGTCGTCGGTTCGTTCTGCGTGTTCGTGCCCGAGGAGATCGTGCGCGCCGCCGACGCCACCCTGGTGGGGTTGTGCACCGGGGCGGACTTCGCCACCGCCGAGGTGGAGAAGTACCTGCCCCGCAACACCTGCGCCCTGATCAAGAGCGCCCTGGGCTTCAAGCTGGGCAAGGTCTGCCCCTATATCGAGAGCGCCGACCTGATCGTGGGTGAGAACACCTGCGACGGCAAGAAAAAGGCCTACGAGACCTTTGGCGGCATGGTCAAGAACTTCTACGCCATGGACCTGCCCCAGATCAAATCCCCGGCCGGCCGCGAGCTGTTGAAGTCCGAGTTCTACCGCTTCATGGGAGTGGTGGAGGAGCTGACCGGGGTGAAGATCGACGCCCAGCGCCTGCGGGAAGGCATCCGCCTTACTAACGCCAAGCGCCAGGCCATGGCCCGCCTGAACCGGCTGCGCCAGGCCGATCCCGCGCCCATCTCGGGCCTGGACGCCCTGTTGATCAGCCAGGTGTTTTTCTATGACGATCCCGTGCGCTTCACCGATTCGGTGCACAAGCTCTGTGATGAGTTGGATGAACGGGTGGCCAAGGGCGAAGGCGCCGTGCCCCAGGGCGCCCGCCGGGTGATCTTCTCCGGCTGCCCCATGGCCGTGCCCAACTGGAAGTTGCCCTGGATCGTGGAGTCGGCCGGGGCGGTGATCGTGGGCGAGGAGTCCTGCGTGGGCGAGCGCGGCAACCGCAACCTGGTGCCCGACAGCGCGGCCACCCTGGACGAGTTGATGGAAGCCGTCATCGACCGCTACTTCGGCATCGAGTGCGCCATCTTCACCCCCAACCCGGAGCGCTTGGCGCACGTCATGGACATGCACCACGATCTGCACGCCGACGGGGTCATCCACTATGGGCTGCAGTTCTGCCAGCCCTACCTCATGGAGTCGCTGCCGGTGGAAAAGGCTCTGCGGGAGCAGGGCATCCGCACCCTGCGGGTGGAGACCGATTACAGCATGGAAGACGTGGAGCAGCTCAAGACCCGGGTGGAGGCTTTCCTGGAGCTTCTGGGCTGAGGCCCCGAAGGCCTGGCAGGCGGGGGGCGGCTCCCTGGCGGGGCCGCCCCCTTTTTTCCGGTTGGTTGGGACAAACTGGCAAGCCCGGGGCGGTAAATCCGCCGACCGGGCGCGCTGGACCCGCGCGGTCCGGTCCACCCAGCAAGAATCGGGTCGCCTCCCTGGTTGGCGGCGCTGACGCGACCCGCCAGGGAGGCGATTTTTGTAATTCCTGACCTCTGGGAGCGGGGTGTTTGCCACCCCGGCTACTTGGTCAGGAGCTTCTCGCCTTCCACCTTGCCCAGGATCTCGTACTTGCCGTCCTTGACCTGCACCAGGAACTCATCCAACACGATCTGGTTGTGGTTGTCGAAGTAGATTTCCCGGCCCTGCACGCTCTGCATCTTGACCTTGGCCAGGGCGTCGCGCACCGCCTTGGGGTCGGTGGTGCCGGCCTGCGCCAGGGCCTTGGCCGCCAGGTACATGGTCTCGTAGCCGCTCATGGCGAACTTGTCCGGGTCCTCGTTAAAGGCCTTTTTGTAGCTCTCCACGAACTTCTGGTTCTCGGGCGTGTCGAGGTTGGGCACGTAGCGGGTGGGGCCGGCCATGCCGTTGGAGTTGGCCCCGGTCAGCTTCATGAACTCGGGGTTGAAGTAGGCGCTGGTGGGGTCCAGCAGGCGGACTTCCTTGGTCAGGCCGATCTCGGCCATTTGGTTGGTGGCCACCGAATGCTCGGCGGTGTTGGCGATCAGGGCGATGCCGTCAGGCTTGGCGGCCCGGATCTTGGTCAAGAGGGTGTAGTAGTCAGTGGCGCCCTGGGGATGATACTCGACCGCCACCACCTCGCCGCCTTCCTGCTTCACCAGGGCGCTGAGGGACTCCACCCCGCCCCGGCCGTAGTCGTCGTTGCGGGCCAGGAACGCCCAGCGCTTGATGCCCAGGGACTGGACCGCCTGCTTCACAAAGGCCCGGGCCATCATGTCGGAGTTGTCGCAGTTGCGGAAGATCCACTTGTTGCCCTGCTGGGTGATGGGCGGGGCAATGGAAATGGGCGTGACCTGGGGAACCTCGTTGCGCTTGGCCACTTCGGCGTCGGCCAGGGTGGAGGTGCTGCAGAAGTCACCGATGACCAGCGAGACGTTGTCCCGGGTCATCAGCTTTTCCACCGCCGCCACGGACATGCGGGGGTTGCAGGTGCTGTCCTCCTTGATGACCTCGATCGGCATCTTCTGACCGCCCACGTCCACGCCACCGGCGGCGTTGATCTCCTGCACCGCCAGTTCCACGCCGTTGAAAGTGCGGGCGCCGTCGGAGCCCACCGGACCGGAGAAGGGCAGCACCACGCCCACCTTAACCGGCCCGGCCGCCCAGGCCGCCGCCACGGTCAGGGCCAGGATCGCCGTTATCGCTACTAGAATCTTCTTCATGGCTTTCTCTCCTCCATGCTCTGTCCACCCCCGGCGGACAGGCAACTTGGTTGCCGGTTCCCTGCGGCCGGCCGCCGGCCGGCGGTTTACAAAAGCTCGGACATTCTCTGGATGCGTTGGCTGAGGGGCGTCAGCGGGGTCAAGCGGGAAGCGGCCAGGTCCACCCGCCAGGGCACCTCCACCGGCTTCCGGCCTATCTCCTCATAGGCGTAGACCACCCGGTACACGCCGGGCCCCAACCTCTCGGCCCGCCAGCCCAGCACCCCTATGCCGAGGTTGGACTGGGGCTTCCATTGCCGCATGTTCAGGTCCAGCAGGCTGCCGATGGTTTCCGGGCCGCCGGCCCCGCCGCCGTACTGCTGGACCAGGCGGCAGGCCCGGGCCGCCCCGTCCCCGGCCTCGGCGGCCGGGCCGGGGCCCTGCCCGGCCCCGGCCGGAGCCGCCGCCACCGCGGTGGCCAGGCTAAGGCTGAGCAGGGAAAGTAGGGCCAGCCTAAAGCCCCAGATAGGCTTCCCGCACAGACTCATCGTCCAAGAGCTCCCGCGAGGGGCCCGCGGCCCCGATCTTGCCGTTTTCGATGACATAGGCCCGGGTGGAATACTCCAGGGCCATGAAGGCGTTCTGCTCCACCAGCAGGATGGAGATGCCCTCCTGGTTGATGGCCCGGATCAGCTCGAAAATGGTGTCCACCAGGATGGGGGCCAGGCCCATGGAGGGCTCGTCCAGCATCAACAGCCGGGGATCGCCCATCAGGGCCCGGCCGATGGCCAGCATCTGTTGCTCGCCGCCGGAGAGGCTCCCCGCGTTCTGCCGGCGGCGCTCCAGCAGGCGGGGGAAATAACGGTAGACCATCTCCAGAAGCTGGCCGCGGCGGGCCGCGTCGGGGAGCACCATGCCGCCCATGTGCAGGTTCTCGTCCACGGTCATCTGGGGGAAGACCTGGCGGCCCTCGGGGCAATGGGCAATGCCCTGGCGCACCACCTGGTGGGGCGCGGCCCCGGTGAGGTCCCGGCCCTGCCAGGCGATGCGGCCGCTCTTCACCTTCACCAGGCCCTGAATGGCCCGCAGGGTGGAGGACTTGCCGGCCCCGTTGGCCCCGATGAGCGCCACGATCTCGCCCTCGTTCACGGTGAGGGAAACCCCCCGGAGGGCGGGCACGCGGTCGTAGGAAACCCGGACTTCACTTAGCTCAAGCACAGGCCTGCCTCCCCAGGTACACCTCGATCACCTTGGGATTGGCCCGGATCTCGGCGGGGGAGCCTTGGGCGATCAGCTCGCCGTAATCCAGGACGAAAATCCGCTCGGAGATATTCATGACCAGGCGCATGTTGTGCTCCACCAGGCCCACGGTGACCCCGGTTTCCCGGATCTTGCGGATGGTCCCCAACATGCGCAGGGATTCCATGGGGTTCATGCCCGCGGCGGGCTCGTCCAACAACAGGAGCTTGGGTTCCACGGCCAGGGCGATGGCGATGTTCAGAAGCTTCTGCTCGCCGTAGGGCAGGTTTTGGGTGATCTGGCCGCTTTTGTCGGCCAGGCCCATGAACTCGAGGATGGCCAAGGCCCGCTCCCGTTTCCGCTGCTTGTGGGCCCGGGCCGGGCCGGCGGCCAACAGGGCCTGCCACAGGGTGGTGCGGTCGTGCAGGTGCCGGCCGATCATCACCGCCTGGAGCACGGTGAGATCCCGGAAGGTCTTGGTGTGCTGGAAGGTGCGCACGACGCCCCGCCGGGCGATGTCCGCGGTGGACAAATGGGTGATCTCGGCGCCCTGGAAACGGACCTGGCCCGCGTCCGCCCGGGTCACCCCGGTGATGAGGTCGAACAGGGTGGTCTTGCCCGCCCCGTTGGGCCCGATGATGCTGACGATCTCGTTTTCCCGGATGGTCAGGGAAATGTCCTGGTTGGCGGAGACGCCGCCGTAGGACTTGCTCAAGCCGGCTATCTGCAATAATTCCATAGCCTTCCCACCCTCTCAGCTTTCCAGCGGTTCGGGGCGCGCCCGGAAGCGGTCCCAAAAGCCCACTATGCCCTTGGGCAGGAAGATCACCACCAGCATGAGCATCAGCCCGTAGATGACGAACTGCAGATCGCCCGCGAAACGGAGCACTTCGGGCAAACCCGTCAAGAGCACCGCCCCCAGCACCGGGCCCAGGATGGTCCCCCGCCCGCCGATGATCACCATGGTCACCAGGTAGATGGACTCGGCCAAGTTGAAGGAGTCGGGACTGATGAACAGGGTGTAGTGGGCGTAGAGGCTGCCCGCCGCCCCGGCCAGGGCCGCGCCGAAGACAAAGGCCAGCATGCGGCTGTCCCGGGGGCGCACCCCGATGGACTCGGCCAAAAGAGGGTCGTCCCGGGTGGCGATGAAGGCCTCGCCGAACTTGTAGCGGAGCAGGTTCCGCACCAAAAGAAGCGTGACCAGCATCACCGCGAAGGCCAGGTAATAGAAGGCCAGCTTGTCGCCAAAGTCGATGGTCAGGCCGCCCAGGTGCAGGACGCCGGGCGAGGGGATGCCGGGCAGGCCCATGGGGCCCCGGGTCAGGTCCACCAGGTTGATGATCAACAGCACCACGATGCCCTGAAAACCCAAGGTGGCTATGGCGAAGTAATGGCCGGAGAGCCGCAGGGCGGGAATGCCGATGATGAAGCCCAGGAGCCCGGCGGCGGCGATGGCCAGGGGGAAGGCCAGCCCAAAGGGCAACCCCAGCTTGACCATGAGCAGGGCCGAGGTGTAGGCGCCGATGCCGTAGAAGGCGGCGTGGGCCAGGGACAGCTCCCCGATGTAACCCACGATGACCCCCAGGCTCACCGCCAGGATGATGTTGATCACCGCGGTGATCATGATGTGCTGATAAAAGGCCTGCGGGAAGATGAGGGGCAGGGCCAAGGCCGCCAGGATCACGGCTCCGCCGGGGACATACCTAGGCACGGGCGTCCCCCTTGCTGCCGAACAGGCCGGTGGGCTTGGTCAAAAGAATGATGATCATGATGGAAAACCCAATGATGTCCAGGAACTCCGCCGGCATGGCCGCGCCGGCCACCGTTTCCAGGAGGCCCAGGCCCAGCCCGGCCACGATGGAGCCGATGATGCTGCCCATGCCGCCCACCACCACCACGATGAAGGCCTTGACGATGATGTGGATGCCCATGGCCGGCTCGGTGACGAACATGGCCCCCACCAGAGCCCCGGCGATGCCCGCCAGCATGGCGCCGATGAAGAAGGTGGAGGCAAAGACCCGGTCGGTGTTCACCCCCACGATGCGGGCGGCCGAGAAGTTCTGGGCCGTGGCCCGCATCTGTTTGCCCAGGGGGGAGTATTTGACGAAATAGGCCAACAGGGCCACCAACAGCGCCGCCACCACCACCACCCAAAGGCGCTGGGCGGTGAGGAAGACGTTGCCGAAGTGGAGGATCTGCTTCATGTAGGGGGAGGGGATGCGCTTCAGGTCCGGGCCGAACACGAAGTTGATCCCGTACAGGAGGAAGGTGGAGAGCCCCACGGTAACCAGCACGTAGTTGATGGGGTGGGGGTCCCGTAGCCGCAGGGAGCGGATGATCACCTTCTCGGTGATGTAGCCGAAGATGCCGGTCACCAGCGCCGTGGCCACGATGGCCAGGGGATAGGGCAGACCCAGCTTGCTCACGCACACAAAGGCCACAAAGGCCCCCACCATGTAGAACTCGCCGTGGGCGAAGTTCACCACGTCGATGATCCCGAAGATCAGGGTCAGCCCCAGGGCCACCAGCACGTAGATGCTGCCCAGGACTATGCCGTTGACCACCAACTGGGGGATGAACTCAAGCATGGGCGCCATCCCGCGCGGTCGCCGCGTACAGGGAGGGGCGGCGGTCCTGCCAGAGGTCCAGCTCGTACTCCCCGGGGATTTTGACCAGCTTCTTGTCCCGGGCCAGTTCGGGCGCGATCTCGGCCACGGCGGTCCCTTCCCGGCCCGGGGGCACTTCGGCCAGGGTTTCGCCGCTGGGGGAGATGATGGACGAGCGGCCGATGAAGGTGGTGCCCCGCTCCAGGCCCACCCGGTTGGCGGACACGATCCAGACCCGGTTCTCCACGGCCCGGGCCGGCAGGAGCACGGTGGGAATGACCAGGGCTCCGGTGGGCCAGTTGGAAAGCCCCACCACGATGTCCGCCCCCCTGAGCGCCAGGCTGCGGGCCACCTCCGGGAAACGCCATTCGTAACAGATGGCCAGGCCCACCCGGCCGAGCGGGGTGTCGAAAGGCTCCAGGCTGTCCCCCGGCTCCACGAAACGGTCCAGGCCGATGAAGGGCAGATGGGTCTTGCGGTAGAGGTGAACCTCACCCTGGCCAGTGATGAGCACCGCGGAATTGCAGAGCCGGCCCCCGTGGTTTTCCAGGAGGCCCACGGCCAGACACCGCCCCCGCTCGCGGGCCACGGCAACCAATTCTTCCACAAAGGGGCCGGGGATGGGGTCGGCAAAGGGCAGGGCCTCGGCGGCCGAGCCAAACACGTAGCCCGAGTTGGCGCACTCGGGGAACACCACCAGATCGGCCGCGGTCTCCATGGCCAGGGAAAGAATCCTGGCCTGGTTCTGTTCCGGACGCCCCAGGGCCACATCCATCTGCACCACGGCCGCTTTCACCATTGAAACACCTCCCGGGGCAGCTCGAAGGCTGCGGTGACCAAGCCGTTGACCACCTGACAGATGCGGGCGTTGCCGGCGATGGAGGCGGTCAGGTAGGCCTCGTCCGGGCTCTGCCCCCCGCGTTCGGTCAGGGCCCGCAGGGCCCGTTGCAGGGCGGCGGGCACCGCCCGGTCCAGGGAAGCCTCCGAAGCGAGGAACGCCGTCTTGTGCGGGGTGAGCACCACGGGGCCATCCAGGCCCGCGTCCGGGATCAGGTCCACGGTGAAGGTCACGGTGGCGGCGATCTCGATCCCCGACCCGCTGACCTCCCCCTCGCCCATGGCGGCGTGGGCGTCGCCCAAGGAGAGATTGCCCCCCGGCGCCAGCACCGGCAGCAGAAGCTGGTTGCCCGTGGTGACGTCCACGCAGTCCAGGTTGCCGCCGTGCACTCCGGGCAGGCGGGCGGGAGTCGGTTCGGGGGTGGCCACTCCCACGATGCCCAGCATGGGCCGCAGGGGAATGGAGACCCCCGGGGCCACCTCCACCCGATCGGACACCCGGAACTCCCGTACGTACAGGGGCTTGCCGGCGTCCAACTCCAGGATGCCCAGGCCGGGCCGGACCCAGGCGTGACCCACCGGACTGAACTCGATCTGCTCGAAGCTTAGCTGGAGGGCGTCCCCCGGCCGGGCCCCGGCCACGGCCACCGGGCCGGTGATGGGCAGGAGCCGGGAGCGGTCCACGGGCACGTCGCGGCCGGGCCGGATCTGGCCGTGGGAGGCGTCAAGGGTCTCCACCACCAGGCGTTGACCGGGGTTGACCGTGAGCACCGGCGGAAGGTCGGCGGAAAAAGCGTAGTGAAGATGGTCCTCAATACAGGTCAGTCGCATTTAGCTTTGCAATCCCTGGCCCGGGTCACAACCCGTGACCCAGGTTGGCGGAGATTTCTCCGGCGGTTTGGTGCAAAAGCCGGCCCAGCTCATCGATGCGGGCCGGCGTCAGGTTCACGTGCAGGGAGCCGATGGCCATGGCCGCGGCCGGATAGCCCGCCGCGTCCAGGATGCAGGCCCCCACGGCCGAGACCCCGGTGTCCACCTCCTGGTTGCTGTAGGAATAGCCCCGCTGGCGGGTGGTCTCGCGGTCCTGGCGGATTTTCTCTTCGGAAACCAGGGTGCAGGGGCTGATCTGCACCGGGGTGAAGTCCTGCAAATAGCGCTCGAACTCCTCCGCGGGCAGGTGGGCCAACAGCGCCTTGGCCGCGGCGCCCACGTGCAGGGGCAGCCGGCGGCCCACGTCGCAGAAGAAGGTGATGCGCGCTCCGCCGTACAAACGGTCCACGAACACCGCCTCCCGCTGGTTCTCGCCCAGCACGGCCACGGTAATGTCCTCGCGCACCTGGCGGGCCAGGCCCGAGAGGATGTCGTGAGCCACGGCGTGCACGGCCTGGCCGCTCTGGAACTTGCGGGCCAGGGCCAGCACGGAGTAGTGCAGGCGGAACTTTTTGGTCTGGGGGTTCTGCACGAGGAAGCCGCTGCAGAGGAGGGTCTTGAGCGCCCGGTGGGCCTTCATCTTGGGGAGGCCCACCGCCTGGGTGATCTCGGCCAGGCTGGACTCGTAGGGCAGTTCGGCAAAGGCCCCCAGCACCATCAGCACCGTCTGGGCCGACTTGAGGACTCCCTGGCCTGGGTTTTCGGGCGGGGTTTGTATCATATACTGTTACGACCTTACGTTATTTGATACAGCTTAGTAAAGCACGACCACACCGTCAAGGCAAAAAATCAGGGGTGATCCAGCTATAGCCCTGTTGTGACGCACGAATTTGTTAAAAACTTACGTAAAGTAGGGTTTGGCGGTTAGAGGAAGAGTCCGCAAATCAGGGCGTTTAGGGATAGTACAGCCCGGAGGGGGAGCAGGCGAGATCATACGCTGGGGTATTTTTTGCGTCAGGCAGGAGCAGAAAAAAACTGAAGTTTTTTGGGGGATGGGGGGTGTGGGGGGAAGGACGGGGGGCCCCAGAAAAGCGCAGCTTTTCTGGGGTGTAAGGCCCTTTTTTTTCAAAAAAAGGGCCTTGCACCCACATTTCCATATCTCTCAAAGACTCTTAGTCCCCTCCCCGGCCGGGAGCCGGCCCAGGAGGCGCAGGAGGCCGTCCAGGATGGTGAGGGGGTGGGGGGGGCAGCCGGGAATGAAGAGGTCCACCGGCAGGAGACCCGCGGCGCCGTCACAGACTTCCTGGTGCCCGGCAAAGGGCCCGCCGGCGATGGCGCAGGAGCCCACCACGATGGCCACCTTGGGCGAAGGGGTGGCCTCGTAGGTTTTGAGGAGGGCCAGGTGCATGTTCTCCGGCACGGGGCCGGTGATCAAGAGGCCGTCGGCATGGCGGGGCGAGGCGGCGAAGTGCACCCCGAAGCGCCCCAGGTCCCAGCCGATGGTGCCCAGCACGTTGGTGTCGGCCTCGCAGGCGTTGCACCCTCCGGCGCTCACCTCGCGGAGGTTCAGGGAGCGGCCGAACAGCCGCCGCCGGGCCGGGTCCAGGGGCCCGGCCAGGGGATAGGCCCCGGGGCGGAGCAGCAGGTCTTCCCGGCGGCTGGTGGCCAGGCGGTAGTCTTGGCTGAAGCTGATCCGCCCGGCCGGGCAGGCCGCGGCGCACTCCCCGCAAAAGAGGCAGCGCCCCAGGTCCAGCGATAGATCGAGGCACAGCTCCGGCTCCCGGGCGAGGGCCCGGGTGGGGCAAACGTCACGGCAGGCCTGGCAGCCGGCGGGGCAGGAACCCGGGGCCAGCACCGGCCGCCCCAGAAAGCGGGCCGGCAGGGGCGGGGCCGGGCCGTCGGGCCAGGCCATGGTGCGGTGCTTCTGCCGCGCACGGGCCAAGATTATATCCAGCATGTTCCCCGGTCCCTTTTCTGGACGAATCCGCTACGGTCTGGGCAGGGTGTTCAGAAACCCTGTTTGCAACTATGAAGTTTTTTTGGGGAAAGGGGTTTGCACCCCAGAAAAGCTACGTTTTTCCGGGGACCCCGCGGGTTTTCCCCCACATTCCCATTTTTCCCCCCGCCTGCTAGAGGTCGTGCCCGCAGTAGGACAGGTTGAAGCTCTTGTTGCACAGCGGGAAATCGGAGATCTCCTGGTCCCGGAGGGCCAGGGCCAGGCCGAACCAATTGTGGAACGAGGGGTCCACCACCTTGTAGGCGGCGAAACGCCCGTCACCGCCGGTCACGGCTACGTGGCAGACCTCGCCGCGCCAACCTTCCACCAGGCTCACGGCCAGGCTCTCCGGGGCGGGAGGGCCGGGGGGGCGCAGGACCTCGCCCTGGGGCAGGCCGGCCAACTGCTCCCGCACAAAGGCCAGGGAGCGCAATATCTCCAGCCAGCGCACCTTGGCCCGGGCACTGACATCACCGGTATCACCGGTAGACACCGGGATTTGGGCGAACTGGTAGATGCCGGCCGGGAAATCGGCCCGCACGTCCCGCTCCAGGCCGGCGGCCCGGGCCGGCGGCCCCACCAGGCCCAAGGCCCGGGCATCGGCGGCGCTCACCCGGCCGGCGCCCTCAAAGCGGGCCATCACCGAGGCCGCGTCCCACAACAGCTCCACCGCCCCGGTGAGGTCCTCCGTGAGCGGCGCGAGGCGGGCCAGGATCTCGGCGGTCAGCTCCGGGTCCAGGTCATAGCCCACTCCACCCGGTTTGAGCAGACGCCGGCCAAAGCGGTTGCCGCAGATCAGCCCGGTGAGGTTCAGCACGTCGCCCCGGAGGCGTCCGCAAAAGGACAGGGTGGGCAAAAATCCCACGTCGCCGGCCAGGGCTCCCAGGTCGCCCACGTGATTGGCGATGCGCTCCAGCTCCAGGGCCACCCCCCGCAGCGCCTGGGCCCGGGCGGGGGCCCGGCCGTGGCCCAGGGCCTCCAGGGCCTGGCAATAGGCCGTGGCGTGGGCCACGGTGCTGTCGCCGCACAGGGTTTCGGCCAGGTGCAGGCTTTTGTGGTCCGGGCCGCCCACCAGGTTCCGCTCCACCCCGCGGTGCTGATAGCCCAGCGAGATCTCCAGGTGCAGCACCTGTTCGCCGTGGCACTGGAAGCGGAAATGCCCCGGCTCGATGATGCCGGCGTGCACCGGGCCCACGGCCACCTCGTGCACCTCTTCGCCGGCCACCTGGAAATAGCTGGTATCGCCGATGGCGGGCCGGGCGGCAGCGCCGGGCCGCGGCCCGCGCCGGGGCGGGGAAAAGCGGATGGGCTTGAGCCAGGGATGGCCCACGGGCTCCACGCCCCAATTCTCCCCCAGCTCCCGCTCGAACCAATGCAGTTCGGGGCAGGCCGGGGTGAGGGAGGGGTACGAAGTGGCGGCGGTGTCGGTCCGGAGGGGGAACCAGCGGCCCCGGGCCTCGGAGGCCAGGATGGCCCAGAGGCGAAGCCCCCCGCTTTCCAGGGGCTGGCCGAAAAAGGCGGCCACCCGGAGCCCGGCGGCCACGCCCCCGGTCACGGCGGCCAGGAAATCCGCCAGCGGGAGGCTCGGGACCTCCGCCACGGCCAGGGCCGCGCCGTTGGCCCGGCCCGCCCCGGCAAAGATATCATTGGTATCAGGCATCGATCTTTTCCACTAGCCAGCAATCACCGTGGATTAGGCTTTTGCCGGAGCATTCGAACCAATGACACATATTTTTCAATCCCTTGAAAAATATGAAGTTTTTTTGGGGAAAGGGGGTGTGGGGGAAAACCCCTTTTTGTTCACAAAAAGGGGTTTTCCCCCACATCTCACTCTTCCTCCCAAAAACTCCTACCGTGCCCCCAAAGCTCCGCCGGCTTGTTCCAGGAGGGTCCAGAGGCTGGCTGGGATCCAGAGGCCGAGGGTGAGCGCGCCGGCGCCGAGGCAGAGGGGGGGCAGCACGGCCAGCCAGGGTTCCCGGGCGGGGGCGGTGGGGGGGGCCATCCCTGCGGGCAGGCCGGCCGGCTGGCCCTGGACCATGCGGAGCATGGCGCTGCCCATGCCCACGAACACCAGGCAGAGGAGCAGGAGGAAGGCCACGGCCAACAGCGGCCGGCCCTGGGCCAGGGCGGCTTGCAGGATCATCAACTCGCTCAGGAAGGCCCCAAAGGGCGGGGAGCCGGTGATGGCCAGGAACCCGGCCGCCCACAGCACCCCGGACACGGGCAGCATCCGGGCCACGCCGCGGATGTCTCCGGTGGATTTGCTCTGGTACAGAGCCAGGATGTTGCCCGCGGCCAGGAACAGCATGCCCTTGGTCAGGGAGTGGTTCACCGCGTGGAGCATGGCCCCCACCCCGGCCGCCCCGCCCAGACCCAGGGCAAAGGCCAGGATGCCCATGTGCTCCACGCTGGAATAGGCCAGGAGGCGCTTGTAATCGGCCTGGCCGATGATGAAGGCTCCGGCCACGGCCATGGACAACAGCCCGAAGCCCAGGAGCAGGTTCTGGCCGAATTCCGCCTGGCCGGCGGCGCCCATGACCTGCTGCACCCGGAAAATGGCCAGGAAGGCGCAGTTCAGCAGGGCGCCGGAGAGGAGCGCCGAGATCAGGGAGGGGGCCTCGCTGTGGGCGTCGGGCAGCCAGGTGTGCAGGGGGGCCAGGCCCATCTTGGTGCCATAGCCCACCAGGAGGAACAGGAAGGCGGCCCGGAGCCACGGCGCGTCCAGGCCCGGGGCCCGGGTCAGGAGGCTATCCAGCAGGAGGTGCACCTGCCCCCCGCCGTCGTGGGCCGCGGCCACGGAAAGGCAGAAGTTGCCCAAGAGCGCCAGGGCGATACCCACCGAGCAGATCATCAGGTACTTCCAGGTGGCTTCCAGGGAGCGCTTGTGGCGGTGGAAGTAGATGAGAGGCGCGCTGACCAGGGTGGTGGCCTCCACGGCCACCCACAAGAGCCCCAAGTGCTGGCTCACGGTGACCAGGGTCATCATGCCCAGGAACTCCAGGAGGCAACCGGTGAAAATGGCCTCCCGGGTGTTTTTGAAGGTGAGGCCCTGCTCGAAGTCCTGGCGGCGGCCCGGGTCCTCGCGGCGGAGATAGCCCCAGGCATAAAAGGCCACGGCCAGGAACAGGCCGCTGGTGATGGCCAGGAACAAAAGCCCCGGGGCGTCCAGGCGGAGCCAGCCGTCCCAGGCCGGGGCCGGGGGGCGAAGCCAGGCCAGGGCGGTGAACCCGGCGTGGCCCAGGGCCGTGGCCAGGAGGAGCGCCCGGCGCGGCGGGTTGGGTCGGATCAAAAAGGCGGCCCCGCCCGCCAGGACCGGCAAAAGGAGCAAGGCGAAGAGCATGGTTCAGTCCTTCAAGGCGGAGAGGCGGTCGGCGTCGATGTGGTCGAACTCGCGGTTCAGGTGGAACAGCATGATGCCCATGATGAACACGGCCATGAACACGTCCAGGAGGGTGCCCAACTCTACCAACAGCGGCTCCTCCAAGGCAAAGGCCAGGCCGAAGGCGTAGATGCCGTTCTCCATGACCAGATAGCCCAAAACCTGGGACAGGGCCTTCTTGCGGCTGACCATGGTGAAAAGCCCGGTCATGGTGGTGAACAGGGCCAGGGGCAGCACCAGTTCCGAGGGCGCGGCCCCGGGCAGGGGCAGCCGCCCGGCCAGCCAGATGGCCAGGCCCAAGAGCCCCGCGCCCACCAGCAGGCTGGTGGTGTAGCCCACGAAGGGCTCGATCTCCCGGCGCACCCCCACGCTCTGCAACACCCGCCAGAGGAGCCAGGGGAAGACCATGCCTTTCAAAGCCATGGTCAACAGCGACAACAGGATGACCCGGGGGGTGTAGTGCCCCGCCGCCAGGATGAGCGGCACCAGGCTCAGGAGAATGCCCTGGGCCGCCACCGCCTTCAGGCAGGCCACCAGCCGGCTGGAGCCCACCAGCTTCAGGTTGGTCAGGATCAGGAGCACCAGGATCGCGTCCAGCCAGATCTGCATTTTATCTCCCCAACACCAGGAGCAGGGCCACCCCGGCCAGCACCCCGGCTCCGGTGAGGAAGCGGGGCACCCACAAGAGCCGGAGCCGGGCCAGGGTGGATTCGATGACCCCCACCACCACGGCCAGGGCAAAGATCCCGGCCATCACGGCCGCGCCGTCCAGCCAGGGGTTGCCAATGCGCACCGGCACCAGGACGCCCGCCACCAGGGCCCCCAGGATCCACAGCTTGAGCCCCGCGCCATATAGGATGAAGCCCAGGTCCGGCCCGCTGTGGTCCAGCACCATGACCTCGTGGATCATGGTCAGCTCCAGGTGGGTGGTGGGGTCGTCCACCGGCAGGCGGGAGCACTCGGCCAACAACGCGGCCAAAAGGGCCGCCGCGGTGAGCAGGAGCACGGCCCCGCCGGTGGGCCACAGGCCCGGGCCCAGGGGGGCGTAGATGCCGGCCAGGGAGAAGCCGCCGCCGGCCGCCGGGGTCTGGCCCATTTGGCCCAATTGGCCCAGGGCGGCCAGGCTGGCCAAGACCACCACCTCGGTGAGCACGGAGAACTGGGCCTCGCGGCTGGCCCCCATGCCCTCGAAGGCCGAGCCGGTGTCCAGGGCCGCGGCGATGGTGAAGAAGCGCAACAGGCCCAGGAGATAGAGGAACAAGACCAGGTCGCCCGTGAAGGCCACCAGGGGCGGCGCGCCCCCCAGGGGCACCAGGGTCAGCGCCACGGCCAGGGAGGCCAGGCCCACCAGCGGCCCGGCCCGGAAGACCCAGGTGGTGGTCTGGCTGTACACCGCGCCTTTGGCGAACAGCTTGGCCAGGTCGTAATAGGCCTGCAAGAGGGGCTGGCCGGTGCGCCCCGCGAAGCGGGCCTTGGTGCGGTTCACCACCCCGGCCAGCAGCGGCGAGAGCAACAGCGCCGCCAGGAAGAAGCAGAGCGAGGAGAGTTCCATGGGCTTATCTCAAAAAGAAGATCAGCAAGAGGAGCAAGAGCACGGCCAGATACAGGAGATAGACCTGCACCCGCCCCTGCTGCAGGCCGTGGGTCCTGAGGAGCAGCCAGCCCAGGCCCCGGAACAGCGGCAGATACAGCCCGGCCAGGAAGCCGTCCCGGGGATGGGTGGCCAGATGGGCCGCGGCGGGGAAAAAGCCCCGGGGCTTCGCGGTGTGGGTGGGGGTCCACAGCACGAAGTTGAACATGCGGGTCAAGGGCTGGGCAAAGGAGGAGGCCGTGTATTGCATGCGCGCGGTGGGGCGGATATAGCCGCAGTCCCAGGTGGGGCCGGCCGCGACCGGCCGCCCGGCCAGGAGCCGCCGCCGCAGCCAGGCCAGGAGCCCGAGGGCCAAGAGCAGGCCGCCCGCGGCCAGCACCACGCCCGTGAGCGGCGGCAGGGCCGGGGCCAGGCCCTGGGCCGCCGCCGCGGGGGTCAGCCCGGTGAGCCCGGCCAACAGCGGGGTCAACAGCCCGGCCGCCTGGGGCGCCAGGCCGGCCACGGCCACGCAGCCCAGGGCCAGGGCCAGCATGGGCCAGCGGAGCGCTGGGCCGGCTGCGTGGGCCGCGGCGGCCTCGGGGCTGCGGGGCTCGCCCAGGAACACGATGCCATAGGCCTTGGTGAAGCAGGCCACGGCCAAGCCGCCGATCAGGGCCAGGCCCAACAGCACCAGGAGGCCGGCCAGGCTGGCGGCCGGGGCCGCCCCGGCGCCCAGGCTTTGGAAGCCCGCGAAGTAGATGAGGAACTCGCTCACAAAGCCGTTCAGGGGCGGCAGGCCGCAGATGGCCACCGAGCCCAAAAGGAACAGCGCCGCGGTCCAGGGCATCCGCCGCCCCAGGCCGCCCAGCCGCTCCAGGTCGCCGGTGCCCGTGGCGTGCAGCACGGCGCCGGCCCCCAAAAAGAGCAGCCCCTTGAACAGGGCGTGGTTCCACACGTGCAACAACCCGCCGGCCAGGCCCAACACGGCCAGGCCCGGCTTCCCCCAGGCCAGGCCCAGCACCCCCAGGCCCAGGCCCAGGCCGATGATGCCGATGTTCTCCACGCTGTGGTAGGCCAACAGCCGCTTCAGGTCGTGCTGGGCCAGGGCGAACAGCACCCCCAGCACCCCGGAGACCAGGCCCAGGCCCAGGAGCAGCCAGCCCCACCAGGCCGCGGGCGGCCCCAAGAGGGTTAAGAGGCGCAGGATGCCGTAGATGCCGGTCTTGATCATCACCCCGGACATCACCGCCGACACGTGGCTGGGCGCGGCCGGGTGGGCCTCGGGCAGCCAGACGTGCAGGGGTATGAAGCCGGCCTTGGTGCCGAAGCCCACCACGGCCAGGAGGAAGATGAGCCCGGCCAGGCCGGCGTCCCGGGGAGCGGCCGGCCCGACCAGCTCCAGACTGCCGGTCCCCTGCCCCAGCAAAAGGAACATGACCAGGAGGCAGGCCGTGCCCAGATGGGTGGCCACCAAATAGATCCAGCCGGCCCGGCGCACGCTCTCCCGCTGGTGTTCAAAGGTCACCAGGAAGTAGGAGGCCAGGGACATCACCTCCCAAGCCACCAGGAACAGCACCGCGTTGGCGGCCAGCACCACCAGGACCATGGCCGCCACCAGGAGGTTGTAGAAAAACCAGGCCGCGCCCAGGTTGCGCCGCCCGGCCTGGGGCCGGAGGTACCCGGCGCCGTAGGCCGCGGCCGCGGCCGAGAGCCCCAGGATGGCCAGGAGGAAGAAGGCGGCCAGGGGGTCGGCCACCAGATGGAAGGAGCCCCCGGGCACGGACCAGGGCCGGAGCAGGGTTTCCGGGGAGCCCCCGGCCAGGAGCCGCGCCGAGGGCCACAGGCCCAGCAGGCAGCCGGCCACCGCGCTGCCCGCGCCCAGGCCATTGGCCAGACCCGGCCGGCGGCCCGCCAGGAGGGAGGCCACACCGCCCAGCAGCAGCAAAGAGACGGCACAGAGCAGCAAATTCATGAACCACCTACACAAAAGAGAACGGGGCGGCCCGGCCGGATGACTCCGGCAGGCCCGCGGCCAGGGGAGCAAGGCGGGGGAGGGATGCTAGGGCTTGGGGGGTTCGGCCGGCACGGCGCCGTGGGCCGCGTCCACCTGCCCGGCGGCGGCCAGGACCGCCGTCAAACCAGCCCGGCCGGTCACGGCTGCCCGGAAGGCCGGGTCGCGCAGGGCCAGGGCCAGGCGGGACAAGAGGTGCAGATGGGTCCGCACCGTGGTGCTGGCCAGGGTGAACAGGATCCCCACGGCCTGGCCGTCCGGGGCGCTGAAATCCACCGGCCGCTCCAGGTAGGCCAAACACAACAGGGGCTGGGTCAGGGGCAGGACCATGGGGTGGCGGGCGTGGGGAATGGCGATGCCCTCGCCCACCGCGGTGGAGCCCAGGGCTTCCCGGGCCAGGAGCACCTGGCCCAGCCACTCCCGGTCCACCTCGGGCGGCAGGGGCAACTGCGCCACCACCCGGGTCAGGACCTCGGCCTTGTCCCGGCCGGCCACCTGGGGGATGATGCCGCCGGCGGCCAGGGCCCCTGCCAGGCTGGGCAGCGGCTCTTCCTCCAGGGACGGAGCTGCGGCCGGCGCCGGGTTCAGCCCAATGCCCGCGGCATTGGCCCATTCCAGAAGCTCGGCCCGGTGGAAGCGGTAGTCGTCGTGCATCTTTTGGCAGGGGACGCGGCCCTCCCGGACCCAGCGCCGGAGCGTCTTCTCCGGCACCTGCAGTAGTTGGGAGACATCTTTGACCCTAAGCTGCATCGCCCTCTCGCGGCCGCTGAAAATCCAGAGTACTCATCCGAGGATACCGGCGGAATGTATGCCCAGGCGGGCGGGTTGTCAAGGGAAGCCGGACGGGCCCGGCGCGCGGAGGACAGTCGCCGCTCCCGGCTGGCCCGGCGGTGGGCGTTCCGGCCCGCCGAAGTCTGTATCCTCCGGGGTTGACCTCCAGGTCCGGGGTGACCTAAATTGCTTCTGAAGGCGGGAATTCCCCGCGCGCCTCCGGGGCCTCAACCAGACCCCAACCACCGCGCCCAGGGGGCCCGGAGCGCGGGGTCAAGGAGGGAAGCTCATGCGCCAGGAAGTCTTGCCCGGCATCTTCATCGACCCCCAGATCATGGAAACGGCCCAGGGCCCGGTGGAGTACGACCTCACTCCGGGGGACGGCCCGGTGGTTTTGATCTCCCACGGCGGCCTGGGCGGGGTGGATCAGGCCCGCTGCATCGGCGGCTGGCTGGACACGGCCCGCTTCCGGGTGCTGTCGGTGAGCCGGCCGGGCTATTTGGGCACGCCGCTGGCCAGCGGCCCCTCCCTGGACGACCAGGCCGATCTCTTGGCGGCGCTGCTCGCGGCCCTGGGCCTGGAACGGGCGGCGGTGATGTCGGCCTCGGCCGGCGGCCCCCCGGCCTACACCCTGGCCATCCGGCACCCGGAGCGGGTGTGGGCCCTGGTGGCCGTGGACAGCGTATCGGGCTATTATGACTTCCCGGAGACGGCCGGGCCGGTGATGCAGGCCATCTTCACCACGGACCTGGGCCAGAAGATACTGAAGAAGATTGGCGAGAAGCGGCCCGACCTGTTCCTGAAGCAGATCTTCCAGGCCGAGGCCTACTTCACCAAGGAGCAGATGGCCCGGCACCTGGAATACGCCCTGGGCGACCCCGCGGCCACGGCCTTCGTGACGGCCTTCATGAACACCATGAACCCCTATCACCCCCGCCAGGCCGGCACGGAAAACGACATGGCCATCTACCGCACCCTGACCCACCTGCCGGTGGAGCGGGTGACCTGCCCCACCCTGATCGTACACGGCACCCACGACGCGGACGTAAAATTCTACGACGGGGTGTACGCCTACGAGAACATCCCCGGGGCGGAGCGCTTCTGGATCGAGGAGGGCTCGCACCTGGCCTTCTGGATCAACCCCCACAGCGCCGCGGCCCAGGCCAAGACCTTGGAGTTTTTGGAGCGCCACGCGCCGAAGTGAGGGGGGGCCGGGGCGCGAGGGGAGGTCGCCTGGGGCATAGTTGGATGCAAAATTAGGGCAGCATCGCCGTCTGAAAAGAAGGTATGGAAGTGGGGGGGTTATGAGCCATGTTTACTTGCTGGGTGCCGGTTTTACTCGCGCCATCATAGGCGATGCCGCTCCGCTAAATGATGATGTAATGGGGGCGCTTTCCAGAAAGATAGATTTTTCAGACCCTCCAATCATCGGGCAGATATACGAAGAGGCCAAACCCAATATCGAATACTTCCTCACCCTTCTCGATTTGCAAATCATAAAACATCAGAGAAACGTTAATGATTTGACTAACAACTGCAGCACGATCAACAGCGCCAAGGAAATCCTTAACAAACTTCTAAACCTCAGACTCCATATCAAGAAAACCATCGCGAAACTCGTCGGCCCAGACAATCTGAAAATGTCTTCATCTTCCCCAAATGACACTTTAGATGGCTTTATATCTTCTATCCATCCTTCATCTACAATATTAACGTTAAATTATGATTTAGTGCTTGACCAAGGCCTACATTTAAGTCGCAGATGGTCACCCAATGGGGGATATTTTATTCACTCACTAGCCTTCAGGAACGACAACATCGGGCTAGCCAATATTACTTTTTTAAAACTTCATGGGTCCTGCAATTTTAGCATCAACAACGAGGGTGACCCATACGCTGAAATTGAAATAAATGATAAGTTATTCGAAGAAATTCATTGCGACTTCCAGCGAGCAGGAGCAGACATACCTTTTGTAGTACTTATGAGCTACATCAAGAATATGCCTCAAGGTTTAAAACAATTGTGGCGTCAGGCAATTATAAAGCTAACAGAAGCAACCAGACTGACCGTGATTGGATGCTCACTTCGCGAGGAAGACTTCTTGCTGAATTATGCCTTGTATCATTTCGGTATGAGCCAAGACACCGCAGAATTCAATATTGACCTTGTTGATATAGGCCAACAAAATTGCAACAACCTGCATGATAAAATCCATGCTCTCGTCGCAGAACGCGAAAAGCAACGCTACCACCCTTTTCCCGGGGGCCTCAAAGAATACGTTGAAGCGGCCTCCCAGCGCTAACCGGAATCCCATTCAATAATTTGATAATTTTCCTGTGTATACCCCTACTACGCACCTCAGACCTGGGAGAGACTCCGCCCACGCCCCGCAATTGTCACTAAATCTCCCCCCTAACGACGCTTACCCCCCTCCCGGCCGGCTTTAATATTGCCTGGAAGCCAAACCGCCAGCCAGCCGGGAGAGAGCCATGCCCAAGGTCCTGTTCGTTTGCACCCACAACAGCGCCCGCAGCCAGATGGCCGAGGCCTATCTCCGGCAGATGGCCGGGGACCGCTTCCAGGTGGAGAGCGCCGGGCTGAAGCCCACGGCCATCAATCCCCTGGTGGTGGAAGCCATGGCCGAGGAGGGGATGGACCTGACCCAAAAGGGCACCCAGAGCGTCTTCGACCTCTACAAGGCGGGCAGCATCTACCAATACGTGATTACCGTGTGCGAGACGGCCCGGGAGAGCGAATGCCCCGTGTTTCCCGGCATCACCAAGCGGCTGCACCTGCCCTTTGACGACCCCTCGGCCCTGGAGGGCGGCCACGCGGAAAAGCTGGCCGGCGTGCGGCGCATCCGGGACCAGATCAAGGCCGCCATCACCAAGCTGGTGGGCGAGCTGGCCTGAGACGGCCGGGATATTTTATGGGGGCCGGAGTACTATTTCGACAACGGTCTGATTTGGAGTGTTTTTTCAGCTGTTGGGTTCCGGCTCTCCCAACGATGTTCCGCGCCCCTGACCGGCACAGCCAGATGTTTGCCGGCAAGGCGCCGGTCAAGCGACAACCGGAGGCGTAGCTAAAGCTACGTCGAGGTTGGAGCGCAGGCCCGGGGCACCGCCGGCGGGCATCTGGCGCAGCCGCCCCCGTCATAAATGACAAACCCCAAGGCGAGGTTGGAGCGCAGGCCCGGGGCACCGCCGGCGGGCATCTGGCGCAGCCGGACGGCCCTTTACCCTTCAATCCCCCGCCCCCTGTGCTATGATGACCAGGCTTGCTCCCCGCTTTCGCCTGCTCCCTGATTGCGGCCAGGCCGTGGTGCGCACCCGGAAACACCGGGCGCTCCCCGTGTTCCCGGCGCTGCCGCCCGTCCGCCTATCCTGAGCCAGTGCCCCATTCACTTGGTCCGGGCCGGACTTCCCGCGCTGGCGCGGGAGGCCTGCTTCCCTGCCCTGACCGGGGGAGGAGCCGCATGCGTACCAGCTTTGCCAAGTCACCATTTTTCCGGGCTGTTTTATTACCGGTCACCATGTTCCTGGCCTGCCTGCTGGTCTGCTGCCTGGCCTCGCCCACCCGCGCGGAGGAAGCGGCCGGCCGGGAGCACACCCGGGTGGTGAGCCTGGCCGTGCTGCCCGCCGGCGGGGCTGTGGCGGCCAGCGATCAGCCGGGGGTCATCCTCTTTTCGCCTTCCGGAGCCGGGCCCTGGGACCAACTCCCCCTGCCGGACCCCCAGACCTACGTGTATCAACTCCAGGTGGACGGCGCGGGCCACCTCTGGGCGGCCACCAGCGCGGGGCTCCTGGCCAGCTCCGACGCCGGCCGCGCCTGGCGCGTGGTCCTGCCGGCCAGCACCCGGCTTTTCGCCCCGGACTCGGCCGGCGGCGGCTGGGCCCTCACCTGGGCCGGCCAGCTCTGGCGGGTGGGCGGCGACGGCGGCCAGCCCGCGGCGGTCCCGGGGGAGCTGCCCAGCCCGCGGCTCACCGCCCTGGCCGGGGGGCCGGACGGGACGCTCTGGGCCGGGAGCTTTGGCCAGGGCGTGTTCCAGAGCCGGGACCAGGGCCGCACCTGGACCCCGGCCAGCCAGGGCCTCGGCTCCCTGGCCGTGTTGGGCCTGGTCCGCGATGCGGCGGGCGTCCTCTGGGCGGGGACCTGGCCCCGGGGCCTGTGGCGGCGGGGAGAGGCCGACGCGGCCTGGCAGAGCGCCGGGCCGCCCCTGGCCGAAAACCTGGTCACGGCGCTGGCCGCGGGGGAGGGCCTCCTCCTGGCCGGCACCCAGGCCTCCGGGGTGTTCCTCTCCCGGGACGGCGGTAAAACCTTCGCGCCGGGGCCGGAGCGGGCCCAGGGCGCGCCGGTGCAGGCTTTGGCCCTGGGGCCGGGCGGCCTGGTGTTGGCCGGGACCTGGGGCGACGGGGCCTGGCGGTCGCCGGACCACGGGGCCGCCTGGGCCCGCACCTACCTGGCCGAGGGCGCGCGCGCCCTGGCCCTAGACGCGGACGGGGTGCTCTGGGCCGGCACCGAGGCCGGACGCCTGTTCACCTCGGCCGATCAGGGCCGCACCTGGCAACTCGTGCCCCCCTGCCCCGCCTTGGAGGACCAGGCGCTCGCGGCCGTGGCCCCGGCGCCGGAGGGCCGGGTGTATGTGGCCACCCCGGACCAGGGGGTGTTCGCCTCGGCCGACGGCGGTAAGACCTTCGCCCCCCTGGGCCAGGACCCGCCCCGGGAGACCGCTTCCCTCTGCCTGGACGCGGCGGGCGGCCTCTGGGCGGCCTCCTGCCAGGGCGGGCTGTTCCACTTGCCGGGCTCGGGGGCCTGGCAAATCGTGGACTTCGCCCTCACCAGCAAATGCGCCTGGCGGGTCTTCCCCGGCGCGAGCGGCGCCCTGTGGGCCTGCACCGCCCGAGGGCTCCTCCACTCCCCGGACCAGGGCCGCACCTGGGCGGAATCCCCTCCGGCCCTGCGCTGGGGCCTCACCGACCTGGCCCGCGCCCCGGAGCGGTGGATCGCGGTGGCCGACCGGATGTTCTTCGCCTCGGGAGACCAGGGACAGACCTGGAACGAATTGGCCACGGAGCATAAGCTGCCCCGGGGCCAGCACTACCGGGCCCTGGCCCTGCCCCCGGGCGGCCCCTTGTTCGCGGCGGCGGATTACGGCGGAGTGCTCATCTTCGACCTGGCCGGACCGGACCGCCTGGCCTTCCGGGGCGAGGCCCTGGCCGGCCAGCGCAAGGTCTTCGCCCTGCTGCCCTTGCCGGAAGGGGGCGCCCTGGCGGCCACCAGCCAGGGCCTGTTCCGCTCCGATCCCCGGGGCGCGGCTTGGACCAAGCTGCGCCTGGCAGACTAAGGAGGCCCCGCTATGAGTAACAATATCTGGACCCAAACCCCGGTGTTGCGGCGGGCCGCCTTGTTCGTGCTGCTCTTGGGGGGGATCTGGCGGTTCCTGGCCCCGGAGCCCGGCTTCTGGCAGGTGGCGCGCCACGACTGGCCCGGCGACTACTGGTCGCGCTACACCAACGCCGAGGTGTGGGACAACAGCTTCCTGCCCCTGGCCACCTTCCTGGCCCAACAGCAAGGGGACTACCGGGTGATCTTCGTGCAGGGCGCGGCTTGGGACACCCTGGCGGCCGGTCTGCCCAGCGGCCAACCCCGGCGCCTGCCCCTGGACGCCGAGCCCCTGGACGCCATCGCGGCCCAGACCCGAGACCCGGTGCAGCTGGTGGTGCAGGGCGCGGGCGGCCCGGCCTTCCTTTCCCTTTACCCCGAGGGGCCCGGCGGGGCCGGCGGCGGCTTCACCTGGGACGCCAACCGGCTCCTGGGCCTGGGCCTGGCCGTGGCCGGGCTCCTGGTCTATTTCTTCCTGCCCTGGCGCCAGAAGGCGCCCGGAGCCCTGGCCTACACCCGGGGCAAGGTCATGGTGGGCGATCTGTTCGGCGTGGTCCTGGCCGGGTTCTTCTTCGCCGTGCCGCTGGTGATCTATTTGGCGGCCAGCTATGGCCCGGTTTCCTGGGGCCTCACCAGCCCCGGGGCCATCTTCCTGGCCGTGGGGGTGCTGGTGGCGCTCCTGCCCGGGGCGGCCCTGGTTTCGGGCGCGTTTTACGAGGCCCTGGAGATCCAGCTCACCCCCCAGAGCCTTATGAAACGAAGCCTCCTGGGGGTGCGCGAGGTCCCTTGGGACCAGATCACCCTGGTGAAACCCGCGGTGTGGGGCCTGCCGCGCTGGCTGGAGATCGTCCTGGGCCTTCTCATCCTTCTCTCGGACCGGCCCCAGGCCGCCCTGCTCTTGGGCGGCAAGGAGTTCGGCCTCACCCTGGTCCTGGCCGGGGGCCGGGAGCTGAACCTGTGGCTCACCGGGCTGCCGGGGCGCGAGCGCTTGTTCGAGGAGATCAAAAGCCGGGGCGTGCCCCTGGACCCCACCTTGGCCCAGGCCTGGGCACCAGGGGCCTGAGGCGGGGCGGCGCGGGGCCGGAACGCCGAGGAGCCGCTATTGCCCTGGTTTCCCGCCTGGGGAACTCATGCTCCGGCGGGCGGTCTTTTTGGTGCGCCGCTGCCTGGTTGCGTTGGGAGAGGTGGCCAACAGCGGCAGAGGCAAACCTTACTGCGTTACTTATCCAGGGGAATCAAGCTCGGCTTTACGGCTGTTTTTACCACCTGAGCCAGGTAATTTGCCGGGAATTGTCGTTTGGTTTGGCTTGATCCTCAGCGCTAATTCGCACTGAATTGTTCCTTAAGATCCAGCCATGGTTAAGCTTATCTGAGGTTCATTTGTTTCTTTCAAACGGTCCCCATACCCCAAAACAATCCAACCACATCAACATTTATCTTGATTCATGGTTAAACGTATGGCCCTCCCGGCGCTGGGAAGGCTTTTGTGGGCCAGGACCATTTTTTCATCTGGCCGGACCGGTTCGTGATTCCCCAGTTGTGATCTGGGAAAACGCTTGGCTCCGGCCGGGTAATTTTGGTAAAGTATTAGTTAGGCCCATCTCCTTATCGTTTATTGCGATCGGACTGGATACCTCCTAGCCTGCCAAGCTTGTTTGCCCCAGGTGTTAGGCATCTTAGTTGTCGAGCGGGGTGCGGCATGGTCGAATCCGATATCCTGGCCCTGCGTAAATTCGTGGCCCCGGAAATCGTTTACGGGGCTGGGGCGCTGGACCTCGCGGGCCAATACGCCGCCAACCTGGGCGCCGGCAAGGTCCTCCTGGTCTCGGACGAGGGCGTGGCCCAGGCCGGCTGGACCGGTTTGGTGGCCCAGAGCCTGCGAGAGGCCGGCCTGCCCCTGGTTCTCTTCACGGACGTGAGCCCCAATCCCCGCACCGACGAGGTGATGGCCGGCACCGGCCTGTTCGAGCAAACCGGCTGTGACGCCATTGTGGCGGTGGGCGGGGGCAGCCCCATGGATTGCGCCAAGGGCATCGGCATCGTGGCGGCCAACGGCGGGCATATCCTGGATTACGAGGGGGCGGACAAGGTGGAGGTGCCCATCCCGCCCCTCATCTGCCTGCCCACCACGGCGGGCAGCTCGGCCGATGTCTCCCAGTTCTGCATCATCTCCAACCTGGCAAAGGAAGTGAAGATCGCCATTGTCAGCAAGGCGGTGGTGCCCGACGTGGCCCTCATAGATTCCCTGACCACCACCACCATGGACCCGTACCTCACCGCCTGCACGGGACTGGACGCACTGACCCATGCGGTGGAAGCCTATGTTTCCACAGCCAATTCACCTCTTACGGACTTGCACGCCCTGGAAGCGATCCGGCTGATCTCGCAGAATTTGGTGCAAACCGTGCAGAATCCGCGCGACAAGCGGCACCGGGGCAGGATGATGCTGGCCAGCCTGGAAGCGGGCCTGGCTTTTTCCAACGCCATATTGGGGGCCGTGCACGCCCTGGCCCACAGCCTGGGCGGCTTTCTGGACCTGCCCCATGGCGAGTGCAACGCCATCTTGTTGGAGCACGTGGTCGCCTACAACTTCCCGGCCGCCCGGCCGCGCTACCGCCAGGTGGCGGCCGCCTTGGGAGTCGAGGTGCAGGGCCTCCTGGATGACGAATTGCTGGCAGCCCTGGTGGCCCGCCTGCGAAACCTGCGCGAAGCGTGCGGCGTCACGCGGACCTTGCGCCAATTGGGCGTGGGACCCCAGAATTTGGGCACCTTGGCGGAAATGGCCTGCGCCGACGTTTGCCTGGTGACCAATCCCCGGCCAGCCCAGCACGCCGACGTGGTGGGTATTTACCAAAATGCGCTCTGACAACCCCAACCAGCCCAAGGAGCTTCTCCAGCAACTCATCGGCCTGGGTGAAAAGTCACTGCGGAAGAGCTATTATCCCGAGCTCAGGATAAGGCTCAACGAACTGGAACGCTTCCGCGCCCTGCTGGATCAGAGCAACGACATCATCATTTTAATGGATGCGTCCACCACCGAAGTGGTAGACGCCAACCAGACTGCCGCTAGGCTCTTGGGCCAGATCGACGCCCAACTGAGCAACTTGAAAATGTCTGAGCTTATCGATTTGAATTTGCCGTTTTCCTTTGAACAACTGCGGGACGAAGCCAGAAAGTCTGCTGCGCCTATTTTTGAAGGTATTTGTTACTTTAATCGCCAGGAAAATCCCCGCACTCCCATCGAGTTCACGGCCAAGTTGGTAGAGTTCGCCACCCGGGAATACCTGATGTTCGTGGGCCGGGACATCAGTCAAAGAAGGCAGGAGGAGGAGGAAAAAAGGCTGCTGCAAACTCAATTGGCCCAAGCCCAAAAGATGGAAGCCCTCGGCACCTTGGCCGGAGGAATCGTCCACGACTTCAACAATATTCTCTCCGGCATCCTGGGCTATTCCGAGTTGGCCCTGGCCTCGGTCCGGCAGGGCCAAGCCAGCCCCCGCGAGCTGGAGCAGATCATAAAGTTCACCACCCAGGCCCAAGACCTGATCAAGCAGATACTGGCCTTCAGCCGCAAAAACGAGCCCCAATTATCCCCCTTGAACCTGAACAAGGTGATCCACGACGTGATCAGCCTGGTGGAGCGCAGCATCCCCAGAATGATCTCGCTGAAGCTCCATCTCGCGCCCGGCCTGCGCTTGGTCAATGGCGATGCCAACCAGATTGACCAGGTGCTGCTCAACTTGGCCACCAATGCCAAAGACGCCATGCCCGGCGGCGGCAAGCTGATCCTCCAGACGGAGAATGTGACCCTGGAAGAGGAATACGCCAGCACCCATCTGGAACTGGCCCCCGGAGATTACGTGCGCCTCACCGTCACCGACACCGGGCAGGGTATGGACCGCGACACCCTGGCCCATATCTTCGAGCCATTTTTCACCACCAAGTCGCTGGGCGAAGGCACCGGCCTGGGCTTGGCCTCGGTTTTTGGCATCATCAAGGGCCATGGCGGCCACATCATCTGCTACAGCCAACCGGGGCAAGGCACCAGCTTCAAAATATATCTGCCCACCCTGCCCAGCGGGGAAACCATGGGCCCAGAGCAAAAGCGCGAGGTTGAAAGCTTCCCCCGGGGCAGCGAGACCATCCTGCTGGTCGATGACGAGCAATTCCTGCTGGAGATAGCCACCCGTTTTTTGGAAACCCAGGGCTATCGCGTGCTCACCGCCCGCCATGGCGAAGAGGCCCTGCATCTTTACCAGGAGCAGAGCGCCACGATCGACCTGGTGGTCCTGGACCTCAACATGCCGGGCATGGGAGGGAGCCAGTGCCTGCGGGAAATCCGGCAAATCCGCCCCGATGCCGCGGTGGTCATCGCCAGCGGGTATCTGCGTGACCTTGCCGTACGGGACATCAGCACCGCGGGCGCGGCCGGCTATCTGGAAAAACCCTACAAACGCTCCACCCTGCTCCGCACCATACGCGAAGTGCTGGACGGGGAGAAAAACCGCGTTTGAAGGGTTCCGCCCCGCGACTGACCGGCTTCGGCCTGCCCGTGATGCCTCGCCGCTCATTGTTCCAAAGGTGTTCGATAATGGTATGAGGAGGCCATTGCATGGTGAAACACATAAAACGTGTTGATATTATGTCAAAAAGGGCTGTGAAACATGATTACGGCAGGCAATGGCCGATGCGGGCCAAGGATGGCCCGCCAAATTGCAAGCTTAAAAAAGCTTGCAATTTGTGAGGCTTGGCAAAACCCGGACCCCCGGCAAGCTCTGCTTGCTGGGTGGAGTCACGTTTTTGCCAAGCCGACATTGCATGGGGCAGGACGCCCCCGTGCAATGCTCTCATGAGGGGATGGCCCCTTTTGCCCCGGACCTTCCCTCCACTTTTTGAGCTTCCGCGACCGGTCGCGCCGGAGAGAAGGAAAGGTTCATCCGGTCCCTACGAGGCCAAGGCCAGGCGATACACCCGGCGGCAGTCCTGCCCTTCAAGCTTCAAGCAGTTGGTAATCCGAGGCTCCGCCTGGAACTCCAGCCCCAACCCCCGAAACCAGGCCTCCATGCGTTCGTAGATGCCGCATTCATACTGCTCCAGGACGCCCATGCGCTTGACGCCTTCGTGGGCGAAACAGCGGCCCATGTGAAAAACCAACTTGTCCTTTTCCAGGAACTCGCAGGAAAAATCCATAAAATCAGCTTTTAGCACACTGAAGATACCATTGATAACATCCGCTACCTCGTCCAGGGAACGGGGGGGCTCCAACCCCAAAGCTTCCAGGCAGCGCGGTATTTCAAAGGCGGCCATGGAGCGGATGGCGGCCCGGTTCACCCGGTTGGTTTTCTCGATACCGCACTCCGCCAAGCAGTGTAAAAACCACATGCCATCGTGGGTCATCCAATTCTTGTGCAACAGCTCACCCAGTTCATTTTTCGCCAGCTCCCGCATGGTTCACCTCCCAGACCCAGCGGCCGGTTCACGTTATTGTTTGACGTCAAACTAATTCCGCAAAAAAAATTACCGCAGGTTTTCATTCACCCGGCCCAGCAGGGAGGCCAGAGTGTTTCGCTCCTCCGGGGTGAAGCCCCGGTAGACCACCTCCCAAAAATCCCGGCCCAGGGCCTGGAAGGCCGGAATGAGCGCTTTGGCTTGCGGAGTGGCCTGGACCCAAACGATCCGGCCGTCCGCGGAATCCCTTTCCCGATCCACCAGCCCCAAACGGGTCAGCTTGTCCACCAACGCGGTGACCGTGGACTTGTCGCGGTCGATCAATACGGCCAAATCCCCCATGGTCAAGCGCTCATTTTTGAAAAGGGCCACCAAGAGATCTCCATGGGAGGGCGCCAAACCGGTTATCCCCTCCTGCTCCAAGCGGCTCATAAGCCACTGGTTGGCTTTTTCCCGCACCCGGGCCGCCAGGGATATGAGGTTATAGGGATGATGTTCCAAAGCTGCCTCTTGCGCATGACTGATCGCAGATTAGTTTGACGTCAAACTATTGTCAAGCAGAAACCGAGGAACGGGATAAGGGAGGAGTGGCCGGCCCTCCCCCGCCGCCTGCCGCCCGCCGCAGGCTGGGGGGAGACGGACAGCCACGCCACTTCGCCTCAGAGTTCCCCGTTCTCGGTGATGGTGAAAGCGGCCCAAAAGTAAGGATGCGCCCAGGCCCCTTGCCGGAACAGCTCTAACTCCGCCTGGCGCAGGGCCTCGGCCTTGGGTTTGCCCGCGGCCAGGTTTTTGAAGAAGGCGATGGTCAACAAGGTGGTGGCCTCGTCGTCCACGGACCACAAGGTGGCCACCACGGATTTCGCACCCGCCAACTGGAACGCCTGGCGCAGACCGGCGGCCCCCTGCCCGGCGTGCACGTCGCCCAAGGCGGTCTGGCAGGCGCTCAGCACCACCAGGTCGGTGGCGCGCAGATCCAGGGACTCCACCTCGATGCCGTAGAGCCGGCCGTCCTCCCCCTGATCCCCGGCCGCGTAGCGGCGGTTGGCCCCGGCCAGGAGCAGTTCGCTCCGCAGCAGGGGGTTTTCCAGGAGCAGGCCCCGTTGCCCCGGGCGGAAGGTGTTTTCATTCACGTTGCTGAACACCCCGTGGGTGCTCATGAATAGGACCTTGGGGTTCTTGGCCGCTTTGAGCCTGCCTTCCGTGGCCTGGCTTCCTCGCAGAACCACTGGTTTCATATTAGCGTACACCCCCAGGGGGGGCTCGATACCCTTGATCTCAACCAGCGACCAGGCCAGGTGCGCGGCCGGATATTTGACCAGCTCGGCCCGGCTGCGCACCCCGGCGTTGTAATCCACGTCCCCGATTTCCAGGGGGGCCGCGGCCGGCGCCTCCTGGCGGCGGAGGGTGAGCAGGTCCCGCCCGCTGACCAGATAGGTCAGGGTAGCGCGCTGGAGCAGCAATTCATCACTGCCCGGCCAAGGCAGAGCGCCCCAGGGCGGCAGCCAGGTGTGAGCGTCCGGGCTGAGCAGGATCTCCTTGGCCTGGGTCAGGCGGCCGGCCAGGGGAGCCAAGAGCAGTTTGGCGCACGGCGCGGCATGCTGGCGGTAGGCCTGCAACAGGCGGGGCGCCTGGGCCTGGAAAGTATCCTTGATCTTCCGAAACGCGGCCTGGGAGATTTGGTATCGCCGCTTTTTGTAAGCTTCATCAGATGATTTCAATTGGTGGCTCTGGGCATAAGCCGTCAGTTCCTGGTTGGCCTGGTTGATGATATCGGCGCGGATTTTGCGCACGTCCCGGTCCATGGTCGCGCGGAACTCCTTGATGGCCTGCTCCAGGGGCGCCGCCTCGCCCAGGTCGATCACGGTCACCTGGCCCTGGCCGGCCGGCGGGATGAGCCAGGCGGCATAGCGGGGACTGCCGCTGATGGCCTCGCGCCCCTTGGCCCCAACGGTCGGGGCCTGGAAGCGGGCCAGCTCCACCAAGAGCGCGTCGGCGGGGATCTTCTGGCGCACCGCCGCCAGGGAGATCCAGGCCGGGCTCTGCCCCGCGCCCTGGCCGCGGCCAAACTGCTTGGCCAGGCTGGCTTCCCGGCGCACCCATTGGGACAACTCCCGCACGGCCTGCTTGGCGGCGGCGGAGCCCTCGGGCGCCGAATCGAGCTGGGTGAGCAGATTGGCCTCCATGGACTGGGCCTTTAGCAGCTCCGTGGCCGCCTGGCCCGGATGGTTGCGGGCGGCCAGGGCCCGTTCGGCCAACAGCTCGTGCACCATGGCCTTGCCGTTAAGGAGCCACTCGGCCGAGCGCTCGGCCAGAGCGGGGTCCCGGCGGCCCGCCGCCCCGAGAGCCAGGGCCAGGTCCAGGTTGCGCCCTTCCAGGTAACCGGGCCGGAACAAATAGGAAAGCTGTTCGGTCTGGGACAGGGCGGGGAAGACCCGCAGCTCATAGTGCCGCTCCTGGCGCTGGCAGCGGTCCATCAGGGCGGCGGCCTCCGCGAAACGTCCCAAATGGGCCAGGGCCCGGGCCTGCAGGGCCAGGGTGGTGGGATAGGTGGGGTTGTCCTGGCCCAGGGATTTCGCGGCCCAGGCGGAGCCGCGCTGGAAAAGGTCCAACGCCTGGGCATACTGCCCCAGGGCCAGCCGGGAGAGGCCCAGGTTCAGCAGATCGCGGCCGTGGGTGTCCCGGCCATAGTTGCGGGCCCAGAATTCGTTGGCGCTGACAAAGAGGCGGTCGGCCGCCGGAAAATCGCCCAGGTCCAGCTCCACCTCGCCCAAGGTGCTCTCGCGATTGTGCCGGCGGGTGTCCTTGGCCGGCAGCCGCAGGCGGCTCAAGAGGTCCAGATCCTGCTGCAACAATTTTTGGGCGGCCACAAACCAGCCCTGGGCTTCCGCCTCGATCTTGCGGCGCTCCCCCGCCTCGGGCACCCGCTGGGCATACTCCCGGAGGGCCAGCCCCTGGAGCCGGTACAGCGTGGCCTGGTTGTAGTGCACCGTGGACAGACCCAGGACGCTGCGCCGCGCACTCAAAATCTGCACGCACGCATCATAGGCCTCCATGGCCTCGGCCATCTGGCCCATGCGGGTGTAGTAGGTGGCCAGGGAATTCAGGATGGTGGCCACGTTGGGGTCGTTGCGGATGCGCTGGGCCTCAAAAATGGCCAGCGCCTCCAGAAAGAGGGGCTCCACCGGCCCGAAGTTGCCCAGGGTCATCTGGGCCTTGCCCAGCTCAAAGGCGGCGGCCGCGGTCTGCACGTGCCGCGCGCCGAACAACTGGCGGCTCCAGTCGTAGATCTGTTGCCGCAGCTTCACCTCTTGGGTGTAGTCGGCGGCCCGGTGCGCCTGGCTGGCCTGGCGCTGCGCGTTCTGGATATCCCGCACGGACACCCGGCTGTTCTGCGCGCCGGCCGGCAGGGCCAGCAGGATGAGAAAGACCAGCAGCAAACAGAAGGTGAAGAGATATGGAATTAGATTGGAGCGATGCGTAGACTGGGGCAGGCGGATGTGTTTCATGGAAGCTCCGGAGTGGTGCGTTAAGGCTCTTTAACTATAACCATAAGACGGTGACATCAAAGAAGTCGCGCCCCGGTATTATCCAGCCAAACAACTGCAATTATTACCCGAGCGCGATAACTTTATTATAATGAACGCCCGGCTCCGTTGCGGCCGCAAACACGATAGAAGCTTTTGCGTAAAATGGAATCGGAAAAAACCTGAATATGCGGTAGGCTTCAATATGAGCCGCGCCGTGTTGTTGGTTGGAACTTGGATATGCAGGATGCATAGATATTTGCGGCCATTTGAGGCCAAATCACCTCAGTGAAGCATGAAGTGTGGGGCTTGCCGCTGTGGCTGAAGACATTATTGGGCGTTTTGATCCTTTTCTCGGATCAGCCGCAGGCTGCCTAAATCTCCGCGACATTGTACTTCTATATCTCTGAAAAACACCTCATATTGGCTTTCAATACTTTGACAACACCATATAGAGTGCATATCGTTAACAATCTGTAATTTATATGGCTGGAGGATAACGTGAGCAAGTTACAAAAGCCAGGAGAGAAGCCCAGCCGTCCCGGAGAGTATATAGAGCGCGGTCCGAGAGGAGGGCATTTACCCAAGCCGCGCCAGGTCACGATAGAACCAGGCGATACGCCACTCCCCCCCACGCAAGAGAAAGGTCATAAATGGGAGCGTGTCGGACCACCCGAGTGATTACGGGACATTAGACATACAGGAGACATACAGGCATAGGCCATTAAGTTGTAAAGTGCTTAAAGAATATCAATCCCAGTAAGTTTGCAGCTTGGTTGGGCTTTGGTCAAGGTGAGACAACAACATGAAGTGTACAGTGACCGTATTTGCTTGACAGTCGCCTCCTACCGGGTATGTTTCGGCTACCTGTTCGATTTCTATCTTTTCGGTTTCCGGTTTCAGTTCTTCAGGCCGGCAAAGAAGGTCTGTGAGGGGTTCTGCCTTTCGCGTTGCGGCCCTGGTGGGGCCGCTTCGTATTGTAGGTTTCCAAGAAGGCTTCTAGCAGGCTGTTGAAAAACAGCCTGCGGGGCGCGCCATGGACCAACCCAAACAAGCTACAGCTTGTTTGGGGACCCCGGGGAGGGCGCGCCAAATTGCGCGGCCTTGAAAAGGCAAGCAATTTGTCCATCTTGGCAAAACGACGCTTTTGCCAAGATGGGTTGAAAAAGGCCATGGATGGTCTTTTTCAACACCCTGCTAGGTCCTGCTGCATCTCCTCCAAGGCCTGGTACCACTTTTTGCGCCCTTTGATGCGGAATGCTCGTCCAAGAGGGCGCGGTGCATCCGCTCTACATAGTCTCTGGACTGTGGCCAGCGCAATTTATCGTGCTTTTCGAGGTGGCCATCAAGGCGGGGAAGACCACCCGCGGAGAGCGCCCCCCGGACGCCCCCCGCGCTAACCCATCTTCCCTTTTTTCCTTACCTGCTTCCCCTTTCCTTCTTCTCTCTCCCCCCTCACGCCGGCGCGATATTGAAGTTCCCCTGGAAGAAGTTCCCCGGATCGTAGATCTTCTTGATCTCCTTCAGCCGCGCCAGGTTGCGGGCGTAGGCCGCCTTCAGCAGCTCCTCGCCCTCCTCGCCAAAGCCCGGGAAGTTCAAATACGCGCCGGCCCCGGCCATGTCCCGCAGGCGGCCGAACACCTCCCGGGTCCAGAGGATGTTGGTGCGGTCGGCCGAGGGGTCGTCCCAGTTGCTCTCCAGGGCCAGGAGGTTGGGCTTGGCCCGCTGGGCAAAGGCCGTGGACGCCGGGTGCATGTCGGCCATTTTGCCGCCCAGGAACCACACATCCAGGGAGCTGAGCGGCGAGGGGCGCTGGGGCGTGACCGCCGCCAGGTAATTCACCATTTCCTGGGTGAGGCCGTCCGCGTAGGTGGCCTTCCAGTAATAACGCCGGCCGTCCGGGTACTCGCCGTCGAACAGGCTCTGCACCCCCAGCCAGTCCGTGGTGTGCGAGAGGTCGGCCATGGCCGTGCCCAGCTCCTTCAGCGGCCGCACCGCCTCCTCGCCCAGCTCGGGGCGGCCGTGGAACACCCCGGCCACCCACAGCGTGTCCTTTCCCCACAGGTTTTTGGGGACGTCCGGATGCTCGGGCACGGCCCAGAAGCTGGCCAGCACCGCCAACTCCCGCGGCGCGTCCCGCATATAATCCTGCAAGCCCCGCAGCACGGGCCAGGCCTCGGCCAAATCGTACATCACCAGGGCCACCCAGTTGGTGTCCGGCACCGGATGCACATGATATTCCAGGGAAGTCACCACCCCGAAGTTGCCGCCGCCGCCCTTGAGCGCCCAGAACAGGTCCGCGTGGTCCCGGGCCCCCGCGTTCAACACCCGGCCGTCGGCGGTCACCACCTGCGCGGAAATCAGGTTGTCCACGGCCAGGCCGTGGGCCCGGCTCAGCCAGCCGTAACCGCCGTGCAGGGTCAGCCCGGCCAGCCCGGTTTCGGCCACCACCCCCATGGCCAGGGCCAGGCCAAAGGGCGCGGTCTCGTGGTCCACGTCCCCCAGGGTGGCGCCGGCTTCCGCCCGCAGCACCCGGCCCGCCGGGTCCAGGTACACCCCCCGCATGTCCGACAAATCGATGACCAGGCCCTGGTTGACCACCGCCCGGCCGGCCACGTTGTGCCCGCCGCCGCGCACCGCGGTCAACAGGCCCCGCTCCCGCGCGAAATCCACCGCGGCCTTCACGTCGGCCACCCCCCGGCAGCGCACGATCAGGGCCGGTCGTTTGTCCACCATGCCGTTCCACACGCGGCGCACCTGGTGGTAATCCGCGTCGGCCGGCGTGACCACCCGGCCCCGCAGGCGGTTCCCCAGGTCCCGCAACTCCTCGCCCGTGATCTCTACCTCGCCTCCCCCCAGCGTGGCGACCTTGACTCCCTCAGCCATGAGCCCTCTCCCATCTGACCGGGCGAAACGGCGCGCCCTTGGGCCCGCGCCCGGATAATCAGGGATAAAATGAATATTCTTTTTGCTCGTGGTGTGTTGTCTGCCCCCCCGCGCACGGCCGCGACGAACCGGAGCCGGCCTTTTCGGCGGGGTGGTATGGTGGTCTTCCCTACCCTGTTAAGAAAATTATAGGGAACGCTTACCAGCGGACCAAGGAAAAGCAACGCGGCAAAGGCATTACGCTCCCGACGCAAGGGCCTCGCGGGCGAAATACAGGGCTGCATCTACCAACGGAGAATTTTTGATGCTAGGCTAGGGCCGCGGTCCGGACCGTTCACCACCATTTCCGTGCGAAGGAGAAGCGAAACTTGGCCAGGTACGTTCCCATGGAAGAAACCACTGCCGAATGGTTGAAGAACCTGCACGCCCGGCCCACCGCTTGGCGGGAATGGGTGGCCGCCGCGTCCCAGCGCATCGGGCGGGCCGCCCTGGCCGGCGCGGCCGCACCGCCGGAGCGCAGCGTGGTGCTGGCCATGATGGCCGACCTGATCGCCTTTTTCCGCACCGGCCAGGCCTGTGGCGTGGTGGCCTCGCCGGAGCTGCACGCCTTCCTGGACAACCTCAGGGGTAATCCCTCGGCGGGTGATTGGGCCGCGGCCAACCGGGCCGTGGAGTTGACCGAGGCCTTTGTCGCCAGCGCCCCCCGGGGGACCTTCCGGAAGGCGGTGCTGGAATTCACCGTTGCCGCCCTGTCCTTCTGGGCCTTGGGGCTCTTGGCGAAGGACTTCGAGTTCGAGTAGGAGCCTGCCCCGGCCCGGCGTCCGTCCGGTGCGGCCGGGGCCCCTCACTTCAGCTTGCAGCAGCGGAAGCAGCCCGGGAACAGCCGCTCGCGGTAAAGGATGGCCCGGAAGCGGCGGAAGGCCCGGTTGTTCCAGATGGCCCGCACGTCGGTCTCGCGCAGATTGCCCACCACGTGCCCCAGGCAGGGGGTGATGGTGCCGTCCGGGCCCACCCGGAGGCTGCGGAAGGGGTAGTTGCAGTAGGGCCGGTACACCCAGTCCTCGTCCAGGTAGTGCCGCCGCACGTCGTCCTCGGTGTAACCCGAGGGCCAAGTCTGGAAATCCGCCCCCGCCGCCCGCAGCGCGCGGATATCGGCCAAAAACTCCTCCACGTCCTCCGGCGGGGCAGAGACCAGGGGCGGGCCGGTGATCAGCTCGTCGTAGTCGGGGTGGCAGGCCAGTTCCAGCCGCTCCAGGGCCGCCTGGTGCCGGGCGGCCACGTTGGGGGTCACGAACGAGCAGTGGCTGAAGTTCACGGTGTCCGCCCCCAGGCTGTCCTTCAGCCCGGCCAGTTCCCGCACCACCCCGAAATTGCCGTGCCCCACCGTGCAGGAGATGTTCACCCGGGGCTCGCGCGCCCCCTGGCGCTCGCGCTCGGCCACCAGCTTGGCCAGGTTGCCCGTGGCCCGCTGGAAGGACCCGGGCACCCGGGTCACCTGGTCGTGGGTGGCTTCCCCTCCCTGGATGGAAAAGCTGATGCCCGTAAGCAGGTTCTCGCCCACGATGCGCTCGATCAGCGCCTGGTTCAGCAAGGTCCCGTTGGTGGCCACGGCCACCCCGCATTTGCGGCGGCGGATCGCCGTGAGGATCTCCGGCAGGTCGCTGCGCACAAAGGGCTCGCCACCGCTCAGGTTGTAGTCCACCCGGCCCACCCGGTCCACCACCCGGCTGATGATCTCGGCCGCGGAAAGCTCGGCCACCTCGGGCAGGTGCCGGCTCTCGTCGCCGTAATAAAAGCACATGGCGCAGCGCAAGTTGCACCGCCGGGTGACGTCCAGGGTGACGCTGTTGGGCCGCCGGGCCCAGCCCAAGGGTGCGTAGAGCCGGAAGAGGCCCTTTTTCACCCAACGATCCACGGGTAGACGCATGCTCGTCCCTCACTCCGCGGGCCCCGCCGGGGCCTGCCGCGAGTGCTGTGTTAACGTATGGCTGTTGCCGCTTGATCCCGCTCACGCCATGGGGGGCGGTCCCAAGGTGGTTCAACCGAAGGCCATGGCAGGTGTCGCAACCCGGTAACAGCCCCCGCCCCCCCGGGTCGCCGGGGCTAAATATAACACGCCCTCCGGCCCCCTGGCCGCCGTCCGGGGGCTAAATAAGGACGCTGACCAATGCGCCCCGCGCCGCCCGGCTTGTGGTCTGGGCAAAAACGTGACCCCACCTCGGCGAGCAAGGCTTGCCGGAGGCCTTGGTTTTGCCCGGGCTCAAAAATCACTGCCCATTTTGGCTCGCTCGGGGCCGATGGTACGCAACCGGCACCCAAGAGATTAATTAACTTACTGTTTATATTGGTATACATCTAAAACAATCATTCACCGGCCCCAAATTGAGGGTGATGCACGGTGCGTCCTGCACCGTGCATCTTAAGCTGGTTGGCAAAAGCGTGGTTTTGCCAAGATGGACAAATTGCTTGCCTTTTCAAGGCCGCGCAATTTGGCGCACCGTCCCTGGCGCGCCTATCAGGCTGTTTTTCAACAGCCTGCTATACATCGATACTTTCGCAAATGCCGTGCATCGGCCTCAAATTGCGCTTGTCTCCCGGCGCGGCATTCGTCACTATTCCCCCACACCCCGCGCCCGCTGACCACTTCCCCCGCGGGGAAAGGAGACGATCCCGGCATGAAAAAGTTCTTCGGCATCCTGGGCTTATGCCTGATCGCCGTGGCGGTGTTCGGCGGTTGGTGGCTTTTTGGCCGCCCGGACCGCGGCTCCACCGGCTCGGTGAGCACCAACTTCCGCTGGCTCGGCCCCAACGACAAGATTGTGGTGGACGGCTTTGACGATCCCAAGGTCTCAGGCGTGGCCTGCCACCTCAGCCGGGCCCAGACCGGCGGCATCAAGGGCGAGCTGGGCGTGGCCGAGGACACCAGCGACGCCAGCATCGCCTGCCGCCAGGTCGGCCCCATCAAGTTCCTGTCCGAGCTGAAGCAGGGCGAGCGGGTCTTTGACGAACGCCGCAGCCTGCTTTTCAAGAAGCTCAACGTGGTGCGCTTCTATGACCCCGTGCGCCGGGTCCTGGTCTATGTGGCCTACAGCGACCGGGTGCTGGAAGGCAGCCCCAAGAACAGCATCAGCACCGTGCCGCTCATGGCCTGGCCCGGCAACGCGCCCAGCCCCACCATGCCCGGTGTCTCGGAGCCCACCCCGGCTCCCTCCCCCTCGCCCACCAACTAACCCCCGAGGCGCAAGATGCTCAAAAGCAACCAATATTTCGACGGCAACGTAAAATCCATCGGCTTCGTATCCGCGGACGGCCCGGCCACCGCCGGGGTCATGGCCAAGGGCTCCTACGAGTTCGGCACCTCCACCATCGAGATCATGGTGGTCACCAGCGGACTCCTGAAAGTGAAACTGCCCGGCCGCGATGACTGGCAGGAGTTCAAGCCCTTTGACCGCTTCGAGGTGGCGGCCAACCAGAAGTTCCAGTTGGAGGTTCCGGTGGACTCCTCCTACCTCTGCTATTACAAGTAGCCCCCCACCCAGACCACACCGCTCGGCCCGGGGGAGCCCCGCTCCCTGGCCGGGCTTTTTTTTGCCCTTTAACAGACCAGTCCTGCGCGACATAATCGTCGTTAACTATCACTAACTAATTTATCGATTGCTATTTTCGATAACTCAGAAAAGAAAAAGGCGCGGCCAGCGGCCGGAAGGAAAAAAATCAGACCGTGATGACTTTGTCCGCCACCTGCAGGCTGGTCACCACGTCCAGCATGTTGGTGGTCTCGCCCACCTGCTTCTGCTCCAGCAGCCCGAAGTGGGTGAGGCAGGTGCCGCACACCAGGATGCTCACCCCGTTCTGCACCAGCCCCTGCAAGGATTCCAGCACCGGCGAGCCCGCCACGCAGAGCTTCACCCCGCCGTTGACAAAGATGATCCGCCACAAGGCCGGGCCCATCTCGCCCAGGGTGGCCAGGAAGTTCTTCATCAGCCCGGCCCCCAGGGCGTCGTCACCCCGGCCCAGGGTCTCCGAGCGCACGAACACGAGCTGCCGTCCGCCGCTCCCCGGGGCGCAGGTGTATTCCTCCGGCGCCGGCCCCTCGCTCGGGGTCAGGGAGGCGTCCTTCTCGCCCTTCACCAGGTAATCCGCCCCCTGCTTCGCCACCTCGGTGGCAAAGCCCCGGGTGCCCAGGAAACGCCTCACGTTGATGCTGGCGGCCTCATTGTCCACCAATACCTCCACCTGCTCCAACGCCTGCTCCTCCAAAGCCTTTTTGGCCTGGAGCACCGGCTGCGGACAGGCCAGCCCTCGACAATCCAGCATGGGTTCTCCTTGCTTCCGGGCGGCTCCCCGCCCGGTCCATTGGCGGCTCTTCGCCGCCCCTTGCTCCTTATTGTCCCCGGCAAGCCGGGGCCCTCTCCCGCGTCAAGGCCAGAGAATACCACCGCGGCCCGGCCCCTGCCCAGGCCCTCTCCCCGCCCCCAACAAAAAACCCCCGCCGAAGCGGGGGGTTCAAGGTCGTAGCAAACCACACTCAAAGCGGCGCCCCGCCTCCCGGGCCACATCCGGCTCGGTGCGGGGACCTCGGGCGAGGCTGTCCGGCCGCTCAGCGGGCCGACGGCTGGCGGTAGTGCTCCACCGTCTTGGCCAAGCCCTCCTCCAGGTTGGTGGTGGCTTCCCAGCCGATGACCTGGCGGATGCGGCTCACGTCCGGGATGCGCCGCGGAATGTCCTCGTAGCTCTTGCCGAAAACCTCCACGTGGGGCTGGAACACCAGCTCGTTGGCAAACCCGCCCACCTTCAAGAGGGTCTGGGCCAGCTCCAGGATGGTGGTCTCCCGGTCGCTGCCGATGTTGAAGCACAGGCCCTCGGCCGCGGGGTTCAGGCTCAGCTCCACCACCGCCCGCACCGTGTCCTCGATGAAGGTGAAGCAGCGGGTCTGGGCGCCGTCGCCGTGGATCACCAGCGGCTGGCCCGACAAGCACTTCTCCAAAAAGATCGGCAGCACCCGGCCCTGGCCCAAATCGTCGCACCGCGGGCCGTACACGTTGAAGAAACGCATGATCACGAACTTCAGCCCCTCCTGCTGGCCATAAGCATGCAGGAAATGCTCCACCAGGGCCTTGCCCGTGGAGTAGCACCAGCGGTTGATGTTGGGCGGGCCCAGCACCCGGTCGGCTTCCTCGTTCCAGGGCACCGCGGGGTTCTTGCCCGGCACCTCGCTGGTGGAGGCGAAGATCACCTTCTTGTCGTACTGCGCGCAGTACTCCAAAAGGGTCAGCGAGCCTTTCACGTTGACGTTCAGCACGTTCAATGGCTCGGTGACATAGCGTTTGGGGTCCGCGATGGCAGCCAAATGCACCACGATGTCGTTCTGCGACACCAGGCGCGACACCACGTCCCGGCTCATGATGCTGTCCTGCACGAACCGGAACCGGCCGGTGTCGAACAGATGCTCCACCTTGCGGGAAGTCCCGTTGTCCAGGGCCGTAACCGTGTGGCCCCGCTCCAGGAAATACTCCGACACGTAGGAGCCGATGGAGCCGGCCCCGCCGGTTACCAGGATACGCTGCATGGCGACCTCATTCCTTGGCGTCGTCCCGCCAGAGATGGAAGGTGTAGTCGGCCGAGATCTGGCGGGCTCCCAGCCGGCTCCAAGCCCGGATCACCGCGGCCTGGCTGAGTTTGGTGCGCACCCTTGCCCGGGCCGCGCCCCGCTCCTCCAGCCAGCCCAGACCCCGGGCCAGCAAATGATGATACAATCCCCGCCCCCGCCAGGCCGGCTCCAAGGCGTTCAGCGCCACCCAGCCGCACCCCGCCGCGGTCCCCGCGGCCGGCGGAAGCTTCAAACTGATAAACCCCACGGGATCCTCGCCCCGGGCCAGCACCAACACCTGGTCAGCCTGGTCCCCGTGCAGGCTGTTGGCCAGCCACTCGCGGTACAATGCCGGGCAGCCCGGTCGCAAGCGGGGGTCCAAGGCAAAACGGTCGGCGTAGTCCGCCAGGCTGCAGAAGCTCCGGGCCGCCAGATCGGCCAGGGCCTCTTCCTGCTCCGGCCGCCACGTTCCCAGCTCCAGGCCCTCGGGCAAGCTCCCCGGCCCCGGCCGCGCCCCGCCCAGCGCCAAGCCCCACTCCACGCTCACGTCCCGCAGCCGGAAACCCGCGGCCTCCAGGGCCTCGCCCGCCGCGAAATCCCGGCAGGGCACCCGCGCCGTCAGGCCCTCCAGGCCCCGCTCCCAGGCCCCTGCCACCGCCGCTCGCACCAGCTCCGCCCCCGCCGGGCCCTCGCCCGGCCAGGCGTGCCGGTGCCACAATGGCGCCAGCCGGCCCAGAGACCGCCCGAACACCCGGCTGTCAAAAGCCAGGGTTTCCAGCCCGGCCAGCCAGTCCCAGCCGCCCTGCTCCCCGCCGAGCGTCCACACCGCGCCGCACCGCGCCAGCCCCCCCAGGGCCTCCCGCGCCAGCCGCTCACTGGGAACCTCCGGCCAGGCGTCGCCCAAAAAGGCCCACGCCTCCGCCAGCCCACGCGCCCGCGCGTCCGCCGCGGCTTCTCCCCCCTCGTGCGCCAAAAGCTCCAAGCCAATCCTCATTAGCGACCGGGATTACAACATCCGGTACTTTACCCCACCCCCCCCACCCCATCAAGGCCGCGTCGCCGGCCGCGTGCCGCGGCTGGCATAGCGGGTCGGGCGAGGCCACCCTCCGCACCCAGGCCCCGCGCTCCCGAAGGCAGCGTGCCGCGGCGGGCGTATCGTGTCGGGGCCGCGTGCCGCGGCTGGCATAGCGGGTCGGGCGAGGCCACTCTCCTCACCCAGGCCCCGCGCTCCCGAAGGGAGGCTCGTATCCACCAAGAACAGGCCGCGGCCCAGTGCCTGGGCTCCCTTATCGTGTCGGGCGGGGCTCCCTTCCGCACCCAGGCCCCGCGCTCCCGAAGGGAGGCTCGCATTTACCAAGAACGGGGCCGCATCGCCGCGGCGGGCATAGCGGGTCAGCTGCGTTGCCGCGGCGGGCGTAGCGGGCCGGGACAAGCCACCCTCCGCACCCACGCCCCGCGCTCCCGAAGGCAGCGTGCCGCGGCGGGCGTATCGTGTCGGGGCAGCGTGCCGCGGCTGGCGATGCGGGTCGGGCCAGGCCACCCTCCGCACCCACGCCCCGCGCTCCCGAAGGGAGGCTCTTTTCCCTGACCAAACCAAACCGCCTGGTGCGTTGCCCTCCCGAGGGCTATCAGGGTCGTCTTCCCGGTTTCGCGCCCTCCAGGCTTCCGCTTTCCGTCCCCGAAAACAAAAGCGGCCCCTCACGAGGCCGCCTCAGGAAAAACACATTTTCGCACCGTCCCCCGGGCCGCCGGGAGTGTCGGCCCGGTCGGTTCGCTCAGAAGCCCGCGGAAAGGGTCGACATCTCCGAACCGGTGAGCACCCGGTCCACGTCCAGGAGGATCTTGACCTTTTCGCCCACCTTGGCCATGCCCAGGATGAAGGTGGTGTCCAGGCTCACCCCGAAACTGGGCGTGGGCTCCACGTCGGAAGCCTTGACGTCCACCACCTCGTTCACCCGGTCCACCACGATGCCCATCTGCACCGTGCTGCCCTCGTGCTGCACTTCGGCCACGATCACGCAGGTGCGCTCATCCGGGTCTTTGTAAGGCAGGCCGAACTTCAGCCGCAGGTCGATCACCGGAATCACCTTGCCCCGGAGGTTGATCACCCCCAGCACAAACTCCGGCGTCTTGGGCACCGGGGTGATCTCCATCATCCCGATGATCTCCCGGACCCGGAGTATCTCCAAACCGTATTCTTCCTCGGCCAAAGCAAAAGTTAGATATTTTCCTGCGATGCGCTCGGCGAGGCTGTCCGCCCCTTGAACGGCGGCTCCGGTAGCATTGGCCATGGCGTGATTCCTCCCGGTGATGTGCGGGGACTGGCACAGCCATTATGCCAAAATTTCAGTCCCATCGCAACCAACCTATGCAGTTATAAGCTCTTTCGGCTGGCGGGGACCTAACGAGAGGCGTCACAGGTTGTTACATCAGTGCGCGGCGGACCGCCGCCCCCCCGCCCTCACCGCAACTGATTCCAGGCCGCTCAGGACCCGGGCCTCAGGCCTCCGGGCCCAACGGCAAGCGGGCGCTCAACAAAAACCCTTCCTCCGCCGGCACTGCCCGCAGCACCAGGTCCCCGCCGTGCGCCTCCACCACCCGTCGCGCCTGGGCCAGGCCCAGCTCCGGGCCAAAGGCCTTGGAAGCCAGCGCCGCGTCGTCCCGGTCCAAGGGCCGACCGCGCCCGAACACGCTGATGGTAGCCTTGGCCGTCCCCCGCCGCAAGTAGAGCCGCAAGGCCCCCCGCTGCCCGGCCAGGCTCTGCAAAAACGCGGTGTAGCCCACCATGTAGCGGAAGGCGCGTTGCAAGCCCTCCTGGTCCGCCTCCAGACGCACCGGCTGGTCCCAGGGCTGCAAGGCCACCTCGGGCAACGGCGATTCCAAATGCTCCGGCGGGCGGTCCACCAAAGAGCGCGCCACCCGCTGCAACAGCTCCCCCATGTCCAAAGGCTCGGGATGCGGCTGGAACGGCGCGGCCAGGGCGGTCATCTCGGCCAGCACCTGGTCCAGCCGCCCGGCCTCGGCCAGGATCACCTGCACGTACTTCTGGGCCGCGCTCTCCCCTTCCAGTTGCTTGGCCAGGCGGCGGGCGAAGCCGCCCACGCTCATCAGGGGGTTCCTGATCTCATGGGCCACCGCCTGCAGGGTGTTCACCACCGTCTCTTCCTGGCGCCGGAGATCCTGCCTCGTTCCGGCGCCCGGGTCCTCCCCGGCCTGGGTCATGCGGGCCACGTGGGGGCCGATCTCCTGGCTGATGCGCAACAGCGCCTGGTTGGCCTGCTCCATCACCGCCAAAAGATCCTGAGTCTGGTCCAGCTTGATGTCCAGCATCTGGGCGGCCCGCCCCACCTCGGCCAGGGCCAGGGCGAGGATCTGGTTCACCGCCTCAGCCTCCAGGCCAAAACAGCGCTGGGCCTGCACGTGGATGGAGGTCAGCTTCACCTGGGGCGAGAACAGGGACTCCGTGGCCTGGCGGGCGAAGTCCACCACCTCGGCCACCAACGGCGTGCCGTCGCCCGCCGCCTCGCCGCACAGGCACATGCAGTGGCCGAAAACCTCGGGCAGGCCCCAGCGCCCCAGGAGCAGGCTGCCCACCTCGCGGTGATCCAGGCCCAGATGCTCCCGCTCCCAGGCCAGCTGGCGGGACAGCGGCGCCTCCAGCCCCGGGAACCCCGCGGCCTGCTCCGGCTCCAAGGCCTGCAGAAGAATCGGCAGGCCCATCTCCAACAGGAGTGAGGCCACAAAGGCTTCCTCCCCGCAAGCCAGGGCTAAACGCGAGGCCGTGAGCTGGGCCAACACCGCCCGGTGCAGGGAAGCTCGCCAAAAAACGTAATAATCCAGACTGCCTTTGCTCAAGGGCAGGGTGTCCCGCAGGCTCAGGCCCAGGGCCATGAGCCGAATCTCCCGGAGGCCCATGATCACCACCGCCCGGGAAATGCTGGTGATCTCGGCGTGGCTGGTCCGGAAGGCCGGGCTGTTCACCAGGCTCAAGAGACGGGTGGTGAGCCCGGCGTCCTTTTCGATGACCTGGGCCAGATCGCCCATGCCGGCTTCCTCGCTGGAAGCCATCTCCACCAGCTTCACCACCAGGGGTGACAGACCGGGCGCGTTCTCCCGCCCCAGGATTTTGTGCAATAGTGCTTCGCGGATGTCCTGCATGGCCGTAGCTGCTTTTCTGGAGAGTTTCTCTCCGCAGGTTAACAACTTACCCCTCACTAAAGCAATGCCTTTCCCCCTGGCCTTGACGGCGGCCCGCCCGCGGGGTAGCCCTATACCATGCGCTACCAGGGACCCATCTACCGCCCCCCGTCCGAAGCCGACAGCCTTTTGGTGCAAGCCACCCTGGGCTGCCCCCACAACAAATGCACCTTCTGCCTGGTCTATAAAAAAGGCCCCCGCTTCGCCATACGGCCCGTGCCGGAGATCGTGGCCGACCTGGCCGAAGGGGCTCGGGATTTCCCCGGGGCGCGGACCCTGTTCCTGCCGGCCGGCAACTCCCTGGCCATGCCCACCGCCGACTTGGCCCAGGTCTGCGTCCGGGCCCGGGAGCTTTTGCCCCGCCTCACCCGCATCACCAGCTACGCCAGCTTCCCCTCCCTGGCCGCCCACGGCCCCACGGGCTTGGCCGAACTGGCCGCGGCCGGGCTCAGCCGGGTGCACGTGGGCCTGGAATCGGGCTTTGACCCGGTGCTTGCGGCCGTGAAAAAGGGCTTCACCCAGGCCGAGGCCATCGGAGCCGGCCGCCTGGCGCTCACCGCCGGCCTGGAACTGAACCTCTACGTCATTCTGGGCCTGGGCGGGCCGGAGTTCTTCCGGGAGCATGCCCTGGCCACGGCCGAGGTGCTGAACCAGCTAACTCGGACCGGACCCCTGACCCTGCGGCTCCGGACCCTGGTGCCCAAGGTCAACACCCTGCTCCTCCACCAGATCCGCCACGGCCGCTTCAGCTTGGCCAGCGTGCACCAAGTCCTGGCCGAGGCCGGCCTCCTCCTCCGCCACCTGAACGGGCCCCTGACCCTGACCAGCGATCATTACACCAATTACCTGGACCTGGCCGGGCAGCTCCCCATGGACCGCGAGCGCCTTTTGGCCCTGGTGGAGCGGGCCCGGGCGCTGCCCGCCGAGGCCTTCCGGCCGGACTTCATCGGCCGGCAATAAGCCCGGCCGGGGTTGCTTTCGTCCTGCCCGGCTTTGCAAGCTTGCCTTGAGACGCCGCCCACCTGATGCTATAACCACTATTTAATTTTCCATTCCCGCCCTGGCTCCGGGGACGGCCGCGGCTGGAAAAAAGCGAGTCCCCGCCAACCCAGGAAAAGGATGAGCATGTCTACTCCCGGCTTCGATGATTTGGGCCCTCGCATCGACCTTGGTCACGAACCGGACCTGGAGGATCATCACCGCGCCACCGGGGCGCCGCCCTTCATGGAGCCGGCCCGGGACAGCGGCGGGTACGAGGCCGAGACCTACGACAACCAGGCCTACGGCGGCGGGTACAACGGAGGACGCCGCGGCGGCGGCTTCCTGAGCCTCCTGGCCCTGATCCTCTCGGTGGTGGCTCTCCTCCTGGCGGGCTGGAGCCTCCTCACCACCCCGGAACCCCTGGGCGGACCGCCCATGTCTTCCAACGTGGTGCCCGGCGGCACCGGCGAGCGGGTGGCCAAGCTGGAAAAAGACGTCAGCGACATGATGCTGCGCATGGTTTCCCTGGAGGACGAGATCAAGACCGTCCGCAGCCGGGCCGGCGCCGTGAACAAGGTGGCCGAACTCTCGGCCCAGGTGCAGGCCCTGCAAGGCCGGGTGGAAAACCTGAACGGGCGCTCCCCCGCGGCCGCGCCGCCGGCTCCCCGCCAGGAATCCGCTCCCGCGGCCCAGGCCAAGCCCGACGCTCCGGCCCCCCGCCAGGAGGCGGCCCCGGCCAAGTCCACGGCCCGGCCCCAGGTGAAGAAGATGGTCTACACCGTGCGGAAGGGCGACACCCTGTTCACCGTGGCCCAGCGCTACAAGGTTTCCCTGCAAGACCTCTCCCGCTGGAACAACCTGGGCCCCAAGTCGGTCATCAAGGTGGGCCAGGACTTGGTCATCTACAAGTAGCCCCCCGCCGGCTTCTCTGTTCCCCGCAAGAAACAAACGCGGGGGCCCCGCCAGGCCCCCGCGTTTTTCGTTTTCCGGCGCCCGGCGTTCAGTCCCCGGGAACCTCCTCCACCATGAGTTCGGTCAGGGCCCAGTTCCGCCGGGGGCGGGGCTCGGCCACCGAGAGCCGCAGGGCCCGGGTGCGGGTGGGCGGAAAGACCAGGGTCTGGCAGGGCTCGCCGTAGATGGGCTTGCCCCGGTACAGGTAAAAAGGGTCGATCTGGTCCGGCACCAAGGGCAAGAGCACCCGCCAGCCCTCGCCTTCCCGGGCCTCCAGCCGGAGACCGGCCGTGCGGTCGTGGGGGTAGTGGTGGTACTGCAGGATCACCCGGTCCACCGTGCGGGGCCGGTCGAACTCCGCCACCAGGTTCATACCCACGACCTGGCTGGCCCGGCTCTTCCACTGGCTCACCAGATCGCCGTCATAGAGATGGGGCGCGGTCTTGTTGAAATGGCTGGCCGTGACCCGATACTCCCCCGCGGTCAGGAGCCGGCCCTCGGGCGGGTCCTCGCGGAAATCGCGGAAGATGGTGTACTCGCCGGCCTCTTCCGTGGCGGCGCTCACTCCCATCTGCCGGAGGTCCTGGGCAAAGGCCGCGGCCGGGAACTGGTCCGGGGTGGTGAGCACGTACACCGCGGCGGGATCGGCCGCCACGGCCGCGAAGTAGGGGATGGGCCAGCCCCAGAACCGCTGGTTGTAGGGCTGGCTGCACACTATCCGCTCGTCGGTGAGGAAGGTGAGGCGGTAGGAACTCCAATAGGAGGCAAAGCAATGCCGGATGCCGGCCCGCTCCAAGGCCTGGATGGCCGGGGCCAGGCTGGGGCTCTTGGCGTCCACGGCCGCGAAGTCCGGCCGCAGCCACACGGCCAGGGTGCAGCCCAGCACCACCAGGTTGGCCGCCACCCAGCCCAGGGCCAACCAGCCCAGCCCCCGGCGCCAGGCTCCCCGGGCCTGGCCGTGGAGCCAGCCCCCCAAAAGGGGCAGGGTCCAGACCAGGACCAGGACGTAGCGGTAGGAGTTGGAGTTGGACTGGGTGTTCATAAGGAAGGTGAACAGCCCCAGCCAGGCCGCGCCGGCCAAGGCCAGGGGCAGGTCCACCTGGGGCCAGCGCGCCGCCCAGGAGCGGCGCAGGAACCGGAAGAGGGCCACCACCGTGGCCGCGGCCAACACCGCCAGGGCCAGCCACGCCGCCAGCGGGCCCAGCCAGGCCAGCACCTCCACGTTTCGGTTGAAGTCCGGAAAAGTGGGCGGCACGATGCCCAACACCCCGGGCAGGAGGCGGTCGGTCACCCCGGAGAGGTCCAGCTGCCAGATGGCGGCCAGGCCCCGGCGTTGGGCCAACTGGGGATAGGCCCCGGGCACCCGCCACAGGGCCAGCCAATATGGCGCCGCGCCCAGGGCCAGGCCGGCCGCAAAAGCCGGGGTGCGGGCCACGGCGCTCCGCCAGTCCCGGCCCAGGCAGATCAGGACGCCCAGGGGCAACAAGAGGGTCACCGAGACCAGGTGCACGGCCAGGGCCAGGCCCGCGGCCACTCCCCCGGCCAGGGCGGCCCCCACTCCCGGCCAGGGCCGGGCCCGCTCCGCGGTTTGGGCCAAGAGCAACAGAGCCGTCCACAGGGCCAAGGGCGGGCCGTACAACGGCACGGCATAGGCGGCTTGGTAATACAGCAGATAGGTGGAGGGGAACAGGATCAGAACCGCGGCGGGCCATACCTCGCGCCAGGGTCCCCAGCGCCGCACGAACCACCACAAACCGGCCAGGCTGGCCAGGCCCAGGAGGAACTCCCAGTACCGCGCGCCAAAGGCGTTGCGGGGCATCACCCCCACCAAGGGCGCGTGCAGATAGGCCTCCAGGGGAAAGGAGTAGGGCTGGGCCAGGAACAGCAGGGGCCGGGCCCCCTGGGCCACTTGTTTGGCCTGCAACACCAGCATGGCCTCGTCGGTCGTGGCCGGCAGCCCGGCCAGGCTCACGGCCATGAAGCCCAGCCTGAGGGCCACAGCCGCGGCCAGCAGGCCCCAAACCCAGCGGGGCCAGGTATTTTGCCCGCTACGGACCTTCAGGCCCTTTTCGCGGCCGGCAGACGGCAAGTATCCTCCATCATGGCGGTTTCAGCCGAGCCGGGCAATCGGCTTGCCCCTCCCGCCCGGTTGGTGCTATTGTGCCATGTCTAGGAGCCCCTTGGGAAAAAAGGCGGGCTTTCTCAGATTGCTGACAAAGGCCATCCTGGCCTTAGTCAGCGGTCAGTTGGCAAAAGTGCGACTGCACCCCAGCAAGCCAAGCTTGCCGGGGACCCCGTGATTTTGCCAACTGACACGAAATGCGACGATCTTGACAGGTCACCGCATTTCGGCGGGCCAACCCGGGGTCCCCCAACAAGCCGGAGGCTTTTTGGGGTGGGTCCCAGGCCCGTTCCAGGCTGTTGTCAACAGCCTGGATCTCCTCCCGGAGAGGAGGCCGGCGGGCCCCGGCAAGGGTTGCCCGCCGCCCCCGGAGGAACCCAAACCTCGGCCCCGGCTGCCGGCCCGGGGCCCGGCGGAAGGAGCAAGCATGCTGAAGCGGTGCGCGGCCATAACCTGCCTGGTAGTTTGGGGATTCGTCTTGTTACCCGCCTGTGGCAAGATGCAGCACGAGTGGACCCAGATGACTGGTCCCCAGGAGCAGTCCCGCTACTACAACTTCAACGACGTGCAGGTGCCCACCAGCCTGCGCCTTTTGGAAGACCAGTCCTCGGTGTTCAAGACCGGCGCGGTCACCGCCGGGGTGCTGACTTTCGAGGGCCGAGTGGAATCGGCCAGCCTGGCGGACTATTTCCAGCGCTCCATGCCGGTGGACAACTGGAAGCTGCAGGGCTACATCAAGTACCCCCAAATCGGCATCTTTTTTGCCAAGCCGGGCAAGGCCTGCCTGATTCAGATGAAAGAAGGGCCCGTCAACACCGACGTGTCCATCTGGGTGATCCCCACCGAAATCGCCCAATAAGGAGTCAACCCAGCCCCCTAAGGGAGTGCCGCCATGACCCTGCCCACCGTGGAGGATATGATCCCCCACCGGGGACGTCTGAAGCTCCTGGAGCGGGTGGTGGAGACCTCGCGGACCTGCGGCGTCTCCTGGTGCCGGGTGCGGCCCTGGTGGCCCTTGTTCCGCGAGGGCGCCGTGCACGCGCTGTTGTCAGTGGAGCTGATCGCCCAGACCACCGGTCTGCTAACCGCCTGGGGCGAGCCCAAAGACCGCGACGGCCGCAGCGTGGGTCTCCTGGTGGGGATCAAAGAGGCCAGCTTTTCCCGGGAGTTCTTTCCCGAGGGCCTGGAGATCGTCGCCCGGGTGGACGGGCCGGACAAGCTCACCAACTACGGCGTGTTCGAGGGCCGGCTCACCGCGGGGGACGAACCCCTGGCCCGGGTGCTGCTGCAGATCTTCCGCTTGGAGCCCGAGGCCTGAATCCGGGTCGGCCCTCCGGAGCCGGCACCGCGGAGCGTCCCTCCCCCCCCGGCCCCCCGCCTCCCGGCGCCAGCCCACCGCCCCCCCTTCCTGGCCGCCATCCTCAGCCCCGGCCGGGGCCGGACGCGCCCTTGGCTTCTGTTCCGCCCGGCCCCCAGCCCGCCCCCCCCCGGCGAGCTTTCGCGAGATTTCCCGGCCGGGGGCCGGCCGCTTGGTTTACACTGGAGGGCGTCCCGGCTGCCGGCAACGACCCAGCCGCACTTCACCGCGGGGCGGGACCGCCCCCACTGCTTTGCCCACGGACAGCCATGAACATTCTTTTGGTATCCCTGAACCGCTTGGCCGCGCCCTTTCCGGTGCATCCCCTGGGCCTGGACCACGTGGCCGGAGCCCTGGAGCCCTCCCACCAGGTTGATATCGTGGATCTCGCCGCGCCGGGCGCCAGCCTGGCCCAGGCCCTGGCCCGCCAGGAGCCCCAGGTGGTGGGCCTCTCGCTCCGCAACCTGGACAACGTGGACCACAGCCAGCCCCAAGGCTTTTTGGAGGCGGCCCGGGAGGCGGTGGAGGAGATCTCCGGGCTCACCCGGGCGCCCCTGGTTTTGGGGGGCAGCGGCTTTTCCATCATGCCGGCCCGGGTGCTGGCCCGGCTGGGGGCCGACTATGGCGTGGTGGGCGAAGGGGAGAGGTTCCGGGCCGTGGCCGAGGCCCTGGCCGCGGGCCGCTCCCCGGCCGGGCTGCCCGGGGTGGTGCTGCCCGGCCAGCCCGCGCCGCGGCCCGGACCCTGGGACGGCGTGCCCCGCCGGCGGCTGCCCCGGCCCGGCCCGGCTCTGGCGCACTACCTGGACCGGGGCGGCATGCTGGGCCTCCAGACCAAGCGGGGGTGCCCCTTCCGTTGCGCCTATTGCACCTACCCCTATCTGGAAGGCCACGGCCTGCGCTTGCTGGAGCCGGCCGCAGCGGCCCAGGAGGCCCTGGCCCTGGAGCGGGCCGGCGCGCGCTTTCTGTTCGTGGTGGACTCGGTGTTCAACGCCCACCCGGCCCACTCCCTGGCCGTGGCCCGGGCCTTCCGGCAAGCCGGGCTGGGCATCCCCTGGGGCGGCTTCTTCGCCCCCCTGCCCATGCCGCCGGGTTACTACCAGGAGCTGGCCGCGGCCGGCCTCACCCACGTGGAGTTCGGCACCGAGGCCCTGGACGAGGCCACGCTCACCGCTTACGGCAAGCCCTTCACCTGGTCCCAGGCCCTGGCCGCCCACGCCGCAGCCCTGGAAGCCGGGCTGTTCGTGGCCCACTACCTCCTCTTGGGCGGCCCCGGCGAAACCCCGGACACCCTGGCCCGCACCCTGGAGCGGGCCGCCGGCCTGCGGCAAGGGGTGGTGTTCCTGTTCGAGGCCCCGCGCATCTTCCCCGGCACCCTGCTGTGCGCCCGGGCCCTGGCCGAGGGAGTGGTGACCCCGGAGCACGACCTGCTCGAGCCGGTGTTCTATCGCTCCCCCGGCCTCCCCCCGGCCCAGGCCCAGGAGATGATCGCCCAGGCGGCCAAGGGCCGGGCCGACTGGATCACCGGAGCCGGCGGCGCCCGCCTGGCCTCCCTGGTGGCCGGCCTGCACCGCCACGGCCACGCCGGCCCCCTGTGGGAACGGCTGATCCGGGGTTAAGAGGATTTTGGAGGATTTGGAAGATGTGGGGGGAAGGACCCTTTTTTGAAAAAAAGGGTCCTCCCCCCCACACCCCCCCTCCCCCAAAAAACTTCATAGTTTCAACTATGGGATCAACCGAAGATCTTGGCTTCGGCCTGGGACAGGGCGCCCTGGGCCGCGATGAGGGCTTTCCTTTTCTTCTGGGCCTTGGCCAGATTTCCGGCGGCCAGGGCCTGCAAGAGATCCCCTTCCAGTTCCGCCACTTCCAGCCGCTGGTAATAGTCCAGGGACTCCTTGAAGTGGGCCAGGACGATCTTGCCGGTCAAAAGGGGATGGTTGTTGGTGACGTTGGCCTCGGGGAAACGGGTGCCGTGTTCCAGCTCCACTTCCAGCCCGGCCGCGAAATCGGCCAGGTCCACCTTGAGATCGCCGGTATCGATCTCCCGCAGAATAATCGCCGCCTCCTCGGGGGTCACCTGGGCCTCGGTGAGCCCGATCCAGTCCCGGAGGCCCAGCTCGCGGCAAACCCGCTGCACCTCAGCCACGGTCACGTAAACCGGAAGTTCCATTTTGCTGCCCCTCCTTGCTTGGGGTTGGTGAGGCCCAAACCCGTCGCGGGTTCCCCCACAACCGGCGGGCCTGCTATTTTCCTTGGGCAAGTCAATTGTAGATCACGGCCTGCCGCTCCGCCCGTCAAACTCCGATCCCGCCGCCAGGGCGAGGGCCCGGCACCGGATAGTATCGCAGGGGCTTACCCTGGTTTTAGGCAGCTCCCCAAAAATGCTATGATACGAGTGCCATCAACGGACCAAGCCATTGTCCTGCCCTTATGATCCTGGCTCGGCGTTCTGAGAAGGAGGCTGGGGGCGTGAAACGACCGGCAAGGATTATTCCGCTTTTCTTGGCCCTGTTGCTGTCGTTGGCCTCGCACGCGGCTGGGTCCGAGGATGCTCCTCGCCCCAACAACATCCTCATTCTCAATACCTATCGTTATCCCACCCCCTGGGAGGCCGAGACCAGCCGGGCCTTTCGGGCCACCCTCGACCCCCAGCAGAGCGGGGTTTATCAAATCAGCGAGGAGAACCTGGACCTGGCCGCCCACCCCGAACAGGAGCACAAGGCCCTTCTCGGTGAGCTGTTGCGGGAAAAATACACCCGCCGGCGGCCGGACCTGGTGGTAGCGGTCAACGACCAGGCTTCTTCTTTTCTGATCGAGCAGGGGCAGGCGCTTTTCCCCGGGGTGCCCCAAATCATCTCCGGCGGGGGCAAGGCGATGTACCAGCAGCCGCCCCGGGGGAGGGGGATGACCAGCGTCTTCTTTCAGGAAGACAGTTTGGGCGCCCTCAAGCTGGCCCTCGGCCTCATGCCGGCCACCCAAAGGGTTTACGTGGTGACCGGCAGCGGAGCCTTTGACGAGGACATCAGGGAAAAGACGCGGCGCCATCTGGCCGGGCTGGGCCCTTCCCCCCAACTGATCTACCTTTCAGGCGAGACCCTGGAGGAATTGTGCGCCCGGGTGGCCAAGCTCCCGCCCAACTCCCTGATATTCTACATAATCATGTCCAAGGACGCCGAGGGAAACATCTTCGTGCCGCGCTATGTATGCCAACGGCTCTCCGCCGCGGCCAACGCCCCGGTCATCGGCCTCTACGACACCTTCCTGGGCTACGGCATCCTGGGCGGCAAGCTGGCCAGCGCCACGGCCAACGGAGAGACCCTGGCCAAGGTGGCGCTCCGCATCCTGGGCGGGCAGGACCCGGACGCCATTCCTCCCACCCAGGAGCCGGATATCATCGCCTATGATTGGCGGCAATTACGCCGCTGGGGCCTGTTGGGCCAGCGCCTCCCCCCGGGCAGCCAGGTGAGGTTCCGGGAGTACTCCTTCTTTGAACTGTATTGGAACTGGATCTTGGCCGCCGTGGGCCTTTTGGCCCTGCAAACCGTGCTTATCGTATTGCTCCTGACCCAAAGCAGGCAGAGGCGGAAGGAAGAAGCGGAACGCCGGCGCTCGGAAAAGGCCTGGCGGGAGAGCGAGCAGCGCTACCGGCAGATGTTCGCGTCGGACCAGTTGGTGCAGCTCTTGATAGACCCCGCGGCAGGCTCCATCCTGGACGCCAACCAGGCGGCCTGCCGGTTCTATGGCTACGACCGCGTCGAGTTGGTCAGCCGCAGGATTTTGGACCTCAACCCCCTGGCTCCGGGGGAAATCAAGAAGCTCCTGGCTTCCTTGCAAGAAGGCCACCCCGCCTCGTTCCAGATGCAGCACCGCCTGGCCTCCGGAGAGCTGCGCGAAGTGGAGGTCTACTGCAACCCGCTCACCGTGCAGGGACAGACCTTGCTGCACGCGACCATCTTCGATATTACCGCCCGCCAAAAAGCCGTGGCGGCCCTCCAGGAGAGCGAGGAGAAGTTCGCCCTGATCTTCCGGCACGCCCCCTTCATGGCCGCCATCACCCGGCTGGAAGACGGCGTCTACCTGGAGGTCAACGAAAAGTTCCTCGCCACCTCGGGTTTCAGCCCCTCCGAGGTCTTGGGCAAACGCTCCACCGAAATCGGCTGGTTGAGCCCCGCGGATCGCCGGGACCTGCTCGCGTCCCTGGAAAAACACGGCAGCGTCGCGGGCCGGGAGTACACCTGCTTTGCCAAGGGCGGCCGGGCGGTGGAGTGCGCCTATCATTGCGAACTCTTGAACCTGGGCGGCACGGTCCGTTTGCTGGCCATGGCCGTGGACATCACCAAGCAAAAGAAGGCCGCCAGGTATTTGCGGGAGGTGCAGCGGGCCACCACAGCGCTGATGGACAACCTCCCGGGCATGGCCTACCGCTGCTCCAATGACGCGCAATGGACCATGGAGTTCGTCAGCCAGGGCTGCCGGGAGCTGACCGGTTATGCCCCCGCCGACCTGGTGGGCAACAAGGTCTCCTCCTACAACGACTTGATCCACCCCGAGGATCGGGAGGAGGTATGGGAGCGGGTGCAGGAGGCCCTGGACCGCCGGGCGCCTTTCCAGATTTCCTATCGGATCCAAACTGCCGGGGGAGGGGAAAAGTGGGTCTGGGAGCAGGGCCGGGGGGTGTTCTCGCCCCAGGGGCGCCTGGAAGGCGTGGAGGGATTCGTCACCGACGTCAGCCAGGCCAAGCGGGCCGAGGAAGCGCTCCGCCTGTCCGAGGAAAAATTCAGCAAGCTGTTCCACGCCAGCCCCGCCGCGGTGTCCATCTCCACGGTGGAGGAAGGCCGCTTCCTGGAAGTCAATGAAACCTTCCTCAACCTCAGCGGGTTCAGCCGGGAAGAGTTTCTGGGCCACACCTCCACGGAGCTGGGCATCTGGACGGACCTCGGGAACAGCCGGGAAATGGCCTTGGAAGAGTTCCGCCAGGCGGGCCGGGTGCGGAACTTTGAAATCGTCGTGCAATACAAGGACAAGGTGCCGCGCCACGTGCTGTGGTCCGCTGATCCTCTTTTCTATGACGGCCAGGACTGCCTGCTCAACGTGCACATCGACATCACCGAGCACAAAGAGACCACGGAAGCCCTGCAACGCAACGAAGCCCAGTTCCGCACCCTGGTGGAAAGCGCGCCGATCCCCATCGTGATCCAGACCGGGGGGTGCATAGCCTATATCAACCAAGAGGGAGTGAAGGCCTTTGGGGCCCGGTCCCCGGAGGAGCTGTTGGGGCAACCGGTGCTGGATCGGGTGCCCGCGCGCTTCCACGCCGAGGTCAAGGCGCGGATAAGCCGGGTGAATGAGGAGCGGCTCCCCCTGACCGCCTGGGAGTATCAATACCTCAGGCTGGACGGCGCGCCGTTTTACGTGGAGGCCCTGTCCGTGCCTTTTCACTACCAGGACCAGGCCGGAGCCCTGGTTTTTTTCCGTGACATCACCCAAAGGAAAAAGGACGAGGCGGACAAGGCCAAGCTGGAGGCGCAGCTCCGGCAAGCCCAGAAAATGGAGGCCATCGGCACCCTGGCCGGGGGCATCGCCCACGACTTCAACAACATCCTGGGGGCGGTGATCGGGTTCGCCGAGGTGGCCCAGGAGGCCTGCGCCGAACACCAGGACCCCACCCTGGAGTTGGGGCAGATCATCAAGGCCGGCGAACGGGCCCGGGACCTGGTGCGCCAGCTCTTGACCCTAAGCCGCAAGGTGGAAGTGGAGTTGCTGCCCCTGGATCTCCGCCGCGAGGTGAGCCGGGCGGTGGATCTTTTGCGGCGGACCTTGCCCAAAATGATCGACATCACCACCGCGCTGGCCCCCGACCTCTTGCCGGTGAGAGCCAACCCCAACCAATTGGAGCAGGTGCTTTTGAACCTGGCCACCAACGCCAGCGACGCCATGCCCGAAGGGGGGAGCTTTACCCTGGCCGCCCAGAACGTGCGCCTGAGTCCGGAGGATTGCCTGGGCCACCCGGAGATCCGGTCCGGCCCCTACGTGCTCCTGGAAGTTTCCGACACCGGCGTCGGCATGAACGAGCTGGTCCGGGAGCACATCTTCGAGCCGTTTTTCACCACCAAGGGCGTAGGCAAGGGCACCGGCCTGGGACTGTCCACCGTGTTCGGCATCATCAAGGGCTTTGGCGGCCAGATCCAATGCTACAGCGAGCCGGGGCGGGGCACCGTGTTCAAGATCTACCTCCCGGTTTACCAGGCAGGCGACCGCAAGGCCCCGGCCGGGCTCAGGGAGATGCGGCCTCCCCGGGGCGGCTCCGAGACCATCCTCCTGGTGGACGATGACGACGCCCTCAGGGACCTCGGCCGGCGGATGCTGACCAAGGCCGGTTACACGGTGCTCACCGCCCCGGGCGGGGAGGCCGCGCTGGAGATCTACCAGGCTGGCGATCCCCTGCCCGATCTGGTGATTCTCGACTTGGGCATGCCCGGCATGGGCGGACTGAAGGCTTTGGAGCTGATCCTCTTGGACAACCCCCGGGCCAAGGTGGTCATCGCCAGCGGCTACACGGCCGACGGCAGCGCCAAAGAGGCCCTCCGAACCGGGGCCGCCGCCTTTGTGGCCAAGCCCTTCAAGCGCAACGACCTCCTGACCGCGGTGCGGACGGTGCTGGATCGCAAGAACCGCGCCTGACCCGACTCACTCCCCTAGCAGGCTGTTGAAAAACAGCCTGCTAGGCGCGCCATCCCTGGCGCGCCAAATTGCTTGGCTTTTAAAAAGCAAGCAATTTGCCAAACTTGACAAAACCGCGCTTTTGTCAAGTTTGGTTGAAAAAGGGCATGGATGGCCTTTTTCAACATCCTGCTAGTTGCTGGCGGAAATGTCTGAATCAGCCCAGGCGCCCTATTTCCCGGCCGACAAGGCCCGGTTGAGGCCCTTTTGCACCCGGCGGTTATCGGGCAGGAGCTTGGCCGCGCGTTCAAAGTAGAACACCGCGTCGTCGTACTCCTTGGCTCCCAGGTAGGTTTCCGCCAGGGTCAGGAGCATGGCCGGGTCGCCCGGCGTGGCGGAAAGGCCCTTTTTCAGCGCGGTGATGGCCTTGTAGGGCTCGCCCCGGTCCAGGTGGTAGCGGGCGGCCAGCTTGGCCACCGCGGGGTGACCGGGAAAGGCGGCCTGGGCGTCCCGGAGCCACTCCTCGGCCAGGTCCCAGGCCTTTTCCTCCATGAGCGAGGTCACCACCTGCACGTAGGCCCGCACGTCCTCCAGGTTGATCTCCTTGAGGCGTTTCAGCACCTCGGCCGCGGCCTGGGTGTTGCCTTGGCGGAGTTCCAGGGAGGCCAGGCCCAGGCGGTGGCGCGGCTCGTCCGGCTCCAGGAGCATGGCCTGGGACAGAGCCTGGCGGGCGGCCTGCTGCACCTTGTCGGGCTTCAGCATCTCCACCAGGGAGCCTCGGCGGGAGGGCTTGGGCAGGGCTTCGGCCAAGGCAAAAGGGTCCACGTTCATCAAGAGGGTGCCCAGGTGGTACAGGAGGTCCGCGTCCTTGACCCGGGCGCTCACCTCCAACAGGGGCAGCACCACCCGGTGGGGCTCCTTCTTGGCCAGGAAATGGTCGGCCAGCTTGAGATGGATCTCCGAGTCCTCGTGCTTCAGGTCCAGGAGTTCCAGATAGAGCCGGCCGGCCGTATCGGTCAGACCCAGGGACTCCAGGCGGGTGCAGAGAGCCACCCCGCCCCGGGCCACCCGCTCCAGGTGGGGGGAGTAGGGCAGAAAGTCGGCCTTGGCCTCGCGGATGACCTCCAGAACCCCTTCCACATCGTCCTCGGATTCCAGCTCGTTCATCAGGGCGGTGAGGTTTTCCAGGTTGTAGGGGTTCATCTTGAGGGCGGTGAAGAAGCTTTTCACCGCCTTCTTGCCCTGACCCTGCACCTGGTGCAAGCGGCCGTAGGCGTGGAGCACCCGGGCCATGTTGCGGTGCAGGCTCACCTGGTCCTCGTTCTGGCGGGCCAGGTCGGTGGCCAGTTTGAGGCTGTTCTGGGCCAGGTCCCAGTCGGCCAGGGCCATATTGGCCTCGCACAGCCCCAACAGGGCCTCCATCTCGCATTCCGGGTCCAGGGACAGGTGCTGGAAATACTCCCGGGCCTCGGCCGCCTGGTCGTCGGCCAACAGCTTGAACCCGGCCCCCACCCGGTCGCGGCTGCCCCCGCCGCCGGCCCGCAGGAGAAGGACCTTCAGAATCTTGGTCTCCAGGTCCTGGGGGGACAAGGGCTCGGAGAGGACCTCGTCCACCCCCTTGGCCATGATCCGGAGGAGATCCTTGACCGTGCTTTTCTCGGTGAGGGCCACGATGGGGATGCCGGCCGCGGTCTGGTGGCTGGCCAACTCATCCAGAAGCAGGGTGGTGTCCTTGGCCTCGCTGAAATGGGTGACCAGGATCACGTCGAAGTGCTGCCGGATGACCTGGGAGATGGCCTCCTCGATGGTGTCGGCCCGGGTGATGTCCCCCAGCCCGCACATGCGGAGCACGTTGAATATGTGCTTGTTCTGGACTCCGCTCTGGTGAAAGACCAGGACTTTGCACTGGGACAGGTCCATGTCTTCCGGAGCGGTCACGGTGCTGCCTTTGCGGGGGGTTGGCTGGTGCGGGCCCGGTCCACGAGATCCTTGAACAGCCCGGCGTCGTAAACCTTCTTGATCACGATCTCGATCCGGCGGTTCTTGCCGGCTTCCGCCCCGTCGAAAGACCACCGCGGCCGGTAAAAGGCGTAACCGGCGGCCGAGATCCGGCGGGGGGATAGGTTGGAGTGATCCAGGAGGAAGTGTAGCACATTGGTGGCGCGGGTCACGGAAAGTTCCCAGTTGGAGGCGAACTGACTGGTGTTGATGGGCACGTCGTCGGTGTGTCCCTCGATGACCACGTCGTTGTTGGTGCCCTCCAGCATGCGGCCCACGCTCAAGAGAAAGGGCTTGATCTCCGGCTTGATGTCGGCCTGGCCGGAGTCGAACATGGTCACGTCCTGGGCGATCAAGACCAGGCCGCCCTTCTCGTCCTGCAACAGCACCTTGGCCTGGAGGTTGTCGCGATAGATGAGGCCCTGCAACTGGCTTTGCAGGGCCTTGAAGGCGTAGCTCTCCAGCTGCACCTTGTTCAACAGGGCCTCGGCCTTTTCCAGCGGGATTTCCGGGGGCAGGGCCACGTATTGAATCCGGCCGCCCAAGGACTGGCTCACCGCGCCCAACACCGCCTGGAATTTGCCGGGGTCCAGGGTGGACATGGCGAAGAGCAGCACGAAGAACACCAAGAGGATGGACATCACGTCGCCGTACAGGGCCAGCCAGCCGCCAAAGGCGCTCTCCCCGGCCCCCCGGGCCAAAACCCCCTCGCCCCGGCCCAGCCCGCTGAACTCCAGGGCCGGGGCGTCCAGGGCTCCCCGGCCGCTCCCCCGGCCGGGGGGCGGGTTGTCGCCGCCGTCAGGGGCCGGGTCCCGGGCCAGCTTATCCTCACTGAGCGGGATCTGGCTGCCGCAACTCAGGCATTTCAGGGAGGCCCGCCCCGGGGGGACCTTGGCCGGGTCCAGGGCGTAGACCGCGCCGCAGTTCAGGCAGTTGAGCTTGACCTTGCCGGCGGGTGGGCTCATGAGGACAGCTTGGACATGATCTGGTTGAGCGAGGACTTGCGCTGGCGGTGGGGCAGGAAGGCGAACAGCATCTCCTCCAGCTCCCGGCTGGATTCCCCCTCCTTCATCATGAGCACCGCCTCCCGGACCAGCACCAACTGCTCCAGCTCCTCTTCCGAGCGGGCCCGCAGTTTTTCGCTGGCCGGCAGGAACAGGAAGAAGGCCAAGAGCGCCCCATACAGGGTGGTGACCAGGGCCACGGCCATGGCCGGGCCCACCACCTCGGGCGATATCTCCTTGCCCACCCCCCTGAGCATGTTAACCAGGCCGATGAGGGTGCCCACCAGGCCGAAGGCCGGGGAGATCTTGGCCATGAAGCTGAACATCTGGATGCCCAGGCCGTGGCGGGCCCGCACGCCCTCCATTTCCTGGGCAAAGCGCCGGGCGATGCGGGCCGGCGAGGCGTCGCGCACCAACAGCGAGAGCCCCAGGCGCACGAAGCGGTTCTTTTCGGTCTTGGCCTCCTCTTCCAGGCTGAACACCGAGTCCTGGTAGGCCTTGTGCCCCAGCTCCACCAGGCGGCGGATCACCAGCGCGGTCTGGTTCACGCCCTCCGCGCCGAAGAGCTTCCAGAGCAGACCGAAGAAGTTGAGGAAGACTCCCAGGGGGAAGCTGATGAGGGTGGAGGCCAGGGTGCCGCCCAAAACGATCATGAGGGCGTCGAGATTGAGGAAGACATGCAGACCGCCGCCCTGGCCGATGGCCAGGGCCAAGAGAACCATGCCGATGATGACGCCCAAGAGGGTGGTCATGCTAGCTGCTCCATCCAGTTGCCAACCCGGGGGGCGGCCCGCTGCCCCCCTGCCCGGGGGAGGCGGAGCCCGCGGGCCCACCCGCTCCCAGGGCCCGGCGGGCCTGTTGCCGAACCCAGCTGCCGAGCCCGGTTACCGACCCCGGCCACCGAGCCCGGCCACCGAGCCCGGTTACCGACCCCGGCCTCGCTACCGCCCGGCGGCGGGGATCGCCCGAGACCACCAGCAAAAGCCGGGCAGCCCCAGGGCTCCGGCTCCCCCCGCCCCCCCGGTCCCGGCGGCCCGCCGGTCAACCGGGGCCCACGCCATCCCAGAAGATTTCAGTATAGTAATCTTTCAGGCTTTTAGCCACAAATAGCGCACAGAACGCGCCGCCGGCCGAAGGCCCGGCCTGGGGCGCTCAGCGGCCCCGCTCCCGCACCACCAGGCCGTTGCAGGTCAGGCTGATGCCCTGGTTGGCCAGGGCCCCGATCATCACCGCCTGGGCCAGGGGCGGGGACACCGGCTCGGCCGCTTCCCACACCACCAGGAATTTGGCCCCCACCCCGCCGGAGAGGTCGGATTCCTCCACCAGGAAATGCTGCGAGGCCAAGGGCCCCAGTTCCAGGGGTTTGGCCAGGTATTCCCGCACCAGCTTGCCTTGGGAGTCAAGGTAGCGCACCGAGCGCAAGGTCAGCTTGCGTTCCGGGTCGGTGTTGCGCACCGAGAGGGTGGTGGTCAGGTTGATGGTCCGGCCCCGGTCGCCATAATAAATGGATGAGTAGTCGCAGACATAGAGGGTCTGCCCCCGGGAATGCCCCGGCTCGGCCCCGGCCGCCGCCGGCCCCAGGCACCAAAGCACGGCCAACAATCCCCCCAGCCCTACCAACCACACCTTCGACCGCATCGCCTTGCCTTTCCGCCGCCCCGGCATTTCCCGCCTACTCGGTGCGCCAGGGCTGACTGATCCAGGGCGGATAGGGCGGCCGCAGCCACTCCAGGTCCCGCCTGAGTTTCATTTCCCGCTCCGGGCTCCACAGGGTTTTCCACTGGCCGTCCCGGAACACGGCCAACTCCTGGGCCTTGATGGAATTGTAGCGGGGAGATTTTTCCCCCGTCACCCGCACTTTTTGGTTTATCAGGCGGGCCAGCAGGTTGGCGCTGAGATTGGGCAGGACGTACCAGGCGCCGTCCGGCCTGAGCAGCACGTAGCTGGTCTCCAGGGCGGCCATGGGGTCTTCCATGTCCACCGGACAGACCTGCCCCGACACGGCGCATTTGAGACCCTGGATGGTGCCCTCCCAGGTTCCCCCCGGGCTGGCCGCGGCCGGCCCGGCCAGGAGCATTGCCCACAACCCGGCCAGGAAACAGGCCCCCGGCCCCAGCCTTGCCCAGCTCATCCCGAGCCCGCCCTTTTTGGCGCGCATGCCCTCTCTCCTGCACCCGCCGTCTCCCGGGAGGCGGCGCTTGGTCCGGTATTTTGGGTGTGGCACGAACCGCCTGAATCATAGCACAAGGCGGCCGGGGTCGGAGCCCGGCCGCGGCCCCTCCCCCCCGCATTTCGCCGTTCATCCAGGGGCCGCGGGGCGGACGCCCCGGCCCGCCCGCGCCGGGGGCGAGCCGCCCGCAAACCCCTTTTGCCCTGGCCAAGCTGGCCGGCCGTGACCTGACCAAGGAATACCCCTTCCAGAAGACCTTGTGCGACGGGGCCAAGGACCCCAAGGGCAGGTGGGTGGAGTACATGTGGCCCCGAAAGAAGGGCGAGCAGCCTTCCCGCAAGATCGCCTTCATCATCCAAGTGCCGGGCCAGCCTTACCAGGTGGCCGCGGGCATCTACAACGACACCATCACCCTGGACGAACTGAACAGCAAGCGCTGACCCCGTCTGGACTGGCTGAAGCCTTACGCCGCCCGCCGCCCCGCGGGCGGTTTTGTTTTGGCGGCCCCCCACTCCGCCCCGCCTCCACTAATTCGCAGAATGCATTGCGAGATTGGCCTATGGCTCTCCCCCCAGCCGATTACCTAGGCTGGAAGCAGGCCCCGGGGCAATCCCGCCCCGGCGGCCAATCTGGCGGAAGGCGGTACGCCGCTTCCCCCCAGGAGGCAAGCATGCGCCTGATGTATCGCTTCACCATCCCGGTGGAAAAAGGCAATGAAACGGCGGCTGACGGCTCCATGCCCCGGATCATCCAGGATCTGGTCGACGAGCTGCGGCCCGAGGCGGCTTACTTTTTTCTGGAGGATGGCCGGCGGGCCGGCCTGTTGGTTTTCGAGGAAACCGACCAAACACGTCTGGTCGCCATCAACGAGCCGCTCTTCGCCAAGCTCCACGCGGCCATCTCCATTCAACCAGTAATGAATTTCGCCGACATGCTGAAGACATTGGGCTGAGCCCCGGGAGCGGCCCCGCCGCTCCGCCGCCGCCAAAACCCAGTCCGGGGCGGGGCGCCCCGGGCCGGAAAGCGGGGCTGGTGGGCGGCCCCGGTTTGACCGACCAGCTTCCGCGACCGGCCGAAGCCGCCTACAGGCCCGGCCCCCATAGGCCGGTCTCGTGCAGCTGGCCGTGCTCCACCTCCACGATGGCCACCGGCTTCAGGGGCACCCGGCCCGGGCGGTTGTAGCTGATCAGCCCCGTGACCCCCTGGTAGCTCCGGGTGGCGGCCAGGGCCCGCCGCACCCGGGCCGGATCGCTGCTGCCCGCCCGCCCGATGGCGTCGGCCACCAGCCCCACCGTGTCAAAACCCAAGGCGGCAAAGGCGCTGTCCGGCGGTTGGCCAAAGGCCTGGGCGTAGTCTTGCCGGAAAGCCAGCACCCGGGGCTCGGTCTCGCTGCGGAAGGCATGGGTGGAAAAATACACGCCGTGGGCCAGGCGGGGACCGGCTTCCTGCACCAACAGCGGGGTGTCGAAGCCGTCGCCGCTGGCGAGGGGCAGCTCCCAGCCGGCCTCCCGCACCTCGCGCACGATGAACCCGGCCTCTTCGGGCAGGCTGGCCGTGAACAGGGCCTGGGCCGTGCGGGCCCGGGTGGTCAGGCGTTGGATCAGGGGCGTGAAGTCCTTCTCGCCGTGGGCGTAGGCGTCCTCATAGACGACCTCGCCGCCCCGCTGGCGGAAGGCCTGGCGGAAGTAGTGGGCCAACATGCGGGTGTAATCCGCGGCCTGATCGGTCCACACCGCCACGCGCCGCACCCCCAGCCGCTCATAGAGATAGCCGGCCATGGCCCAGGCTTGGTCGTTGTCGCCAAACGCCGCCAGGAACATATAGTCGCCGATGCGGCTGGGCAGGCTGGGCAGGGTGGCCCCGGAGGAGACAAAGGGGATGCCCGCGTCCTGGAAGGCCGGGCCCACCGCGATGGCGTAATCCGAGTCACCATAGCCCACCCCGGCGGTGATCCCTTCCTTGACCACCTCCTCCGCCACCCGCGCGGCCTCGCGGGGGTCGCTTTTCGTGTCCGGGGCCAACAGGGTCAGGGGCCGGCCCAACACCCCCCCGGCCTGGTTCAGCAGCTTGACTTTCAGGCGGGCCCCGGCCAGGCCCGGGCCGTCAATGGAGGCAAAGGCGCCGGTCTGGTTGAACAGGGCGGCCAAACGGATCGGCTCGCCCGTGGGGGCCGCCGGTTCCGCGGCCCGGAGCCCGGCCGGCGCCAGGGTCAGGGCCGAGGCCAGAGCCAGGACCAAGGCCGCCAGCCGGAGGCGGGATTTCGTCAAGGATGATCCGCACATGCTTGCGCCGTCTCCTTCCGGTGGGGGCCGGGGCTAGAGGGACAGGGGCTGGGTCAGGTCCACCCCGGGCAGCTCCGCGGCCAGAAGGCGGGCCAACTGCTCCGCGGTGGCCGGGTCGATGGTGGCTCCGGGATGGCGCACCCTGTTGCCCTTGATGAGCCCTCGCAAACGGTAGATCTCCTTGCGGATGGCCAAGCCGGGCTGCTGCTCGTAGACCATGAGCGGCAGGAAACGCCGGTAGGTCTGGCGCACCCGGTGCCAATCGCCGGCCCGGGCCCCGGCCACCAGGGCCAGCAGCACCTCGGGGAAGGCGAAGCCGGTCATGAAGCCGTCCGCCCCGCGCTCCAGGTCGAACAGGGCATACAGCGCCCCCAGGCCCACCAGCACCGGCACCTGGCGCTCGCCCAGGGCCGCGGCCAGGGCCGTTAGCTTGGGCGCGGTGGGCACCGCCTCCTCCTTCACGCAGGCCACCTGGGGAATCTCCGCCACCATGCGGGCCATGAGCGGCACCGAGAGGTGCACCTGGGTGGAGGCGGGGTGATCCTGCAGCACGATGGGCAGGCCGCCCTCCTCGGCCACCCGCTGGTACAGATCGAAGATTTTCTGGTCGTTCGGCACCGGCTCCCGGAAAGGCGCCACCATCACCGCCGCCGCGCCCAACTCCCGGGCCCGGGCGGCCAGGGCCGCCGTGCTCCGGCTGCCGGTGTGGCTCACCCCCACCACCACCGGGATGCGCCCGGCCGTGGCGGCCACCGCGGCCCGGATCACTTCCTCGCGCTCGGCGTCCACCAGGCGGTTGGCCTCGCCCAACACGCCCAACACGGTAACCCCTTGCACGCCCACCCCCACCATGAAACGGACCACCCGGTCCAGGGAGGCCAGGTCCAGGCTCTCGTCGTCCAGGAAAGGGGTGACCAGGATGGGGAACACTCCCCGAAAATCCAGGGCTTGGCTCATGGCTTCTCTCCCTTTTCCGCTCTCACAGGGCCCCGTGCTTGGCCAGGGCGTCCAGAAGCTTCATGCCGGCCATGATGTCCCGCCGGGCACCTTGATCCTTTTCCTCCCAGGCGGCGGCCTGGCCGGCGAAGCCCACGGCCAGGGAGGCCGGCACCACGATGGCCCCGTCGTCATCCGCCACCAGATAGTCACCAGGGCGCACGATGATCGACTGCGCCACGGCCCCCCGCACGGTCACCGGAACCTGCCAGCCGGTCACCTTCCAACGGCCGATGGCCTGGGTGGGGGTGCGGTACTGCACCAGCATGCCCAGCTCCATCTGCCGCAAAAAGGCCAGGTCGCGCACCCCGCCGTCCACCACCACCCCGGCCACGCCGCGGCACTGCATGGCCGAGGCCAACAAATCGCCGAAACAGCAGACCCCGCTCATGCCGTGGCCGGCCCACAGGGCCACCGCGCCTGGGGTCATCTCGTCAATGGCCTGGAGCTTGTCCCGGTCGCCCTTGTTGGGGCCCAGCCGCATCTCGCCGGCCACGGTGAACACCGGCCCGGCAAAGCTCTGGCCCGGGCCTCGGGTGGGCCACAGATCGGTGGCCAAGGACAGGGGCACGAGCCCCATGTTGTCGAATACATCGGATATCACGGCGGTGCCGGCTTTCAGCAGCGCCTCCGCCAGTTGGGTGGCTTCGCTCACGTGGCTTCTCCTTCCTGGACCGGCCGGGGCCGGAGCGGCGGACCGCCCCGCCCGGGCCCGCGCCGAGCTGGGTGCAACCTCCCGATTATAACCATAGCCGCTCCCCCGCGTGGGCATATACGCGGCAGCCCCGGCGCCCGCACCAATTTTCGCCGCTCCGGGGAGCAGGAACGCCGGGCCCCAAGGCTCATCACACAAAGGACGCGCGCGCGGGATGGGCGGGGCTCCGCCACTCCGGCCTTGCTCCCGGAGTTTTTAGGTAGTATTTTAGTACCATATTGTTTATAAGGTCCCCCCGCCTCTCCCCAGGCGGGAGCGAGGTTGGTCATGTCCGCGATAGAATGGCAGAAAGAAGCCGAGGAAGGCCTGGCCCGGGTGCCCTTCCTCCTGCGCCCCCTGGTGCGCCGCAAGGTGGAGGAGCTGGTGACCCAGGCCGGCGGCAGCCTGGTCACGGCCCAGGACTTTGCCCGGGCCGAGGAGAAGTACCGGGCGCTCAAGGGCGGGCGCAGTGACCAGGAGCTGGCGGCGATGCTGCCGGCCGAGAACCGGCCCGGCACGCCCCTGGTGGTGGTGGAAGCCTGCCGCCATGAGCTGGCCGGCTGCCCCAACGCGCTGCTGAACCTGGAGCCCTGGCGGCGCGCGGTGGAGGAGTGGCTGGCCCGGGACAACGTGTCCGAGCGCCTGCGGGCCAAGGTGGCGGACGACAAGATCCTCTTCCACCACAAGCTCCGCATAGCGCTGTCCGGCTGCCCCAACGGCTGCTCCCGGCCCCAGATCGCCGACCTGGCCCTGGTGGGCACGGTGCATCCCCAATTCGACGCCGCGGCCTGCACCGCCTGCGGAGCCTGCGCCGAAGCCTGCCCCGACGGGGCCATCCAAGTCGCAGACACCGCCCTCTGGTCCGCCGCGGCCTGCCAGGGCTGCCGCACCTGCCACACCACCTGCCCGGCCGAGGCCGTGACCCTCGACCCGCCCGGAGCCCGCATCCTCCTGGCCGGCAAACTGGGCCGCCACCCCCACCTGGCCGCGGAGGTGGCCCAAGTGGCCACTCCGGCCGAAGCCGTGGCCGTGCTCCGCGAAGCCGTGGAAGCCTACCTGGCCGAAGGCCAACCCGGCGAACGCTTCGCGGCCTGGTGGCTGCGGACCAGGGGCCGGTAAGAGATTAAGAGAAGATGTGGGGGGAGGACCCTTTTTGTGAACAAAAAGGGTCCTCCCCCCACACCCCCCTCCCCCAAAAAAACTTGATATTTTCAAGTGGCTTGCGTGACGAATGCCTCTAATCCTAATTCCTGCCGAAAGCGGGGAATTGCCCCAAAAATTGCTTTGGCAAGGACACTCGGGCAAATTCCTACCGCTGGATAATAAGATTGAGTATTTCAATTACTTTTGCCATTACATATCGAAAATCTTGTTCGATAGGCCCCACCTCCCTTTAGACTAATTTCCAGGTGGCATGCTGCCCCGGATGGTTTAGCCTGAAAGGAGGCACGGATGAAAAAGCAGGTGAGCAAAGAGGCGCTCCAGAAGGAAGCTTCCTTCTGGCTCGCCATCAAGACGGCCGCCAAGGAGACGCCGGTCAAGCACTGCTTGAAGTGAAAGGGTTGAAAGAGTTAATACCGCCGGTCGGCGGTAACGAAAACATCGCGGGGGAAGGCCCCTGGCCCCGGGGCGGGCGGTCTTCCCCCAGGTTTTTTGGAAGCAAGCAGCTTGCGGGGGCACAAATGGCTATCTGGAAAATCGATCCCGATCACACGGTGGCGGCCTTCCACGTGGGCCACATGATGGTCAGCCTGGTGCACGGCCAGTTCAACCGCCTCGCGGGCCACGTCACCTACACGCCTGCCGACCCCGCCACCCTGGCCGCCGAGATCACCATCGCCGCCGACAGCCTCACCACCGGCCTGGCCAAGCGGGACCTGCACCTCATGAGCCCCGATTTTCTGGACGTGGCCCAATTCCCGGAGATCAAGTTCCAAAGCGGCGCCGTGCGGGTGACCAGTATCAACACCGCCCTGGTTCAGGGCCGGGTGACCATCCGCGACGTTACCCTGCCCGTGGAGCTGGAGGCTTCCCTGTACGGCCCCCTCGCGGGCACCGAGGGCGAAACCACCATCGGCGTCCACGCCACCACCCGCCTGGACCGCGAGGCCTTCGGGCTGACCTGGAACATGCCGCTGGAGAATGGCGGCTACGTGGTGGGCAAGATGCTCTACCTCAACCTGGAAGTGGAGGCGGACCTGGTGGCGTAGGCTTTGGCCGCTCCCCCGGTCCCGACCATGGCCGTCACCCAAGGCCCCAGCCCAGAGTGCTGGACGATGCGTCCTGCACCGTCCAGCTTGGAGTTTTGGCAAAAGCGTGGTTTTGCCAAAACTCACAAATAACTAGCCTTTTGGGCTCGTGATTTGGCGGGCCATCCATGGCCCGCATGAGGCCTTTTGCGCACCACCTACGGCCCACAACAAGGCAGATAATTATCACCATTAATTTTAACTGGTGAAAACCATGTTGCGGCCTCAAGACTTCTTCTTGCAGTGGCACCTGACCCAGCGGTGCAACCTGGCCTGCCGCCATTGCTACCAGGAGCCCTCCACCACCCCCGAGATCACCCAGGCCGAGGCCCGGGAGATCATGGACGAGGCGGTGGAGATGCTGGAGGACTGGCGCCAGGCCTACGGCCTGGACCTCAGCGCCTCGGTGAACCTCACCGGCGGCGAGCCATTCCTGCGCGATGACCTGTTCCCGATCATCGCGGACCTGCGCGCCCGGGGCTTCGAAGTGTTCCTCCTGACCAACGGCCTCCTGGTGGACGCGGCCGCGGCCCGCCGCCTGGCCGACCTGGGTGTCGCCGGGGTGCAGGTGAGCCTGGAAGGCCCGGCGGCGGTGCACGAGGCCGTGCGCGGCCCGGGCAGCCATGCGGCGGCCCTGGCCGGGGTGGCCAATCTGGTGGACTCCCGCCTGCCGGTGACCCTGAACGTGACCCTCTCGGCCCACAACGCCGCCGCCATGCCCGAGCTGGTGGACCTGGCCCGCTCCCTGGGGGTGGCCCGCCTGGGCTATTCCCGCCTGGTGCCCGTGGGCCGCGGCCGGGACATGCTGGCCGCAGCGCTCTCCCGCGAGGAACTGCGCGAGCTCTACGCCCGCCTGGGGGAGCTTGCGCCCCCCGGCCTCGATCTGGTCACCGGCGACCCGGTGGCGGCCCAGGCCAAGCTGCCACCGCCCCCGGAAGACCTGGGCGACACGCCCCTGGGCGGCTGCGCGGCCGGGGTGTCCGGGCTGACCATCATGCACGACGGCACCCTCTTGCCCTGCCGCCGCCTGCCGCTCCCCCTGGGTAACCTCCGCACCGACAGCCTCAGGGAGATCTGGGCCGCCTCGCCCCTCCTGCACGCCCTCCGCGACCGCTCCCGCTACGCCGAACCCTGCCGCTCCTGCGCCCGCTGGGCCGTGTGCCGCGGCTGCCGCGCCATCGCCCATGCGCACAGCGGGGCGGCTACGGGAGGAGACCCGGGGTGTTTTTTGGGTGCTTGAAAACCACTTCTTCCAGGGACTCTCAACAAAATTTAAATTCCACTGTTGACTTCTCTACACGTTTCGAGGCCATTGCATGGTGAAACACATAAAACGTGTTGATATTATGTCAAAAAGGGCTGTGAAACATGATTACGGCAGGCAATGGCCGATGCGGGCCAAGGATGGCCCGCCAAATTGCAAGCTTCAAAAAGCTTGCAATTTGTGAGGCTTGGCAAAACCCGGGCCCCCGGCAAGCTCTGCTTGCTGGGGTGGAGTCACGTTTTTGCCAAGCCGACATTGCACGGGGCAGGACGCCCCGTGCAATGCTCTCCTCGTGGCTTTCTACTCCTCCTTCGCCGCTCTGGGCTCCGCAGCTCTTCCAGACCCCCTGGACTCGGCTCCAAATGCCCGCCTGGGCCGGAACGAGCCGGCCGCCAGGAACTCGGCGGTTCCTGGCAGCCTGCCGCGTTCACGCATCCAGCAGGGGGGCGGGCCGACCCGATCCGGCCAACCTGCCCGCTTCCCCTCCCGGGAGAACCCTGAGCTCCCCCCCCGCCCGCCCCTTGCGCCTACACTCTGGTGCAGTCGTGCGGGGTCTCGTGATATATGACGACGATCTTGTCGTGCTTGGTCAGGTTCAGCTTGTCAGAGGGCACGGCGGAAGTGAAGTATCTGGCCCTGAGCATCGAGCGCGACACTTTGCCCCATGGCAGGTTGGGGAAAAGGCGAACCGTTTCCTGGTAAACCATTTTCCCCTCGGGCTGGTAGACCCTCACGTCGACGTGAGACTTCACGGGGAAGCGCACCGCGGCCCCTGGTGAGCGCAATGAAACCACCCCGGACAGGGTCACCTCCCCGGCATTTTCCACGATCTTGACGTCCGAGATCACGGCGTTTTGGGTGTCCTTGATTTCTATGGCCAGTTGATCCATTTGGGCCAAGTCCAGGGCATGGCTGGCGCACCCGCCGACCGCCAAGCCCAGGGCGAGCAGGCCCAGCAGGCCGTAAGCCTTCTTGTATGCTTTCATGCTTTTCCTCCCTCTCAGACGGCTCTTTCGCCGCGTTCGCCAGTGCTGATGCGCACCGCTTGTTCAATGCTGGCGACATAAATTTTTCCATCGCCCTTGAGCCCGGTATGCGCGGCTTTGGCGATGTGTTCCACCACTTGATCCACGAGATCGTCCCGGCAGATGATTTCCAGCTTCACCCCGTGCTGATACGCAATTGCCTCCTCCTGTCCGGGCCCTCTCCAACCCGCGCCATGGCCCTGGAATTCGCTGACGCTGAAGCCCGTCAGGCCCTCGATTTTTCGCAACGACCGCTCGACCTCGTCCAATTTGTGTTTTTTGATGTACGCCTTTACCTCTTTCATGGGCTTCAGGCCTCCATTTCCACTTTGACGGCAAACCATTTGTAGATGGCGGGGATGACCAGGAGGGTCAATATGGTGGACGTCACCAGCCCGCCCACCACCACCGTGGCCAATGGCATCTGCACCTCACTGCCGGTGCCGCTGGAAAACAACAACGGGATCAAACCCAGGGCCGTGGTGCTGGCGGTCATGAGCACCGGCCGCAGGCGCAGGCAGGCCCCGCGCACGGACGCCTCGTCCAGCGGCACGCCGTCCCGCAGCAGCTGGTTGAGGTAACTCACCAGCACCATGCCGTTTTCCAGAGCGATGCCGAACAGGGCGATGAATCCGATGGACGAAGGCACCGAGAGGTTCTGCCCGGTAAGCCACAGCGCCACCACCCCGCCCACCAGGGCCAAGGGTATGTTCAAAAGGATCAGCACGGTGTTCTTCAGCGACTGGAAGTTCATGAACAGCAGAAGGAGAATGGCCAGCAAGGTCAGCGGCACCACCAGGCTCAATCTTTGGTTGGCCTCTTGCTGCAACTCGAACTGCCCGCCCCAGGTCACCAGGTAACCGGGAGGCATGGCCACTTTTTGCGCGATGGCGCTTTGCCCCTCCGCCACGAAAGAGCCGATGTCCCTCCCGCGCACGTTGCATTGCACCGTGATGAAACGCTGGTTGTTTTCCCGGGTGATTTGCCGCGGCCCGGTGATTTCCTCCACGGTGGCCAACTGGTCCAGGGGGATCTTGGCCCCCCCAGGCGCGGCGATCAAAATATGTTTGATGGCCTCGGCATTGTCCCGGGCTTCCGGCGCGAAACGCACGAATATGTCGAAACGCCTTATGCCCTCGAAGATCTGCCCTGCCGGCTCCCCTCCTACCGCGGTTCGGATAATGTTTTGCACTTCTTCTACGTTAATGCCATAGCGGGCTATTGCCTGGCGATCCACCCCGATGAGCAACTGGGGAGTGCCGGTGACTTGATCTCTTTGCACATCGGCCGCGCCGGATATCTTCTCGATCACTCCTTCGATCTCCGCGGCCTTTTCTTTCAGCACCTCCATGTCCGGGCCGAAGATTTTTATGGCCAGCTCTGCCTTGGTCCCCGTGATCAGTTCATCCACGGCGGCGGCGATGGGTTGGGTGACGTTAAACTGGGCCCCGGGAAAATCTTCCAGATACTCGCTGATGGCGAAGTACAATTCTTCGGCGTTTTCCGCGCTGGTCCACTGATCTTGCGGCTGGAGGGCGACAAAGGATTCCGCGCTGTTCACCGGGTCGGCGTGCGCGCCGATTTCGCCGCGGCCCACCCGGCTGACCACGCGCACCACTTCGGGAAATTTTTTCATGAGGCTCCGCTCGAAGCGCAGCATGGTCGCTCGGGCCTCTTCCAGGGAGATCGAGGGCGCCATGGTCGCCCTGATCATCAAGTCCCCCTCGTCGAGACGCGGCACGAACTGCGAGCCCAACCGCGGCAACACCAGGCCTCCCGCGCCGAGCATCAAGAGGGCCAGCCCCACCGCCAGCCAGCGGTGGCGGACGAACAGGCTCACCAAGGGCCGGTAGGGCACCAGGAGCCAGGCCACGGCCGTGGCCTGCCGGGGCTCCGTCCCGTCACCCAGGGATCTGGGCCGGCGCATCAACAGGTAGGACGAAACGGGGGCCAAAAGCAGGGCGTAGAGCAGGGAGCCCAGCATGGCAAAGGCAACCGTGTAAGCCAGCGGCGTGAAGGTTTTCCCCTCCACTCCCTGCAGGGAGAACAGAGGCAGGAAGACGCAGATTATGATGACTATGGCGAAAATTATGGGCCGGCCCACCTCGGTGCAGGCCCTGGCGACAATGGCCAGGCGCGGTTCCCCGGGGTCGGCTTCCCGCAACATGCGGTCCACGTTTTCCACCATGACGATGGTGGCGTCCACCATCATGCCGATGGCAATCGCCAAACCGCCCAAAGACATCAGGTTCGCGCTGATCCCGAAGATTTTCATGAGGATGAAGGAGAAGAAAATGGAAAAGGGGATTGACAGGGCCACCACCAGGCTGGCTCTCAGCCCTCCCATGTAGATCAAAAGCACCCCGGCCACCAAAATGACGCCCAAGAGCAAGGCGTCGGTGACCGTCTTCACGCATTTGGCCACCAGGGTGGCTTGATCGTAGTAGGGAACCACCGTGATCCCCTCCGGCAGCACCTGATTGATTTCGGCCAGCCGGGTTTTCACGTCGGCAATCACGGTGGAGGTGTTGGTCCCGATGAGTTTCAGCACCATGCCCACCACCACTTCGCCCACTCCGTTCATGGTCGCCAAACCGCGGCGGATTTCCCCGCCGATGACCACGTCCGCCAGCTGGTCCAGGTACACCGGGGTGCCGTCGTCAACCTTGAGCACGATGTGCTGCAAGTCATCGATGGTCTTGGCCAAACCCACGGAGCGCACGATATATTCCTCGGAGTTTTTCACCAGGAATTGAGCGCCCACATTGGCGTTGTTGGCCTTGATTTTTTCCACCACCTCACCGATGGAAAGATCGTAACGCAACAGGTCCGCCGGTCTGACCCGCACCTGAAACTGCTTCACCTCTCCCCCCAGGGAGAGCACCTCGGTGACGCCGGGGACCGTCTGCAAGTTGAACTTGATCAGCCAGTCCTGGATCTCCCGCATTTGTTCCGGGCTTCGTTTGCCGGTTTCATCTTCCAGCACATAAAAGAGAATCTGCCCCAGCCCCGTGGCTATGGGGCCCATTCCCGGCTCGCCGAATCCCTCGGGAATCTGTTCCCGCGCCAACTGCAAGCGTTCGTTCACCAGTTGCCTGGCGAAATAGATATCCGTGCCGTCCTCGAAATACACATTGACCACGGAAAGGCCGAAGTTGGATATGGAGCGGATTTCCTTGATATCCGGCAGCCCGTTCAGGGCGGTTTCCACCGGATAGGTGACGTACTTCTCCACTTCTTCCGTGGCCAGGCCCTGGGTTTCCGTGAAGACTTGAACCAGCGAAGGTGTGACATCGGGAAACGAATCCACCGGGAGAGTTCGATAGCTGTACCAGCCGGCGGACAAAACCAACACGCCGATCACGACCATCAACAACCGGTTGCGCAGCACAAAACTTATGGTGTTTTCCATGCCGGAGCCCCCTCTCAGTGGTTGTGGCCGTCACCGAAGGAGGCTTTGGAAAGCTGCGCCTTGAGCAAAAACGCTCCCCTGCCGACATATATCTGGCCGGGCTCCAGCCCGGAGATGATTTCGACCGTGCTGGTGTTTTGCTTGCCAAGGGACACGGCTTGGGGTTCAAAACCTTTTTCCGTGCGTAAAAACAACACCGTTTGATTCTCAAAGGTCTGCAAGGCGCTTTTCTCGACCACAAGGTCGGCCTTTTGGTTGCCCACGGCCACCCTGGCGGTCACAAACAGCCCCGGGCGCAAATTGCCCGATGGGTTGGGCACCACGACCCGGGCTTTGGCCGTGCGGGTGGCCTCGCCGATCAGCGGGCCCACCCAGGCGATTTTCCCCGCAATCACGCCAACGTCCCGGCCCAGGTCCATGGTCACCTCGTTGCCTTGGCGAACCCGGGACAAATCCTTCTGGTAGACATTGAGATCGACCCAAACCGTGGAGAGATCCGCGATGGCATAGATCGCCTCGTCGGTGTCCACTTTCTCGCCCAAGGTGATGTGCCGGTTTATGACGGTGCCGCTGAACGGGGCCTTGATCTCCAAACGCGTGTAGCTGATATGGGGCTGAGAGGGAAGCCTCTTCAGATAGTCTTCGGAAAGGCCCAGGGCGTGCAGTTGCTGCTCGGCCGAGTTCTTGGCGATGCGGGCCTCCGCCCTGGCTTGGCGGGCGGCCAGATACTCCTGCTCACTGGTCACTTTCTGTTTCCAAAGGCGCGCTTCGCGGGCGAAATTGCTCTCCGCCAGCTTGTCGCGTTCCACCGCGGCCAGATAGGCGGCCTTGGCGTCCGCCAATTCGCGGCTCTCCAGGATCGCCAGAATCTCCTCGCTCTTGACGGTGTCACCCTCGGTCTTGCGAACTTCCAGCGCGATGCCGGAAACCCGGGGAACGACATGAACCAGCCGGTCGGCGTTGATGATGACCTCACCGGGCAGCTCGACATACTGCTTGATCAAACCGGGCTGGGCTTTGTGCAACTCCAGGCCATATTCCCTGACCTGGCTTTCGGAAAGATGCACCACATCCTCGTGAGGCCCGTGCCCGTCGTCATCGTGCTTTCCTTCCTCGCCGGGCGCAGGTTCCCGCGCGTGTTCCGAGGCAGCCTTTCCGGCATCTTGGTGGGATTCCCCATGACTCTCCACCTCGTTCCGCCCGGCTTCCTTGGCCTTGGTGTCCGCCGGGTTCCAGAACATCAAACTCAACAGGAATATGCCGAGACCAAGCAGGACCGCGGCGATGGGTTTTGCCTTCATGTCAATCACCCTGCTTTCCCCCCTTTTGTTCAGAGAACCCGAAATTTCCCGGGCCAATCGGCACCCCCCGCAACCTCTGCAACTGGATAAATTCCAGATGGTAAGCGCCTGTAGCATCCAAATATTGCCCTTTGACTTCGAAAAGCTTGCGTTGCGCGTCCATCAATTCCAGAAAATCGAATTTTCCTTCCTTGTAGCCGGTTTCAGTGGAATGGAACGCTTCATACGCCCCGGGCAGTATTTCCTCGCGCAGCGCCACGGCGTCCTGCCAGGCCGCGTCCAGTCTCTGCCAGGACTGTTCGAGATCAGCCCGCGTCTTCACCGCGCTGTCCCTCTTTTGCTGCCGGGTTTTCTCCTGCTCCGCGACGGCCCTGCTGATGGAGCCCTGCTGGCGATCAAAGAGGGGCAAAGGAAGCTCCAATCCCGCCACCAAGGCGTTGTCCCCGGTGTCCTGAAAATTTCTCACCCCGAAATGTACGGTCAGGTCGGGTATGGCCTGGGATTCGGCTTCGGTCACCGCGGCCTCCCGGGTCTTCAGCTCGTCTCCCCATCTGGCGATGTCGGGATTGCGGTTGAGAGTCAGGGCGATTTCTTCCCTTTCCGGCAGTGACTCCATTTCCTCCAAGTTTCCCAGGGCCTCTCCGAACCCCCACTCGTCGGCTCCCCAATTGGCCGCCAGCCGGACGCGGGCCGCGGCGACTTTCCGCCGGCTGCGTTGCAAGTTGGCCTTGGCTGAAGCCAACTCCACCCACGATTTGGTCTTTTCGATGGGTCTCACCTTGCCGGCCTCCGCCCGTGCGGAAACCGTGGCAAAGGTTTGTTGAGATATTTTTACCAATTCCGAATCGAGGGTCTCCCTTTGCTGCGCGATCAACAATTGGACAAAGGCGGTGGCGGTGGCGGCGAGCGCATCAAATTCCTTGCTGCGATAGTCCCAAACCGCCAATTCCTTTTCCAGAGACGCCAATTGCTGTCGCTTCGCAATCTTTCCGCCCAACGCGATCAATTGAGATAGGAATACGGTTGTCTCCGCGCTTTCAAAGCTCTGTTTTTCATCACTTCCACCGAAATTTTCCACGTCCACGCCCAAGGCGGGATTGGGGAGCAGGCCCGCTTGCTCGGCCCCTGCGGTCCGGGCCTTGATCTCCTCGGAAAAGGCCGCCAGCGCCGGATTGTGTTGCAATGCCAGATTCAGGGCTTGGGCCAGGGTCAGGCCCTTTCCCGGCACCGCCGGCGGGGTTCCCGGTTTTTTCACCGCGGGGTTATCTGCCTCCGCGGTTCGCTGAAAAGCATTTTGGACTCGCGTTTCTTCCGTCCTGGCCAACCCTGGAGCCAGGGTCAAGGCGAGGACAATGAAGAGGAATAGAGCACGTCGCATGTGCAATGGTTCCCTTGGCAAGCTGTTGAAAAGCAGCCTGCTAGGCGCGCCAAGGACGGCGCGCCAAATTGCGCGGCTTTAAAAAAGCAAGCAATTTGTCTAAGTTGGCAAAACCACGCTTTTGCCAACTTAGGTTGAAAAAGGCCATGGAGGGACTTTTTCAACGCTCTGTTAGTGCAGGTGCAGGACTATCTCCACGATGGACGTCCACAAGTGGAGAATATGCTTGTGAAATGCGAGGTGTGGGCGCAGCTTGCCCGGATTCGTGGTCAAACGAAATACCGGCAGCTTGCTGAAGGGGGATCAGATCAACAGGATGGTGGTGCTCAAGCCAAGCAGGGGCGGGAATTCTATCGTCTTATATCCAAGGTAGTTGGCGGGGCCGCGATAGCCGGCGGCTGGTGCATCAGGCGCTCTTTGCCCGGTATTAAGGGCCATGGGCTGCATGGCCGCCTTAGACTCCCGCGAACAACACAATTGGAGAAACTGAATAGGGATATGGGTAAAGTCATCGGTTGAGTGCGAATCGTGGTGCAACGAAAGTTCCGGAGATTCCCGAATCACCGACTGATTTGTCGAAGCCAGGACCGCTGGGTTGGCGCCGTGATGCGCCGTTGATTCAACGTGGGAATAGCCCCCCCCGTCCACGCACCAGATCAAATGGTCCATCCCCGACAAGCCGCTCCACAGGTACAGAAGCACCATGAAGACAGCCACTCCGGAATGCCGGGGCGATATTCGCGGGGGTTTCAACTAAAAATCCTGCCTAAATGCGGTTAATCAAAATTCTTAGACGCATCTTTTCGATACATAAATAAGGTAACATTACGGTTAGGGTAGTGCAACCAATTGAAAATAATCAATCGGCGCCCTCGCCATTTTTCCGGCCCAGCGCTTCCTCCCGCCAGGGTTTTGTCGGCATGCCCGGCCAGACTCGCCGAGCGCCGCGGGCGCTTGGGTCCTGCGGGGCGGGGGCCGGCTTTGCTTTTCAGGAACAATTGTCATTATCTACAAGCTTACCCACATCCACAGCTCCGGTCAAACCCCACTCATCCTCCCCCCTCGCCAATTCCTCCCTTGCCCGCTAAGCTAGACTCATGACCTCCAACATTCCCACCTCCCCCAAACTCCCCCCCCTCGCCCAGCCGCCGTTCCTGCCCATGTCGCGGGAGGAGATGGACGCCTTGGGTTGGGACGAGCTGGACGTGCTGTTGGTCAGCGGCGACGCCTACGTGGATCACCCCACCTTTGGCGCGGCGTTGTTGGGCCGCTGGCTGGTGGCGCACGGTTACCGGGTGGGCGTGGTGCCCCAGCCGGATTGGCGCTCGCCGGGCGACGTGGCGCGGTTGGGCCGGCCGCGCCTCTTGGCCGGGGTGACCGCCGGGGCGCTGGACTCCATGCTGGCCCATCAGACCGCTTTCCGCCGCCGCCGCACCGACGACGCCTACACCCCGGGCGGCCGCGCCGGAGCCCGGCCCGACCGCGCCACCATCGTCTACACCAACCTGGTGCGCCAGGCCTTCCCCGGGCTGCCAGTGGTGCTGGGCGGCATCGAGGCCTCGCTGCGCCGGGTGACCCACTTCGATTTCTGGACCAATAAGCTCCGCCGCTCGTTGCTCCTGGACGCCAAGGCCGACGCCATCATCTACGGCATGGCCGAGCTGGCCCTCTTGGAAGTCCTGACCCGCTTGGCCGAGAGCGGGGACGCCCCGCCCGCCCGCGCCATTTTGGGCGTGCCCGGCACCGCGGTCATGGGCCGCCTGGCCGACCTGCCCCCCGCGGCCGAGGTGGTCACCCTGCCCTCCCACGAGGCCATCGCGGCCGACCCCCGCGAGCTCGTGGTGGCCACCCTGGCCCTGGAGCGCCAGGTGCACCAGGGCCGCGCCTGGGCCGCGCAGGAGGTGGCCGGCCGCGCCCTGCTCCTGGCCCCGCCGGCCCGGCCCCTCACCACCCCGGAGCTGGACCAGCTCTACGGCCTGCCCTTCTCCCGCCGGGTCCACCCCTCCCACAGGGACGAGGTCCCCGGCCTGGCCACTGTCCTGCACTCGGTGACCAGCCACCGGGGCTGCGGCGGCGGGTGCTCCTTCTGCTCCCTGGCCCTGCACCAGGGCCGCCTGGTGCAGTCCCGCTCCCGCGAGTCGCTCCTGACCGAAATCACGACCCTCACCGCCCAGGACCACTGGCGCGGCTCCATCTCCGACCTGGGCGGGCCCAGCGCCAACATGTGGGGCGCGCGCTGCCTCGGCTCCCGCGACACCTGCCGCCGGGCCAGTTGCCTCACTCCCCAGATCTGCCCCCAGTTCTCCGTGGATCAGGAGGCCCTCATCGCCCTCCTGGACCAGGCCGCCGCCCTCTCCGGCGTGAAGCACCTCCGGGTGGCCAGCGGGGTGCGTTTCGACCTGGCCCTCACCTCCCCGGCCTACACCCGGGCCCTGGTGGAGCGCTACGTGGGCGGGCAACTCAAGATCGCCCCCGAGCACCTCAGCCCCGGCGTCTTGAAGCTCATGCGCAAACCCAAGCCTGAAGTATTCGAGCGTTTCGTCAAAGCCTTCCAAGAACTCTCCCGCGCGGCCGGCAAAGAGCAATACCTCGTCCCCTATCTCCTTTCCGCCTTCCCCGGCTGCACGGACGAAGACATGGCGGGGCTCGCCGCCTGGCTCCGCCAAAAAGGCTGGCGTCCCCAACAGGTCCAATGCTTCGTGCCCACCCCCGGCACCGTGGCCACCGCCATGTACGCCGCCGGCGTCGATCCCGCCCTCCACCCCATCCCCGTCCCCCATACCGACGCGGAGCGCCGCCGGCAGCATGGGATTTTGATGGGAGGGTAGGAGGAGGAGAGGGAGGAAGAATGTGGGGGAAACCTTTTTCTTTTGAAGCCAAAAGAAAAAGGTTTCCCCCACACCCCCTTCCAAAAAGAAAAGCGGTGGTAGGTAAAAAAAAGCCGCTTACCTGCTCCGGAGAGGCCAGATTAGCGGCGAAAAATGGAGGCGCTAAGAAAGAAGGGCCGGGTAGTCCAGGGGCAGGTTCAAGGCGTGCAGGTGCCAGGAGTGGCGCGGCCGGGCCACCAGGGTGAGCGAGGCGTAGTCCAGCTCGAAGTTCCACAGGTTGGCGAGATCCAAGCCCAGCACCGCGCAGACCAGCACCCGAATCACCCCGTTGTGACTCACCACCAGGCTGTTTTCCTCCGGCGGGGCCGCGGTCAGCTCCTCCCACAACGGCGCCACCCGCGTGGCCACGTCGCCGAAGCTCTCCCCCCCGGGCGGCCGGAACCCGCCCAGGTCCTCCCCGCGCTGCTCCCAGGCCCCGGGCCAGGCGGCCGCGATCTCCTCCCGGGTCAGCCCCGACCACTCGCCCAGGTCAATCTCCAGCAGCTCGGGCCGGTATTGCACCGTGGGCGGCCGCTCCCCCCACACCAGCCGGGCCATCTCCCGGGTGCGGCCCAAGGGGCTGGCGCAGACCCGCGCGAACTCCACCCCGGCCAGCCGCCGGCCCCAGGCCGCGCCCTGCTCCCGGCCCAGCGCGGTCAGCGGCAGGTCCCGTTGCCCCACCATGCGCCGCGGGGTCACCTGCTCAAGATGGCCATGCCTCAGCAAGTAGATCATCCAGTCCCTCCGGCGGGGCCGCGCCCAACACCCCCCGCGTGATTACGGCCGGTTCACGCCCTGCCCAGGCCTCCACCTGCTCCGCCACCCGGAAAGCCTGCTCCCGGCGGCGGGCCAGGGCGGCCAGGGCGGCCGGGTCCCCGGCCAGCTTGGCGCTCTTTTTTTGGAACTTCTCCGCCAGGCCCACCCCCTGGCAGCCCTCCACCAGCTTGTCCGCCAGGTAGATGAGCCGGGTCTCGTCCAAGGGGCCGCGCTCCCCCGGACCCAGGTCCATGTGCGCCGCCACCAGCGGCGCCAGGGCGGCGAAGCCGGCCCGGGTGAGCATCTCCGCCCCGGTCCGGGCGTGGTCCGGCAGGCCCCGGGCCAGGTCGTGCAACAAGGCCGCCCCGGCCACCAGCCCCAGGTCCAAAGGCGGCCGCCCCGCGGCGGCCAGGCCGGGGTTCACCGCCCGGGCCAGGGCCAGGGCCACCAGGGCCGCGGCCCGGCCGTGGTCCACCAGGCAAGCCGGCGCCTGGCGGACCCGCGTCAAGAGGGCCAGCCCCTCCACACGGCTGGGCAGCGCGCGCCCCGGGGCCAAATCCCGCAGGCGGGCCAAGTCCGCCGGCGTGTCCATATCCCAGAGTATGCCCTGGTCCGCCACCTCCACCAGCCGGGGCGGCGCGCCCCGGGCCGCCAGGCAGCCCTCCAGGCCCCGGGGCCCGTCCCAGCCCAGGATGGCCTCCCGCAGCCGGGCCGCGATGAGCGGCGGATGCCCGGACTCGCCGCCAAAGGCCGGGGCCAGGCAGCCACACGGCGAGGCGGCGGCGTCCGCCTGCCAGGCGTCCCACAGCGCCCGCACCGTGGCCGGGCGCACCAGGGGGATGTCCACCGGCAAGAGGAAAAAGGCCACGGGACCCTCCGGCGGCGGGGGCAGGGCCGCGAGCCCGGTCTGCACCGAACTGAGCATGCCCCGTTCCGGCGCCGGGTTGGCCACCGCCCTGATCCCCAGGCCGGCCGCCGCGGCCGCCACCTCCTCCCCCCGGTGGCCGGTGACCACCTGGAGGTCCCGCACCCCGGCGGCGCGGAACATTTCCACCGCCCGGGCCAGGAGGGGCCGTCCCGCCAGTTCCAGCAAAGGCTTGAACTGTCCCAAACGGGAAGACAGGCCCGCGGCCAGGATTATAGCGGCTGCTTTAGGGTTTGCGGGCATCCCACCCCCGAGGCCCGCCGGCCAGGCCGGCCCGCGCCTGGATCAGCTCGGCCACGATGCTCACCGCGATCTCGGCCGGGGTTTCGGCCCCGATGGCCAGGCCGATGGGGCTGTAGACCCGGGCCAGGGCCGCGGGGCTCACCCCTTCGGCCTTGAGGTCCGCGTAGATCTTGTCCCGCTTCCTGAGGCTGCCGATCATGCCGATGTAGCGGGCCGGGGTGTTCAAAGCCTGGGCCAGCACGGTCTTGTCGTGGCTGTGGCCCCGGGTGATGATCACCAGATAGGAGTCGGGCCCCGGGTTCAAATCGGCCAGAGCCTGGTCAAAGGAGCCCAGCACCACCACCTGGCGGGCCATGGGGAAGCGCCGGGGGTTGGCGAACTCCTCCCGGTCGTCCACCACCACCACCGCGAAATCCACCATCACGGCCAGCTTGGCCACTTCCAGGGACACGTGGCCGGCCCCGAAGAGGTACACCTCGCCGCCCGACAACAGCGGCTCCACCAGATACATGCCGCCATCGAAGTCCAAGGCGCTGGGCAGGGGGCCGCCGCCTTGCAGGGCCAACAGCTCGCCCCAGCGCTCGGCCGCGAGCGGCAGGCCTCCCCAACGCGCCCCGGTCGTCGTCTGGAAGGCGCGGGAAACCCGCACTTTGTCGCCGCCCAGCCTCTCCAGATGGGCCAGGAGGTACACCCCCTGGTCCCGGTCCAGGATCTGGGCCAGCTCCCGGTAGTAGGCCAGGGTTTCAAGTTCGGGCGTCAGGCGTTCCAAAAGGACGCGCATGCTGCCGCCACAGATCATGTCCAGGCTTTCCTTGGTGGCGGAGGTCAGCTCAAAACTCAAGAGCAGCCCGTCCCCGCCGGCCAAAAGCTCGGCCGCCCGTTGCATCACCGTGGCTTCCACCAGGCCGCCGCCGATGGTGCCGAAGATGCGGCCCCCCTCGCGCACCAGCATGCGGCTGCCCGGCATGCGGGGGGTGGAGCCGGCCTGGGCCACCACGGTGGCCAAAACCAAGGTTTCGCCCGCCTCCAAAAGGCGGCGGGCTTCCAGTAGTACTTGCGACATGTTTCCTCTCCACGTGAGCTTGCTCCAGGCTAGCGGAAAGCGCTCCGCTGGTCAATCGCCGCCCCACTTGCCCAGAGCCAGGCCCGATACGTCTCGCCCCCTGCCCTGGCCCCAGGGGAGCGGCGGATTTGGCTTGACCTGACCGAACGTCCCATCTATTGTGAGAACACTGTTCTCTTGAGAGATCCATGCTTACAGCGGGAGGAAGGGGACCATGCAGATCAATCTGGGGCAAATGCTCACCAATCGGGCCTTTTTGTCGCCCAATATGGAGGCCTGCGTCGGCGCGGGCTATCGCTACACCTACGCCCAGGCCAATGCCCGGGCCAACCGCTTCGCCTCCCGCCTGGCCGCCCTGGGCCTGGGCCGGGGCGACCGCATCGCCATCCTGGCCAAGAACAACGAGCCCGTCACCTGCGCCCTCTATGGCGCGGCCAAGCTGGGGGTGATCACCACCATCTTGAACTGGCGCCTCACTGCGCCCGAGCTGGCGTACATCCTGAATGACTGCGGGGCCGGGCTCTTGCTCTACGACGTTGCCTTTGCCCCGGCAGTAGACGCGCTAAAGGGCCATGTGCCGGCCCAGATATTGGTGCGCTGCGGCGGCCAAGGCGACGACCCGGAGTTCGAGGAATTCCTGGCCCAGGGTGCGGACACCGAGCCGGCCCTCGCCGCCCACGGCGCGGACCCCTGCGTGATAATGTACACCAGCGGCACCACCGGCAAGCCCAAGGGGGCCATGCTCAGCCACGACAACACCTTCTGGGCCTCGGTGGGCCTGACCCACACCATCCCCTGGTTCCCCGGAGACCGCTACCTCCTGGTGGCCCCCCTGTTCCACATCGGCGGCCTGGCCCCCATCCTGGCCAACGTCCACCTGGGGCTGACCACGGTGTATATGCCCGATTTCGATCCCCTGGCCGTGTTCAAGACCATCGAGGCCGAGCGCATCAATTTCATGATGAGCGTGCCCCTGATGCTCATGGCCATGACCATGGTGCCCCCGGAAGTGGTGGCCGGGCTCGACCTCTCCAGCTTCCGCCACTTCATTTGCGGGGCCTCGCCGGTGCCCCTCGGCCTGATCAAGGCCTACGACCAGAAGGGCTTCAAAATCTTCCAGGTCTACGGCGCCACCGAATACTCCGGCGCCATCACCTTCTGGACCCCCGAATTGGGCTGGGACAAGGCCGCCTCGGCCGGCAAGGCCGTGTTCCACGGCGAGGTCAAGGTCTGCCGGCCGGGCTCCGACGAGGAATTGCCCGTGGGCGAAGTGGGCGAGCTGTGCCTCTTCGGCCCCCAGGTTTTCCTGGGCTACTGGCAGAACCCCCAGGCCAGTCAGGATGTCCTGCAAGGCGGCGGCTACCGCTCCGGCGACCTGGGCCGCCTGGACCAGGACGGCTGCGTGTACGTGGTGGACCGCCTCAAGGACATGATCATCAGCGGCGGCGAAAACATCTACCCGGCCGAGATCGAGGGAGTGCTCTTGCAGCATCCCGCCGTGGCCGAGGTGGCCGTGGCCGGCCGGCCGGATGACAAATGGGGCGAAGTGCCGGTGGCCTTCGTGGTGCTGAAAGCCGGGCAGACCGCCGGCGAAGAGGAGATCCTCCAGCTCTGCCGCGACAACCTGGCCGGGTTCAAGCGGGTGAAAGAGGTGCGCTTCGTGGAAGCCCTGCCCAAGAACTCCACCGGCAAGATCCTCAAGACCACCCTGCGCGGCCAATTGGCCTCCTAGAATATTTTCGGAGAAAGAGGAAGATGTGGGGGGAAACCCCTTTTTTTGGAAAAAAAGGGGTTTCCCCCCACACCCCCCTTCCCCCAAAAAACTTCATAATTTTCGCTGGCTATATCAATAGCCATCTTCAAAGACGGAGTCCCTTTCGAAAGGGAGGATAAAAGCTCATGAGCTATCCCGATCGTGACAACCCCTACAGCTTCGACGACTTCCTGGCCTGGCGGGAGTCGGTGGATTATTATGCCGACGACCCCTTTGCCCAAAAGGTGGTGCAGACCTTCTGCGGCGAACAGGCCGCGGAGGTGGACGCCGCCGCCCGGGAGGTGTCCCAGAAGGCCTCGTTCAAGTGGCGCAAGCTGTCCGAGGCCATCGCCTGGCCCGAGAAGCGCCCCTACCTGATGCACTACGACGGCCACCACCACCGCATCGACCGCCTCATGCGCCCCCAGGAGACCGAAATCCTGGAGCGCGAGGTGTTCGCCGAGGCCCTGTTCTCCAAAAACACCCACCCCTGGGTGCGCCTGATCAAGATGTTCCTCATCTACCAGAACGGCGAGTCCTGCGTGGCCTGCCCCCTCACCTGCACCGAGGGTATGGTGGCGGTGCTGGAGCCCCTTGCCGACTCGCCCGAGGTGCGCGGGGTGCTGGAGCACTGCAAGGAAGGCCAGGACGGCGAGCACGCCATTGGCGCCCAATACCTCTCCGAGATCCAGGGCGGCTCCGACGTGCCGGCCAACCTCCTGGAAGCGGTGCAGGAAGACGGGGTGTGGCGGCTCTATGGCAGCAAGTTCTTCTGCTCGGCCACCCACGCCGACTACGCCATGGTCACCGCCAAGCCCCGGGGTTCCGAAGAGGTGGGCCTGTTCGTCATGCCCTCCTGGCTGCCTGGCGACAAGGCCCGCGAGCGGCGCAACGGCTTCACCATCGACCGCCTCAAGTGGAAGATGGGCACCAGCGAGCTGCCCACCGCGGAGCTGACCCTCAACGGCGCGGTGGCCTACCAAGTGGGGCCCCTGGACCGCGGCTTGGCCAACATGGTGGGCGTGGTGCTCACCTACTCGCGGCTCACCGTGGGCCTCTCCGGCGCGGCCTCCATGGTCCGGGCCTGGCGCGAGGCGGAGCAGTATTGCCGTTTCCGCCAGGCCTTTGGCGCCACCCTGCACCAGTTCCCCCTGGTGGCCGGGCAGTTGGCCGCCCTGGAGCGGGCCGCCAAGCGCACCCTGGCCGGGGCCTTCCGCCTCTACCGCGACGTGCTGGCCCTGCCCGGCGGTTTCCTGGGCCACGGCGCGGCCGAGGGGCCGGAGCTGCGCCGCCAGCGCTATCTGGTGCGCGAGGCGGTGATGCTGCAGAAGATGGCCACCAGCTGGGACTGTCCGGACGTGGTGCGCGCGGCCATGAGCCTCTTCGGCGGCCACGGGGTCATGGAGGACTTCTCCGCCCTGCCCCGGCTCTACCGCGACGCGGCGGTGAACGAGCTTTGGGAGGGCCCCCGCAACGTGCTCCTGACCCAGATCCACCGCGACCTCCAGAAGGCCGCCTCCTGGTATCCGCCCCAGGATTTCGTGGCCGACCTGCTTGCCGGGGCCGCCGAGGGTCTGGTAAAAGAGTTCCAAGCCGAGATCGGGCGTATCTTCCAGCACCCCAGCCTGCTGGCTCCGAGTCCCGAGACCATTGATATCTGCCGCCAGTGGGATGACTTCTGCCACCGGCTGTTCCATGCCTACCAGGACGTGGCCCTGGGCTTGGTGGAAAATCAGGCCTGAGCCGCCCACCCGACTACGTTGCTACCGGGGGGCGGCCCGCCCCCCGGCTTTTTTTTCGGCGCCCCTTTTCCCCTTTGAGGAACCGCCCCCATGGCCAAACCGCAAAAGACCTTCGCCAGCCTCAAGGAGGATGAACGCAAAGCCCGGCAAGGCGTCATCGTGGACGCGGCGGAGCGGGTCTTTGGGCGCAAGCCCTTCGAAGAAGTGAGCATGCGGGACATCGCCCAGGAGGCGGGCATCTCGGTTTCTTCCATCTACCGCTACTTCCCCGACCAGCAGAGCCTTTTCGTGGAGGCCTTCGTGCTGGGCACCCAGGAGATCATCGCCCGGGTGAAGCGGCGCATCGCCTCGGGCCAGATCTCCAATCTGGCCGATTTCGCCCTGATTTACCTGGACTTCCTCCTGGAGCACGACCACTACTTCCGCATGATGACCCACTTCATGCTGGACGGCCAACTGGCCGGGCCGCCGCTGGCCAAGCTCAATCAGGCGGGACGCGCCATCCTGGAGCAGTTCGGCCAGCTCATGGCTGGGGAGGCCCGCTCCGAGCATACTCGCCGGCATGCCCACACCTTGTTCGCCGCCCTGAACGGCATCCTGATTTCCTTCCGCAACTACCCGGGCCGCGACCCGGCCGAAGTGCGGAGCCACATGGAGAAGCTGGCCCGCCTGGCGGCTGACATGTGCGAGAGTCACCACCACGCCGGGCAGGGTTAGCCCCGCTCCGGAGGCCCTCCCCCAGGAGGAGCCCAATCCGCTCCAGTTCGCTAATATATAGAAAACACATAGATAAAATGGCTTATAGCTATGGCGGCCCGAGTCAAAAAAAAATGCCGCGGGGCCGACAAAGGCGGCGCGGCAGGGCGGGCGGCCGGCCTCTCTCACAAGCCGAACAAATTTAGATGCTTGGTCCTCGGGCGCCGCTCCGGTTGCAGCGCTGACTGGGCTTAGCCACGCCTTGGCGGTAGTATTTGGTTTATCAGCAGCTTCCAACCCCGGTCGGTTCGTGGTACGAATAAGCCCAAAGCCTTGCTCCAATTCATCGTTGGCCAGGTGAAACGTGCCCACCCGCCTGCCATATTTCGCCTACGGCTCCAATTTGCTCCAGCGCGACCTCCGCCGCTGGTGCCGGGAGCACGGACGCCCCTACCCTCTCAAAGCCAAACTGGCCAACGCCTATCTGCCGGACCATGAGTCGGTGTTCGATATCTACTCGCGCTCCCGGCGGGGGGGCGTGTTGGACGTGCAGCCTCGCCTGGGTCAGGCCGTGCCCGGGGTTCTCTTTGAGATGGAACCGGAAGGCTGGCTGGCCCTGGATCAGAAAGAGGGCACGCCCCGGCTCTACGAACGGATGGAGGTCCAGGTCATCGTGCCGGGTCAGGGCCTGATCCCCGCCGTGACCTACCGCTCCAACCCCGTCGCCCGCAGCGAAAAGGTGGTGCCCCCTTCCAAGCATTACCTCCAAGTGGTGCGGGAGGGCTTGGCCGAGCACGGCCTGGAAGACCAAGTGGTCGTGGCCGTGGCCAAGGGCCATACCCCCCCCTATCTCATCCCCCGCATCTTCGTCTATGGCACCCTGTTGGAGGGCCAACGCAACCATCACTTCATCACCGCCGACCGTCACATTGCCCCGCCCCAGGAGGCCCGCCTGCCGGGCCTCCTTTATGATTTCGGCGCGTTTCCGGGGTATTGGCCCGAAAAGGATGGCTGGGTCTGGGGTCAGCTCTGGGAGGTGGACGACCTGGACGAAATCCTGGTGAAGCTGGATGTGCTGGAAGGCTTTTACGGCTGGGACCAGCCGGACAATTTCTATCGCCGCGAGCTCAGGGAGGTGGAGTTGGCGCCCCGGGGCGGGGAGTTGTTGGCCTGGACCTATTGCCTCTGCGAGCGGCCCCTGAAGCCGGCCATCAAGTCCGGCGACTGGCGGCGGCGCTGAGCTTCCCCGCCCGGGAGCGGCCGGGCCTACTGGGAGGGTAGGTTCCGCATGATGGCGTCGCGCCATTCGTCCATGGCTTCCTCCAGGCTCTCGGCGCCGGGCCGTTGGTACTCCCGGCCATGCCAGACCAGCCGCCATTGCCCCGGGCCGGCGGTCCGTTTCCACATGCCTTTGGCGTCGTCTTCCACCACCAACTTTTCAAATTTGGAGCCCGGGGTGATCGTGGCCCGCACCTGATACGGCGCGATCCAGCCTTCCACCAGCCCCAGCGCCGGCTCGCTGCGGCCCACCACTCCCACCTCGGCCAGGCCTTGGCGGGTGGCCTCGAACACCTCGGCAAGAGGGCGTCCCCCCTGGTAGAGGTCGCGCTCGTGATAACCCTGGTTGGCGATCATCCCACCGGCGCAGGCGGCCAGAAGGCAGCTCACCAGCAGAAAGGCAGGCACGACAACGGCGTGGCGCGGCATGGTCTTCTCCCTATGGCCCCCGACGATATCCCCCATAATAGCCGGCTGAAGGCCACCGGGTCTTTCCAAGTTGACGATTGGGTGACTTGAGCGTAATTTTTCAGTAACCAAACCTGATCCGACCTCCCTCCGGACAGGTAGCACATCTTTGAAAAGCACAGCCTGCCACGGTTGCCCTCCCCGGCAGCGAGAAGCTTCGCTTCCCCTGGCCGCCCCCCGGTGGATGGATTACCGCTCTCCGGAGTGACATCCATGTTCCGCACCAGCCGGGCAAATCTGGTCTTTCTGAAGAGAACTTCGCTTTATCAAACCACCGACACCGGGGAACAAAAGCTCTACAAGCCCGGGGGCCGCACCCTGCACGAGATGGGCGTGGCCTTGGAGAACCTCCCGCCCCGCCTCCATATCCTGCCCGAGGAGAAGACGACGGCCCTGGCCGAGATCCAGACCGGCCTGAACCAGCGCCTCAAGGACCAGATCAAGTCCCACGACACCCCGGCGGTGAAGAACACCCTGGTGAACCTGGTGGGCGAGAGCCTGCAAGACCCCACGGTGAACCTGGTGGAAACCACCGCGGAGGCGGTCTCCACCGTGATCCACGCGTACATGGACCAGGCCGCGGTGCTGCGGAGCATGGCCTCCATGACCTTCACCGACTACACCACGGCGCTGCACGCGGTGAACGTGATGGTGCTCGCCCTGAACTTCGCCCTATACCACAAGTTGCCCCTGCCCCGGACCCAGGACCTGGGCCTGGCCGCCCTGTTGCACGACGTGGGCAAGACCCAGGTGCCAGCCGAGATCCTCACCGCGGCCCGCCGCCTGACCGAGGAGGAGTTCGCCCAGATGCGCTCCCACGCCGTGAAGGGCTACAACCTCCTCAAGAAGAACGACAAGGTGCCGGGCCGGGTGGCCCTGGCCGCCCTGCAACACCACGAAAGGGTGGACGGCTCCGGCTACCCCCACGGCATCAGCGATATCCCGATGACCAGCAAGCTCATCGGGCTGGTGGACTGCTACGAGGCCATCACCGCCGACACCCGGCCCTACCGCGACGCCATGGACCCCTTCACCGCGATGAGCCTGATCAAGCAGGACGTGCGGGCGGGTAAGATTGACGAGAAGTTGTTCGAGAAGTTCGTGGTGACTTTGGTGTAAAGTGGAGAGGAGACGAGGCCAGCAGGTTGCCGTGGTTTAGGAGTGCGGTACCCGCTCCAGGCCCCCCGGCTCACCCGCATGCTCTGCCTGGCCTGCCGTAAACCCTTCCGCGGCAACCAGAGCCCCGAGGCCCAGGCGGGGGAGCGCACCCGGGACGACGCCGGCCAGTGGCCCGAAATCACCGCCTTCCCCGCCAGCTTCCCGGAGGTGATGTCAATCATGGCATTTGCCCGGACTGCATGAAGAAATTCTATCCAGAAGTGTTTGGAAAGAAGGAGGAGCAAGGGTTTGCAAACTGGTTACACCTCTTACTTAAACAAAATCATTCAACCTCGTTTCCCGAAGATGTTTTGTGTTTGACGTAGCAAGGGTTCATTTGCTATTTGAGGAACAGGTCTTTTATTTTTTCCACCAAGCCAATCGAGGCAATAGCTTCATAAATACTATGTCCGTTGGACTTATTTCTTTTTCCATATCCTCTATCAACATCTTACCCATTACATCTATCTCGTCAAATATCGCCCGACGCTCAGCGACTTGCTTTTCTCTTTTCTCTCCTTCAGAAGGGCTTTTTAGATCCTCGTTCGCAGACCAAATCCTGAAAGCTTTCTTTTCAATCATCTCGATATCATTTCGTATTTTTTTCGGGAAAAGTAATTTACCCTTGCGTAGTTCGTGTCGAAAATCGTATATATCGTTGATAGTATCAACGCCACCTATCCCACGTATTCTAAGGATGAAATCATAAACTAATATGTAAACATCCATCCGCTTTTCATACAATTGAAATTGGACTTCCTGTTGGCGAAGTTTGATCTGGCCATAAGTGAAAATTGCGCCGCAAATTGCCACCACTGTACCAATCCACCCTGATAATTCCATACCTGTTCTCTGCCCGATATTCTTGAAAAGTAACGGATTATTTAAGCAGCCTGCCCCACCAAATGCTTTCCCAACCTTTTCCCCAAACAAATCAAGGTCAGCACCACCGGCCTCCCCAAGGACCGCGGCATGACCGAGGCGTCGGACACGTATAGCCCGGGGAGGCGAGTTTGCAGGTTCTCGTCCACCACCTGGCCCAGGGGCGCGGTGCTCATGGGATGGGCCCCGCGCACCGGCCCCACGATGATCGTCTCCGACCGGCAGCCGGCCTTGAGGAGTATCTGTTTGCTCATCTCCACCCCGCGGGCCAGGCGGGCGCGGTCCTCGGTGGTGAGGGGTTTGGAGATGCGCCCCCTTTGGTCGATGCTCCCCTCCCGGGCGTCGGCCACCTTGACCATGAGGCCAAGCTGGCGGCGGTAGGCCGGGAAATCGCCCAGCCGGCCGGGGTTGTGGCGGGCCACGTTCATCAGCCACATCCCCCAGGGGTCCACCAGGTCCGAGAGGAGCACCCCCTCCTCCATATACTTGTAGGTGCCCACGCTCATGGGCGGGCCCAGGGCGGTGCCCTGGTGACGGGACACCCCGGAAACGAACACCAGGGGGTCCAGGCACAGGCCGCGCCCGGCCTCGTCCAGGCCGGAGTTTTGCAGGATCACCGGGGTGCCCAGGCCGCCGGCCGCCAGGATCACCGTGTCGGCCCGCACTTCCAGGCTCCCCCGGGGCGTCCGGGCCACCAGGCCAGCGGCCCGGCCGTCCTCCACCAGCACCCGCTCCACCGTGGCCCGGGTGAGCACCTCGCCGCCGGCCGCCAGCACATCGCCCAGGTAGGCCCGGGCCGTCCACTTGGCCCCGTGGGGGCAGCCCAGCATGCAGGTGCCGCCGCAGCGCGCGCGGCACACCCGGGGGTCGATGAATTTCAACAGCTTCTGGAAGCCGTGGCCCAGGGCGTCGCCCGCCTCCAAGAGGCGGAGCGCGGCTGCCCCAACCACCTCGTCCGGCAAGGGCTCCAGGTGCAGCTCGGCCAGGGTTTCGGTCAGGTAGGGCTCCAGGTCGAGGCCGTGGGCGGTTTTGAACCACTCCGGCGGGGGAGTGGCCGCACCGCAATAGAGGATGGTGGAACCGCCCGCCGTGAGCCCGCGCACCACGCCGATGCCCTCCACGGTGCGGGCCAGGCCCAGGCGGTCGGCATAGCCCAGCACCGCGGCGTGGTTGCCCACCCAGCGGTGCCAGCGGCCCTTTTCCAGCAACACCACCTTACGGCCGGCCTGGGCCAGGGCCCGGGCCACCGTGGCCCCGCCCGGCCCCGAGCCGGCCACGGCCACGTCGGCTTGCACGAGAGCGCGGCTCATGGCCGGTGACCGACCTGGCAAAACAACATGGGCCCTCCCTTCCGGCGGCGGCCGCCACCTCCCTGGCCTCCTCGCCACTTCCATCATATAACGCCCCGCGGCCCCCCGGGCGGCCAAAGCCGGGAGCCGGACCCTCCTGCCCCTGCAACACCCAATTGACCAAGGGAAATTGTTTGAGTTACATTGCCTGAGAGGGCCGGTATCTCTGTTCCTGGCGGCGGGGGGAAGCCAAGCGGCGGGGGGGCTGCCGGCGGGACCGCGACAACAAGGGAGCAGCAACATGGAACCACAACCGTCCGGCGGCGTGCGCGCCAAGTTTGCCCAGGAACCGGCCCTGCACGACACCATCGCTCTTTTATTCAACATGTACGAGATTCTGTGCCCGGCGCTCCTGGAGCACAGCCGCGAGTTGGCCCGCACCTGCGAGGGCTTCGCCGTAGCCCTGGGCTGGGACGAGGACCAGGCCAAGGTGGCCTATCTGGCCGGGCTGTTCCACGACGTGGGCCATCTCATGGCCCCCAGCAACATCGCCAACTGGAAAGGCGAGACCCCGCCGCGGGTGGACATGGCCACCAAGCACCCCAGCCTGGGCGAGCGCCTGCTGCACCGGGTGGGCTGCCTGCAGGAGATCCTGCCGGCGGTGCGCCACCACCACGAGAACTTCAACGGCAACGGCTTCCCGGATGGGCTGGCGGGCGAGGACATCCCTCCCCTGGCCCGGCTGGTGACCGTGGCCCACGAGTACCAGACGCTCCTCAGGGGTTATGACACCACGCCACCCCTGAGTGACCGCGAGGCCCGGGAGGTCATCGCCGAGGACGCCGGGGTGATCCTGGACCCCGAGATGGTGAAGGTATTTTTGGCCCACCTGCCGCCGGTGGGGAAGGAAAAGAAGAAATAGCCGGGGAGCGCCCGACGCCTGACCGTTGCGTTCGGGAGTCTAGTCCGGTTCGGGAGCGCCCGAGACGGCGTGCGAAGGGCAACCTCGCCCGACACGTTACGCCAGCCGCGGCGACGCGGCCCAGCCGCGGCACGCGGCCCGAAGCGGTGGTCTTGAAAAGCAATCCTGCTTCGGGAGCGGACAAGGTTGGGGCGGAGGTGGGCCTCGCCCGACACGTTACGCCAGCCGCGACGACGCGGCCGAGGGGTTGTGGAACACCTTCCACAACCCCTCGACTTTGGTAATGGTCGGGGCGGGCGGATTTGAACCGCCGACCCCCTGCGCCCAAGGCAGGTGCGCTGCCAGGCTGCGCTACGCCCCGAAATTTTTTTGGTTCGCCGCCGGGCTCCCGCTCTCAGTCCCGTTGGAGGAAATCCGCTAGCTGGGGGGCCAGAGCGGCCAAAGCCCGGGCCCGGTGGCTGATCTGGTTCTTTTCGCCGGCCGGAAGTTGGGCCACGGTCAGGCCGCGCTCGGGCAGGAAGAACAAGGGATCATAGCCGAAGCCGTTCTCGCCAGCCGGCTCACGGGCGATGACGCCCTCCAGGGTCCCCCGCGCCTGCAAGACCAGGCCCCCGCGCCGGCAGCAGCACATGACGCAGACAAAGGCCGCCTGGCGGCTGCCGTCCGGCACTTCGGCCATTTCCTGCCGCAGCTTGCGGTTGTTGGCCAAGTCGTCGTGCGACCGGCCGGCATAACGCGCGCTGTACACCCCGGGGCGTCCTCCCAGGGCGGCCACCACCAAGCCGGAGTCGTCGGCCAGGGCCGGCCGGCCCAGGGCCTGGGCCACGGCGCAGGCCTTCAGGCGGGCGTTCTCCTCAAAGGTATCACCGGTCTCAGGGATATCCTCGGTAAAGCCCAGCTCCGCCGCGGTGCGGACCACGATGCCCAGGGGCGCGCAGATGGCCTCGATCTCGCGGCGTTTGCCGGCGTTGCCGCTGGCCAGGACCAGCTCCAGGGGGTTGGCCGGTGAGGTGGCGGTCATTTGCTGCCCGCTCCCTGGGAGGCACGGTCCAGGATGGCGCTTTGGGCCGCGAAAACGGCCTGGGTGGCCTCGCCGGCCGCGGCCACCATCTCGGCCAACTGGGCCGGGGTGAAGTAGCCCTTCTCCGCGGTGGCCTGCACCTCGATGAGGCGGTCCGGCGGGGCCAGCACCAGGTTGAGGTCCACCTGGGCCTGGGAGTCCTCCTGGTAGCAAAGGTCCACGGCCAGTTCGCCGCCCACGCGGCCCACGCTGAGCGCGGCCACCTGGTACAAGGGCGTCACCCCCAGGCCGGCCAAAGCCAGGGCCAGGGCCACATAGCCACCGCTGACGGCCGCGGTGCGGGTGCCGCCGTCGGCCACCAGCACGTCACAGTCCACCCGCACGGTGTAGCCTTCCAGGCGGGCCAAGTCTACCGCGCCCCGCAGGCTGCGGCCGATGAGACGGCTGATCTCACGGGCCCGGCCGCCCTGGGCGTGGTCGCGGCTGGTGCGGGTGTGGGTGGCCCGGGGCAGCATGGCGTACTCGGCCGTCACCCAGCCCTGGCCGCGCCCTTCCAGGAAGGAGGGCACGCGGCTCTCCAGGCTGGCCGTGCAGAGGACCTGGGTCTGGCCGAAGGAGCACAGGGCGCTGCCTTCGGCGTAGGGGCTGACCCCCGCCTCCAGGCGCACCGGCCGCATGGCGCGGGGTGATCTGCCGTCGGGTCTGGGCATAGAGCGAATCCGTCCGGAATATTGCCTTGTAACCAAGACGGCTAATCTAACCCAGCCCGGCAATGGTGTCAAGGCGGGCCCAGGGGCCGGTGAGGGTAGAAAACCGCCCTGGGGGAAGGCCTGCGCGGCCCCTGGGGAGGTTGACGGCAAAGCGGGCATGCCTTAGATTTGGAGGGCTCAGGACAACGCGAGAGTGGCGGAAATGGTAGACGCACTGGACTTAGGATCCAGCGGGGCAACCCTTGGGAGTTCGAGTCTCCCCTCTCGCACCACCCCCCAAGCTGGGGGGCCCAATACGTGTCGGGGCAGCGTGCCGCTGCTGGCGTAGCGGGTCGGGCGAGGTAGACCTCCGCCCCAACCTCGTGCGCTCCCGAAGTAGGCTCGCCCCCTGAACTCTCCGCCCCGGGCAGCGGCAGCGTGCCGCTGCTGGCGTAGCGGGTCGGGTCAGGCTCACCTCCGCCCCAATCCAGCGCGCTCCCGAAGTTGGCTTGGAGTCACACCAACCAAGACGGCTCCCCCAACACGGCGAGAGCGGCTGAATCATCGGTCAACCCTCGCCACCCTATGCCCCAACCCATTGCTTTTCCTTTAGGAAGGGGGTGTGGGGGAAACCCTTTCCTTTTGGCTTCAAAAGGAAAGGGTTTCCCCCACATCTCTTTCTCAAAAAACAAAACGCAGCCCCTGGTGATCCTGTTCGGCGGTGAGGGTGAGGGAGCCGCCGGCGGGGAGGGTGGGGGCGGGGGAGAGGAGTTGGACGGCCTGGGTCCAGTGGCTATAGAGGTCGGGGGCGGTGGAGAGGGAGGTCTGGGGGTCGAGGTGCAGGGTGAACCAGAAGGCCACGGCGTCGGCCCGGCCGGCTTGGTCGGCGCGGAAGGTGAGGCGGCGGGTGGACTCGGGGGGGAGGGGTTTTTGGAAATCGTAGGTGAAGACGGGGCGTGGGGTGGAGAGGAGTTGGTGGGGCAGGCGGGCCAGCTCGGCTTGGAAGTAGCCGGGGTCGGCGAATTCATTGAAGGGTTCCAGGTTGAAGCCGGCGATTTCGGCCGGGGCGCGGGAGAGGCCGGCCAAGCGGGGGCTTTCCACCAGGGCGGCGTAGACCGTGGCGCCGTGGGGCAGGACCGGGGCCTGGGGGGCCAGGAGCCAGCGGCGGGCGTGGTTCAGGGTGGGGATGACCCCTTCACCCAGGAGGCCGGCGTCGAAGATCTCGGTGACCAGGAGGTCGGCAGGGCGGGGCAGGTCCCGGCCGATTTGGAGCGACAGGGATGATTGGGGGATGATCTGGATGCGCTCGCTCAGGTGGTTGGCGGCCACGATCTCCCGGGCTTTGGCGGCCAGGAGGGGGGACATCTCGCAGGCGTAGACTTTTTCGGCGCCGGCGGCGATGGCCAAGAGCGAGAGGAGGCCGCTGCCGGCCCCAATATCGAGGACGAGCATGCCGGGCTGGACGGCCCGGGCCAGGGCGTTTTGGTAGGCCTGGTTGCGGGCCTGGTCGTTCAGCATGGCGAAGTGCCAGCGGGGCACCAGGAGGCGGAAGGCGGCGCCCAGGTCGCGGCGGGCCAGGGAGAAGCCGGGGTCCAGCTCCAGGGCGCGGCGGAAGCTGGCCACGGCTTCGGCGGGCCGGCCCAGGGCCCGGAGCGCGGCGCCCAGGCCGTGGTGGGCCGGGGCCAGGTCCGGAGCCTGGTCCAGGGCCTGGCGATAGAGGTCGGCCGCGCCGGCGGGATCACCCAGGCGGCCCAGGGTGGTGGCCAGGTTGTAGAGGAGCTTCACCGAGCCGGGGGCCAGGGCCAGGGCCCGACGGTAGCAGGAGGCGGCCAGGTCGGGGGCGCCCTGCCCGTTCAGGCGGTTGCCTTCCTGGAACAGCTCCTCTGCCGTGGGGGAGCCCGGGTTCGCCGCCGGAGCGGGAGCGCCGGAGGGCGGGGGAGAACCGGGAGTGGGGGGCTGGGTGACCATGCCGGGCCTTAGCCGGGGGCTCAGGGTTTCACCAGGCTGTAGGCGAAGCGTTCGAACTGCTTGCGTTCGAACTTCCCAGCCAGGACCTCTGACTTCAAAAGCTCCAGGGTGGCCAGGGGGGTCAGGGATTTGCGGTAGACCCGCTCCTCGCAGGTGAGGACCTCGTAGGAGTCGACCAGGCCCAACAGGCTGCCCAGGGGGTGCAGGTGGGTGACGCCTTTGGGGTAGCCGGAGCCGTCCATGCGCTCATGGTGCTGCAAAATGCCCAGGAGGGAGTCCTCGGCAATGGTGGCGCCCACCAGCATCTTGACCCCCAACAGGGGGTGCTGGCGCACCCTGCTGAACTCGTCCTCGTTCAGCCGCCGGTCGGTGCACATCAACTCCGGGGGCAGCTTGGTCCAGCCCAGATCGTGCAGGAGCGCTCCGAAGCAATAGCGGCAGGTCTCCTCCTGGCCCAGGCCGGCCCGGAAACAGAAGGCCATGACCAGGGCCATGACGTTTACCGAGTGGGCGGCCACGGTGAGGCCACGGGTGGCCAGGGCGGCAAAGGCGGCCAGGAGCTTGGGGTGGCTGGCGTACTCCTCCACCACGGTTTCCACGATGGGCTGAAAGCCCATGATGAGCTTCAGGCGGGGCTCCCGAAAGGCCTCGTCCAGGAGCACGGTGAGGGCTTCCTTGATCTCGGCCTGGTCCCCCTTGCGGATGGTCTCTTGCAAGTAACCGTCCAGCATGGCCTTCTGGATTTCCCTCAGGGCCATGGGGCGGTCGCTGTCCTGGATAAAGGCTTCGGGGACGTTGTCTTCCTTGGTCAGGCTCATCTCGGCCAGGGTGACCCCGGCCTCCTTGAACAACTTGAAGCCGCCGTCCGCTTCGGGGACATACAGGGGGGTCATCTTGTAGAACCAGAGCTCGGTGCGGCGGGCGGGTCGCAGGGCGGTCCCACCGCCGGCCGGCCCCTGCCCGGCGTTAGCGGGAGAGGCGGAGACCTGGGCCTCGGATTTTGCCCTCAAGATGGCAGTCACGAAGATTCTCCCTTGCAAGCGGGCAGGCTGTAGACCAACAGCCTGGGACGGACCCTGGCTGGCCCGCACCTTTGCAGAGACTTGGCAAATCTCTGCAAAGTTAAGATGTTGGCAAAACTACGATTTTGCCAACATGGGGCAGTCAAGGGCCAGAAGGGCCCTTACTGCGATCCGGCCAGAAACCAACTCCCCTGGAGGGTCGGTCTCCAGTGCCGGCAGCCATCTGGGGCAGGATGGCGCCGGGCGCGCGCGGGGGGCTGGGCGATGGGCCGGGAGGCGGGGAAAAGGCTCCCCTGGGGCGCCGGCCGTGACCTGGCCCCGGGCGCGGGAGGACGGCGGAGGGAAGGAATAACGGACAAGGCGGCGCGAAAGCGGCGGAGACGGAGACGTTTCCGCCCCGGCCGTCAGGGCTGACCCTCTGTTTCGGCCAGTTCGGCCACGCGCACCGGACCGTTGATGATCCCCCCCTGCTCTATGCGTATCGAGCGGCAGACAAGCTGCCCATTAACCCAACCGGTGGATTTTACTAACACCTTGTCGCCCACCACCTGCCCTTCCACCCCGCCTTCCAAGACCAACTCCCCCTGGCAGACCAAGTCCCCTTTGATAAAGGAGCCACTGGCCAAGACGGTGGGGGAGTTTGCGTGGGAGCCGCGGGCAGGGGGTTTTTTGCCAAACATGTTGTCAGATGCTCCCGTGGTGGACGAGACACGGCCCAGAAAGTCTACCACAGAACCCCAAGGCCCGGAGGACCGGCCGGCGGATTTTTGCCCCCGGGGCCGGCCCCAGGGCCGCCCGGAGGCCAAAAGGCCCAGGGTGACCGGGCATTAGCGGCCAAGAGCCCGGGGAAAAATCCCAATCCGGGCCGGGAAAAGGGGCGCGGGGCCGGTGGTGGCTCAGCCCAGGTACTCCCGCACCACCTGTCGGGCCTCGGCCAGCCATCCCCGGCGCTGGGCCGAGGTGCTGGTGCAGATCATGCCAAAGGTGCGGCGGCCAAAGCGCACCTGGCCGCACAGGCCGAAGATGCAGTTTTTCCAGATGGTTTCCAGAGGGTCGCCAAAGATCGCCAACTCGCGGTCGGCCGGGGTGTTGGAGGTGTTGAACACCAGGGCCGTGTGGGCGGCCAACAACCCCCGGGGGACCCCCTCGCCCATATCGCCTTCCAGGAACTCGTAGGCCGCGCCGGCCCGGAGCACCCGGTCCACCCAGCCCTTCAGGATGGCCGGGGGCATGCCCCACCAATTGGGGTGGACCATCACCAGGGCCGGCGCCGCGGTCACCTCGGCCGTGTGGGCGGCCAGCCAGGGCGGCAGCGGCCCGTCCTGGGGAATCTCGGCGGCAGGCAAGAGGGGGTCGAAGCCCTCCTGGTAAAGGTCGTGCAGCACAGCCGGCCGGCCCAGCTCGGCCAGGGTCTCCATGACCGCCCCGGCGATGGCGTGGTTGAAGGAGCCCGGCCGGGGATGGGCCAGGATGACTTGCACCGTGGGGGTCATGCCTTTAGTTCCTCAGAGAGCCTGATATCAGTTGTTGAGCCGCCAGCGGGTGCCGCCGGCGCCGTCTTCCAGCACCACGCCCAGCTCCGTGAGCTGGTCCCGGAGGGCGTCGGCCCGGGCCCAGTCCTTGGTCTTGCGGGCTTCGGCCCGCTGGGCGATGAGTTCCTCGATGAGCGCCGGGTCGGGACCCTGGCCGGCGCCCGCGGCGGAGCTTTGCAGGAATTCCTGGGGGTCCTGACCCAACAGCCCCAGCCGGCCGCCCAGGTGCTTCAGGCGCGAGGCGGCCAAGAGGATCAGGGCGTCCCGCTCCGGCCGCGGCGCTTCCAGGGTCAGGCGGTTGATGTTCCGCGCCAGGCTGAACAGGGCGGCCAGGGCCCGGGGAGTGTTGAAGTCGTCATCCATGCCCGCCTCGAACTCCTCGCCGGCCTGGTCGATCTCGGCCAGGATCTCCTGGTCGGCGGCCTTGGTGATGGAGGCGGAGGCCCCCTCGGGAATCTCCTGAAAGGCGGTGAGGAGGGCGTTGTACAGCCGCTCCAGGGCCTGGGCCGCCTCGACCAGGCCCTGGTCGGAGAAGTCCAGGGGCGAACGGTAGTGCTTGCCCAGGAGGAAGAAGCGCAGCACCTCGGGCTTCACTTCCTTCAGCACATCCTTGATGGTGAAGAAGTTGCCCAGGCTCTTGGACATCTTCTCCTGGTTGATGCGCACGAAGCCGTTGTGCATCCAGTAGCGGGCAAAGGGCCGGCCGTTGGCCGCCTCGCTCTGGGCCATCTCGTTTTCGTGGTGGGGGAAGACCAGGTCCTCGCCGCCGCCGTGCAGGTCAAAGGTCTGGCCCAGGTACTTTTCGCTCATGGCCGAGCACTCGATGTGCCAGCCGGGACGTCCGGCGCCAAAGGGGCTTTCCCAGGAGGGCTCGCCGGGCTTGGCCGCCTTCCACAGCACAAAGTCCATGGGGTTACGCTTGCGGCTGTCCACTTCGATGCGGGCGCCGGCTTGCAGGTCTTCCAGGTTGCGGCCCGAGAGCCGGCCATAGGCCGGGAAGGTCTCCACCGCGAACAACACGTCGCCGCCTTCCACCTGATAGGCGTGGCCCTGGTCCAGCAGCCGCTGGATGATGGCGGTCATCTCCGGGATGTGCTCGGTGGCCCGGGGCTCGGCCGTGGGCGCCAGGCAGCCCAGGCTGGCCATGTCCTCCCGGAAGGAGCGGATGTTGCGCTCGGCCAACTGGTCCCAGGGCTCGCCGGACTCGGCGGCCCGGCGGATGATCTTGTCATCGATATCGGTGTAGTTCCGGATATAGGTGACCGCCCAGCCCTTGGACGAGAAGTGCCGGCAAACGCAGTCAAAAGCCACATAGCAGCGGGCATGGCCCACGTGGGGGTCGTCGTACACCGTGACCCCGCAGACATACATCCGCACCCGGCCCGCCTCCAGGGGTTCGAAGGTTTCCTTTCGGCGGGACTGGGTATTGTACAGCACTAAGGGCATGAGCTACTCCGGGGGATACGTAACGCCGGCACCAGCGACGACGGGGCCGCTGGTCAGAGGCTAACGCCAAAAACCCGGCGGGTAAACACTTATTGCGGCCCCTGGGGGGCTTTCGGAGAATTGGGAATGTGGGGGGAAGGACCCTTTTTTGAAAAAAAGGGTCCTTCCCCCCACACTCCCCTTCCCCCAAAAGACTTCATAGTTTTAGCTAGGAAGCTGGCGGGGAAATCGCTCCGATAGTCTCCTGGGCGCCTGGGCAGGCCGTGGATCCATGCCAAACAAGCTTCCAGCTTGTTTGGGGACCCTCGGGAGGGCATTCTCCGACGCACTCCTAAGCCTCCGGGGTCAGGGGGAGAATCACGGCCAGGGCCGAGGCGGCCATGCCCTCCTCCCGGCCCACGAAGCCCAGATGCTCGGTAGTGGTGGCGGCCAGGTTGATTTGGCCCTCGGCCAGGCCCAGGGCCCGGGCCAGATTGGCCCGCATGGCCGGCACGTGGGGGGCCACCTTGGGGCGCTGGGCCATGAGGGTAACGCTCACCTGGGCCGGCCGCCACCCCTCCACAGCTAAAAGGCCGACCACCCGGGTCAAAAGCTCCAGGCTGTCGGCCCCGGCCCACTGGGGGTCGCTGTCCGGGAAATGGCCCCCGATGTCGCCCAGCCCGGCGGCGGCCAACAGGGCGTCCATGACCGCGTGGGCGAGCACGTCGGCATCGGAGTGGCCCAACAGCCCCCGGGCATGGGCGATCTCCACCCCGGCCAGCACCAGGCGGCGGCCGGGCGCCAGGCGGTGGGCGTCGAAGCCCTGGCCCACCCGGGGCACGGCGGCCGGGGCCGGGGGCAACAGGGCCCGGGCCAGGTCCAGGTCGTCCGGGGTGGTCAGCTTCAGGTTGCGGGGACTGCCCATAACCAGCTCCACGGGATGGCCGGCCCAGGAGGCCAGGCCGGCTTCGTCGGTGGCCAGAAACCCGGCCGCCCGGGCGCGGGCCTGGGCCGCGGCCAGGATTTCGGTGCGAAAGGCCTGGGGGGTCTGGGCCAGCCAGAGTCCCCGGCGGTCCAGGGTTCCGGCCACCAGCTCGCCGGGGCCGGCCTGCTTCACGGTGTCGGCCACGGGCATGGCGGCCAGGGCCGCGCCAGTGCGGCGGGCGGCGGCCAGGACCCGGGTGAACAGCTCCGGGGCGGCCAGGGGCCGGGCGCCGTCGTGCACCACCACGTAGGGCACCCCGGCTTCCCGCACAAGCGCGGTGCCGGCGGCCACGGAGTCCTGGCGCTCGGCGCCCCCGGCCACGGCTCCCTGCACCTTGGCCAGGCCAAAGGGCTCCACGCAGGCGGCCAGGGTGGCGTCCTCCTGGCCCGGCGGGGTCACCAGGACCACGCCGGTGAGGTCCGGGACGGCCTCCAGGGCGGCCAGGGTGCGGGTCAGGACCGGCACCCCGCCCAGGTCGAGAAACTGTTTGGGGCGGCCGGCCCCCATGCGCTGTCCACGGCCGGCGGCGGGCACCACGGCCCAGGCCTCGTGCATGCTGCCTCCAAATTCCGCCGGCACGGCCGGCTCCCTGATTTTATGCTGCGGGCGGGCCGCTGGCAAGGCCGCCGGGTTTCCGGCCCGGCTCTGAGATGGATAGCAGGCGGCCGGCCTCCCTTCGGGAGCCTGCTAGATTGGTGCGGAGGGGGCCTGGCCCGACTTGCGACGCCAGCCGCGGCACGCGGCAGACACGCGGTGGGAGCCCCAGAATGGGGCCTCGCGTCGGGAGCGCGCGAGGTCTGGTCTGAAAACCGACCCCGCCCGACACGCATCGCCAGCCGCGGCGACGCGGCCGACACGCATCGCCAGCCGCGGCGACGCGGCCGACACGCGGTGGGAGCCGCGGCATGGGGCCTCCCGTCGGGAGCGCGAGAGGTCTGGTCTGAAAACCGACCTTCCCCGACACGATATGGGAGCCCCAGCATGGGGCCGACGCCGCTGACGCGGCGATTGCCTAGGTGGGTGCGTTTGTGCTAAAGGAAATCATGCCTTCCGGGATTTGGTATTGGAGAGAGGAGGATCTCCCTCCCCCGCCCCGGCGCGGGGCCATCCCCCGAGGGCAGCGGCAACCGACAGCCACACTCCCAGGCGGTCCAGGGACGGTCCGCCAGTTTCCGAGTGCGCCTGAGCGAACGACAAGCGATCCCGGCCGGGCAGCAGCGCGGCCGGAGTTAGGCCGTGGAATTCAGGAGGAATTTCGCGGCACCCTCAAGGCGGGGAAATTCCTATGAGCCTCCGGCTGTGGGTGTGGACGGTGCTCACCGGGTCCAAGTTCAAGGCCATCCGTTTGGAAGGAGACATGCTCCTGAAAAAACGGCGGTTCGCCCAGGCCTTGGAATTTTACCGGGCCATGGTGCGCGCCTGGCCTGAAAAACCCGACGGTTTTTACGGTATGAGCCGTACCTATCAGGCCATGGGCCTCCGGGTGGAGGCTGCGCGGGACCTGACCATCGGCGATGCCCTCACCCGCCTGCACAAAGACCCCAGCGACCTCGTCTCCCGACTGCAACTGGTGGCCGGCCTGGTGGAGAAGGGCCTGTACGGCTGGGCTGCGGCCCATGCGGCGCACGCCTTGAAGCAGGCCCCCAAGGATCTGGAGACCCTCAAGATGGCGGCCAAGGCCTTCAGCAAGAACCGCAACTTCACCAAGGCTTCCGAGGCATTGCGGGAAGCGTTGCGGCAGGAGCCCATGGACGTGGGCATGTACGAGCTGTTGACCCACTGCCTTCGGTTGGCGGGCAAGCAGTCGGAAGCCATGCGCACCGGGGCCCTGGCCGAGGCGCTCAAGAATCTGCAGTCCAACCCCAACGACCCCGACTCGGTGGCCCAGGCGGTGCGGCAGTTCATCGCGGTGGGCTATAACCGCATGGCCTTGCAACTCTTGGAAAAATGTATCTCCCAGGGCCGGGCCGACAAGGCGGAGCTGCACGTGATGCGGGCCCAGCTCCTTCGGGAGGAGAACAACTACCGCGAGGCGATCAAGGCCCTGACCCACGCGGTGACCCTGTCCCCAGTCTACGCCGAGGCCCACCGCATGTTGTCGGAAGCCTATTTCATGGATAACAACAACACCCAGGCCGAGTACCACCGGGCCGTGGCCACCACCCTGGAAGGCGCCCAGAGGAACCCCGATCCCCTGGAAGCCGAGTTCATCATGATCGAGGTGCTGCTGGAAATGGGGCATCTGGAATTGGCCAAGGGCCGGGCCGACGAGCTGCACCAGAACAACCCCGGGGACTGGCGGGCGCTGATGTGCCTGGGAGTCGTGAAGCGCCACGAGGGTTTGCTGGCCGAGGCGCGGGCCAATTTGCAGCGGGCCAACCAAAAGAACCCCATGAGCCCCAAGCTGCACATGGAGCTGGCCCTGGTTTACTCCGAGACCGGCGAGGTGCTGGACGCGGTGGGCGAGGCCCGGCAAGCGGTGAAGCTGGCCCCCCGGAACCCCGAGGTGCGGCGCAGCCTGGCCGAGGTGCTCCGCCGCCACGGCTACACCGATCAGGCCATCGAGGAGGACGACTTGGCCGACGCCCTGGAGAAGAACGCCAAAAAGCGCCAAACCGCCTAAGGCGGCGCGCCGCCGCTGGCGTAGCGGGTTGTCGGGCGAGGTCGGGCGAGGTTGGGTCGGGCGAGGTTGGGTTGCAGACCAAACCTTGCGCGCTCCCGAAGGGAGGCCGCATGCTGCCGCTGCGGGTCGGGGCGGCGTGCCGCCGCTGGCGTAGCGGGTCGGGCGAGGTTGGTTTTCAGACCGGACCTCGCTTGCTCCCGAAGGGAGGCCGTTCTTCAAAACCTCCTTTCCGGGGCGGCGTGCCGCCGCTCCCAATGCGGGTCGGGCGAGGTTGGGTTGCAGACCAAACCTTGCGCGCTCCCGACGGGAGGCCGCATGCTGCCGCTGCGGGTCGGGGCCGCGTGCCGCCGCTGGCGTAGCGGGTCGGGCGAGGTTGGGTTGCAGACCAAACCTTGCGCGCTCCCGACGGGAGGCCGTTCTTCAAAACCTCTTTTCCGGGGCGGCGTGCCGCCGCTCCCAATGCGTGTCGGGCGAGGTTGGGTTGCAGACCAAACCTTGTGCGCTCCCGAAGGGAGGCCGTTCTTCAAAACCTCTTTTCCGGGGCCGCGTGCCGGCGAGTCGCCCCATACACGACCCGGGCCGCGGGTTGTCCCCGCCCCCACGGGACACCAAATGGGTTTCGCGTTATCCTAGAAAAGAATTTTGCCAAGACCGAGCGCCTGGCGGGCCCGCCCCGCGGGGCCTTTGCGCAGCCTTCAGCCCGCCCCGGGGCGGGAGACAGGAAAGCTAATATGCAGATAATCCAGCTTTTGGTGGGCAACATGGCGGTGTTCGCCTATATCGTGGCCTGCGAAAAAACCGGCCAGGGCCTGGTGATCGACCCGGCGGGCAACGAGGACCGCATTTTGGCCGAAGCGGCCAAACGGGGCATCACCCTGGTGAAGATCGTCAACACCCACGGCCACCCGGACCACACCTGCGGCAACTTCCGCATCAAGGAGGCCACCGGGGCCCAGATCCTGATCCACGAGGAAGACGCGCCCCACATGAACAGCCCCCACGCCCTGCAATTCGCCCAGATGCTGGGCTGCAGCCAGATCCCGCCGGCGGACGTGACGGTGAAGGACGGCGAGATCATCGAGGCCGGGGAGGAGGTGCGGCTCCAGGTGATCCACACCCCGGGGCACAGCCCGGGCTGCATCTGCCTGCACACCCCGGGGCACGTGTTCACCGGCGACACCCTGTTCGTGGGCGGGGTGGGCCGCACCGATTTGCCGGGCGGCTCCTGGGCCCAGATGGTGTCGGCCATCAAGAACCGCATCCTCGCCCTGCCCGACGACACCGTGATCTGGCCGGGGCACAACTACGGCCCCTCCCCCAAGTCCACGGTGGCCCAGGAACGCCGGGGCAACCCTTATCTGAATTGAGGCCGATGCACGGCCAATACAGATTTATTGTAGTTAAAACAGTGGCATATGTCATTTTTCGGCGGTTGATTGTGCGCCGTCGGCCTCCAGCGGGCCACGCATCCACCCCAAGCAAGTTCCACTTGCTTGGGGACCCCGGGGATGGCCCGCCAAATCACGAGCCTAAAAGGCGAGTGATTTGCGCTGGTTGGTAAAACCACGCTTTTGCCAACCAGCTTAAGATGCACGGTGCAGGACGCACCGTGCATCACCCTCGCATTAGAGCCGGGCGCGCGTCCCGGCGCCCAGTCCGCAAAAACCAACCGCCGTCCCGGGGACTCCCCGGGGCGGCGGTGCTTTTGGCAGGGAGGCGGCGGATCAAGGTTCCAAAGGCCCGCGGCGCTTGTCCAGGTGATAGAGCAACTGATAGATCTTTTCCCGCCACACAATGACCGGAATGACAAAGGCCAGGGCCAGGACCAGGAGGATGGCGAAGGACCAGTAGTTTTCCTGGTAGACCATGGCCCCTTGCAGGCTCAGCAGCAGGGTGCCGGGCAGGCGCCCGATGCCGCAGATCAACAGGAAGATGCGCCAGTTCAGGGGGGTGAGGCCCAGGGCCACGCAGAGGTAGTCCTTGGGGAAGCCGGGGATCACGAAAAGGATGAAGGAGGCGATGACCCCCTGGCGCTCCATGAGGAAGCCGACCCGGGACAGGGTGTCCGGCGGCACCAGCCGCTCCACCAGGGTCTTGCCGAAGATGCGGGCCAGGAAAAAGTTGTTCAGGGAGCCCAGGGTGAGCCCGATGGTGGAGTAGATGAGGCCCTGCCACCAGCCGAAGATGTAGCCCCCGGCCGCGCCGGTGAGCTCGCCGGGGATGGGCGCGGCCAAAACCTGCAGGAACTGCAAGCTCATGAACACCAAGGGTCCCCAGGCGCCGTAGGACTCCATGCGTTGCCGGAAGGTCTCCCGGTTGCTGATCACGGCCCAGAAATCGCGGCTCCAAATCCAAAGGGGCGTCCACCAGTACCAGACCGCCACCCCGGCCACCAGCAACAATAGGGCCAGGGCAATGAGGAGCTTACGGCGGCGGCGGAGCATGTGCTGCCGCTCCTCCGGAGTCTGGGAGGGCGCGGGGGGGGCCGCGGCGGGGCTGGGGGGGGTTGGACGGCTCACGACAAGTTGTCGGCCTCCACCGCCTCCAGAAGGCGGCGGCCGGTTTCCCCGGCCAGGAGCCGGGCGGGAGAGGGCAGGGTCTCCTCGGCGGCGTGGTTTTCCATAAGCAGTTGCCCCGCCCGGGCCAGCGCGCGGGCAAAGGTCTCCACCGTGGCTTCCTCGTCCGGGCGGGGGTACAACAGGCCGGCCAGGGCGGACTCGGCCGCGTAGACCGGCAAGAGGCCCCGGGCGTGGCGGAGGTAGAGGCTGGTGAGGGTGAGAAGGCTCCCGGGGGTGAACACCGCGCCTTCGGTGGCCAGCTCCGCCAAGAGGGTGCGGGCCACTTCCAGGGCCATGCGGCCCAGGCCCTTGTTCAGCTCGCCGGGGATCAGCTCCTGGTGCTTGTGCTCGTGGCGGTCGGCCAGGTCCACCTGGCAGAGGCGGCCCGGCCCGGCCAGGCGGCGGGCCTCGGCCAACAGCCCCAGCTCCAGGCCCCAGCCGGGCCGCAGACGCATCTCGCCCAGGGCGGCCAAGTCCCAGGCGCACTCCCCGGCCAGGGGGTAGCGGAAGGCGGCCAACTGGGCCAGGGCGGGCAACGGCCCCAAAAGGTCCTCCAGGGCGGCCAGGGCCGGCCAGAGGAGCAGGCGGGTCAGCCGGCCGTGGAGCTGGTGGGTGTAGCGGGCATAGTAGCCCTTGGCCAGCACGAAGCCCGTGGCCGGGTTCAGGACCGGGTGGACCAGGCGGCCCAACAGGAGGCGGTCGTAATCGGCCACGTCACCGTCATGCAGAGCCACCACCCGGGTGCGGCCCCGGGCGGCCAGCACGGCCAGGGCCAGCCACACGGCGCGGCCCTTGCCCTCCTGGCCGGCGGGCCAGCCGCGGCCGGCCAGCTCGGACAAAAGGGGCTTCACCCGCCGGGATTCGCTGTTGATCACCAGGGTTTCCTGGGGCAGGGAGGCGGTGAGGGCCTTGAGGGCCGTCAGTTCCTTCTTGCCGGCCCGGCCCAGGGAGAAGACGATCTCGCCCAGATAGGCCGCGCCGGCCAAGTCTTCCAGCATGGCGGCCAGGGCCGGCTCCCCCAGTTCGGCGGGCAACAGGGGCAGCACCAGGGCCAGGGGCCGCGTGGCGGCGAACTGCACCAGCTCACTCTCCAGGCGGGGCCGGTCCGGGGCGCCCAGGCCGTGCAGGGTGGCCAGGCGGGGATGCTGTTGGAAGTCGGCCACCTCTTGGCTACACCTCGTTGACCAGAGGGGCCTGGCCGGTGGCTTCGCGCACGCTGCGCCACAGGCTGCCCTTGGGGTCCACATAGCTTTTACGGTTGATGGCCATGGCGATGGGTACGTGCACGAAGAAGTTGTTCCATTTGGAGATCATGAGCCCGGTGCGCCCGGAGATGCCGGCGTGCACCGCGTAGTGGCCCAGGAACCCGGTGTAGATGCGGTCGCCGCAGTTGGCCGCCACGGAGCGGATGAGGTAGGAGGGGTCGATGTACTTGAGGTTGACCTCGCGGCCCTTCTCCTTGAAGTGGGTGTTGATGCGGTTCTTCAACAGCACGCCGATGTCGCCCAGGCGGAGGTTGCCGCTGGCGTCGCGGCCCAGTTCGGTGTCGCTGAAGAACTTCTGGCCCGCGCCCTCGGCCACCACGATGACCGCGTGGCCCCGGCCTCCCAGGCGGTGCTCCAATTGCTGCAACAGGCCGTTGGGGCCTTCCAGGTCGAAGTCCACCTCGGGGATGAGGCAGAAATTCACGTCGGAGAGCCCCAGGGTGGCGTTGGCGGCCACGAAACCGCTGTTGCGGCCCATGAGCTTGACCAGGCCGATCCCGCCGGGGGAGCCCAGGGCCTCGTTGTGGGCGCCCTCGATGGCCTTGGTGGCGGCCTCCACCGCGGTCTGGAAGCCGAAGGTCATCTCCACGAAGCTGATGTCGTTGTCAATGGTCTTGGGGATGGCCACTACGGCGACCTTGAGGTTGCGGGCCGTGATCTCCTGGTAGATCGCCTGGGCGGCCCTGAGCGTGCCGTCGCCGCCGATCATGAACAGCATGCTGATGTTGAGGCGCTCCAGGGCGTCCACCACGTCCTCGATGGGCTGGGGCCCCCGGCTCATGCCCAGGAAGCTGCCTCCCCGGCCGTGCACGTCGCGCACCGTGTCCGGGGTCAGCTCTATCAGCTCGTGGCCGAAATCGGGGATGAAGCCTTGCAGGCCGTAACGCACGCCCACGATGTTCTTGACCCCGTAGATCCAGTAGAGCTGGAGCACGATGGAGCGGGTCAGGTGGTTGATGCCGGGGCACATGCCGCCGCAGGTGACCACCGCCGCCTTGAGCTTGGTGGGGTCGAAGTAGACGCGTTCCCGCGGTCCGGCCCGTTCGAAGCTGGGCACCGGCCCGTCTACGTGGTTGCGGGTGGTGGGGTCCAGGAGGACGCGTTCCTCGTCCCCCACGAATTTGAAGCCCTCCTGGGGATGGCTGGCCCGCTCCATGAGGGTGCTTTTCAGCTTGGCTGGGCCCAAGGTATCGATTTGGGTGTCTTCCAACTTCACGTGGGACATCTCCGCGCGCACGTTAGCCTTCCTTTTCTTTAGGGCCAAGCTAGCATCCCTCCCGGCGGGATTCAACAAGTCAAGTCCCTGATTTTAATTTGAATCACAAATGTAACCAGGAGCCTGGGCCACCGGGGCCGGCACGGGCCGCCCAGAGGCGATTTTTTTCTTATAGCAAAAACTCGGCCCGCTGTCCCGGGGGCTTTCACGAGTTTGGCTTATAATAGCCTTTGGCGGGGCGGCCGGCGGGCTCTTACGGAGCAGCCGCGGGCGGAGGCCAAGGGGATTTCGCCGGCGGGGTTGCCGTATCCGTGGGGTGGGGCTGCGGTATTTACATTGGGGGATACTGTGTTAGGATCGCTTTTGACGTGACACGGGGGGGATGGGATTGACTCCCGGCAGGGAGCGGCCCGAGAACGCAGCGAAGGGGAAACCAGGCTCCCGCGCGGGGGCCATGAAATTTAGGAAAAGGCTAGGGCAATGAATTACGAATTCGCGCATGAGGGGATCCGGCGCACGGTTTTCGGAGCGGGCGCGGCGGCCAAGTTGGGCGAGGAAGTGAAGCTTCTGGGGGCGGAGCGGGTCCTGGTGGTGATCGACCCCCAGGTGCAGGAACTGGGCGCGGCGGACGCGGCTCTGGCCAGCCTGGAGCAGGCGGGGCTGGAGGTGTTCTCCTACGGCCAGGTGACCCGGGAGCCGGAGCCCACCGAGGCGGACGCGGCGGCGGAGCTGGGCCGGGGCGGCGAGGTGCAGGCCGTGGTGGGCATCGGCGGCGGCAGCGCCATGGACCTGGCCAAGGCCGCGGGGGTGTTGATCACCAACGAGGGCCAGGCCACGGACTACGTGGGGCTGGAGCTGGTGAAGAACCCGGGCAAGCCGGTGATCTGCGTGCCCACCACGGCGGGCACGGGCAGCGAGGTCACCTTCACGGCCGTGTTCACCCGGCGGGCGGACCAGTTCAAGGGCGGCATCAACGGCCGGTATTTGTACCCCCACACGGCGATCCTGGACCCCTTGCTGACCGTGACCTGCCCGGCCTACATCTCGGCCATCGTGGGCCTGGACGCCCTGACCCACGCCATGGAGGCCTACACCAGCCTGGCGGCCACGCCCTTGAGCGACATGAACGCCTTGCAGGCCATCGGGCTGATCGGGGGTTCCCTGCGGCAGGCGGTGGCCAACGGCAACAACCTGGAGGCCCGGCGGGACATGCTCTTGGGCGCCTACCTGGCCGGCCTGGCCCTGGCCCAGGCGGGCGTGGGCGCGGTGCACGCCATGGCCTATCCCCTGGGGGCGTTCTTTGACATCCCCCACGGCGAGGCCAACGCGACCCTGTTGCCGTTCGTGCTGGAGCACAACCACCTGGCCGCGCCGGAGCGTTTCGCGGACATGGCCGAGGCCTTTGGCGAGGTGCCCGCGGGTCTGACCACCTGGGAGATGGGCGATTTCGTGGTGGACGAGGTGTACAAGCTGAACCGGCACTTGGGCATCCCCTCCAGCCTGTCCGAGCTGGGGGTGCCCCGCTCGGAGGTGGAGCGCCTGGCGGAGAAGGCCATGACCGTGGCCCGGCCCATCGCCAACAACCCCCGCCAGGTAACGGCCAAGGACCTGGAAGGCATCTACCAGAAGGCTTTCGGAGTATAGCGGGAGCTGCCGGACGGCTTCTGGTTTCGGTTGGCAGAAAAATACCGTGGGTTTTCCACGACAAGCTGGGAGAGTGACATGCCCGGTTACGAATGGTTGGGCGACGAGGAGAAAAGCTCGGTGCTGGACGTGATGGAGCGGGGGGTCCTGTTCCGCTACGAGATGGCCGACCTCCGGCAAGGCGCCTGGCGGGTCAAGGAGTTCGAGGAGGCGTTCGCGGCCTTCACCGGGGCCAGCCACGCCCTGGCGGTGACCAGCGGCACGGCGGCCTTGAAGGTGGCGTTGGCCGCTTTGGGGGTGGGCTACGGCGACGAGGTCATCACCCAGGGCTTCACCTTCGTGGCCACCTGGGAAGCGATTCTGGACCTGGGGGCGGTGCCGGTGTTCACCGAGGTGGACGAGACCCTGTGCATGGACCCCGCGGATCTGGAGGCCCGCATCACCCCCAAGACCAAGGCCATCATCCCGGTGCACATGATGGGGGCCCAGGCCCGCATCGAGGAGATCATGGCCATAGCCCGGGCCCACAAGCTTCCGGTGTTGGAAGACACGGCCCAGTCGGCAGGCGGCTTCTACAAGGGCCGCCATCTGGGCACCTTCGGCGCGGCCGGGACCTTCAGCTTCGACGCGGTGAAGACCCTGACCACCGGCGAGGGCGGCATGATGATCACCTCGGACGCCGGGCTCTATACCAGCGCCAGCGAGTACCACGACCACGGCCACGACCATCGGCCGGTGGGCCGGGGCAACGAGGGCCGGCGGTTCATGGGCTTCAACTACCGCATGATGGAGCTGCAAGGCGCCCTGGGCCTGGCCCAGTTGGCCAAGCTGCCCCGCATGGTGGCCACCCAGCGCTCCAACAAGCTGGCCCTGAAGGAGGCGGTGAGCCGCGTCCCCGGGGTGAGCTTCCGGGTCCTGCCCGACGAGGCCGGCGACTCGGCCACCTTCCTGACCTGGTTCATGGACAGCGCCGACGCGGCCGCCCGGCTGGCCAAGGCCCTGGGGGAAGAAGGCGCGGGGCCGGTGGCCTGGGGACCCAACACCTGGCACAGCTACCACAATTGGGAGCACCTGCACGCGAACGCCCTGCTGTCGCCCCAGGCGCCGGAGAACCGGCGGGAATATGCGCCGGACGCCCTGCCCCGCACCAAGGAACTCTTGATGCGCACCCTGTCCTACCAGATCATGCTGGGCTGGGACGACCACAAGCTGCAAACCTTGACCCAGGCCATCAACCGGGCCGGGTCGCGGTTCTAGGCCATGGGCATCACGGTCATTGTGCCGGCCCGCTTCGGCAGCACGCGCTTTCCGGGCAAACCCCTGGTGATGATCGCGGGCAAACCCATGATCCAGCACGTGATGGAGCGGGCGGCCCGGGCCGAGGGGGTGACCCAGGTGGCCGCGGCCACCGACGACGAGCGCATCGCCCGGGCGGTGGAGTGCTTTGGCGGACGGGTGATCATGACCCCCTCGGAACTGCGCTCGGGCACCGACCGGGTGGCCGCGGCGGCCGAACAGCTGGACCTGGCCCCGGATGAGGTGGTGGTCAACGTGCAAGGGGACCAGCCCATGCTGCCCCCGGAGCTGATCAGCCAGACCGCGGCGCCCCTGTGGGCCGATCCCAGCCTGGGCATGGCCACCCCGGTGACCCCCATCACCCGGCCCGAGGAGGTGAACGACCCGGACCACGTGAAGGTGGTGATGGACTTCGAAGGGCGGGCCCTGTACTTCTCCCGCCAGCCCATCCCCCACCCCCGGGACGGCGGCGAAGCCCAGTACTTCAAACACCTGGGCGTGTACCTTTACCGGCGCTGGTTCCTGAGCACCTTCGCAAACCTGCCCAGCGGCGAACTGGAACAGGTCGAGAAACTGGAACAACTCCGGGCCCTGGAACACGGCCACGCCGTGCAGTGCGTGGTGACCCAACTGGACTCCCCAGAGGTGGACCGCCCCGAAGACGCCCAAGCCATCGCCCTGATGCTGGCGGCGGAAGAAGAGCCGCGGAGTTAAGAGGTTTTCGGAGAATGAAGAATGTGGGGGAAAACCCCTTTCCCCCAAAAAACTTCATATTTTTAAGTGTCTTGCGTGAATATCATCATCGAGTCGTAGTTCCCGCCGAATCGGTTTGTAAATGGAAGTTGCCCGCATGGTCTGTTCTTGTTTTGTAACCCGGACCGGCACAGCCAGATGTTCGCCGGCAAGGCGACGGACAAGCGACAACCGGAGGCGTAGCCCCAGCTACGTCGAGGTTGGAGCGCGGTCCGCAACGCAGCCGGCGGGCATCTGGCGAAGCCGCCCCCGTCATGAAATGACCAACTCTACGTCGAGGTTGGAGGGACGGTCCGCAACGCAGCCGGCGGGCATCTGGCGAAGCCGCCCCCGTCATGAAATGACCAACTCTACGTCGAGGTTGGAGGGACGGTCCGCAACGCAGCCGGCGGGCATCTGGCGAAGCCGCCCACTTAACGAAATGCACCTGACATGAGTGGGGAGCCGCTGCATTTTACCCTGTCCTCGGCAGCCGGCCCCCTGGACCGGGAACTGCGCCTGGGCCTGGCCGGCCTGGGGGCGGAGGAAAAGGTCCTGCTCAAGGCCTCGGTCACCGACGACCGCCTGGTGGAGTGGGTGTCCTGGGCCTACTTCCAGGCTGATGCCGAGGGCCGGGTGGACTTGGCCTCCCAGGCGCCCCTGGACGGCTCCTACCAGGGGGTGGAGCCCATGGGCCTGTTGCGCTACATGACCCCGGCCCAGGGCCTGGCCGCGCCGGACCGCTTCCGCCACCGCCATTGGGACGTGCCGGTGGCCACCCGGCTGGAGGCGGCCGCGGCCCCGGGCGGGCCGGCCACCCTGGCCGAGATCCCCCGCCCCCTGCTGGAGCCCGGTTCTCGGGTGAAGCCGGTGCGCCGGGGCCGCCTGGTGGGGACCTTGTTCCTGCCGCCGGGGCGCGGGCCCTGGCCCGGGGTGCTGGATCTGGGGGGCTGGGAGGGCGGCCTGGCCCAGGAGCCTTTTGCCGCGCTCTTGTGCTCCCACGGGCTGGCGGTGCTGGCCGTGGCCTGGTGGGGCCTGCCGGGGCTGCCCGCGGCGCCGGCCCAGGTGGCCCTGGAGTATTTTGCCGAGGCGGTGGAGTTCCTCCGGACCCACCGGGAGGTGCGGGGGACCGATCTGGCCATCGTGGGCACTGACCGGGGAGCCGAGGCGGCGCTGATGGTGGGCGCGGCCTATGGCCGCTTCCGGGCCGCGGCGGTGTGGAACCCCTCGGCGGTGTTGTGGTCCGGCCCCGGGGACCACGCGGGCCAATGGGGCGGGCCGCTCCTAACTTACCAGGGGCGTCCCCTGCCCCATCTGGAGGCCGACCTCACCCACTACCTGCCCCAGCACCAGCAGGGGCCGATCATCACCCGCTGCCTGTTCAACCGGCCGCTGGACGACCCGGCCCGGGCCGAGGCGGCGGCCATCCCGGTGGAAAAGCTGGGCTGCCCGCTGTTGGTGTGCAGCGGTCAGGAGGACCAGGTGTGGCCCTCGGAGCGCTTCGCGGCGCTCATCCGCCAGCGCCTCGTTCACCACGGCTTGGCCGCGACCCTGACCCAACGCTCCTACGAGGGGGCCGGGCACCTGATGGGGAGCCTGTGCCTGCCCAACACCCCGGCCAGCGTGCACCAGACCCCGGACCCCCAGACGGGTCTGCAACGGGACCTGGGCGGCGAAGCCGCGGCCAGCGCCGCGGCGGCCACGGATTCCTTCCTGGAGGCCACGGCCTTTCTCCAGCGCAATCTCCTGCAAAAATAAACAGTGGTGGTCTACCCCCGCGGTCGCGGCAGGTGAATGGTGAGCACGGCCCCGCCCGTGGGGTCGTTGCCGGCGATCACGGTGCCGCCGTGACCCTCCACAATGGCCTTGACCGCGGCCAGGCCCAGGCCGTGGCCCTGGTAGTGCCCGCCGCCCCGCCCCCGGAACAGGGGCTCGAAGACCAGGGACAGTTCCCCCGGGGCAAAGCCGGGCCCCTGATCCCGCACCACCACGATGACCTCGCGGGGGCTCTGTTCCAGGGAGATCAGGACGCTGGTGTGGGGTGGGGCATGCTTCAGGGCGTTCTCCAGGAGGTTGGTGAAGACCCGGCGCAGGCGGGCGGCGTCGGCCGGCAGGTTGGTGGGCAGCTCGCCGCCGGCCAACTCCAGCTTGACCCCGGCCCAGGCAAAGCGGGGGCCAAAGGCCTCCACCAGCTCCCGCAATTCGGCGGCCAGGTCGCAGGGGGCCGGGTGCAGATCCAGCCGGGTGGTGCGGTGACGGGAGTATTCCAGGAAGTCGCCGATCAACTCGGCCAGGCGGCCGGACTGCTTGAAGATCACCTCCAGGTAGGCCTCGCGCTTTTCCCCGGGCAGGGAGGCGTTTTTCTCCAGCAAGAGGCGGGCGAAGCCCTGCAGGCTGACCAGGGGGGATTTCATGTCGTGGGCCAGCATGGACAGGAGGTTGTCCTGCTGGCGCTCCAGGGATTTCAGCTCGCTGATATCATGGAAAGTCTCCACCCCGGCCACGAACTGCCCCCGCCGGTCGGTGAGCACCGCGGCGCGCATGCGCACCGGCAGCAGCCCGCCGGAGCGGGAGGGGATCAGGCGCTCCAGGGGCCCCACGGCGTGGCCTGTGTGCAGGGCCTCCCGCAGGGGGCAGCGGCGGCCGCCCTGGTGGCAGACCATCACCTCGTAGCAGGGCCGGCCCAGGATCTCCTGGGCCTCGAAGCCGGTCATGGTCCGGGCGGCCTGGTTCCACTCGGTTATGCGGAATGCGGCGTCCAGGCTCATGACTCCCACGGGCAGGCCCTGGATCAGGGCGGAATAGCGTTCGCTGGTGGATCTGAGGCTGTTCTCCAGCTTTTTCCGCTGGGTCACGTCGCGCTGGCTGGCCCGCCGCCCCTGCCAGGCTCCGTCCTCGCCGTAGACCGGCTGGCAAAGATGGTTGATCCAGCGCACCTGGTTGTCCCGGGTGAGGATGCGGAAATCGAGCTGCACCACCTTGGGCTTCTCACAAGAGCCGCAGCGGTGCCGGGTCACCAGCTCGCGATCGTCGGGGTGGGTGATCCGCTCCAGCAAGCCGGGATCGGCCATAAGCTCGGCCACGGTGTAGCCGGTGATGCGCTCGAAGGAGGGGGAAACGTACAACAGCGCGCCGTCCACCCCGGACCAGCTTTCCCAGTCATAGGTGTAGTCGGACACCGTGCGAAACAGCATCTCGCTCTGCCGGAGATGCTCCTCGATCTCCTTCTGGTGGGTGATGTCCTCGGCGTGCATCACCAACAGATCGGGAGGCACCAGTCCGCAGCGCACCGTGAGGTGCCGGGGGGAGCCCTGGGGGTCGATTTGCAGGGTGGTCTCCCAGGGCACCAGCTTGCGGCCCCGGGCCGTGGCCCCCAGGATGGCCGGCAGGTCTGGCTGGCCCTCGGCCATCTCCTGGGCGGTCTTGCCCAGGTGGGCGGCCACCCGGCCGGCCGTGAGGTCCCAGGCGGCGCTGTTGTAGTCCACCAGGCGGAAATCACTCTCCTCCACCCGCCAGGTGAAGGTGGGCAAGGGCAGGGCCTGGTACAGGGTGGTGCAGCGGGCTTCGCTCTGCTCCAGCGAGTCCTCGGTGGCCTGGCGGAGGTCTCTTTCCCGGCCCAGGTAGTAGGTGAGCGACTCTTTCTCTTCGGCCAGGCGGTCCTTTTCCTGGCGGAGTCCGGCGTTGGCCAGGGCCAGCTCCAGATAGAGGCTCAGGTGGGCGGCCAAGGCGGCCAGGGCGTCCCGGGAGGTGGGGCTGAACTGGCTCGGAGGGCCGTAGAGGCAAAGCACGCCCCACAGGCTGCCGCCCGGGGCCAGCGGCAGGGCGGCCCCGGCTTCCAGCCCGGCGGCCAGGGCCCGTTCCCGCCATGGCTCCGGACCGGCCGCGGCGGCAATGTCCGGCACCAGCCGGAGGTCGCCCCGGGCCAGGGTCTGGGCCGCGGGGGAAGCGGGCTCGGCCGGGGGGGACAGCTCCGGGAAGGAGAGGAAGGTGGCGGGCCGGCCCCCTTGGGCCAGGGGTTGGGGAGCCTCGTCCGGTGCGTCCGGCAAGGCGGCCGCCCAGGCCAGGCCGCAAAGCGCCTCCTCCACCAGGATCCGGCAGGCCCCGTCCAGGAAGTCGCCCGGGCCGGCCGCGGGCAATAGGGCCTCCCCCAGGCGGAGGAGCAGCCGGCCGTCCCAGGACGGAACTTCCGCGGCTTCTCCCCCGGGATTGCTGTCCACGGCTTCCCTGGGTGGCGTGCCCCTGACCATGGTCCTGTCACCGGGGTTTCTGCATAAAAGCCATCAAATCTTTGCGATTCCTTGTCCATGTTAGCCCACGGCCCGGGCTTAGGCAACCGGGATTCAGCCCCGGGGGGGACCAGGCGCCAAGGCCAGCTTGACCCGCGGGCCGGAGATTAATTATGCTTAGCAAGATCGCCACTCAGGGAGCCCCCGGGTCCCGCCGCACGGATCACCCTCCAAAAAGGCGGTTTCATGCCCAACAGCTCCGAGAACTCGCTTCGCCGCTTCGAACCGTCCACCCCTCTGCCCGCGGGCGAGGGGCTGTTGGCCGAAACGGCGCCCGAGCTGGTTTTCCGCTTCAACCATCACGGGGTGTACACCTTCTTCCCTGCCCCAGCCTCCCCGGGAGCCGGCCCCGGGCCAACGCCCCTGGCGGTCCAAGGCCACAGCATGTTCGAATTCATGCCGCGCGGGGTGGTGGAGGAGCGCCTGGACTTGACCCGGGCCGGGCTGGGCCCGGGGGAGATGGTGCGCCACACCTACACCCTGTTCCAGGGCGGCCGGCGCGTCTGGCGGGAAGCCCGCTACCTGGCCCACGGGCCCGGGGAGATCCTGGCCGTGGTGCGGGACCTCACCACCCAGAAGGAGACCCGGGAGGAGCTGCGGCGCAGCCGGGGGCTGTTGTCCACGGTGTGCCGGCTGGCCAAGGTGGGCGGCTGGGAACTGGAGCTGGCCCAGGGCGAGGATGCCCTCTTGCGGCCCTTTTACTGGTCCGAGGAGCTGTGCGCCATCTGCGGGGTGGGCCCGGAGTTCTCGCCCACCCTGCCCGAGGCCCTGGAGTTCTACCCTGCCCCGGGCCGGGCCCTGTTGCGCACGGCGTTCCATCTGGCCGGTTCCGAGGGCAAGTCCTTTGATCTGGAGCTGCCCCTGCTCACCGCGCAGGGGGACCGGCGCTGGGTGCGGGTCATCGCCAAGGTGAGCCACAACCCGGAGGTCCCCCGCCGGGTCTATGGCACGGTGCAGGACATCACGGCCCAGAAAGAGGCCGAGATGGAACTCCGGCGTTCGGAGCAGCGCTACCGTGAACTGTACAGCTCCATCTCCGATCTGATCTACACCCAGGACCTGGAGGGCCGCTTCCTGAGCTTCAACCCCTCCCTGGCCGACATCCTGGGCTATGACGAGCGGGAGATCGTGGGTTGCAAGGCCTCGGAGTTCATGAAGCCCGAATTCCGGGACGCCTTTGACCGGCAATACCTGCGACAGATCCAACAGACCGGCAGCCACGCCGGCGTCTCGGTGTACTTCCACAAGGACGGCTCCCGGCGCTATCTGGAGTACAAGAGCCGCCTGGTGTTGCCGCCGGTGGGCGAGCCCTACATCACCGGCATGGGCCGCGACGTCACCGAGCGGGTCCTGAAGGACAAGGAGTTGAAAAGGCTGCAAAAGCAGCTATTGCACGCCCAGAAGATGGAGGCGGTGGGCACCCTGGCCGGGGGCATTGCCCATGATTTCAACAACATCCTGGCCGCGCTCATGGGCTATGGCGAATTGGCCCTGGAACTGGCCAACCGGGGGGAGGACAACTCGGCCAACCTGAAGCGCATCCTGGCCTCGGTGAAAAGGGCCCGGGACCTGGTGCGCAACATCCTCACCTTCAGCCGCCAGGTGGAAGCCCGGCTGGTGACCATGGATCTGGGCCAGGTGGTGGCCGAGGCGGTGACCATTTTGGAGCGGGCCCTGCCCAAGATGATCGAGGTCCAGTACTCCCCGCCCGACGCTCCCCTTTACATCGCCGGCAACCCGGGCCAGATCGAGCAGGTGGTGCTGAACCTGGGCACCAACGCGAAGGACGCCATGCCCCAGGGGGGAGTGCTGGCCATCAGCCTGCGGCCGGTCAGCCTGGACGAAAAATTCTGCCGGGAGCGGCTGGACCTGACCCCGGGCGACTACGCGGTGCTCACCGTGGCCGATACCGGCCAAGGCATCGACGGCCAGACCCTGAACCACATCTTCGAGCCGTTCTTTACCACCAAGGAGCCGGGCAAGGGCACCGGCCTGGGGCTGTCCACCGTGTTCGGGGTCGTGCAGGAGCATGGGGGGCGGGTGGATTGCCAGAGCCGGCCGGGCCAGGGCAGCACTTTCCGGGTATACCTGCCCCAGACCACCGTGGAAACCCAGGCCGCCCCGGAGCAGGAGACCGCCCGGGGGGTGGTGCTCTCCGGCAGCGAAACCCTGCTTCTGGTGGACGACGAGGAGGCCATCCGGGACGTGGCCGGCCAGATCCTGACCTACGCGGGCTATCTGGTGTATACGGCCGCGAACGGCGAGGAGGCCCTGGAGGTCTTCGAGGGCCGGTCCGGGGAGATCGACCTGGTGATCCTGGACCTGGGCATGCCCGGCATGGGGGGCCAGGCCTGTTTGGAGCGGCTCTTGGCCCAGCGTCCCGGCCTGCCGGTGTTGGTGGCCAGCGGCTATTTGCCCGGATCAGGCCAGAATCACGCCCTGGAAACCGGGGCGACGGGTTTCGTGGCCAAACCCTTCAGCCAGCAGGAACTCCTGAGCAAGGTGCGGGAGATTCTGCGGCCGGAGAGCCCGGCCGCCTGAGCCCCTTTTCTAATGCTTCCAGGGCGAAATGCCCACCCCGCCCAATTCCAGAATCCGCTGCAACTCCCGCTCGCCCACCGGCTGCACGCTGAGCCGGGGCTGGTGCACCAGGGCCAGGCCGCCCAGCATGGGGTCCGCCTTCGCCTGGGCCAGGCTCACCGGCCGGGCCAGGGCGGTGACCGGCTCCAGGTCCACGGCCAGCCAGGCTCCCTCGGCGGCGGTGGGGTCGGGATAGGCCTCCCGCACCACCCGGGCGAGCCCCACCACCTGGGTCTCGCCCCCGGAGTGGTAAAAGAGCACCGGATCGCCCTGGCGCATGGCCGCCAGGTTGTTCTTGGCCTGGTGGTTCCGCACCCCGTCCCACCTGGTGCGACCGTCCTTTATCAGATCCGCCCAGGCGTACTCGCCCGGATCACTTTTCACCAACCATCCCGCGGCCATGGCTCAGGCTCCCCGCAGCAGGGCCAACAGCGCCGCGGCGTGTCCCGCAGCCTTGACCTTGGGATGCACCAGGCGGAGCACTCCCGCCGGCCCAGCCACGAAGGTGCTCCGGATGGCGCCTTCGGAGACCTTGCCGTAGAGCTTCTTGGCGCCCCAGGCCCCCAGGGCCCGCAGGTAGGCGGTGTTCGGGTCGGCCAGGAGGGGAAAGGTGAGGCCCTGCTTGGCGGCGAATTTCTGGTGGCTGGCCGGGGTGTCCTTGCTCAGCCCGGCCACCCCGTAACCCAGGGCTTGGTAATCCGGGAGCAGGCCCTGGAACTCCCGGGCCTCGGTGGTGCAGCCCGCGGTGTTGTCCCGGGAGTAGACAAAAAGCACCAGCCCGGCCGGTCCGGCCAACTCGGCCAGGGTGCGGGGCTGGTCCGTTTGGTCGGGCAGGCGCAGGGGCGGCAAATGGTCACCAGCGGCTAACATAGGGGCTCCTTTGGCGAGAAGCGGCAGGCGGCAAGGCAGGGGCAGTCCTGGGATATAAGATAGAACGGTCCCGGCCCCGGCTGCAAGCCGGACAAAAAAGTCGGTTTCGTCTCCCCGGGCCCGTGGGTAATATGAAGGGGGACTCAGGCAACATCGCTGACCGGACCAGCGGGGGGAGGCGACAGGACCGCCCACCGCCCCCGGGGCCGGGGAGCCTGGCCCTTGCCCGGCTGTGGGACCACAGCCCAGATATTAGCGCCTTATCGCAAGGAGAATGGCATGGCCATAATGAACCAACCCGCCCTGGGCCGCGTCTTCATGGGCCGCCTGCCCAAGGACGGCGACCTTTTGCAGGAACTCACCAACGTGTGCGCGAGCCAGGGGGTGACCCAGGGCCAGGTGTCCGCCATCGGCGCGGTGACCCGGGCCCGGGTGGGCTACTACAACTTGGGGGAGCGGAAATACGAGTACCTGGACAAGGCAGAGCACCTGGAGATCCTCTCGCTCATGGGCAACGTCTCCATCCTGGACGGCAAGGCCATGGTGCATGCCCATGTGATCCTGGGCGACCGCCAGGGCGGCACCTTTGGCGGGCATTTGGCCGAGGGCTGCCCGGTATTCGCCTGTGAGTACATACTCCAGGAATTCACCACCTCCACCCCCCTGGTCCGCGGGGACGACGAGCCCACCGGCCTCAAGTTGTGGGTAGAGAAGTAAACGCTTGAACCACGGGCGGGGCGGTGGAAACCGCCGTCCCGCCCGGCCCCGCTTCCTCAGCGGGTCGCGGGGCCGGCCGCCGGGCCCAGGGCCAAAAGCCGCGCCGTGGAGCCGTCGGGCAAGGCCACCTGGCTCACCAGCCGGGCGCGCTGGGCCAGTTCCGGGGCCAACAGCTCCCGGGCCCGCGCGTAGGCCGGCTCCACCCCCAGGTCGCCGGTCTTGAAGATGAGGTAATCCAGCCCGGCCGTCTGTTGCCACAGGTCAGCCGCCTCCTGGCCCGGCCGCCACTGCTCCGGCTCCAGGAAAGACACGAAATCCATGGCCCGGCCGTGGGCCGCCGCCCAGGCCGCGAAACCGCTCTTGTGGAAATGCACCTGGCTGGCCAGGACCCCCACCCGGGGCGGCCGGCTGCCCGCGCCGTGGGCGGCCCAGTCCGCGGCCAGGGCCTCCACCAGGGGAGCCACCCCCCAGTCCGCGGCCGAGGGCGGCCGGGAATAGCCGGCCCGCGGGGCGCTCCACACCAGCCGGGCCCCGCCCAATTCCACCAGCCGCTCCCCGGCCAGGGGACCCACCCCAAAGCTGCTGCCCAGATACGCCGCCAGGGCCAGGCCCAGGCCCAGCCCGCCCACCAAACCCCGCAGCCAGCGCGCCGGCAGGGAGCTCAGCCAGGCCAGGGAGAGGATGGCCGCGGCCGGCACCAGGGGAAAGAGAAAGCGCATGTCCTTGTTGCGCATGAGGGAGATCAGGACCAGCCCCCCCAGGAGCCAGGCCAGGATCAGCCCCGCCCCCCGCCGCCGGCCCGGACCCAGCCCCCAGGCCAGGCCCACCACCAGGAAGGGCGACAGGGGCAGCCAGAAGGCTTCGTTCACCAGCATCTCCGGGTAGATCAGCCAGGCCGCGAGGCTCCCCACCGGCGGCATGCCGTGGGAGGCGCCGTAGCGCCAGGCGTCGCCCACCAGGATCTTCACCAGGGTCACCGGCGAGTGCAGATACCAGGGCAGCGCCAGGGCCAGGAGGATGAGCAGCGCCCATCCTAGCCCCCGCCAATCCACGGCCAGGCCCCGGCGGCGTCCCCAGAGGAAGGTGTAGAGAAAAGGCGCGGCCAGATACAGGGGGTAGGTCCATTTGGCCAACATCCCCAGCCCCACGGCCAGGCCCAAGGCCAAGACCCCCCGCCGGCGGGAAAGCCCCTGGCTGGCCGCCAGGGCCCCCACCCCCAGGGCCACGGTGGCCCCCAGGCACAGCTCCAGCAGCACCTCCCGGGAGAGCCCGGCCGTCAGGGGCAACAGGGCCAGGAACCAGGCCGCGGCCAGGGCCAGCCAGGGCCCGGCCAGGCCCCGGGCCAGGCGCCACACGGCCAGCATGAGCACCAACAGCCACAGGCAGTTCACCCCGGCGGCCAGGGGCACGCTCACCCCGAAGATGAGGAACTGGAAAGCCAGGCTCAGGTGAAAGAGGTAGGGGTATTTGATGGCCACTGAAAAGATGTTCGTCCAGGTGAGCGGGCTGGCCAGAGCCCTTTTATAATCCAGGGCCAGGAGGAAATGGTGCGCCTGATCCCAAGGCAGGGGGGCCTGCTGGCGGGAGAGCCACCAGAGGTTCAAGCCGCAAACCACGAGCCAGCCGGCCAAAAGGACCCCCAGCTCCCCAGCGGTCCGGGCGGGGGGGGCGTAACTTTCCTGGGGAGGGGCCGGCGGGGAGGTGGGCATGGAGCATCCTTGGGCTGTGAGATTTCCCGGGTGGATATTTTTTTTTGCCCGTCACCTTCTCAGCTAAACCGGCTCGATTCAAGTCAAAAAACCGTTCAGGCATGCACTCACATGTAATTCACATTAATATCTCTTGACATCGATAAATATATTGCTTACTTATATAAATACTGCCCGTTGCGCCGCCGTGATAATGCAGCCAGGTCACAGCCTCTAGCACTCTCAGGATCGGGGGGAAAGAGAGCCGGCGGCGCAACCTTCTTCATCCCCCCAGGTCAGGTGATAAACGATGGAGCCTGCGCGTCGCCCTCAGGCGGCTCCGCCGCCCGAGCAGCCGGACGATGAGCTGTTGTCCCTCGCCCGCCGCATCGACCCTGTGGTGGAGGATCTGGTGCGCCGCCTGGTGCACGATTACCGGGAGCACCTCCTGGCCCAGGAACTCACCTACATCATCCCGGCCGTCTGGGGCGCCCGCAAAGAGGGCCCCCTGGACGAGGTGCAGCGCGAGATGCACCGTGAGGTGACCCAGGTGCTGGACCAGGTCCTGACCCTCCTGGATCTGGATTACGCCCGCCCGGCCCAGGCCTACGCCGTGGGCTACCTGGTGCGGAGCCTCATCATCGCCAAGGCCTCGTTTCTCCTGGAGTACACCAAGGGCATCCTCCTGCGGGAACTCCTGCGGGAAGGCTCCGAGGAGGTCTCCCTGAAGGACATGGAGCCCCTGGGCTCGGCCTGAGCCCCCGCCTCCCTCCCCGCGATTGACTCCCCGCTCCCCGCGGCCTATGCTGAGGGCGTCACCGGGCCGGCCCCTCCGGCCCGCCACCCCGGCCACCCCTGCCACGGATGCCGCGTCATGCCCAAAACCGCGCCCCGCTCCCGACCCCGCCTCCGGCCGCTCCTCTGCGGCTGGCTGGCCTGCCTGGGCCTGGGGTTGGGCCTGGTTTTGCTCTTGGCCGGCTCCGCCCCGGCCGCCGACCCGGCCCTGGGGCCGCTGCTCCTGAAAGGCCTCTCGCCGGGCCCCCTGCCCTCTCCCCCGGCCACGGCCACCCCCCGCCCGCCCGTTGCCGCCACCCCGGCCCCGGCCTCAGCCCCGCCGGCCCCCACCGCCCGGGCCCAGCCCGCGGCGCGGCGACCCACCGTAGCCCCCCCGGTCACCCCCAAGAAGGCCACCCCCGCGCCCTCCCGGGTCCCGGACCAGGAAGCGGTCTACGCCTATGACCCGGACTTCCCGCCCTTCACCTTCAGCGTCAAGGGCCAGCCCGCCGGCTTCGAATGGGAAGTCCTGAAGGCCGCCCTGGAGGGCCAGCGGGTACGCCTGAAGCCGGTAGCCATGGCCTGGAAAGAGGCGGTGGCCGGCCTGGACAACGGCGAGGCCAACCTCACCTCGGCCCTGGCCAAGGCCCAGGGCCGGGAAAAGGCCTACGTGTTCTGCCCCCACCCCCTGGTCTCGTTGCAGGTGATGATCTTCGCCGCCCGCGGCGCGGCCTTCCGCTGCCTGGCCGACCTGGAGGGCAAACGGGTCGCCGTGCGCAGCGCTTCCATCCAGCAGCGCCTGGCCCAGGGCCAACCCCTGGCCCTGGTGCTCACCGATAACGAGGAGGACTCGCTCCGCGCGGTGGTGGAAGGTCGGGCCGAAGCCTGCCTGGCCGCCTTGCAAACCGGGCTCTACTTTGTCCACAAAAACAGCTGGTCCAACCTGACCGCCGTGGGCTCCCCCCTGGTGGTGACCCAGCTCTTTTGGGCCGCCGACTCCCAGCATCCCTGGCTCATGGACCGGGTGGCCGACGGGCTCCGGAAGATTCGCCGCACCGGGGCCTACGCCGTGATCTACCGCCGCTGGTTCGCGCCGGAGCTTTCCGAGGAAGAGATCAAGGAGCTGTTCAAAAGCGCTGAACGGGGCCGCCAACTGGGCTACGCCCCCTACTCCGGCCGGCCCGGCGCGGCGGCGCTCCTGACCGGCGCGGGCCAGTTTCTGCCCGGAGCCACCGTGGAGAACGCCCTGGACTCGCTCACCGCCAGCCCCCTCACCACCGCCCTCCTGCAAGCGGCCAGCCAGGGCCTGGGCGAAATCAAGGCCGTGATCACCCTGGACGCCCTGGGCCAAGGCGTCATCCCCAACCCCCAGGAATTGCAAATCCTCTCCGAACTGAACCCCGGCGCCCAAGTCATCCTCGGCCCCCCCCGCGGCCCCCTGCACCGCCCCCTGGCCATGGAACTGCTGCCCTACCCCTTCGAGGCGCCTTAAGATTTTCGGAGGGAGAGGAAGATGTGGGGGGAAGGGGCCCTTTTTTGAAAAAAAGGGCCCCTTCCCCCCACACCCCCCTTCCCCCAAAAAACTTTATATTTTAAGTAAAAATGCCGATACACGCTGCCGGATGCATCGTGTATCGGCCTCAATTTGGGGCGGTTTTTTAGCTGATGCCTTTCGGCATTACCGGTCAACTTTAAGCCCCTGAGCCGGCGCAGCCAAATGTTCGCCGGCAAGGCGACGGACGAGCGACAACCGGAGGCGTAGCCTTAGCTACGTCGAGGTTGGAGCGATGGCCGTGAGCGCCGCCGGCGGGCATTTGGCAAGCCGGCCGCCCAAACTACGTGGAGGTTGGAGCGCAGGTCCGCAACGCCGCCGGCGGGCAGCTGGCGCAGCCGGCCGTTTACCTAATCATCCAGGCGGCCATGACTGATGGCCTCATCACCAATCTCCAGGCGGCTCTTGCCCGGCAAGGACGGCGAGGATGGCGGAGCCGCGGTGGGCGAGGCCTGGCCGCTGACCACGCTGCTCATGACCTTCTGGATGTCGTTGATGCCGGCCGTGCTGAAGCCGCCGCCCCCGGCTTCGGCCATCTTCTGCAGCTGGTTGGTGAGCCTGACATCGCGGCTCACGTCATAAGCCACCACGTCGAGCCGCAGGTCCAAAGGCCTCTCCACCGCCGGCTTGCCGGCCACCGCCTGGTCCAGGGCTTGGCTGTCCGCCGGGTTGCCGGCCTGCTGGGCGCCGGCCGGCGCGGCCCAGACCAGGGCCGCGAACCCCAGCGCCCCCAGCCAAAGCCCTCGCGATATCAGTGATCTCATGGCCTGCCTCCCGCGGGTGTCACCTCCCGCACGATCCGGCGGATGCCCTTGGCCGCTTCCACCGGGTCCTGGTTCTTGTTGCAGTTCTCCCCGCCGTCGGTGAGCATGATGATCCGCGCGGTCTTGCCCCGCGCGGCCCGCCGGGCATAGGCGGCCGCCGTGCCCATGGCAGCGATGAGCGGCGTACTGCCCGCGGCATTGAAGTCCAGCTTGGAGGTGATGTCGCCGGGGTTGGTGGTAAAAGGCTGCATCAGGCTGATGCTCCCGCAGCCGAAGAACACGTACAGCGCCCACTCCTCCTGGTTCTGGCCGCCGGCGTAACTGGCCAGGGCGCCGCGCACGGCCGCCTTGGCCGAGGTCAGCTTGCCGCCCCGCATGGAGCCCGAGGCGTCCACCACGAACACGGTGGAACGCGCGAGCTGCTCCGGCGGCAGCTTGAGGCTGGCCGTGGCCTCGCCGTAGCGGAGATTGGTCTGCCCCGGGCCCTTTTGGTCGCCGGGGTAGGCCACGGTGATGGTCTGCTCCGTATCGTCGGTCTGCCGCCAGCCCTTTTCATACTTGCCGCCGGTCAGGTCCACCACGGCCTCCAAGACCGCCCCGCCCGCGCCAAAGGAGCCGCCGGTGGCCGTGAACTTCACCTGGGCCGGCGCGATGGGCCGGTTGTTCTCGTCGGTGAGCTTCACCTCCAAGCGCCAGATCTTCTTGTCCTTGTCGATCAGGGACGGATCGATGGTGAGATTGGGGGTGATCAAGGACGAGGGCGGCAGGTCCAGAGTGGCCTGGCTGGGGCCGAACTCGGTGTCGGTCTGGGCCGGGTCCACCTGGTCGCCGCTGTAGGCAAAGGTGGCCGTGCCCTTGGCCTGCTCGTCGTCCGGGGCCTGCCACCGGAGGACCAGTTCCTGGCCGGTGATCTTCACCTGGCCGCCGCTGTCCCCCAGGCCCGCGCCCGAGAACTTGCCGAGGCTGGCCGTGATGTCCATCACGCCCTTGTTCACCGGGGCGCCGCTCTGGCTCTCCACCCGGACTTGCAGGGAGAATTCACCCTTGCGCTGGGTGGGCGTGGCCTTGACCACCACCTTGGTGGGCTCGGCCCCGGGCGGCAACTGGATCTTGGCCGCGGAGGGCTGGTACTTGCGGTCCGGCAGGGACGGGTCCTCCACGTCGCCCTGGTAGGCGGCTTCTATATCGGCCTGGCCGGAGAGCTGGTCCGGCGGGGTCCAGGTAAGCTGGCCCGGGCCCGCGGCCAGCTCCACCCGGTCCGTGGACAGCGTCCCCTGGGTGGCGGTCATTTTCACCACCCCTTCGGTCACGGGCTGGCCCTTGGCGTCCTTCACCGCCACGGCCAGTTGCCACTCCTTGGCCCCGGCCGCCGGCGGCGTGGGGGTCAGGGTGGTGGTGGTGGCCAGTTGGCCCAATTGGAACTCGAACTTGTTCTTGTGCAGGTTCTTTTGCAGGGCGTCGTCCCGCACCACCAGGCGCACCCAGAAGCCGGCGCCGGTGAAGGTGGGCGGGATCTTCAGCTCGCCGGTGTACTCCCGGGTCTGGCCGGGGGCGAAGTCCTGGGCGGTCCATTGGTTGGGCACGATGCTCACGTCGGCGTACTCCAGGGCCACGGTGAGGCCCGTGAGCGGCGCCGTGCCGCTGGAGGCCACCTCCAGCTTGTAGGCCAGGGTGGCCCCGGGGTTGATGTCCTCGGGCTGGGCCGGGCCCTGGGCCCCCAGGAGGGTCAGCTTGGAGGTGAACTGGCTCTTGTCCTCGATGGGCAGGTTGTACACGGTCTGCCAGCTCCGGCCGGAGCCGCCGTCCTTCACGGTGATGGTCAGGGGCAGGTCGCCGCCCTGGTAATCCTGGGGCACCTCGATCTCGAACTTGGCCTCCACCGGCACCCCGGTCTTCATCTCCCGGCTGCCCACCTGGGACTGGGGCTTGTGGATTGTGAGCCCCCCGATCTGGGGCGCATTGAGGTCGATGTAGGCTTCGGCGATGTCCGGGCCGTTGTTCACCAGGGTGAGGGTGAGGTAGCCGTACTCCCCCCCGCCCAGCTTGCCGTTGCCGTCATTGACGTTGGTGAGCTGCCCGCTTTTCGGGTCCTCCACCTTCACCCCGGCCAGGGTGATGTCCAGGGGCGCCAGCTCCAGGGTCAGGGTGAGGGTCATCACCTTGCCCGTGGGCTGGCCCTGGGGGATCATCTCGGCGGTGATCTCCACCGGGGTGGCCGTTTTGTAGGCCGTGCCCACGGTGGCCGGCGCCTTGAAGTCCTGGCTGGCCCCGGGGGCCAGCACCTGGCCCGGGAAACTCCCCTGCGCCAGGGTGAGGAGCGGAGAGCCCGAGGTGAGCTTCAGCTCATAGGCTGGGCCGGGGTCCTGGCCCTGGTTGGTCACCCGCACGGTGAGGCCGACCTCCTCGCCCTGGCCGGGCTTGCCGTCACCGTTGTTGGGCGTGCCCTGGCGTTTGGCGTCGTCCGCCGGCGGCACCAGCTCGGCCACCAGGGCCAGGGCGGGGTACAGGGTGAGGTTGGTGTCCAGGGCGCCCGGCAGGGCCACCCCGTCCACCGTGACGGCCAGGGGCAGGGTCACGGTCTCCGAAGCGCCCTTGACCTCGCCCACCTCAAAGGGCAGGAAGTCCGTGGGCGTGGCGGCCCGCCCCGGCAGGGGGGCCAGCTTCCACTGCTTCTCGCCCAGAGCCTTCAGACGGGGGTCCTCGGCGGTGAGCGCCAAGGTGGCCGCGCCCCGGGGCCAGGGCTCCAGGTTCTTGACTTTGAGGGCCAGCTTCAATTTCTCCCCGGCCGTGGCCCGGCCGTCGGCCGGCGCGCCGCCGGTGTCGTCCACCCCCACGCCCTCCACCACGAGCGGCAGGGTGTAGGTGAAATCGCCCGTGAGCGGGAAGGCCGCCTTCTTCACGTCAGCCACGCTGCCGGTCACCTTCTGGGGGCCCAGGGGCCCGGGCTTGGTGAGGCGGTGGCTGGCCGTCAGGCTCTTGCCGTCGGCCCCCGGGGTCACGGTCAGGGCCAGGTCCTCGTTGTTCCAAGCGAGCTTCAAGGTGGCCGGGTCCAGGGGCTCGCCCTCGGTGGTCAGGGAGAACTTCAGTATCGGGGGCTCGCTTTCGGTGGCCGGGGTGAACTCCACCGTGAGCTTGGGCGCGCCCTGGGCCACCAGGTAGATGGTCACGGTCACCGGGACGATCTTGCCGTCCGGGCCGGCCTTGATCTCCGCGGCGGCCGTGGCCTCGTCCTGGCCGCCCTCGGACTTGTGGTCCTTGGCCTTGGCCTTGATCTGGTAAGTCCCCACCGGAGCCTCGGGCAGCACGTATTTGCCGGCTTCCCGCTCCTCCAACACGAACTGCTTGCTCTCCGGGCCCGTGGCGCTCACCTGGGCCCCGGGCACCGGGTCCTCGGTCTTCTTGCCGTCCACGATCCGCTTGACCAGGACCGTGAGCCCCGCCACCTGGCACCAATGGGCCTCGTAGTCGGCCAGGAGCTTCTTCTTCTTTTCGAAATGCTCCCGGTGGTGGTTCTTGGCCTTTTCCATCAGCTTTTCCGGCTCGGCCAGGTCGCGGGCCAGGGCCCCTTCCCGGATGTAACCGGCCGAAGTGATGGCCAGGGCTTTCCCCTGGGCCTCGCTATACACGTGCCGCCACAGGGCGATCCACACCGTCTCGCTGACGGTCTTGTCCAGCATCTCCTTGTCGTAGGCGGAGTCCAGGGCGGCGTCCTTCACGCATTTCTTCTTGAGGGCCAGGAGCTCCTCCCGCAGCTCGGCCCAGGACTTGGCCGGCAACTGGGCCCAGCGCACATGGCCGGGTCCGTCCACCGTGTCCTTGCCCTCCAGGAACATGGCTCCGGTGAGGATGCGGAGTCCGTCCTCCACCGGCTGGCCCAGGGCAAAGGCGTCCTCGGCGTCGGTGCGGGACTGCAGGATGGCCGAGTACACCTCCAGGTAGCGTTTGACCACCTTGGCCGCCCGCTCATAACTGTCCTCGATGCTGCCCTGGGAGTAGTAATCCCGCTTCATGTCCCGCATCCACTCGAAGAAGCGGGTCATGTAGCTGGTGTCCACCTCCTTGTCCATGTTCTTGCTGATGGCGTCGGTGATCTCCAGCTTCCCCGCGATCTCCATGAGCTTGGCGTACATCTCGGTCATCATGCCGGCGTACAGGGCCTGTTCCGCCGCCCGGCGGTCCTCCAGGTCGGCGATGGTCTTCAGCATGAAGGCCAGCTTCACCCGCTGCCAGCGGGCCTCATAGGTATCCTTGTAATGGCTTTTCAGCCGGTCGCCCACCAGGGGCTCCTTCATCATCTCGGCGATCATCATCAGGATGGGATCGGTCTCCTCCAGGTTTTTCTTCAACAGCCAGCGCTCGTCCCAGTTGCCGGAGATGCCCCACTCGGTGAGGGGATACTCGCGCTTGTCTTGCCCCTGTTCCAGGGCCTTTTCCCATTCCTTGATGGCCTCGCGGGACTTCTTGACAAAGGCCTTGACGTTCACCGGCGGATCGGTGTTCTTGATCTCCACCAACCGCCACACCCCCAGCTTGAAGTTCTCCACGTTTTTCACTTCGGTGAGTTGGAACACCGCGTGCTCGTAGAGATTGTCTATGAACAGGGTCAATTCGGTGGAGTAATAGAGCTTGTTGCCCCAGGTCAGCGCTTGGCCGCAGAGGGTGACGGCCGCCTGGCCCAGGGCCAGGGGCGGCAGCAGGGTGGTGGTGACGTCCCACAGGGCCAGGCCCACGTTGCCCATGATGGCGTTTTCCACCGCCGAGCCAAAGGGCACCCGCCGCCGGAAGAACTCGGTGGCCAGCTCGTTCCAACCGCCCTTGTTCCAGGCGTCGCGATAGGCCAGGGACTCGTTGTAAAGGTTGAAGGCCACCATGGCCTTCACCGCGCCGCGCCCGGCCGAGGTGGCCATGATGATCTTGTTGGCCCCCATGTTCACGTCCCGGAGCTTCCGGGAGACACAGTTGTTCAGGATCAGGTTGTTGAGCTTCAACTCCACCGTGGCCACCACCCGGTTGGCCTGGAAGCGGATCTTCGTCACCGTCCCGGGGTTGGGCCCCAGGATCTTTTTGCCGTCCGGGCTCATGAATGCCTGGTTCTTGGCCATGGTCATGAACTCGCTGAAGTCCTTGTCCCCCCGGAGTTCGCCCATGATGGTGTCGTCCAGGAGGTCCAGCATGGCGTTGACCTTCATGGCCCCCTCGGCGCCCATCTCCATGAGGTCCATGGAGCGCCGGGCCAGGAAGGAAACCGCCATCTCCACGGAGTTCTTGGCCCCGCCCTCCACCGACTGCTTCACGTACTCCAGGTCCTTGAGGCCCTCCTGCCCCACGATCAGCGGGCCGAACTTCTTCTTGAAGGCTTTGAAGTCCAATTGGAGATCCTTGATGAGCTGGCGGATGGCGCCGGGCACGTCGGTGCCGTGGCCGCCCTTTTCCAACTCCACCATCTCCTCCAGCAGCATCTTTTCCAGGTAGGCCATTTGGGCATAGATCTCGACGGCCTTGGCCACCTTGGCGTCGGGGGTCAGGGAGTCCAGGTCCCGAATCTGGTCGTTCAAGGTCTTCATCTTGAATTCCAGACCCTTGGCCGCGTTGTTCCAGATGGTGGTGATGCAGCGCTTCCAGAAGCGGCTGATGATCTGCTCGTTGAAGAAGATCTGCAGCTTGTTGGGGCCGAAGGCCCCGGGGATCAGCTTGGTGCCGAAGAGGTCCAGGGAGCCGAAGAACTTCTCGATGGCCTTGGCCTGCTCGGCCGGCGACGCCTTTTTCAGCTTCAACATCTCGTTGACGAAATCAGCCAGGGCCGGGTCGGCGGGCGGCAGGCCCAAATCCCCGAACAGGGCCGCGTTGGAGCGCTCCACATACTTGGAGGCCTTCAGGAACGAGTCGATGGGGTCAAAGAGGTTGGGCCGGATGATGTCGTGGTCCAGGTGCCGGGCCATTTCCATGGAAAGCCCCGGCTCGGTGTGTTGCTTGAACACGCCGGTGTCCGGCAGCTTGGCGGCCTTCAGTTTGCCCTCCACAGCCACGATCTTGAGCGCGTCCTCGCCCTTCACCGTGCCCGGCTTCAACTGGCCCTGGGCCAGGTCGATCTCCTCCATATTGGCGTTCATCATGCTCTGGTCGCCGTAGATCTTGCCGTGCTGGCTGATGTACACATCCGGGGTGGCCTTGCCGTGGGCCGTGGCCACGGTGTCGAAATCGATGGGCCCGAAATCGAGGTCCGCGCGCCCGGTCAGCCCCCGGAAAAAGTCCCTCAGCTCCACATCGAAGTCCTGCTTGAACTGCCAGGGCAGGGCCGGGTCGCCGCACACCCAGGAAAAGTCGATGTCGCCGGCGAACTTCATGGCCTCCATGGATTCCCCGGGCCAGCTCCCCACCGGCGAATAGAACATGCGGAAATCGGGATTGCTCATCCGGTTCTTGGCGATGACCTTGGTGATGAGATCCATGACCACCTTGCGCCGCCAAGTCAAGAGGGTCGCCTCCACCTGGGAGCCGCCCTGGCTATAACGCTGGCCCAGGAAATAGCCCAGCACGACGTCGCCGCCGGCGTTGGACATGGCCTTCTTCACGGCCATCACGTCGAACATGCGGCCGCCGTCGTTGGCCAGGCGCTTGTAGAATTCCTGCGGGGTGATCTGACCCTCTTTGACCAGGAGCAGGTTCCGGGCGATGTTGGTCTTGACGTTGTCGCCCTTCAGCATCCGCAGGAGGCCGTTTAGCTTTTCCCTTTTCTCCGGGTTGGGCTCCTGGGCGACCTGCTGCTCCAGTTGGGAGAGCGTCCCTCCGCCGGGGGGCGGATCGGCCGAGACCGGTGGGGTGAACCCGGGCAGGAGACCGGCTCCCCACCAGAGACAAACGGTTATCAGGACGGCGACGGCAGGACGATGCGGGCTGGACCAGGGCATGGGACCCCCTTGGTTCTGGTGAATGGCAGGGGCAGGGAGACCCGGGTGGGCGGCCCGGTAGTTCAAACTGCAAATTGTCCGGCTCCGGCGCGGGGCGGCCCGGACCGCGGGAGGGCGCGGCAGACGCAGCCGGGAGGCAGGCAGGCAAAGTTTCCGGTGCGGGGCGGCCGGCTGCGCTCCTTCACCACCAAATTGCGGCTCCGGTCAACCGGCCGGCCGGGGAACAACCCGGCTATCCGGGACCAGCGCGGGGCGGCCGGCTGCCCCCCGCCGCCATGCGGCTCCGGTCAACCGGCCGGCCGGGGAACAACCCGGCTATCCGGGAGCGGCGCGGGGCGGCCGGCTGCGCCCTGCCGCCCGGCGGCGGAAGCCGCTACTTGCGATTGGCCAGACCCTCCCGCACCACGCTCAACACGGCGTCCGGGTACTCCGAGGTCAGGCGGTCGGCGTCCAGGTTCAGCTCGGCCCGGGACAGGGGCTTGCTCTCGCCGATCTGGTCCAGGTTCAACTTCATGAGAATGCTGCGGTCCATGGTGCCCTGTTCAAAGGACCACAAGAGCACCGCGTCCACCCCCAGCTTTTTCATGATCTCGGCCAGCTTTTTCACCTCCTCTGCCTTCAGCTCGGGATCCACCATGTCCCGGAAGCCCTCCTTGGAGGTGAACAGGCTGGTGATGGAGCGCAGGTTCACCCCGGCGGCCACGAGGTACTTGCTGAGCACAAAGCCCTCGTCGCTCTCCAGGCGGTTCACCTGTTCCTGGGAGATGGCCTTGGGGTAAAGGCCCGGCAGCTTGGCCCCCTTCAAGGAGGCCACCAAGTTCTCCGCGTTTATCGAGCGGGGCACGAAGTAGTTGGGGGCCAGGGGCGGGAACACCCCCAGCCGGAACGCGCCGGCCGGCGCCTTGGCGGCGGCCGGCGGGTGGGCGCCGGCCCTCTTCTCCAGCAAGGTCGCCACCTCGCCGGGTTTCAGGTCTCCGTGGCGCTCCAGCACCTTGGTGGTGGAAAGCTCGGGCTGCACCTGGGTGATCTCCAGCAGGGCCACGCGGTCCTTCTTCACCAGCTCCTTCTTGGTCACCGGGTGCACCAGCTTCTGCTCCCGCACCACCTCCAGGCGTTGGCCGGGTTTGGCCCCCCGTTTGCCGCCCAGATCCACCACCACCCCGTCCTGGCCCACGTAGACCACGTAGATGGGGGGAGAGCTGGCGGCTTGGGCCTTGACCGGGGCTGGGGCCTGTTCCTTCACCGCCTTGGCCCTGGCCCAGAACTTCAGGGCCAGGGGCGGGAACTGCCGGGGATCGGGCACGTAGGTGGCATCCGCTCCCTTGGCCAGGGAGAACTCCTTCTTGCAGCTCTTTTCCTTGCCCTGGGCCAGGTATACCAGGCCCAGATAGGCGTGGGCCTCGGCCCGCTCGGCCGGGGCCAATTCCGGCTGGTCCAGGGCCTGCTTCAACAGGTCTTCGGCCTGGGCGAACTCGGCTTCCTCGTACTTGGCCACGCCCTGGGCCACCAAACCAGCGGCCTGGGCCACCGCTCCCCCGGCCCACCAGGCCAGGACCAGCAGCAGGAACCACGCCGCCCCCCCTCTGATTTTTTTCACTCTCTGCATCATTGCGCCTTTAAATCAGCCTTTACCCGGATGACCGTGCCGGCCTCCAGCACCACCCGCTGCTTGAACGTGGCGTAACCTTCCCGCTGCAGGCCCACCTCGTGCTCGCCCAGGAGCAGCCCGTCCAGCCGGGCCGGGGTGGTGCCCACCTTTTTTCCGTCCAGGTAGATATAGGCCCAGGGCACCGCGTTGACGGCCAGTTCGCCGCTTTTCAACCGGAACTTGACGTTGGTGGTGGCCCGGGCCTTCACCGACACCACCTGTTCCTGGCGGCCCCCAAAGGCCCGCACCTCCACCTTGCGCCGGCCCGGAGCCACGTCGTCCAGGTGGGCCGGGGTGCGTCCCCGGGGCTGACCGTCCACGAACACCTCGCCGTCGGGGGCAGAGGTGATCTCCAGGCGGCCTTGGCTGCCCTCGCTCAGCTGCTTCTGGGCCAACTCCAGGTTCTGGCGGCCGGTGGCGTCATTGGGGAACACGGCCAAATAGGCCTCGAACTGCTTGACCGCCTCGGCGAAGCGGCCCTGGTTGTAATCCTTCACCGCCCGGGCAAAGGCCCGTTGAGCTTGGCGGCGGCTCTCGTCCGAAACCTGTCCGCCCTGCCCGGCGCCGGTGTTGCTGCCGGTGTTCCCGCCGCTGGAGGTCCGGCCGGTGCCCCCGCCCAGCCGCTCCCGCCGCTGCCGCACCGCCTCCAGGCCCTTCTCGGCCCCGCGGTTGGCCGGGTCCAATTCCTGGGCCCGGCGGAACAGGTTCTGGGCCTGCTCCAGGTCATCCAGGGCCAACAGGGTGCGGGCCTCGTCCACCATGGCCTGGGCCTGGTCCCGCGAAGCCTGGTCCACCGGGTGCGGACGCGCCGGCGCTGCCGTGGGCCGGGCCAGGGGCCGGGGAGTGGGCCGGGCGGGCGGGGCGGCCGTGGGCGGGGCGGCCGTGGGCGCCGCGGCCCGGGCCAGCTCGGCCCGGCGCCGAGCCAGGTCCTTCTGGCCCTGGCGGGCCGCGGCCTGGTTGGCGTCCAGGGACAGGGCCCGCGCAAACTCGGCCGCCGCGCCGTCCAAATCGCCGTCCGCCAACTTCCGTCGGCCCTCCGCCGCCGCTGCCGCGGCCTGGGACCGGGCCTCCTCCTGCCGCCGGGCGGCCTCCCGGGCTTCCCGCGCCTGGGCCACCCGGGCCAAGCCCTCCCGGGCCGCCTGGTTCCGGGGGTCCAGGGCCAGGGCCTGCTCAAAGGAAGCCGCCGCCCCGTCCAGGTCATCCTGCCCCAACCGGCTCCGGCCCTTGGCGTTCAGGTCGGCCAGTTCTCCCGCCCGCCGCGCCTTGGCCTCGGCCGTCTCCCGCTCCTCCACCGCGGCCAGGCCCTGGCGGGCGCCCTCGGTGTGGGGATACACTTCCAAGGCCCGGGCAAAGGCCCTCCGCGCCCCGGCCAAGTCGCCGGCGGCCAACAGCTTCTGACCCTGGCTCACCAGTTCCGCCGCCTGGGCGGCCTGTTGCTCGCGCTGGGCCGCCTCCTCCCGGGCCCGCACCCGGTCCAGGCCTTCCCGCGCCTCCATCGCGTTGCGATCCAGGGCCAGCGCCTCCTCATAGGCCTGACGAGCCTCGGCCAGCCGCCCGGCCGAGAGGTGCAATTGGGCCCGGTTCAGGATCACCTGCACCTGGTCCCGCACCGTTTGGGCCTGGGCCATGTCCGCCAGGGTCTGTTGCCGGCGGCGCACCTGGGCCAAGCCCTGTTGGGCCTCGCGGGAGCTGCCGTCCAGGGCCAGGGCCTTTTCATACAGCAGGGCCGCGCGGTCCAGATCGTCGGCCGCGGCCTTGGCCGCAGCCTGGCGGACCAACTCCGCCGCCTCTTTGCGGGCAGCCTCGTGGCGCCGCTTCTCCAGCGCGGCCAGGCCATCCAAGGCCGGGGTGTGGTTGGGATCCAGGGCCAGGGCCCCGCGGAAGGCGGCCGACGCCTGGTCCAGCTTGCCGGCCTCCAAATCCGCCCGCCCCTCCTGCACCAAGCGGCTCAATTCCTGGGCCCGAGTGTCCGGGGTAGGGCTCTCCTGGGGGGTGGCCGTGGCCCCGGCCGGCGGCGCGGGGGTGGCCGTCTCCAAAGAGGCCTGGGCCGCCGGGGTGGGGGCCGGGCCGGGAGGCACCACCGGCTCCGGGCCCTTTCGGCCCAGGAACCACCAGCCGCCCACGGCCAACAGCGCCACCACCACCACGGCGGCAGCCACCAGCCCCACGGGGGATTTCCTGGCCGGAGCCGCGGGCGGCGGCGGGGCCTCCGGCTTGGCGGCCGCGGGCGGCCCCGGGGGGGTGGGCGGCGGAGCCTTCGGCGGCGCGCTCGAAACCACGGGGGGCTCCGGGGCTGGGGGCTCGGCCGGCGGGCCGGTCGCGGCCGGGGTTTCCGCGGGGCCCTGCTCCTCGGGGGCGGTCGCGGCCGGCGGCACTTCCGCGGCCGGAGGCTCTGGAGCCGGAGTCTCTGGGGCCGGAGGGGGTGGGGCGGCGTCCTCCGGCGGGGCGGCCGGCGGCTCTGGGGGCAGGGGTGGCAGGGGCGGCGGGGTGGCCACCCGGGTGAAGTCGCTCGCCGCCGGGGAGGCCATCATGGTCACTTCAGGGGCGGCCGGGGCGGCGGCCGCCGCGGCCTCGGCCTGCTCCCGCAGCTCCTGGGCCGCGCCCAGGTCCGGAGCCAGGTCCAGGGCCTCCTCCGCCAGGGTCACAGCCTCGTTCGCCCGGCCCTGGCCCAAGAGCAGGCGGCCCTGCTCCATCAGGGCCAGGGCCCGCTGTCCCCGGCTCTGGCGCAGCTTCACCTGCTCCAGGCCCTGGCGGGCCCGGGAGTCGGCCGCGTGCAGCAGGAGGGCCTTTTGGTAAAGCTCCTGGGCTCCGGGCAGGTCGCCGGACTCCTGGAGCCCTTGGGCTTCGTCCACCAGGGCGGCCACTTCGGCGAGGCGGGTCACCCGTTGCAGGGCCTCGCTCAGGGCCGGATCCTCGCCGTGCTCCGCGGCCAAGTCCTGGTACAGGGCCTGGGCCTCGGCCAGCTGCCCGGCCGCTTCCAGGGCCCGGCCCCGGGTGAGGGCCGAGCCCAGGCGGGCCGAGGAATCGGCCCGGGTCTGCACCCTGGCCAGCCAGTCCAGGGCCGCCGCCTTGTCCCGGCTGATGGCGGCCAGTTCCACGATCATCCGCGCCGCGTCCTCGAAAAGCCCATCGCCCAGATAGGCCTCGGCCTCGGCCGTAAGCTCGCTGATGCGCTGGTCCCGGCTCATCTCGGCCGCGGCCCGGTCCTTGAGGTCGCGGCCCTGGGTGGACTCGGGGTGCAGGGTCAGGGCCTTTTCCGCCAAGGCCTGGGCCGCGGCAAAACCGCCCTTGTCCAACAGCGTCTCGGCTTCCTTCAAAAGCGCGTGGGCCCGGGTGGCCGGACTGGGCCCCCGGGCAGGCCGGCTGAGGGACTGCACCCGGGTCTTGCCCGCCGGCCCCGCCGGCGCGGTCAGCCGGTTCAGCTCGCTCAGGGCCTCGGTGGCCCCGGCCGGCCGGTCGGCCGGGTTTTTCTCCAACAGCCGCAGGATAAAGGCGGAAAGCCCGGGCGAGATGTGGGGCACCGCGCGGTTGGGCGGCGTCGGCACCTCGTGCACGTGCTGGTAAAACACCGCCGCCGTGTCCACCCCGGCGAACGGCACTCGCCCGGTGGCCATTTCGTACATGACCACGCCCCAGGAGTAGAGGTCGCTGCGGGCGTCCACGTCCAGCCCCCGGGCCTGCTCGGGGCTGGCGTAGTGCACCGTGCCCACAAAGGCGCCCATCTGGGTGAACCTGGTCCCCTTCAGGGCCTTGGCGATGCCGAAGTCCATGACAATGGCGTCGCCCCGCTGGTCGATGAGCACGTTGTCCGGCTTCAGGTCCCGGTGCACGATGCCGGCCGCGTGGGCGTCGGTCAGGGCCGAGAGCACCTGGCGGCTCAGCCGGATGATCTCTTCCTCGGCCAGGCCTCCCCGCGCCGCGATCAACTCGGTGAGGCTTTGGCCCGCCACATAGTCCATGGAGAAGTAGTTGAGCCCCGCCTCCTCGCCTACGTCGTGGATGCGGATGATGTTGGGGTGACGGAGACCCGCGGCCGAGCGGGCTTCCCGCAGGAAGCGGCTCTTCATCTCCTCATCGCGGGAGAGCTCCGGCGGTAGGATCTTGACCGCGGCCTCGTTCTCCAGAAGCTCGTGCCGGGCCAAATACACCATGCCCATGCCGCCGCGGCCCAAAAGCCGTTCCAGGCGGTACTTACCGAGCTTGGTGCCGCACAAATCGCCGCTCAAAAGCCCTGCCTCCCCTCTTTACAGTCAGCCCCCCCGGACGTCCCGGCCCTTGCCGGACTCCGCGGCCAGGCCCCATCCCTGCCCGTGGCCCCCCCAACTCCGCCGGCGAAGGTCTCGCCCCCTCGCCCCCCCAGGCCCCACGGGATGAATCCCCGCCGGCCGGCGCCTTTTCGCGCCCCCCAACTCCACCGGCGAAGGTCTCGCCCCCTCGCCCCCGCCCGGACCCCATGGGATGAATCCCCGCCGGCCAGCGCCTTTTCGCGCCCCCCAACTCCGCCGGCGAAGGTCTCGCCCCCTCGCCCCCGCCCGGACCTCCCTCAGACCTTGCGCAGGCGGGTGGCCTTCAAGCCCCCCTGGCTCTTGGGCGGCTCCTGGGGTTCCGGCTTGGTCTCCGGCTCGGCCACCTGGCCCACCTCGGCCACCAGGGCGGTGGCGTCGTCCCCACCGGCGAGCTGCCGCACCCGGGCCAACAGGGCCTCCACCGCCACCTTGGCGCTGGGCGCCTTGCCCAAAAGAGCGGTGATCTCGCCCTCGGGCAGCACCCCGTGCACCCCATCGCTGCACAAGAGGAAGCGGTCGCCGGGACGCGCCGCGCCCTCGAAGAGGTCCGGCTCCACCTGGCCCACTCCCATGGCCTGGGTCAGCACGTGGCGCTGGGGGTGGTTGGCCGCTTCCTCCTGGTTCAGCACCCCGGTGCGCAGATAGTGCCGGGCCAGGGTGTGATCCTCGTTCAACTGCAACAGCCGCCCTTCCCGCCAGAGGTAGATCCGGCTGTCCCCCACCGCGGCCAGGCGGTAATTCTCTCCGTTCAGCCACAGGACCACCAGGGTGGCCCCCATGTCGCCCTCGTGGCCCAGCTCCCGGGCCACGGCCAAGACCCGCTGGTGGCTGTCGTGCACCTGCTGCTTCAGGCGGGCCAGGTCGGAGATGGGGCGGGTCAGGGTAAGGTCCCGGGGGGCCAGCATGGCCGCCACCACCTCGCGGGAGGCCCGCGCCCCCTCGGCGTGCCCGCCCATGCCGTCGCTCACCACAAAGAGACGGCGGGCGTGATCCAGGCCCACGGAGTCCTGGTTCTCGGCCCGGGCAAGCCCTTGCTGGCTCTGGCCAAAGGCCTCCACTCTCACGGCTGCCCTCCCCACCCCGGGCCTACCCCGGGCAGGGTCTTCCCCAGGGCGCGGCGCTCAGCCTCGTCGCTGACGTGCACCGTGGCGGTCACCAAACGCGCGAACGGCTCGCCGGTCCGGTTCTGGCCGGTGACCACCGCCCGGAGCTGGACGTCGCCCGGCTGGCCAAACAGGGGCACTTGGCCGGTGAGCACCCCGGCCGAGCTGAGGCCCGTGGAGAAGCCGCCCAGGGGAGCGGGAATGAGCTGCAAATTGGCCACCCGCGAGCCGTTCTGCCACACCTCCACCCGGGCCCGGCACTTCTCCACCGGCAGGTCGTCCTGGCGCACCGCCAGGGAGAACAGCCAGGGCTTGCCCACCAGGGGTGGGCCCTGGGGCTGGGCCAGCCCGGCCGTGAGCCCGGTGGCGCCGCTGGCCTGCAAATGGAACGGGGTCCCCGCCACTCCCCGCACCCGGATCTTCCACTCCCCCGAAACCGGTACGGTCAGGCCGTAAAAGGAATAGGAGGTTCCCCGGGCCGCTTCGGGCTTCACCAGCCTGCCGGCCGGGCCCACCAGTTCAAGGGATAGTTTCGAGGTCTCTCCCAAAAGGGAAAGGTCCAGGCGCGACAGGCTCGCGTCCACCAGCAACGGGAACTCGGCCGGGGCGCGGCCCTCCCGGGTCAACAACAGCACCCGGCGGTCGATCTCCGCGGCCAGGCGGTCAAAGGCCGCCACCAACTCGCCGGCCTGCCCGGCGTAGAGGTACAAGCCCTTGGCCTGAGCCGCCAGGCCCGAAAGGAAAAGCTGATCCACCTGATCGGTGAGACCCACCACGTGGAGCTTCACCCCCTGGGCCGCCAATTGCCGCGCGGTCTCCAGGGTGGGCAGGTTGGCGGTCTCCGGGTCGTTCTTGCCGTCGGTGAGCACCACCACCACCTTGTCCACCCCGGCCGGCGTGCCGGCCAACAGCTCCCCGGCCCGGGCCAGGCCCGCCCCGATGTCCGTGTCACCCCGGGCCGGCAGCTTGCCCAGCCCCGCGGCCAAGCCCTGGGCCTCGGCCCGCGAACGCACCTGGGTCAGGGGCAGCACCGTAGACGCCGTGGTGTTGAAGGAAACCACCCCCACCTGGTCCCCCGGGGCCAGGCGCGAGATGAGGAGCTTGGCCGCCTCGGTGCGGAGCCCCTGGGCATCCACCGAGCGCACCGAGCCCGAGCCGTCCAGCACCATCACCACCGCCACCGTGGCCGGGGTCAGAGGAAGCTTGAAAAAACCCAGGGCCAGATCCTTCACCTCACGGGCGCCCGGCAGGCTCAGATGGTCTCCCAGCACGCGGTATTCCCGGTCATCGCGGCCAAAGCCCGGCAGGCCGGCCAGGGAAGCCTGGGTCACCACCCCGTCACCCGGCAGCCCGGCCAGGTCCTTGGCGCAGCCGGCCCGCACCAGCATGTTCTTGGCCACCACCGCGTTCAGATGCCCGGACACCGAGCCGGCCAGGATGTCCAGGGGCAGGCCCTTTTTCGCCACCAGCTTCACCAGGCCCGCGCCCGGCGAGGCCTCGGCCAAGATGTCCTTGCCGTAGAAAAAGGCGACCTTGTCCCGCCACTCCTGGCGGCAGGGGGTGGCGCCCTCGGGCAGGGTGAGGCCCTCCACCGGGGTGGCCACGAACAAGGCCCGCTTCAACTCCGGAGGGTGCCCCTGGGCCAAATAGGACAAGGCGGCCAGGCAGCCCGCACCGTGGGCCACCAGAGCCACCTCGGGCGGCCGCTGGGTTTTCAGGATATCGTGAACCGCCCGCCCCACCCGGCGGGCCAGACCGGCCAAGCCGCCCTGGGCGGTGTCCGGGGCCAGGCTCAACACCTGGTACCCCCCCACCTCCAAGGCCGTGGCCAGGGGAGCCAGCTCTTTCTGCCCGCCCGGGCCGCCCGCCACCAACACGGCGGCCGGCCGCGCCTCGTCGCCCCTTTCCAGCCCGGCCCAGGCCGGCCCGGCCGCCAGGAGCCACAGCGCCACCCCGGCCAGCCACCAGGCCGTCCAAACTGCCGCCCAGCCCCCCCGGGTGGGAAAACGCGGGTCTATCCTACCGCCGCTCTGCAAAACTGCTCCCGCTCCCGCCTGGTCGGCCCTGTCGGTCGCCCTGCCGCCGGCGCCGGTTCTCCCCGAGCCCAACAAGTTTTGAAAAAGGGCCGCCCCGGCCTTGGCCATAATTACCCGGCTTTGGTTCAGGTTACCCGGCCAAACCGTCAGGCTGCTGTTTATGACCAGGCGCCGGCCTCCGGCCGCTCCCGGCCCGCGGGCCAGCCCCCGGCTCCCGGGGGCGCTCCGCCACCCCGTCCCCTGGCCCACTATGACGGAGACCGGGGGGATCATCTCCCCCCCGTCCCTCCCGCCGGCCGGCCCGGGGCCTGGCCCCCACCGGCCGCGCCCGGGGGAACCGCTGTCCCCCAGGCCGCCCCCAGCCGCCCGGTCAGTTCCCGGTGCGCGCGTGGTTCTTCCGGTAGTTGGGCCACACCATGGTCTTCTTGGGCACCGGCACGTTCAGGGTCAGGACCACCACGTTGTTGTCCTCCGCCCCCACGATCAAGTCCAACAGCCCGTCGCCGTTCACGTCGGCCAGGGCCGGCGAGGAAACCACCCCGCCGTTCAAGGTGAAGTTGGCCAGCTCCCAACCGGTGACCCCGTTGACCGCGTGCACGATCCGGTTGCCGTCGCAGATGATGGCGTCCGCCGTGCCGTCGCCGTTAAGGTCATACACCACCGGGCTCGAGAGCACCTTGGCCCCCCCCATGTCGAACTCCCAGATCCGGAGCCCGTTCTTGCCGTTGATGGCCACCAGCTTGCCCTGGCTCAAGGCCGCCAACACGTCTGGCACGCCGTCGCCGTTCACATCGGCCAACTCCGGCGAGGACTCGATGGGCTGCCCCGATTCGTAGCGCCACAACTCCACCCCGTCGGCCGCGTGCAAGGCGTACAACGCGCCGTCCGTGGAGCCCACCACCACCTCGGGCCGCTTGTCGCCGTCCAGATCCCCCAGCGCCGCCGAGGCCTTGATGGGCCCCTTGGTGGGGAACTCCCACATCTTCCAGCCGTTCTTGCCGTCGATGCAGTAGAACCTGTTGTCCAGCGAGCCCACCAGGGCGTCGGCCGTGCCGTCGCCGTTCACGTCCATCATGGCCGGCGTGGCGAACACGCCCGCCTTCATGATGGTGCCCGTGTTCCAGAGCGTCCAGCCCCGGTCGCCGGCCAGCGCGAACAACTTGCCGTTCTTGTTGCCGACCACCAGGTCCGGCACCCCGTCGCCGTTCAGATCGGAGGCCGCGGGCGAACTCTGGAACTCATTGCCCGCCCCGGTCTGGGCATCCTCCGGAGCCACCCAGATCTTTTGCCCCTTGCCGTTCAGGGCATAGACGTGGCCGTCGTCACTGCCCACCACCACGTCCAAAAGCCCGTCCTTGGTCAGGTCCACCAGCAAGGGCGAACTCATCACCGGGCCGTCCGTGCGATAGCTCCAGTAGCGGCGGCCGTCCTTGCCGTCGAGGTTGTAGACCCCGGCGTCATTGCTGCCCACCACCACGTTTATCACCCCGTCGCCGTTCACATCGCCCACCGTGGGCGAGCTGAGCACCTTGTCCTTGGTGGTGAACGACCACACGTGGTTGAACACCAACCGCTCGATCACCTGCCGGGGACGCTTGGCTTCCCCCTTGCCCGCCATGGACGAGCCGGCGCCCGCGGCCGGCGCCATCGCCACCGGAGCCGCCGGGGGCGCCGTGATCATCGGGGCCGCCGTGGGCAGAGCCGCCGTGGGCGCCATCGCCACCGGGGCCGCCGTGGGCGCCAGGGCCTCCGGCGGGGCCGTGGTCGCCGGGGGCGCCGCCACCGTGGGCTCCACCACCGGCACCGGGACCGCCTGCCGCTTCTGGAACCACCACACTCCCGCGCCGGCCAACGCCACCACCACCACCAGAGCCGCGATCAGGCCCCAAGGGGACCGGGGAGCCTTGGCCGCCGGATGCTCGGCCATCCCCGGCGGCACCGGTATCGCCCCCGCCCCCCGCACCCGGGTGGCCTGCGGCCCCCCCGGCTGGGAGAAGCGGAACTTCACCACGTCGAAAGCGAGCTTGTCGCCCTCGGCCAACAGCTTTTCCGTCACCTTCTGGCCGTTGACAAAGGTCCCGTTGGTGGAGCCCAGGTCCTTCAGCATCACCCCCTGGGGAGTCAGCCGCAGCTCCGCATGCCGCGCCGAGACGGACTCGACTCCCAGCACCAGGTCGCAACTCTTCTCCCGGCCCACCAGGGTGACTTCCTTGTCCAGGACCACCTCCTGGCCCTTCTCATCCACCAACCGCGGCGGCGCGGCCTGGTGCACCCGCGTGGAACGCACCCGCGTCTTGTCCGCGGCCGGAATCTCCACCTGGGACGTCACCGCCCCAAAGGCCACCTTGTCCCCATTGGCCAAGAGCTTCTCCGCCACCTTGGTGCCGTTCACCGTGGTGCCGTTGGTGGAACCCAAATCCTTGATCAGATACCCCTGGGGAGTCCGCCGCAGCTCTGCATGACGACGCGACACGTCCGGGTGGTCCAAAGTGAGGTCGCAACTGGGATCCCGACCCACCACCAGAACCTCTTTCTGTTCCAGATCGAGAGTCTTCCCCTTGCTGTCGGCGGAAGTAAAGATCAGTTTGGCCATGGCCCGCACCTCTCCCCCTTGGTTTGGCTTGGCAGGCGAACTCGATTAAAAATGGAGGGATAATCCCGCCCTCCACCCTGTCCGGCCAGGTGTGCGCACTCCCCCACCCCGGCCTGTGAAGGACTTGCCCAAACCTAACACATCTTTAGATGGGGACGGTAGGAACATCTTACAAGAAATTGCCCCATGCTGGGGCTCCCAATGCGGGTCGTGCGAGGCTCACCTCCGCACCAGGCTTGTCAGCTCCCGTAGCGAGGCTGTTGCCCACCCTGTTCCCCGGCGGCGTCGCCGCCGCTCGCGTAGCGGGTCGTGCCAGGCTCACCTCCGCACCAGGCTTGTCAGCTCCCGTAGCGAGGCTGTTGCCCACCC
>JAHLLK010000081.1 GCA_020444165.1 Deltaproteobacteria bacterium | reverse complement strand
TCCCAAACAAGCGAAGCTTGCTTGGGATGAAGCCATAACCCATTAAAGTTTTTTGGGGGAAGGGGGGTGTGGGGGGAAGGACCCTTTTTTCCAAAAAAGGGTCCTTCCCCCCACATCTTCCCCCCTCTTCCGACAAACCCTTAGCTGCGGCGCAGCTCCCGCCGCAGGATTTTGCCGCTGATGGTTTTGGGCAGTTCGGGCCGGTATTCCACGATGCGGGGGTATTTGTAGGGCGCGGTGGTGTTCTTCACGTAAGTCTGGATCTCGCGGGTCAGTTCGTCGCTGGGGGTATACCCGGCGGCCAGCACCAGGAAGGCCTTGACCACCAGGCCGCGCACCCCCTCGGGGTCCGGGGCGCCCACCACGGCGCACTCGGCCACGGCGGGGTGCTCCAACAGGGCCGACTCCACCTCAAAGGGCCCGATGCGGTAGCCCGAAGACTTGATGATGTCGTCGTCGCGGCCCACGAACCAGAAGTAGCCGTCTTCGTCGCGCCAGGCCCGGTCGCCGGTGTAGTAGCAGTCGCCCCGGAAGGAGGCGGCCATGGCCACCTCGTCCTTCCAGTACTCTTTCATCAGCCCCGGGGGGCGCTGGCCGCCGCCCAGGTACAGGGCGATGTGCCCTTCTTCGCCCACGGGCGACTCCTGGCCGTTCAGGTCCACGATGCGCACGTCGTGGCCCGGGGTGGGCTTGCCCATCGCCCCGTATTTGAGGGGCAGGGAGGGGTGGTTGGCCAACAGGGCCACGGTTTCGGTCTGGCCGTAGAAGTCATAGATGTCCAGCCCGGTGCCGGCCTTCCACACCTTGATGACCTCGGGGTTCATGGGCTCGCCGGCCGAGAGGGAGTGGCGGAGGGTCAGCTTGTAGCGGGTCAGGTCCTCCTGGATCAGCATGCGGTACACCGTGGGCGGGGCGCAGAAGGTGGTGACCCCGTAGCGCTCCAGGATGGCCAGGGTGTTGTGGGGGTTGAAGCGGCCCGGCGCGTGGCGCTGCAGGATGGCCGCGCCCACCAGCATCTGGCCGAAGAATTTGCCCCAGGCGGCCTTGGCCCAGCCGGTCTCGGAAACGGTCCAGTGCAGGTCCGTGGGCTCCAGGCACTGGGCGTAACGGGCGGTGACCTCGTGGCCCAGGGGATAGGCGTGGGTGTGCAGCACCATCTTGGGCTGGCCAGTGGTGCCGCTGGTGAAGTAGAGCAGGAAGGGGTCGTCGCTCCGGGTGGGGGGCAGGGCGGCCCGGTCCAGGTCCGGGGCGGCCGCGGCCATGGCGGCCGCATAGGAGCGCCAGCCCGGGGCCTCGCCGTCGATCAACAGCTTCACCTCCAGGCCGGGGCAGTCGCCGGCCGCCTCCTCCACCCGGGTCAGGTGGTCTCGGTCGGTGATGACCATGCGGGCCTCGGCCCGGTTTATCCGGTAGGCGATGTCCTTGGTGGTCAAGAGCACGGTGCCCGGCATGGGCACCACCCCCAGCTTGCCCATGCCCAGCATGGCCACGTACCATTCGGGGATGGACTGCAGGATGATGAGCACCCGGTCGCCGCGCCGGATGCCCAAGCCCTGCAGCAGGTTGGCAAAGCGGTCGGAGAGCCGGCTCAGCTCGTAAAAAGTGTGATAGCGGGCGGAGCTGCCATCTTCGGACACCGAAACCAGGGCCAGCTTGGTGCGATCGGCGGCCCAGCGGTCCACCACGTCGAAGGCGAAGTTGTAGTGCTCCGGCACCTGCCATGAAAAGCTGCGGTAAAAGTCGTCGTAGTTTTGGGTAAGGATAGCGGCGTTTTCCACGGGGCAAAACCTCTCTGAACGGGAACGTTGCAGGGAAAGGGGGAGCGTCAGCGGCCGGCGGAAATCTGGGACATGATCACAAGAGCGGCAGCGTTAGTCCCTGTTATTGCTAGGTTATATCGGCGGTAGCCATGAGATGTGCAGTTTACCACCCCGCGGCGGCTTGACAAGACCGGCCGGACGTTCGGAAGGCAAGGGCGGGGCGGAAAAGCGGCCCCCGGCTCGCGAAAGCGGGCCGGGGGCCGGGGAATTCGAAGGCCGGGGGGGCGAACTCAGAAGTTACGCCAGCACAGGTTCACGTGCTCCTCGGGCATGGGCTGAGTGGCCAGGGTGACCACAATGGCCAGGAGGAAGGACACCGGCAAGGCCACCAGGTTGGGGTCGGTGAACTGCAACAGCCAGCCGGTGGAGCCTTGGGTCGCGAGCTGGGCCAGGCTGTCCACCCCGAACATGCTCTTGCAGAGGCCCAGGGCGGCCGACTCCTGGGTGTGGATGAACAGCATGTAGAACAGGGTGACGCCGAAGCCGCCCACCATGGAGGCCACCGCGCCGGCCTGGTTCATGCGCCGCCAATAGAGCCCCAGGAAGAACACCGGCAGGAAGGTGCAGGCGCACAGGCCGAAGAAGAAGGCCGTGGCCTTGGCGATCACCGACACCGGCAGCACCCAGGCCCACACCAGGGTGATGATGATGATGACTCCGATGGAGATCTTGTTCACGGTGATGGGGTCGCCCACCGGCGCGCCCAGGGCCTTTTCGAAGAAATCGCGGCCCAGGCTGGTGCCGCCCACGTGGTACTGGCTGGCCAGGGTGCTCATGGCCGCGGCGAACATGGCCAGGAGGAACAGGATGCCGAACCAGCCCGGCATGATGTCGCTGACGAACACCGGGATGATCTTGTCGATGTTGCCGCCGGCCACCTGCACGGCCACCTGGCCCATCTCCCGGAAGAAGATCACGTTGGACAGGGCGCCCACCACAAAGGCCACTCCGGTCATGGCCAACAGGAACACCCCGCCGTACAACACGGCCCGGTTCAGCTCCCGGTCGGAGCTCACGGTCATGAAGCGCACGGCCAACTGCGGCTGGGCCAAAACCCCGATGCCCACGCCCCACACGATGGTGGTGTAGATCACCAGCCACAGGGGCGAGCCAAAGGTGACCCCCTGGGTCCACCCCAGCATACCCATTTCCTGGAGCTTGGCCGGCACCTGGGGCGCCAGGTCGGTGAGGGCCTGGTGGGCCTCCACCAGCCCGCCCAGCTTGCCGTAGGTGAAGAACAAGAGGATCAGCATCATCACGAACATCAGGCTGCCCTGGAAGGCCTCGGTGTACATGACCCCCTTGAGCCCCCCGCTGATCACGTACACCGCCAGGATCACGGTGAACACGAACAGGCAGGTGAGGTAGCCGATGCCCAGGCTCACCTCCATCATGCGGGCGATGCCGATCAACACCGCGGCCGCGTAGATGGGGATGAACAGGAAGATGATGAGCCCGGCGAAGCCCTGCACAAAGCGCGACTGATAACGCTGGCCCAACAGCTCCGGGAAGGTCAGGGCGTTCAGGGCCACCCCCATGCGGCGGGTGCGTTTGCCAAAGAACACCATGGCGATGAACACGCCCACGAAGATATTCAGGAAGGTCAACCACAACAGGGGAAAGCCGAACATGCCGGCCGCGCCGCCAAAGCCGATGATGGCCGAGGTGGAGATAAAGGTCGCGCCGTAGCTCATGGCCATGACAAAGGGATGCATCTGGCGTCCGGCCAGCATGTAGTCGTTGGCCTCGCGCGTTTCCCGCCAGCCCTTGAAGGCGAAGTAGAAAACCACCACCAGATACAACAGGGCCATGATGATTTTGATGACCAAAGCGAACCTCCGGTGCGGGAAGAGGTAAGTGCTGCCGGCTGGCGCCGGGGCTCCGGGGCGGGGGCCAATGGTTGTCCGGCGGCCGGGGGGCGGCCGCTGCCGCCTGGCCCGGGGCCGGCCCCGGGCTCAGTGGTAGCGGGTAGCGGAAGACTCCTCGTCTTCCTGCAGGGTCCGCATCGCATCGCTGGACAAGCCGGACTCGTTCCATTTCACCAGGCCGTAGATCACGCACAAGAGGCTGGCGGCGATGCTAAGGAGAAACGCGAGGGCCAATTGCGTGCTGGCGATGCCCAACAAGGTTATCCTCCGAGCGAAGGTGAAGACCGGGCCCCGCCGGCCGCGGCTCTGGCGCCCCGTCCCGGTGGGGCGGAGCGGAGCAGGCCGGCAGGTCCCCCCGGTCCGGCCACCCCGGGAACAGGCTCCCTGGGTAGCTAGATTACAGCTAAGCTAGCCAAAGCGTAGGGCCTCTGTCAAGGCCGACCCGCGGCCGCCCGCTGCGGAAGGCGCGGCCGCCGCCCCGGCGGGGGTTCAGTTCAGGGCAGACCCACCACTTTGAGCATGTTGGTGGTGCCGGTGATGTTCAGGGGATAGCCGCAGGTGATTACCAGCTTCTGGCCGTCCTGGGCCAGGCCTTGGCTTTGCACCCATTCCTTGGCCATGCGGGTCATGTGCTCCAGGTCGTCGAACTCGCGGCACAAAATGGGAAACACCCCCCAGGACATGGCGAGCTGCCGGTACACCTCGGGGTGGGAGGTGAGGCCCACTATGTCCCGGGCCGGCCTGAGGCGGGCCATGAGCCGGGCGGTGCGGCCGCTGGCCGTGGTGGCCACCAGCACCGGCGCGTCCAAATCCCGGGCCAGGAAGCAGGCGCTCCTCGTGAGCGCCGCCTCGCCCTCGGGCAAGAGCGGCGAGAAATCCTCCCGCAAAAAGGGCGACTCGTTCAGGAACGGCTCGGTGGCCCGGCAGATCCTGTCCAACACCTGCACCGCCTGCACCGGATAGTTGCCCACCGCGGTCTCGTCCGAGAGCATCACCGCGTCGGTGCCATCCAAGACCGCGTTGGCCACGTCGGTGGCCTCGGCCCGGGTGGGCCGGGGGCTGCTCATCATGGAGCGGAGCATCTGGGTGGCGGTGATCACCACCTTGCCGGCCCGCCGGGCCTGGCTGATGATCTGTTTCTGGATGATGGGCACCTGCTCCAGGGGCATCTCCACCCCCAGGTCGCCACGGGCCACCATGACCCCGTCCACCACCTTGAGGATGCTTTCCAGGCGCTCCACCGCCTGGGGCTTCTCGATCTTGGCGATGATCAGCGGCGGGAAGGGGCGGCCGGCCACCAGGTCCCGGATGGGGGTCAGGTCCTTTTCGTGGCGCACAAAGGACATGGCCACAAAGTCAACCTGCTCCTCCAGGCCCATGGTCAGGTCGGCCAGGTCCTTTTCGGTGAAGGTGGGGATGCGCAACGAACTGGCCGGCAGGTTCACCCCCTTGCGGGAGGAGACCAGGCCGGGCACCACCACCCGGCACAAGACGCTGTGCGGCCGCTTGGCCCGCACCCGGAGCTCCACCAGGCCGTCGGCCAGGAGAATGCTCTCGCCTTCCTCCACGTCCTCGATCAAATAGGGATAGTTCACCGGCAGGGCGTCCGGGTCCGGGGCTTCACCGCCGTCGGGCACCGGCACCAGGGTGATCTCCTCGTCCTGGGCCAGGAGGCGCTCGCCCTGGGGCAACAGGCCCAGGCGGATCTTGGGCCCGGCCAGGTCCTGCAGGATGCCCACCGGCCGGCCGGCGTCCTGGGCCGCCTGGCGGAGGTCGGCGATGGCCTGGCGGTGGGAAGCATGGTCGCCATGCGAAAAGTTCAGGCGGGCCACGTCCATGCCGGCCCGGATCAGGCGGGCGATCTTGTCCGGGCTGGAGGAGGCGGGGCCCAGGGTGCAGGTGATCTTGGTTTTGCGGGGCTTGGTGCCGTCCGGCATGCAGCTGACCTCCGGTTTGACGCGGCAAAGCAGGTTCCCAATTTTTTTATCATAGCAGACGGACCGGGCCTTCCGGCGGCAATTGGGCGGCAGTACGGCGCCCCAGCCCGGCCGGGCGCTGGTTGTGCTAGGATTTAAACAGGACCGGCCCGTCCGCGGGGCCGCGGGGGGAAGGGAAAAATGCGGGAAAGGTGGCATGGCATGGCCCGCGCTGCGACCTCCAGGGAACCTAAGCCCCCCACGGAACAACCCCTGTTGAACGGCCTGAAAAATCTCTTTGGGGTTGTTGCCATTTTGCTGTCTTTTTGGACCGCCATGCTCACCGGCTTTCTCATCGGCCCGCGCGTATTCCTGATCATGTATGGCGAGGGATATCGGCCCGCCGTCTTCACCATCACCAAGCTGAATTTTTTCAAGGGAAGCCACGCCGGAAGCCAGGCAAACCGGACCTATGACAAACATTGGGCCGATGGCACGGTGGACGGAAACCAGGAGACCTACAAGTTGGGAGGCTATCTGAGGGGACCGGTGAACCGCCTCGAGGACCTGGAGTCCCAATTCAAGGTTGGGCAGAGGCTGTCCATACTTTACAACCCGGAAGTGCCCCGCCATTTGGAGCTCAGGGTACAGTATCCCGAAGAAAATTTCCGGGCCTCCTGGGAAGCCACCCAGCGGCAAATGGTGCGTACAGCCTACCTGCCCCTATTGGCCGCCATGGGCCTTTGTCTCCTTTGCGGTTTGTTGGCCGGCAGACTCAAGTCCGCGGCGGGATTTTGTTTGGGTTCCCTGCTTTTTGTGGCCTTCGCTTGGTTTCCGACCTTGGTTGAGCTATGGTTCCCCTAGCCCTGCCCCAAAAAACCAGTCTGCCTGGACCACGGCCGAGGCTTTTTTGTCCCGCGCGAGCGGGGGAGTTCAGACCTAATCAGGATATTGACGGCGGAAATTAAATTACCCATCATGAAAATCGCAGCAAACTCTCATTCTACGCCAGCTGGTCCGGGGATATGAAACGGCAAGCCCCGCGGCGCGCGGAAAAGGACCTCAGATGCCAGCCAAGAAGGTGACCGACAGCGAGGTGGTCATGGCGCAGCAGATGCTGCCCCAGGACGCCAACCCCGCCGGCAACGTGCACGGCGGGGTGATCATGAAACTCATCGACACCGCCGCCGGGGTGACGGCGATCCGCCACGCCGGCAGTCTGGCGGTCACGGCCTCCATCGACCGCCTGGACTTCCTGCAACCGGTGTTCGTGGGCGACATCCTGTTTTTCAAGGCCCGGCTCAACCTGGTGGGCCGCACCTCCATGGAGGTGGGAGTGCGGGTGGAGGCGGAGAACCCCCTGACCGGTGAGGTCCGCCACACGGCCAGCGCCTACCTCACCTTCGTGGCCCTGGACCGGGACCACCACCCGGCCCAGGTGCCGGAACTGATCCTGGCGGACGCGCAGGATGAGCGGCGGCATCAGGAGGCCTTGGCCCGGCGCAAGGTTCGGCTGTCCGAGAAGGAACAGGAGCGCCGGGGGCAGGCCGCCGCGAAGGTCTGAGCCCGGCCGCCTCGGCGAAAAACCGGTCGGACCGGCGTGGTCCGGCCCTTCCCCAGCCGGAGAGTTGGCCCATGAAACTGCGCGATCGCCTGCTGCTGTCCTCCCTGGCGGTTATCCTCCTGGTGCTCGGCATCTTCTTCTTTTCCGGGCGCTATATCTTGCAGAAGTCGCACGAGGACGCCCAGGGGGCGGTGCGCCAGGCCGTGGATCGCCTGGTCGGCTCGGAGGTCGCCCTGAGTGAGAAGGTGCTCACCCAGTACGGCGAGAAGATGGTGCTGTGGAAGACCGAGGGGGTGGCCGGCGAGATCGCCCGGCTCCTGCCCCCGAATCGGGGCGTGGATATCCGGGAGCTGCGGGAGAACCCCACCATCCGCTCCCTGGCCACCCAGGTGCTCCAGGCGGGGTCGGTGGAAACCGGCTACATGGATCTCTACGATCTGCACGGCTTGTCCATCCTGCATCCCAACCCCCAGGTGGAGGGCCACAATTACCGGGAATGGGCCTACCGCTTTCCCAAGATGTGGGAATTGGTGGAGCGCTCCTTTACCGAACCTTTGGTGCAGGGTTACTATACTTTTCTGAATCGGGAGAACCAGCCGGCCCGCAAGTTCATGACCCTGGTGCGGATTCCCGGCCACCCCCTGGTCCTGGCCGGGGTGGTGAACATCGCCCAGTACTTCCGGCCGTTGCAGGGGGAAATTCGCCAGCAAGGCTCCGAAGCCAAAGGGGAGGCCCTGGCCGCCCTTGCCAGCATCTCCGACGACGCCACCGGCAACATCCAGGGCGCGGTGCTGCTGGCCTTTCTGGTGGCCTTGGCCGTGGGCATCCTGGTCACCATGCGCCTGGCCTCCAGCGTGTCCCGCCCCCTGGACAGCCTGACCCAGGGCGCCCTGGCCCTGGGCCGGGGTGAACTCACCACCCAGGTGCCGGAAACCGGGCCCCAGGAGTTCCGCGACCTGGCCCGGACCTTCAACCGCATCGGCCACGACCTGTCCGAGCACATGGAGCTGTTGGCCAAGGAGACCGCGGCGCGCCAGGCGGTGCAGAGCGAGATGAAGATCGCCCGGGAGATCCAGCTTTCGCTGTTGCCCCATACCTTCCCGCCCTACCCCGACCGCCGCGAGTTCGAGTTGCACGCGGCCAACATCCCGGCCAAGGAGGTGGCTGGCGATTTCTATGACTTCTACTTCCTGGACCAGGACCGCCTGATCCTGGCCATGGGCGACGTGGCCGGCAAGGGCGTGCCCGCGGCCCTGTTCATGGCCATGACCCGCACCCTCCTGCGCAACATCTGCCGGGACGTCGAAACGCCCTACGGCACCCTGGCCCGGGCCAACCAAGTCTTGTGCCAGGGCAATGACTCGGGTATGTTCGTGACCCTATTCCTGGCCTTTTACCAGCCTTCCACCGGCCGGCTGGTCTACGCCAACGCCGGGCACAATTTGCCGTTTCTGTTGGAGCGGGACGGCCAGGTGCGCACCTTCGGGGCGCTGGGCGGCATGGCCCTGGGGGTTTCGCCCTCCGAAGTTTACCAGGAAGGGGAGGAACTCCTGGCGCGGGGGGAGGTCTTGGTGCTGTACACCGACGGCCTGACCGAGGCGCCCTCACCCACCGGTGAGCAATTCGGTGAGGCGCGACTGGGGGATCTGCTGGCGGCGGCCCGCGACCAGGCGGCCGAGGTCATCGTGTCCCGGGCGGTTTCCGAAGTGGAGGCCTTTCAAAAAGGCTCTTTGTTCGATGATGAAACCATTCTGGTCTTGCGCCACTTGTAGGCCTTGCAGTAGTTTGAGCGGGGAGTTGGCCCTGTCCCACGGTTTTTGACCTCAAACCCACAACATTTGTTCCGCTAAGGGCGTAGCCCTTTTTCTCGGCGCTGGAGGTGCGGTGTTTTCCCACGGGACCGCCGGAGCTTCGGCGGGACCCTTGTCCAGAGGGAGGTGTTGATTGCTTTGGTGGAAGCCCAGGCGGCAGTTCCGCGGCACGGACGATTTTGCTTCTGATGCCGATTTCCTGGAGTGTTTGTACCGGCTGGTTTTGGGGCGGCGGCCGGACGAGGGAGGTTTTTCCCATCATTTGCAGCGCCTGACCAGCGGCGAGGCCAACCGGGTGCGGGTCCTCCGGGATTTCCTCACCTCGCCCGAGTGCTCGCGGTTCCGCCTATTGAAATTTCCCGTGCATCATATCCTGCAGGACTACGTGCCGGTGGCCGACCCGGCGCTTTTCCAGCCCTATGTGCAGGCCCAGCCCCTGGCGGGCCCGGTCTTGTGCGAGCTGGCCAACCCCCGCAAGTGGCTGGACCCGGAATGGTTCGCCACCCTCTTGGAGATGCCGGGGATGGCGCAGGAGCTGGAGACCATGCACCGCAAGACCTACGAGTTCGTGCAGACCATCTACGGCCTGCGCCACCTGGGCGGACTGGGGCCCGACAGCCGGGTCTTGTCCGTGGGCGCGGGCCACGACTACCTGCTCTATTGGCTGGCCAATCGGGTGGGCCAGGTGGTGGCCACCGACCTTTACGAAGGCGCCTGGTCCACGGACCACGCCAAGGAAGGCGATCCGGACGTCTTGGAAGACCCCACCAAGTACGCGCCGTTCGACTACCGCCAGGATCACCTGACCTTTCTGAAGATGGACGGCCGCAAGCTGGAGTTCCCGGACCAGAGCTTCGACGCCATCTATTCCCTGTCCTCCATCGAGCATTTTGGCGGGCCCCAAGGCACGGCCCAGGCCATGGCCGAGATGGGGCGGGTGCTCCGGCCCGGGGGTCTGGCCGCCATCGCCACGGAGATGGTGGTCAACGGTCAGCCCCATGAGGAGACCTTCCTGCCCCAGGAGCTGGTGGACCACGTGGTGGCCCCCTCGGGCTTGAAGCTGGTCCAGCTTCCCGTGTTCGAACTTCCCAGCTATACCTTGGAGCATCCCATCGACCTGCCCGAGGAAAGCGAGTTCCGGCCCCACTTGCTACTCCGCGTGGACAATACCCTCTTTACCTCGGTGATGCTGTTGTTCGTCAAGGAATGAGGCCAGGGCGGGACCGGCGGGCCTACCCCCAGGCGGGAGGGTGCGTGCCGGCCCCCTTACCGGAGGCTGAAATAGGCCACATATGAAGTTTTTTGGGGGGAGGGGGGTTGCCCCCACATCTTCCTCCTTCTCAGTCCGCCCCGGGCAGCAGGATCTGGGTGATGGTCCCCCCCGGGGAGGACGCCCGCAGGATCACCTTGCCCATGTGCCGGCGGGCCACCACCCCGGCGATGGGCAGGCCGAAGCCGGTGCCCAGGGGCTTGGAGGAGTGGAAGGGGGTGAACAGCTTCTCCTTGATCTCGGGCGGCGGCGGCGTGCCGGTGTTGAAGATGGTCACCTCCACGTAGCGGGAGGTGGGCGGCCGGCGGGCGGTGATGGACAGCCGCAGGTCGGCCGGATCCAAGGCTTCCAGGCAGTTCTCCAGCAGATAGTAGAACATGATCTCCAACTGCTGCCCATCGCCGAGAACCCGGGAGGCGTCGGGCGCCAGGTCCAGGCTGGTCTGGGGGGTCAGGTCCGGGTGCTCGGCCAGAATGCCCCGTAGCACGTCGGCCAACAGACCGCCCAGGTTGATGGGCACCAGTTTGGGGTCCTGCTCAAAGACCTTGCTGTAGGCGGCGATGTCCCGGACCATGCGCTCCAAGCGCCGGTTCTCCAGCATGATGCGCTCGAAGCGCTCCGCGTGGCCGTCTTCCGTGGCCAGTTCCTTTTTCAGCCGCAAGAGGTTGCCGCCGATCACCGTGATGGGGTTGCGCACCTGGTGGGCGATGCCGGCCACCACTTCCATGTCGCATTTGGCGGTGTTGCCCAGAAAAGAGTCCGTGGCCACCAGGACGCAGAAGTCCAGCATCTTGTCCACCGCGGTCACCACCTCGTACCGTTCTGCGGCCGGCACCACCTGCCGGGCCACCCGATGGCAAAAATCCCGGGCCAGGGCGTAGCCCAGGTTGACGTAGCGCTGGTCCACCCCCACCTGCACGTGAATGGCCCCGCTGCGCCACAGCTTGCCCAGGAAAAAGGGGCCGAAGGTGTCCCGGAACAGCGACTCGAACCAGTGGCCCAGCGTCTTTTCCAGGGCGCCCGGCGGGTCCTCCATCTCCAGAATCACCCGGGTGGCGTCGATCTGGCGGAAGTACTCCGCAAACTCCCGGCCAAAGGCCGGCCCCTTTTGGGAAAAGGCCTGGCGATAGGGCTCCAGGGAGACCAGGGCCTCGTCGTCCAGACCAAGCTTGCCGAGAAAATATTGCAGGCGTTCCAGGGGGATTTCGCTGGCAGCCACGCTGGAATCTCCTTCCGGGCCGGGGGCCCTGCGGGGTGAGGGGGCCGGGCCGCGGAACCGCGGGGCAAGAAAGCTGGGCCGGCGGCGGGTCCCCGCGCCGGGCCCCTCGTGGCGGACCCGGCGTAAAGCAGGGCCGGAGGCCGGGAACCTGAAGTTTATTCTAGCAGCCTCGGACCCCCGGGGGTCAGGGACTTTGCCGGGAAGCGGGGGGGAAGCCCCGGCCGGGGGCGAGGCTCAGCCCAGGGCGCTATAGAGGGGGGTGACCAGGAAGTAGAGGCCCAACAGGCCGATGCCCACCCCGGCCGCCCGCCGGAACCAGCGGCTGCCCTCTTGAAAGGAGTCGCCGGCCAAGACCTTGCCGGCCAAGGCGGTGGAGCTGCCGGCCACCGCGATGGGCAGGGCGTGGCCCAGGCCAAAAAGCACGATCATCAGTCCGCTGGCGTACAGGCTGGTCTGCAAGGAGGTCACGGCCAGGATGGGGGCCAGAAACCCGAAGGTGCAGGAGCCGGAGAGCACGCCATAAGCCAGGCCCAGAATCAGGGCTCCGTGGAGCCCCCGCACCCGGAGCCGGGCCAGGTGCCGGCCCGACAGGGGCAGATGGGCCAGGCCCAGCATGTCCAAGGAGACCCAGAGGAGCACCGCGCCCACGGCCAGGGACCAGTAGGGCCCCACGTCGCCCAACAGCCGGCCCAACAAGGAGGAGATCACCCCCACCGCGGCGATGGTGAGGAACAGCCCCCCGGTGAAGACTGCGGCGTAGCCCACGGCTTGGCGGGGGGCCACGGCCCGTTCCTGACCGGCCACATAGGTGATGATCAGGGGGATCGAGGCCAGATGACAGGGTGAGAGGGCCACGCTGACGAGCCCCCAGAGGAAGGCCCCCAGAGGAGCGGCCCAGCCGCCGGAGGTGAGCCAGGCGTGGACGGTGAGGAATATCTGTTCCCCCATGGTCGCGGCCCCGACCTTAAGGCCGGGAGGGCTTGGTCACGCCCAGCGCCTTCAAGACCATCTCGATCCTCTCCTTGGGCATGAAGCCTTCGTGCCGCAGATATTCCTTGCCGGAGCGGTCATAGAAGATCTGGGTGGGGATCACCCGGATGCCGTATTGGTCGGTCAGGGAGCGCTCCTGCCATACGTCCAGCACCACCACGGCCGCGGCGCCGGCGTACTCCTGCTTCACCTCGGCCAGGATGGGGGCCATCATGCGGCAAGGCACGCACTGGTTCGCGCCGAAATCCAGAAGGGTCACCTGATTCTTTACCGGCAGTTCCATGGGCACGGCCAGGGCCGCGGGAGCCAGGGAGAAGATGAGGGTCAGGGCGAGGACAAGCGCCGCCGCCAAAGAGACTGGTTTCTGCATAAGGGAAGTTCCTTTCATGGGACGACTGACAAGGCTTATTTGGCGCGCCGGGCAGGCTGTTTTGCCCCAGCCTGCCCGGGGCGGAATCAGCTTTTACAAGAAATATGGCAGACTCCCGTGGGTGTTTCCACTGCTTGGGGAAAATATCTCTTCCTAAAACGCAGGGCCACGTTCACCAGGGAGATCAAGACCGGCACTTCCACCAGGGGGCCGATCACCGCGGCGAAGGCCTGTCCGCTGTCCAGGCCGAACACGGCCACGGCCACGGCGATGGCCAACTCGAAATTGTTGGAGGCCGCGGTGAAGGACAGGGTGGCCGCCTGCTCATAGGTGGCCCGGGCCTTGTAGGAGAGCCAGAAGCTCAAGAGGAACATCACCAGGAAGTAGATGCACAAGGGCAAGGCCACCCGCAAGACGTCCAGGGGCAACGCCACGATGTATTCGCCCTTCAGGGAAAACATCACCACGATGGTGAACAACAGGGCCACCAGGGTGAGCGGGCTGATGCGGGGCAGGAACTCCTCCTCATACCACTGGCGGCCCCGGGTCTTGAGCCCCACCACCCGGGAGATGACGCCGGCCAGGAAGGGGATGCCCAGGTAGATGAACACGCTCTCGGCGATTTGGCCCATGGAGATGTCCACGGCCATGCCCTGGAGACCCAGCCACTGGGGCAGCACGGTGATGAAGAACCAGGCGTACACCGAGAAGAACAGCACCTGGAAGATGCTGTTGAAGGCCACCAGCCCGGCGCAGTACTCCCGGTCGCCGGCGGCCAGGTCGTTCCACACGATGACCATGGCGATGCAGCGGGCCAGGCCGATGAGGATCAGCCCCACCATGTAGGACGGCAGGTCGGCCAGGAAGGTCACGGCCAGGAAGAACATGAGGAAGGGGCCGATGATCCAGTTCTGCACCAGGGAGAGCCCCAGCACCCGAAAGTTGCGGAACACCTTCCCCAGCTCCTCGTACCTCACCTTGGCCAGGGGGGGGTACATCATGAGGATCAGGCCCACCGCGATGGGCAAGTTGGTGGTGCCCACCGAGAACCAGTTGATCACCCCCTTGACCCCGGGGAACAACCAGCCCCCGCCCACGCCCAGGAACATGGCCAGGAAGATCCACAGGGTGAGGAAGCGGTCCAGGAAGCTCAAGCGCCGGAGAGCCAAGTCAGCCATGTCTGTTACCTCGTGCGGAGGGGAGCTGGGGGAGGGGACTTGCGGTCGGCCTGCTGCCGCCGGCAAATCTCTTCCTTGTCCTGCATAAGGATGTCCGCCAAGCGCTCGGCGTCACGGCTGGCCTGGCGGGAGCCGGCCAGCCATTTGCGGGCCCAGGCCAAAAGCTCGGCCACCTCGGCCGAGTCCGCGGGCGTGGCCAATCGGCAGTAGACCCAGCGGCCTTCCTTCCAGGACTCCACCAGGCCGGCCTGGCGCAGCACGCTCACGTGCTTGGACACCGTGGAGGGCGCCAGGCCCAACAAGAGGGTGAGCTGGCAGACGCACAACTCGCGGCCCTCCAGGGCCAGGATCAGGCGCAGGCGATTTTCCTCACCCAGGGCCTTGGTGAGATTTACGGCTTGTCGGAGCTGCATGGTCGTATTTCGCCACATGACGAAATGAATTGCAAGCCGCAATATGTGACTTTTGGGTGACGGGAGGGCCGGCCCCGGGCCGCCCCGGCGCGGGTTCGGTTGCAAATGCCCTGGAAGGGCTCTTACACTTTTAATAAGAGGCGAGCGACCTCCGACGCCCGGCCGCCCAACCCGGCCGTGGCGGCCCCTCACCACCTTCCCCAAGATCGGCGGTGCATATGCTGGATAAGCGCGGATGGCATCAAAAGGTCCAAGAGCACATGGATTGCATGAAGGACGTCAACCTCCTGGAGGAGATGTCCCTTCTGCCCCGGCAGGAGGACCCCGAGGAGGCGGCCCTCAAATGGCTGGCCCTGGCGGTGCTGCACGGCATCAACGCCGGAGCGGAGAAAATCTCCCTCAAGATTGACAACCAGGGCGTGGTGACCGCCAGCGCCATCTACCGGGAAGCCACCCTGCCCTCGCCGGGTGCGGAAATCGGGGCCAAGATCGTGGAGGCGGTCCGGGCGGTGACCCACTTGGAGGGTGACAAGGCCAAGGGGCCTCTGGCCCTGGGCCTGGGCAACGACAACCTGACCCTGGGCATCAAGATCAAGGAAGAGGGGGGAGCCAAGAAGATCAGCCTGAAGTTTCCCTGAGATCGGGCGAAAATTTCCTCCCCGGGCCGTTCCCCCGCGTTAAGCTGGGAGGGGCCGGGTCCGGGGCGGCGGCCAGCGGCGCCCCGGCCGGTTAAATGCTAGCCCCGGGGCGGCCGCGCGCCGTCCTCTGCCCACACCCAGAACTCAAGGAAGCTCACGCATGCCGTTCACGACAATCGGGGAGGTGGTCAAGGATTTTCACGTGTTGGGCAACCCCCAGATGCCCACTTACCTTTACGCCGGCCCGGAGCCGGTGCTGTTCGACGCCGGGGTTTCCTGTCTGGCGGCCGGGGTGCTGCGCCACTTGGACAGCCTGCACCTGGGCGCCTCCCCCAGCCACCTGTTTCTGACCCACGCCCACTACGACCACTGTGGGGGGGTGAGCGCGCTCAAAAAGGCCCTGCCCGGGCTCCGGGTGGCCGCCGCGGCCAAGGGGGCCGAGATCGTGCGGCGGCCGGGCGCCCAGGCCCTGATCACGCGCCTGAACGACCAAGCCGCCATGCTGGCCCCCTTCTGGGGCCTGGACCCGGCTGACGTGGTGCCCTTTGAGCCTTTCGAGGTGGACCGCATTTTGGAAGACGGGGAGGAAATATTCCTGGAGGGCGGCCGGCGGGTCCAGGTGCTGGCCACCCCGGGGCACACCTGGGACAGCCAGAGCTACTTCCTGCCCGACGAGGGAATCCTGATCTGCGCCGAGTCCGCGGGCTGCTGTGACCGCACCGGCTTCACCATCACCGAGTTCCTGGTGGATTTCGAGGCCTATCTGAACTCGGTGGAGCGTCTGGCCGCCCTGGATGCCCAGGTGCTGTGCCAGGGGCACTTGTTCGTGTTCACCGGGGCCGAGGTGGCGGATTTTTTCCAGCGCTCCCGGGAAGCGGCGGCGGAGTTCCGGAGCAAGGTGGACGCCTGGCTGGCCCAGGAGGGCGGCAATGTGTCCCGGGTGGTGGACCTGGTGCGGGGCTGGGAGTATGATCCGCGCCCCCAACCCAAGCAGCCCCTGCCGGCCTATCTTCTCAACGTCACCAGCCGGGTCAGGCATCTGGCCCGGCTGGCCGGGTATCCGGAGGAGACACCATGAGCCTTCTGAGCCGGGTAAACATGCCGGTGTTCAGCGCCGGCGGCTATCCCCAGATCGCGCCCGCGGACTTTCGCCTGGCGGTGACCGGGCTGGTGGCGGCGCCGGCGGTCTACACCCTGGACCAGATCAAGGCCTGGCCCCAGAGCGAGGTGGACGCCCGCTTCGCCTCGGTGTCGGGATTTTCGGTGCGGGCCAAATGGCAGGGGGTGGCCTGGGCCGATTTTTTGGCCCTGGCCCAGCCGCGGCCCGAGGCCAGCCACGCGGCCTTTGCCAGCTGGGGCGGCGGCTACCGCACCACGGTGCCCCTGGCCGAGCTGGCCGCGCCGCGGGTCTTGTTGTGTTACGCGGTGGAGGACGAACCCTTGGAGCCTGACTACGGCGGGCCCTTGCGCATGATCATCCCCAACCTCTGGGGCTACAAGAGCGCCAAGTGGCTGAAGGAAGTGGAGTTCACCGACCACATGGAGACCGGCTACTGGGAGTCGCGGGGTTATTCCGAGCACGGCCGCATCGAGCGCGGGGTGACCTATGACCTGAACTCGGGCAATAGGCGGGTAATCGAAGGGGGGGAGATACTCGACTTTTAGACGTAGGCGGCTTCGCCAGCTGCCCGCCGGCTGCGTCCCGGGCCTGCGCTCCAACCTCGTTTTAGGGTTGTCATTTCATGACGTGGGCGGCTTCGCCAGATGCCCGCCGGCGGCGTTGCGGACTTCACTCCAACCTCGACGTAGCTAAGGCTACGCCTCCGGTTGTCGCTTGTCCGTCGCCTTGCCGGCGAACACCTGGCTGTGCCGGTCCTGGGCCTAAGGGCGACCTGGAAGACCGGAAGGCATCGACAGGAAAACCAACCCGAGTAGGGGGCGAGACGCGGTGCGTCCTACTCCGTGTCTTGGCCTCCAGCAAACACTATGAAGTTTTTTGGGGGATGGGGGGTGTGGGGGGAAGGGGTACTTTTTTTCAAAAAAGTACCCCTTCCCCCCACATCTTCCTTCTCCCCAAAAAACCTCTTAGCGAACCGGCGGGGCGTGCAGGGCCAGGCCGAGGGCGGTTTCGGCGGCTTCGCCGAGGGCTTCGCTGAAGGTGGGGTGGGCCAGGATGAGGTGGGCCAGGTCGGCGACGGTGGCGTTTTGGGCCAGGGCCAGGGCGGCGGTGTGCACCATTTCCGTGGCGTGGAGCCCGGCCAGGTGGGCGCCCAGGAGGCGGCCGGTGTTGGTTTCGCTGATGAGGGTGATTTGCCCGGCCAGTTCGCCGCGGGCCTGGGCGGCTCCCAGGATGCGGAGTTGCACGGTGTGGCGCGAGGCGGCCAGGCCTTGGGCCTGGGCCTGGGCCGGGCTGAGGCCCACCCAGGCCACCTCGGGGTGGGTGAACACGGTGGCGGGCACCAGGTCATAGGAGGGCTCCTGGTGGGCGCCCAGGGCATTGGCGGCGGCGGCCCGGCCTTCGAGCCCGGCCACGTGGGCCAACAGGGGCCGCGAGGGGCCCAGGAGGTCGCCCACGGCCAGGATGTGGGGCTGGGCGGTGCGGAGGGTGCGGTCCACGGTCACGGCGCCGCCGGGTCCGGCGGTCAGGCCGGCCCGCTCCAGGTTCAGGCCCTGGCTGTTCAGGGCCCGGCCCACGGCCACCAGCACCTTGGCCACCACCAGGCTTTCGGGGCGGCCGGTGGCGGGCTTGCCTTCCTGGGGAGTGGGTTCCAGCACCAGCTCCAAGCCTTCGGGGTGCGGTTCGCAGGCGGTGACCAGGCGGCTGGTCTTGAGGGTGATGCCCTGCTTCTTCATCTCCCGGGTCAGGAGCCGGGAGATCTCCGGGTCCAGGCTGGGCAGGGGCAGCACCCGGTCCAGGGCCTCGATCACGGTGACCCGGCAGCCCAGGGCGGCCAGGATGGCCGCGAACTCGGCCCCCACCACCCCGCCGCCCACCACGGCCAGGCTGGCCGGCAGCTCGGGCAGGGAGAGGATGTCGTCGGAATTGAGGATGTTCCGGCCGTCCCGGGGCAGGGCGGCCAGCTCGGCCGGCCGGGAGCCGGTGGCCAGGATGATCTGGTCCGCGGTGAGGGTAACCTCCCCGGTTTCCTGGCGCACGCGGATTTCGTGAGGCCCGGCCAGGGAGGCCTCGCCGGTGACCAGCTCCACCCCGTGGGCCTGGAACAGCCGGGCGATGCCCCCCACCTGGGTCTCCACCACCTGGTCCTTGCGGGCCAGGGCCACGGGCCAGTTCAGGCGGGGCGGGGCGGCCAGCTCCACCCCCAGCTCCCCGGCGGTGCGGCAGGTGGTGAAGCAATCGGCCACGGCTTTCAAAGCCTTGGTGGGGATGCAGCCCCAGTTGAGGCAGGTGCCGCCCAGGCGGTCCTTTTCCACCACGGTGACCCGGGCGCCCAGTTGGGCCGCGCGGATGGCGGCCTGATACCCGCCGGGTCCTGCTCCAATGACGACGAGGTGTGCGGCCAAAAGGACTCCCTCCGGCCTGGTGGCGCGTGCGGGGCCGGCCCCGAGGCCGCCCCAGAGGCGCCGGGTGACGGGTTCCGGCGCTCAGTCCAGGCGGATGATCTTCACCCGCTGGCCCACCCAGTTGGGCGGCAGGTAGATGCGCCCGGAGTTGCCGCTCTGGCGCACCTGCTTCTCCAGGACCTCCACGCCGTACACTTCGAACTTCACCGAGCCCTGCGTCTCACCGGCAGGGGTTTCGGAGTCTTTGGTTTGGTTATCCTCGGACAAATGACGTCTCTCAGGTTCGGGCCGGGAGCCCGGGTCCCGGCGGAAAATCCGCGCCCGCGCTCCCTCGGGGGGCGGACGCTGGGGCAGTAGCGGGTCTTACGGCCAATTCGGAGCAGGGGCGAGGCCGGCTCGCGGCGCCGGCGCCTCCCGCGCTCCGGCCGGTGGGCCAGACTCAGCCGCCCGGCCAGACCGGCCGCCGCGCCTCTGATATACCATACCTGGCCCCGGCGACATCCGCCCGGGGTAAATCCTCCGGGCTACTCCCCCCGGTAAACCGGGTCCCGCTTCTCCTTGAAGGCCTTCACCCCCTCCTCGGCGTCCTTGGTGGTGCAGAGGCGGGCGAACACTTCATTCATGTACTCAAAGGAGGTCTGGTAATCCATGTCGCTCATGGCGTAGAAGGCCCGTTTGCCCATCTGCACGGCCAGGGGGCTGCGGGCGGCCAGGGAAACGGCCCACTCGCGGGTGGCCTGTTCCAGCTCGTCGTCCGGCACCACCCGGTTCACCAGGCCCATTTCCAGGGCCTTTTGGGCGGTGATCAGCTCGCCATAAAGCAAAAGCTCCAAGGAGCGTTTGCGGCCCAGCACCCGGGCCAGGGGCACGGCCGGGCCCAGGCAGAACAGGCCCACGTTCACCGCGGTGTAGCCGATGCGGGCCCGCTCGCTGCAGATGGCCAAGTCGGCCGCGGCCACCAGGCCGCCGCCGTTGGCCGCGGCCACGCCCTTGACCGAGGCGATGACCGGCTTGTTCATCTCGGAGATGTAGGCCAGGGGCAGCTCCATGCCTTCCACCCAGGTCTTGTAGGAAGTGGCGCTCTGGCCGAAGAATTCGCCCAGGTCGATGCCGGCGCAAAAGGCCCGGCCCTGGCCCTTGATCACGATCACCCTGACCTCGGGGTCGGCCTCGAATTCGGCCAGGGCCTCGTACAGCTCCCGGGCGGTCACGGTGGTGAAGGTGTTTAGGCGCTCCGGCCGGTTGAAGCTGATTTCGGCCACGAAATCCGGCCCCTTTTCCACCAAGATATCCTGGTACATGGCGTTCGCCTTCCCGCGGGCGGCTCACTCCTCCTTGGGCGCGAGGATGGATTCCCCCCAGCGTTTCACGGCGGCAACCCCGCCGCTCAGGTTATAGGTGTTCTTGATTCCCCGGGACTCCAGCATCACCTGGGCCTCGTAGGAACGGACTCCGGAATTGCAGATCAACACCACGTCCTTGTCGGCCGGCACCTCCTCCACCCGGGTCAAGAGGGTCTCCTGGGGCAGGTGCTGCCAGGCCGGGGCCAGTTCCTTCAGGTAGGGAGAGGCGTTGTCAATGGCCCGCACATCCAGGAACACCGTGTTGCCCGCGTCGCGCGCGGCCAGCCGGTGGGAAAACTCCTCGGGGGTCATGGGGCGGAGCTTGCCGGCCAACAGGTTCTCGGCGGTGTTGGCCGCGGCGTTCAGGATGTCCACCGCCGCGCCCAGGGGCGGGCTGTAGGGCATTTCCAGGTTGGAGACGTCCTCCAGCACCGCGGCCTTGGCCAGGAGCCCGGCCACGGCCGAGACCCGGCCGGCCACCGCGTCGCCGTTCTCGCCCAGGGTGGTGAGGCCCAGCACCCGGCGGGAGCCGGCCTCCACCACCAGCTTCAGGTACATCAGCTTCATGTCCGGGTGGAAATGGGCCCGGTCGGCCTGCACCACCAGGGGCGCCACCACTGTGAGGCCCTCCTTGGCCGCCGCGGCCTCGGTGAGCCCGGTGGCGGCCACCGAGAGGCCGAAGAGCTTGATGCAAAAGCTGCCCAGCACCCCGGGGAAGGTGTCGTGGCCACCGCAGACATTGGTGCCGATGACCCGGCCGACCCGGTTGGCCAGGGAGCCCGAGGGGAAGTAGACCTCTTGCCCGGTGAGCTGGTGGGTCAGGCCCACGCAGTCGCCGCCGGCATAGATGTCCGGGTCGGAGGTCCGCATATGGGCGTCCACCTTCACCGCCCCGGCCGCGGTCAACTCCAGGCCGGCGGCCCGGGCCAGTTCGGCGTTGGGCCGGTATCCGGTGGCCATGATCACCAAATCGGCCGGATAGGTCTCGCCGCCGGCCAGCACCCCGGCCACCCGTCCGTCCTCGCCGGCCAGCACTTTCTCCAGCTTCACCCCCAGGCGCAGGGTAAGGCCCTCCTGCTGGGAGAGGTGATACTCCAGCATGCGGGCCATCTCCTGGTCCAGCACCCCGGGCAGCACCTGGTCGGCCATCTCGAGGATGTCCACCTCCACGCCCCAGAGGTCGGCCAGGGCCTCGGCCATCTCCAGGCCGGTGGCCCCGGCTCCCACGATCACCGCCCGGCCTACCTCGCCGCCGGCCACCATGCCCTTGATGGCCTCGGCGTGGTGGGCGTTGGCCACGGGCAGGACCCCGGGCAGGTCCACGCCCTCCACCGGAGGCAGGAACGGCGAGGAGCCGGTGGCCAGGACCAGCTTGTCATAGGCCAGGGTGGACTCCCGGCCGCTGGCCAGGTCCTTCACCAACACGGTCTTGGCCGCGCGGTCCACGGCCAGGGCTTCGGTGCGGGTGAGCACGTCGATGCCCTTGGCGCCCTTGAAAAAGGCGGGATCGCGCACCATGTGGAAACTGGTGGACAACAGCCCCTTCAACTCCGGCACGTCGCCGGACACGTAAAAGGGGATGCCGCAGCCGCCGTAGCTGATGATGTCGTCCCGGTCCAGCATGGTCACCCGGGCTTCGGGCAGAAGGCGCTTGATGCGGCAGCCGGCTTTGGGACCAGCGGCCACCGCTCCGATGATCACAACGTTAAGGCTCAAGGTCAGTCTCCCAGATAGAGTTTGCCGCGGGGGCAAGTTGGTTCAGGGTTGGGTGGGGGGAGATCCCCCCGGCGGCCCCGGAGGACCGCCAAGCCCCAATGTAGCAGAACGGCGCCGGTCGGGGAAAGAGGAGCGGCGGGGCGGGGATCACGGCTCGCGGTTGGTCCGGTAGGCGATGACCTGGACCTTTTCCATGGTGATGAGGCCCTCCACCATGAGTTCGTCCAGCCGGGGGAGAAAGGCGTCGATCTTCTCCTGGGTGTCCACGATCTCCACCAGCATGGGCAGGTCCTCGGAAAGCCGCAGGATGCGGTCGGTGTGCACGTGGCTGTGCGCCCCAAAGCCCAGGCTGCCCCGGAAAGCGGTGGCCCCGGCCAGGCCGGCCCGCCGGGCCTCCTCCACGATGACCTCGTACAACAGCCGGCCCTGGTGCTTGTCGCTTTCGCCCAGGAAGATGCGGAGAAGCTTGGCTTCGCCTGCCAGTTTCATGGGAGTGCCTCCTTTGCCGGCGCAACGGATTCTGCTGGAGAAACCGTTCCAGCGGGCTCCGCGCGGGCCGGGGACGGCCCGCCGAAATCGTGGTTATCAAAGATAAGCCGCGATTTCGTGAACTTGCCCAAATTTACTTTGGGCAGGTTCTCAAAGGAGAAAACCAGGGATGGCTTTCTCCGCCACATTCCTTTAGAGCGCCCGGGCCAGGGCCCAGCCGGCGAACACCGCCGCCAGGCCCAGCAGGCATTGGCCGGCCACGTTGCAGAAGGCCCACAGCCACTGCCCGGTGCGCAAAAGCTCGCTGGTTTCGAACATGAAGGTGGAAAAGGTGGTGAAGGCCCCCATGAAGCCGGTGAGCACGATGAGGCGCAACTCGGCGGAGATGGCGGCGCGCTCGGCGGCCAGGCTCCAGATGAGCCCGAACAAAAAGCTGCCCAGGAGGTTCACCCCGGCGGTGCCCCAGGGGAAGCCCCCGGGCAGGAGCCTTTGCACCAACCCGCCCAAGCCATAGCGGGCCAGGGCGCCCAAGCCGCCGGCCAGGGCCAGCCACAACAGTTTTGCTTGCACGTGCCACACTCCCCGGCGGCCGCCCCTTGGCCCGGGAAGCCGCCGCCGTCCTTCACCTATACCTCTCCGGGTCGCCGGGCTCAACTTCTCATTTGGCTGGCGGCCGGCCGGGGTGGGCCGGACGCCGGAGGGAATTTCCCGGCCCCGGCGTCTTTTACCTCTTTTTCCCCGCCCCCCCAGGCTTGACACCTTTGGAACCCTAAGATACCTTCCAATATTCCATCGTTTAAAGGGCTCCGCGGGGGCCCGTTGGCAAAACCCTACGCTATGAAGGAAAGGTCCATGCAAGAGTTTCGTCGAATGAAAAGGCTGCCTCCTTATGTGTTCGCCACGGTCAACGAGCTTAAGATGCAGGCCCGGCGAGCTGGCGAGGACATCATCGACTTGGGCATGGGCAACCCCGATATCGCTACCCCCGAGCACGTAGTGGAGAAGCTGGTGGAGGCGGCCCGCAAGGCTTCCAACCACCGCTACTCGGCTAGCAAGGGCATCACCCGGCTCCGGGGAGCCATTTGCGACTGGTACAAGCGCCGTTATGACGTGGATCTGGACCCGGACACCGAGGCCGTGGCCACCATCGGGGCCAAGGAAGGGCTCAGCCACCTGGTGCTGGCCACCATCAACCCCGGGGACGTGGTGCTGGTGCCCAGCCCCACCTATCCCATCCACCCCTACAGCGTGGTGATCGCGGGCGGCGACCTCCGCAACGTGCCGCTGTTGCCCGGGCGGGATTTCTTCGACGATCTGCTGACCGCCCACCGGCAGACCTGGCCGCAGCCCAAGATGCTGATCATCAGCTTCCCGCACAACCCCACCACCACCTGCGTGGACTTGGAGTTCATGGCCAAGATCGTGGATTTCTGCCGGGAGCACGAGATCTGGGTGGTGCACGATTTCGCCTACGCCGACCTGTGCTTCGATGGCTACGAGGCCCCCAGCATTCTGCAGGTCCCCGGGGCCAAGGACATCTGCGTGGAGCTGTTCTCCATGTCCAAGTCCTACTCCATGGCCGGCTGGCGGCTGGGCTTCTGCGTGGGGAACCCGGAGATGGTCCACGCGCTGACCCGCATCAAGAGTTATCTGGACTACGGGGTGTTCCAGCCCATCCAGATCGCGGGCATCATCGCCCTGAACGAGGACCAGGCCT